>JAABSH010000100.1 GCA_011390465.1 Desulfobacteraceae bacterium
ATGTAGGGGAGGGGTTTACCCCCTCCCGTGAAAAAGGCGACCCATGCCGGGAGGGGATAAACCCCTCCCCTACGCATATGGCCTAAGTTAATGACATTGAGATGCAACCGTAAAAAGTCCGTTTCCGTCATGCCGGACCCCGGATAAAAGCATTCCGGGGCAGGCCCGATCCGGCATCCAGAAGATATTGAAATTGCTGGATTCCCGCTTTCGCGGGAATGAAGAGAGAAGATGATTTTTGACTTTTTACGGTTTTGTCAAATAAGTGCATCTTCAAAAAATCTTATCTCGGTAGAGCCGCCTTGGCTTTTCCCGGATTGCCGCCCGGCCGGCACCGGTGAGGGGCATGGCTTTCCGCAGCCCCGTCAGGTTTTTTGATGCAGAATTTCCACAATCGGGATTTCCCAGGCCTCTGTTAAGGCTTTTTTAAACTTTTTGTCGTCATTATCCTGCTCACGGCGCTCGACAATGCCCAGAATCCGGGCCGTGACAATGTTCTGGAGCAGGGGCCGCCAGTTGTCCGCCCCTTGCCGGGACAATCGGGCGATTTTTCGGCCGGCGCCGGTGTAGACGTAAATTCGGTCGTTTTTCTGCCCAAGTCCGACAGTATCCCCGGTTTCAAGGTCGGATAAATTTCGGTGGATTTCATGGGATTCCGGGAAAAGGGCCGGATAATTCAGGTAAATATCTGCCATGCCCAGGGTGGAGACGGTCAGGTTATCGGAGAATCCCTTGATGCTGCCCGCGGATGCCGTATCTGCGTGAACATAAGGATTATCCCGCAGCAGCCGGGTGTGGGGATTGTCGCTGCCCTCCGTGTGGCACACGTACAGGCGCTTTTTTGCCCGGGTCATGCCCACATAATACAGACGCCGCTCTTCTTCAGTATCGCTTGGCCGCCAGCCCCCGTCCAGGATAAAAACAACCGGAAATTCCATGCCTTTTACACTGTGCACCGTGCCCAGAAACACCCCGTTTCCGGTTTTATGCTCCCGCCGCTCTTCGAGCAGGGTTTCCAGTACAAAATCCCTGGCATAAACCACGGAGATTTCCATATCACGGGTTGTGGCGCACCAGGCATCCAGCATTTGCGCGATCTGGTCCGTCCAGATATTTTTTCGGTTAAACTGCGCCATGGCCTGTGTTTTCAAATCACAGGGACGCATACGCGCATTTTTCAAATTCTCCAGAAACCGGATCACCGCCTGAATCTCCCGGATTTTTAATATGGGAAATCCGCTGCTGGTCTTTATGGCATAGCAGAAATTGATGCCTTGTTTTGCCAGGGCCATCCGGGCCGCCACCAGCGGTGGAAACCCGATGCCGGTGCGGGACACCACCGCAATATCCTCCGGCCGCAGCCCCTTGTCCCGGGCAAGCATTCGGGCAATGGTATGGGCCACAAAAACGCCCTGGGATGCCATATCCGGCAGATGCACCATCTGCACAAGCGCGGATGGGTCCATGTCTTTCGGTTTTTTTACCATCATGTTTCGTTTTCGGTTGATGATCCCCGGGCAATCGGTTTTCATCCGGTCCTGGTTGCGCCGGATAAGGGCATCGGATGCCTGGATGACGGAATGGGAAGAGCGGTAATTTTCCGTCAGAAAAAAAGTTTCCGCATCATAGTCTTTTTGAAATTGCCGGATAAAAGCAATGTTTGCGTTCCGGAATCCGTAAATGCTCTGGTCATCGTCCCCCACCGCCATGATGGAAATTTTTTCCGTATGGTCCTTTGCGAGCCGGCCGGTGAGGGCGGAAATCAGCCGGTACTGCCGCTGGTCAATGTCCTGGTATTCATCCACCAGAATATACCGAAACCCCGCAAGAAAATGACCTCTTGCCGCTGCCGGGTCAATCCCGGGAATCTCCCGGGCACCGCAGAGCATGTCCACGGCTTCATCAATGATCCCGTCAAAGGGCATGCGCTCCTCCCGCACCGCCGCGGAAAACCCGACGTCCAGAAAAGACCGTCCGGTCAGGCGCATGGCAAATCCGTGATAGGTCATGGTCGACACATGGTGGGCCCGCTGGCCGGCCAGCCGGCGGATGCGTTTTTTCAGTTCCAGCATGGCCTGGTGGTTAAAGCACAACACCAGGATGGAAGACGGATTTGCGGATTTTGCCTTGATCAGCCACGCGCACCGGTGCACAATGGTTTTGGTCTTTCCCGATCCCGGTCCTGCCAGCACCAGGATATTTTTCTCCGGGGCCGCCCCCACCACCGCTTCCTGGACCGGGTTTTCAAGGCTTTGGATGATTTTCTGGTAGGCTTCCGCGGTCATGGCGGTTTTGATGATGGCTTTTTCTTCGGGAAAATACTGGTTGATAAAGCTGTCATAGGTGGATGAAAAATAATCCCGCACAAACCCCAGGGCGGTTTTGATTTTATCCAGGCCCAGGCGGGCGAATTTTTCCATCACATGGACCTGGACGTTTTTCTGGTCAAAATGATGCAGCAGGGGTTCATAATCGCCTTTGGTATACTGACGTCTGGCCGCTCCGGGCTGCAGGGTCAGGGTCATGGCCTGGCGGAACACGGCCAGCCCGTTCTGCAGGGTGATGATTTTCATGTCATGGAGATACAGCAGGCATTGTTCGATCAGGGCATGGGCGTCGTCACCTAAGCCGGACAGGAACAAATCCCCTTTCATGGCATCCATGATGTCGGTGATAAAAAACTGGACCAGCACTTCCGCCTGCCCGGATCGCAGTTTTTCCGGCAGGCCCGCAATCAGGGTTTCAAGGGCCACCCGGGCCGCATGGTGCCGCAGGGTCATGCGCTGGCGGATGTCCTGCCAGGAAAACTTCACATACACCCAGAGCTGGTCCGCGCCTTTTTTCCCGGTGATTTTGATGCTTTTCCCTGAGTGTTTGCCCTTGTCCCCGGCCATGGACCGGAGGATCTTTTCCACCGCATCCGGGGTAACGGTTTCAAATCCTGTGTCTTTTAACTGCTGGGACATGCGGCGCAGGTTGAAAACATTGGCGTCATCCGGACTCTGCCACGCATCCGGGGCCAGTTCTTCCATTTGCGCGAGCATTTGTTTTTCAACATCCATGAAAAATTCCAGGGTTTTGACGGCACTGCCCCGGCCCCGGGGTTTTAGAAACGCACTCAGCATCACCCCTTCCCGGATCAGGCCGGCTTTGGCCATGTCGGACAGGACCAGGATCACCTGCCGGGGGTCCAGGTATTTTTCAGGCAGGTTCTCGATCCGGCCCAGGGCTGCGCAGATATCATCTGCTGAAATCAGGGTATTGGGGACGGCATTGAACAGAAAGTGCAAAATCGTGAGATACACCTGCTCCAGGGTGGCGGAAAGGTTGAGCCGGCGGATCGTTTCTCCGGCGGTTTCCAGGTTTTTGACCGTGGGTGTGCCGCTGAAAAACAGGGTCCGGTTGAAAGATCGCCGGATAAACCCTTTCCGTTCCAGCCAGCTGACCGCGGTCCGGATTCGGGCGTCGTTTTTGGCCTCCACCGGGTCATACCCGATCAGGCGCATGATTTCTCCCGGCGTGATCACAATTTCCGGGGTTTTGGCGCCCCTGTGCCGCAGTACCTTTAAAATTTTTTTGATGTCCTTGATGGAAAGCCGGGAATAGGCATTCAGGGAAAACTGGTTTTCAATGTCATCCTGCTCATACAGCAGAATGCAGTCGGACGGGGCCATGTCCCGGCCGGCCCGGCCCGCTTCCTGAAGGTAATTTTCAAGAGAACCTGGAATGTCCGCATGGATCACCAGGCGGATGTCTTTTTTGTCAATGCCCATGCCGAAAGCATTGGTGGCGCAGATGACCGGGATTTTGCCGGTGATAAAATCATCCTGGATGTTGCGCTTGTCCGGTTCGCTTCTGCCGGCGTGAAACGCTTCGCACAGGATGTTTTTTTCATTTAAAAATCGGCTCAGGTCTTCGGTGTGTTTCCGCCGGGCGCAATAGACAATGGCCCCGCCCGGTTTGTCCGCCAGGGTCTGGGCCAGGCAGTTATAAATCACATCCCATTTTTCCGTGCGCGTAACCGGCCACACCTAAAAATTCAGATTGTCCCGGTCCACGCCGCCGATAAATTTCTCAAGACGAAGGGACAGGGTGTCCTGCAAATGTCCCAGGATTTCGTCCATCACATCGGCTTTGGCCGTGGCCGTAAAGGCGCTGACCAGTGCCGGTGACGGGTTTTTCTGGTTGCAAGCGGCAATGAATTCCGCCACATGCAGATAATCCGGCCGGAAGTCATGCCCCCATTTGGACAGGCAATGGGCTTCATCAAACACCCAGCATCCCACTTCCCGGGACGCAATAAGATCTGCCACACTGTAATTCCGCAGCTGTTCCGGCGAAATATACAAAATTCCGATATCGCCCAGCCGCACTTTTTCCATGACCGCCCCGCGTTCCGGCAACGTCAGACTGCCGTTGATGGCGGCCGCGGTTTCCATGCCCGTGGCCGTGTTCAGGTTGTCCACCTGGTCTTTCATCAGGGCCTTGAGCGGGGACACCACCACGGTGAGCTGGCCCAGGCGTTCATGCCGGTGAAGGGCCGGAATCTGGTAGCAGATGGATTTTCCGCCCCCCGTGGGCAGGATTCCCAATAGCGGGGTACCGCAAAGGGTGGCGTCAATAATCTCTTTCTGGAGCGTCCGGCCGTCTGAAAGAGTTCGGTAGGATTCAAATCCGAAATATTTTTTTAACAGGGTTTCGGAGTGGTTGTGGGCTTGGCAGTATGCGCAGGCCGGGTCCTGGCAGGAATAGCGCAGATGCCGGATCAGGCGGGCGGTCTCCGGAAATGCATGCCGCACCCAGGGCGGGATAATGGAATTGCCCCCCGCCACCCGGACCCAGGACAGCACATAGGCCAGGGCCGGGCGACGGGTCGGGGAAGCCGCATACTCGGGCCACAGCCGGTCAAGACCAGTGGTGCAGATTTGGTCTCCGGCAAGGGCCGTGAAAATGTCCCGGGCCTCGGATGGGTCCGGAACGGTTTGTGCCAGAAAATGAAACAGGTCAAAATTGCCTTTTAACGGAAAGGCATAAGGCCCAAACCCGGCAGTTTCAAAGGCAAAGGCAAAAAACGCCATCAAGTCAGGGGATTTTTTGGCCATTTCCGAAAACGCGGCCTTCTGGTCGTCAAACACGGTCCGGGCCAGCCTTGCATCCGCTACCGGGTCGTTTTTGCTGGTTTTAACCAGCTTATAATCCTTGACCAGCCGGTGATAGGGATTTTCCGGAAACGCCAAAGGAGATAAAAACAGGGTGTCAATTATCGGAAGCGTTAAAAATCCGGCTTCCGGAGAAAGGGGCTTTGCAATGGCAAGATCATGGCCCACAATATTATGGCCCAGCACATAATCCGCGTTTTTCCCGAATTCGGACAGGTCCGCAAAGGCTGCTTTGATATCAGTAATCTCTTTTCGGAAAAACGTTTTATCCCCAAAAACCGCCCCGATCTGGTAAATCTCCCCATCTGGCGCGGTTTCAAAATCAATGGATAAAATGTTTTCAAAAAGGTTCAATTTGTTTGCTTTTCCTCATTTTTTTTTGATTTATAGCATATATGATTGAATCAAGTCCACTTTTGACTTTTGTGCAGCAGGGTAAATTTGTTCTACCCCCAAAGCCTATAAC
>JAABSH010000101.1:0-2500 GCA_011390465.1 Desulfobacteraceae bacterium
CGCCTTAATAACGGTGCAGCCAAAAAAAAAGGCCCCGGGGACTGATGATAACCAGTCTCCGGGGCCTTTTCAAGTGATTTTTCGGCGGCGTCCTACTCTCCCACACAGCTGCCCGTGCAGTACCATCGGCGCTAAAGGGCTTAACTTCCGAGTTCGGGATGGGATCGGGTGTCTCCCCTTTGCCATTGCCACCGAAAAAAACCGTGATATAAACTCATCAAAACGCTCAACTCAAATAAATTTGTGGCTAAGCCTCACGGCCTATTAGTACCGGTTAGCTCAACATGTTGCCATGCGTACACACCCGGCCTATCAACCTTGTCGTCTTCAAGGGGCCTTCAGGTTTCGTGTTTCCACAAAACGGGATATCTTATCTCGAGGGGGGCTTCCCGCTTAGATGCTTTCAGCGGTTATCCTTTCCGAACATAGCTACCCAGCAATGCCGCTGGCGCGACAACTGGAACACCATTGGTTGGTCCATTCCGGTCCTCTCGTACTAGGAACAGATCTCCTCAAATATCCTGCGCCCACGAAAGATAGGGACCAAACTGTCTCACGACGTTTTAAACCCAGCTCACGTACCACTTTAATCGGCGAACAGCCGAACCCTTGGGACCTGCTCCAGCCCCAGGATGTGATGAGCCGACATCGAGGTGCCAAACCGCCCCGTCGATGTGAACTCTTGGGGGCGATAAGCCTGTTATCCCCGGCGTACCTTTTATCCGTTGAGCGACGGCCCTTCCATTCAGAACCGCCGGATCACTAAGACCTACTTTCGTACCTGCTCGAAATGTCTCTCTCGCAGTCAAGCTCCCTTATGCCTTTGCACTCTGCGGCTGGTTTCCAATCAGCCTGAGGGAACCTTCGCGCGCCTCCGTTACTCTTTGGGAGGCGACCGCCCCAGTCAAACTACCCGCCAGACACTGTCTTTCGCCCGGATTACGGGACAAAATTAGAACTCTAAGCAAACAAAGGTGGTATTTCAAGGTTGGCTCCACGATGACTGGCGTCACCGCTTCTAAGCCTCCCACCTATCCTACACATGCTTACCCAAAATCCAATGTCAAGCTGTAGTAAAGGTGCCGGGGTCTTTCCGTCTTTTTGCGGGTAGACGGCATCTTCACCGCCAATTCAATTTCGCTGAGTCTCTGGTCGAGACAGTGCGGAAGTCGTTACGCCATTCGTGCAGGTCGGAACTTACCCGACAAGGAATTTCGCTACCTTAGGACCGTTATAGTTACGGCCGCCGTTTACTGGGGCTTCGGTTCAATGCTTCGCTCCGAAGAACTAACACATCCCCTTAACCTTCCAGCACCGGGCAGGCGTCAGACCCTATACATCGTCTTGCGACTTAGCAGAGTCCTGTGTTTTTAGTAAACAGTCGCTACCGCCGTTTCTCTGCGACCCCCTTCAGCTCAGCAAGCCAGTTGCTTCACTTAACGAGGGCACACCTTCTCCCGAAGTTACGGTGTCATTTTGCCGAGTTCCTTAACCAGAGTTCTCTCAAGCGCCTTGGGATTCTCTCCCTGCCTACCTGTGTCGGTTTGCGGTACGATCACCCGATCCTCTCGATAGAGGCTTTTCTTGGCAGTATGGGATCAATCACTTTATGGGGCAAAGCCCCTCGTCATCACATCTCGGCCTTAAAAAGAGACGGATTTGCCTGTCTCTTAAGCCTACCTGCTTAAACCACCACTTCCATCCGGTGGATGACCTACCCTTCTGCGTCCCCCCTTCTCTCAAACGATGATCAGGTGGTACAGGAATATTAACCTGTTTTCCATTACCTACGCCTTTCGGCCTCGGCTTAGGGATCGACTAACCCTGAGCAGATTAGCTTTACTCAGGAAACCTTAGGCTTTCGGCGAGCGGGTTTCTCACCCGCTTTATCGCTACTCATGTCAGCATGGTCTCTTCCCTGCAGTCCACACGTCCTTACAGTCGTGCTTCAGCCCGCAGGCAATGCTCCCCTACCAATGAAATAAATTTCATTCCGCAGCTTCGGTAATGTGCTTGAGCCCCGTTACATCTTCGGCGCAGGCTCACTTGACCAGTGAGCTGTTACGCTTTCTTTAAAGGATGGCTGCTTCTAAGCCAACCTCCTGGTTGTCTGTGCATTCCCACATCCTTTCCCACTTAGCACATATTTGGGGACCTTAGCTGGCGGTCTGGGCTGTTTCCCTCTCGACCACGGAACTTAGCTCCCGCAGTCTGACTCCTGCGATAAAAGTCAACGGTATTCGGAGTTTGATTAGGGTTGGTAACCTGGTGGGGCCCCTAGCCTATTCAGTGCTCTACCCCCGTTGCTTAATTACGCAAGGCTATACCTAAATATATTTCGGGGAGAACCAGCTATTTCCAAGTTTGTTTGGCCTTTCACCCCTATCCACAGCTCATCCGAGCACTTTTCAACGTGCAACGGTTCGGGCCTCCACGAGATTTTACTCCCGCTTCACCCTGGCCATGGATAGCTCACTTGGTTTCGGGTCTACTCCACGCA
>JAABSH010000102.1 GCA_011390465.1 Desulfobacteraceae bacterium
CTGAAATGAAAATAAAATACGAGTTAGCTGTGGGCCTGAATTCGGACGATTTTGCTCACCAAGGTGTCACTGGATCTTCCCAGAGGTAAGGAGTCCTGAGGGTATCGTTTCTGACAATGGCTTTTACCGGTTTTCCTTTGAAAATAATGTGGTTTTCCGGGTCTATAAAATAATAATACAGCTCTGATACCCCATGAAACATTTCAAGGGAAATAATGTCAATGCTGGTTAAACCGCCGGCCCCGGGCAGAATCATTTCGGGCAGGCTGATGCCGAATTTGTCCAGGTCAGTGCCAAGGGCCGTGAAAAAAATCTGAACCGTTTTCTCCGTTGTTGCGTTTAAACACAGGATTGTGGTTGACTGGGGCCGTATGGTAGTAAAAATTTTGCGGATCAGTCAAATGAAATGTTCCGCTTTGGTAAGGAGAATGGTATATGTCTGATTTTATTAGTTCATTTTTGTTTGATGGGGATCCTGTAAAAAATGCGGACAAAACAATTTCTGCTTCCATGATCATGGATCCGGCCAAAGACGGGTGGGTGGGCATTCCCCACGGCGGCATCGGTATGGGCGCAGTTCTGGAACTGATGCCGGGAGTGGGCGCAAACAGATCAAGGACGGACAGCCCAATGACGGACAACCCAAGGACGGACAGCCCAAGGACGGACAGCCCAGAGACGAATTTTAAACCTTATCCCCTGTCCTGCGCGTTTCGAATGGGCGGCACCGGTGCCCGGGAAGGGGACCGGATCACGGTGACCGCGGCTCTGACGGATGGCGGCGGCACCGGCCAGGTAATGGTAGCGGGCGCGGCAAGGCCGTATATCACGGCGGAGATTTTTGCAGGAAAGATGGAAACCGAATCCGATGGGTATGACCGGAGCTATCTGCCGGAGAACTTTGCCGCGATCAAGGGCCGGATGACCCATCTGCCCAGTTATCAAAACTGTTTTGTTTGTGGTGTGGATCGCCGGCTGCCGGGACTCAAACGCCGGTTCCATTTGTGGGAAAGTCCCCATGGCCGGGTGGTATTTGCTTTTGCGGGATTTACCGACGAGGATCGGGAAACATTTTTTCGGTTTTCCAGAGGCGGGTTTGTGCATCCCATGGCGCTGCTGGCGCTGCTGGATGAAACCATGGGATGGGGCGGTTTTTTTGTTTCGGGAAACGGCGGGGTTTCCGTGCGGCTGAATTACGGGTTGTCCCGGCCCATTCGGACGGATGAAAAACTGGTATTTTTCGGACGGGGAGAAAAAGTCTCCGGCCGGATCGACAAGCGGATGTTTTTCTGGGCTTCCGGCGGGCTGGCGGTCATGGCCCCGGATGGATCACTGGACCCTGTGATGACCTCATCCGGCCAGTGGTATGCCCTGGCTGCCCTTACCCAACAGATGCGAACGGAACTGATGCCGGAAGCATTGACCCAAAAGGCATTTGCCCTGGCCGGTCACTGATGTTTTAATAAAATTAATGCGTTAAAGGAGTCTGGATTCTTTAATCTATTGTTTTTTCTATTAGGATCATAGACTGAAGGCTGAATTCCTTCAGCCTTCAGTCTTCATCTTCAGCCTATTACTGAACCGTAATTTTTCTGGGCTGTCTGGATTTGGGTTTTGGAATGGTGATTTTTATCACACCGTCCTTATGGTCCGCCTTGATCTCATCTGTGGCCACTCCGTCGGGCAGGGCAAAAGACCGCTGAAATGCGCCGAACAGTCTCTCCCGGCGGTAGAAATTTTCTTCTTTGACTTCCTTGTCCTGTTTGCGTTCGCCTTTGATCACAAGAATATTGTTTTCCACGTCGATTTCGATGTCGTTTTTGTCCACTCCCGGTACTTCTGCTTTTATGACATAATGGGCGTCTTCTTCATAGACATCCGCGGCCGGGTTCCAGTTCCGGGGATACAGGGCCTCGTCCCTGCCGGCCATGGGCGCGAAAAAATCGTCAAACAGCCGGCTCATCTGATTTTGCAGTCCCCCGGCATTTCCGCGGGGCGTCCATCTTGAAAGTTCCATGGGTATACCTCCCTGATTGTTTTTAAAGTTTTTTGTATCGGATTTTATTATGATTGCCCGATTTCAAAATAAATGGTAATCTGTTTTTGTTTTGTTTGATTCTAAAATATGGATGATTTAATTTATGTCAACTGAGTCAGATTATTTTTTTTATTCATTACTTAAAATAAAATATTTTAAAAAGTAATAATCCAGCAGGGACAGAGGTCGGGCAATGAAAAAAAATCAGAATAAAAGCAAGGAGTTGTCGCCGGCGTCAGTTGCGGGACTCACCGGCATGCAGTCAGTTCGGGCCACCTTCAGGCTCTCCCGGCAGACCATTAAAACCATCAATGTGGTGGCCTCCCAATTGGGCATCCGTCAGAAATCGTTGTTTGATCATTTGATGGAAGATGTTGAAAATCTGGCGGCTGTGGCCGACGAAATCCAGCCTTCCGCTGAACAGGAGGAGGAGCGGGTTCACAAGACCTTTGTGGTCAGCAAAAAAACCCTGATCCTGCTTGAACAGATCAGCCGCACCAGCAGGGCCTCCCGGGATGTGCTGATTGAATGTTCGGTCCGCCGGCTTCAGCCGGTCATTGAAAAGGAACAGGAAAAACAGGAAAAGCGCAAGGAAATTGCCGGCGCATTCCGGAATTTGGTGAGAAAAGGCCGCGAGCTTCTGGAAACCGCCGGTGAAAATCTGGATGCTGATGATCCGGTGTTTGAAAAACTTCTGGCAGCGGTGCGCTACAGTGAAAACGCTCATGACCAGATTGCCGCATACCTGAAAAAAGGCGAAGACCTGGCCCGGCTGTGATGGGCTGATGTGATAAAAATGAGCGATAAAAATGAGCCTGTATCCGTCATAACTCAGCTTGTCCTGCGGTTTGACAGGCTTTTTTGAAGCGAAATTGCGTTTTGTTGATAACGGCTATTCAGATTTTTTTATGCGGCAGGAAAACGTCTCTGCATAATTCAAAAGTTGATGTTTCTCCGTCAACAATCACTTCAGATTTTCGAGATCCGCCAAATCCTGATGCCTGCCTGTGGCCTGTTTGTTCTTTTTCAGGTTGGCAAGATCAATAAAATTTATATTCACGCCTTCAATCTCGATGGTTGTCCGATCCGGATAGCAGGAATCAAAATTAACGCCTTTAAGGGAAGTGAGAAGGTCGATTCGCCGGGGAGGATATCCCAGTTGAATGACCTGGGACGGTTCCAGAAAATCCGCCGGCGTCAGACCCAGAGATGCGAACCCGAACTGCTTCAGTGACTCTATGATCCGATCAGCGTTTTCCGGTGTTAATTCAATCCAGATGTCAATATCTTTTGTGTAACGGGGATGGCCGTGAAGCGCAACGGCATATCCGCCAACCACAAGATACCGCACATCATTATTGTTTAATAATGCGATAAACTCTTTGAAATCCTGATTCAGAAGCATCATCTCCCCCGTGATATTCCCTTCTTATCTCTTCCAGGGCTGCCAACCGTTTTTCATAGGGTTGAGACTGCCAGAAGGCAAAATCAGTGGGCTGGCGGTTCATCTTAAATTTCCGGCAGACGGTTTCAATTTGGCGTGAAGCATCCATCATCGGCCTCTTGTTTTAGTTAACGGCTGTAGCGCTGAATATACCCTTTTTTACCGCGAAACACACGAAAATATGAGAAGATTTCCATAAGCGAATATTTTTTTCCTTAATTCTTTGCAGTGTCTAAATACCATCCATTCCGGGCATGGCAATATCTAAAATCGTTCATCACATAAAAATGAGTGCGTATTCCGGTGATGTCGGCCGCCCATTCCGGAGGAAGTCGGCCACCCGTTCCGGATGATCTCGGCCGGTGATTCCGATTGATTCCGGCCACTAATTCCGGGCGATGTCGGCCACTTTTTCGGAGCAAAGCGACGCTGTTTTTTTACCTCACAAATTACCGATCTTAAGTCAACTTTCTTTTCTTTTTCCGCATGGAATCTCCTTTCAAATTTATCTTGTAAGCATTGTGAACCAAACGGTCCAAAATGGCATCTGCCAATGTCGGATCATCAATCACCTCATGCCAGTGCGATACCGGTAACTGGCTGGTTATCAAGGTAGAACCGATTTTATAACGGTCTTCAATAATCTCAAGAAAATCCCGTTGCTGTTCCTTATTTAATTTCGACAACCCCCAATCATCTAAAATCAGTAAATTCGTCCGGGAAAACCCGGTCAACAGCTTTCCGTAGCGACCGTCGCCTTTGGCCAGGCTTAGTTCAGAGAACAATTTTGGCAAACGCAGATACAGCGCACTGTATCCTTCCCGACAGGCCTTTTGCGCAAGGGCGCAGGCCAGATATGACTTGCCGATGCCCGTCGGTCCCGTGATAAATACATTGTAATGCGATTTTACCCATACACAGGATGCAAGCGACAGCATCAACTGTTTATCTAGTCCTCGGGGATGGCTAAAATCAACATCCTCCATGCTGGCGGTATGTCGCAGTTTTGCCTTGTGCAATCGGGTTTTTAAACGCCGGTCCGCTCTTTCGGTTTGTTCACGCTCTACCAGCAACCCAAAACGCTCATCAAAAGATAGTTTATCAATATCCGCCATCTGTAACTGGTCTTCAAATGCCTTGCGCATTCCGTAAAATTTCATGACCTGCAGTTTGTCTAATATCGGGTGTATCAGCATTATATTTTTCCTTTTTTTTATTTTTTTAAAACAAATGACCGTCGAGAGATCTTTTAATTATAATATTTTTTGCCTCTGATATTGGCATGATCGATTGGATTTTCTGACGATTTTTCATCCGGCAGGGGTTTCCGGTCCAGGCCGTTTTTCAAGATGGACTGCACGCTCTTGTAACTTCGGCCGCCGATTTGATTGGCCCGTATTGCAGCTGCCTCCAGACGATCTTCTCCATAACTTTTGCCCAGCCTGAGGATCCCCAGGCAGCTGCGAAATCCCTGCTGGGGATGCATGCGGGATCGCATCACATTTTCTATCAAAACGGATGTATGAGGTCCGATTTTACCGGCCCAGTTCAGCAGCCCCGATGGCCACTTTAAAATCCCCCACTTGTGGCCGGGTCAAAATCCCCCACCCCGGCGACAGAACAAATTTAATTTAATCTCTGAAAATGGACAATC
>JAABSH010000103.1 GCA_011390465.1 Desulfobacteraceae bacterium
GCCGGTGCTCTTTGATTTTGGATTTAAAGAGGCAATCAAAACCCTGGCCAGAATCCTTCAATCAAAACACAAAATTCCCATTCAGGCATTTTTCAGCGGCGAAATGGATGACCTGGATGCGGAATTCAAGATAATTCTTTACCGGAATATCAAGGAGCTGATTCACAATGCCATCAAACATGCCCGTGCAGAAAAAATAACCCTTCGGGCGGAGAATTCATCTTCCGAATTCTGGATTGAATGCCATGATGACGGAATCGGATTTGACGCGAAGACCTGTCTTCATGAATCCCCGTCGCAGGAAGGTTTCGGCCTGTTTGATATCCGGGAAAAGCTGAGCCACCTCGGCGGCAGCCTGCTGATCGACGCCAGCCCTGGACAGGGGACTTCCGTTCGGATGCTGGTGCCGTTGAATCTGCGAAATTAACCGCGAAATTAACCGCGAAATTAACCCTGAAATTAACAAGGGCACCTCAGGAAAATTTATACTATCCACAATATCAATGTATTCGGCAGGCACGGTGCCCTGCGCTACAAACAGTCATTCAGAGTATTTTTTCAACAGTTACAATTTATCAGCATGGAGATATAAGCCTTGAGCTTAGGTGCTGTCTCAGCCTCAGGATTGCCCGCCAGTTCGCGCAGTACTGAACAGAACCGTTCCAGATCCACATACATGGGCATGGCATCCTCTGCATCCGGATTTTCACACCAGACCAGGAATGCCTGGAGTATCCAGGATGCACTGCGCAGGCGCCGGATATTTTCAAGTGAGGGTTTAAAACAATCCAGGGCTTTTTTGCGAAACTCGCGGCGCAGCCTGTCAATCTCGTTTCTTTTGGCGGTTGTTTCCGCCGCCAGTTCTTTAAGACGCCCGTTTATCCGTTCCATTTCCGAAACCAGCGTTTCATTTGCGGCCCGATCCGACGGGGACAGCGCGGCACTGCCGTCCAGAAGCACGGCAATCTTTTTGTTCAGGTCCTCTTCGGGAAGCGGCTGGTCCCCGCCATACACCATGTTCATATAGTTCCGGGCAATTTTCGCATACAGTCTTTTCAGGCAACCTGCATACTGTTTCCATATCATGACAAAAACATCGTCTTTGTAAACAGTGGCCCGGGGCCGTGTATCCGGATCATCCGGGTCATTATTGGGATAGCAGTCCCGGGAATTGATGGCCTCTTCCACGGCCTCATCAAAAGTTTTGTGGTTCATCATGGCATAGGAAACAATTTTGTAAAATTTGGCCTGGAGTTCGGCACCAATGACAACAAAGGCGCTGCCGGTGGGGTCTTCAAACGGATTGCCGCCTGCGGGAATCCACGGCGGCATGCAGGGCTCCGGTTCCACATCATGCCACTTTCCGTGTACTTCCAACATGTTGCTCCACAAATTATCACGATACAGCAGGGCCTGCAGCACATTGCTGGCATTTTCCCGCAGGGCCTCCCGTTCGTCATACAGGGCCTGGTATTCCGTCACCAGCGTCTCAACCCCGTTTGCAAGTTCAGCAATCTGAGAGTTGTAAGCCTGGTAAAGTTCCTGAATACAGGGATCATTGAATTCGGCGGTCGGATTCCATTCATAGCGGAATCCCCAGGTTGTTTCGCTATCTCCGGAAAAGGTGGTTACATCAGTGGCCCTGATATCCCTGGCATTCTGAAGCTGATTGCCGATTTCTTCTTTCAGGCGCATTGCAGTTTCAAAATCTTCGGGACCACAGCCCGGTGTCAGCCCTTCGCACTGGCCCCCGGTTTCTTCCCCGCCGTCAAGATCTGAATCCGGATTGGCGCTATCTTCATCCATTGGGGTTACCGGAAACGTCCATGGCTGCACCGGCTGATTTTCCGGGGTATCAAAGGGAACTGGGGATCCGGGCGGCGGATTACCCGTATTGCCGCCGCCGCCATTGGGCGGGGGATCGATCACTTCCGGGATTCTGATAACCGGCGGGATCCAGGGTTCCCAGGGAACATCCGGTTCAAAATCCCAGAATCCATTGTCAAAAGGTGCACAGGACGGGCATGCGCAATGTAAATCGACTCTTGAAACAAAATATTCTCTGGTTCCGGCTTCCGTCAACAGCCGGTCAACATTAAGGGCCTGGTATTTTTTTGTTTTATTTCCCCTCAGGCAGATATCCCAGACTTCCCCCAGAGTTTCGTCGTCGCTTATAAAGGCCTCATGAAGCAGGTCTGTGTGGGGATCATGAAGTCCGGGCAGCCCTGTTGGCAAAAATTGATGGGCCGGAATTTCAAAGGCGGTTTTTTTATCCAGGTTGATGATCAGCACATAATGAATTTCATAAAAAGAGGTAAAATTGTAAATGATCTTATCGATAAAATCTCTGGCAATGAACACCCGGTCTCCGGCGGAGATGTCGGCGGTGAGCTGTCCTTTAACGGTGGACGGGTTTTCCGTGTACTGAAGCAGGTCCTCAAGTATCCGGTCAAACAGGTCCGGATGGTCGGCATTACCGTATACAGCGGAAAGGTTGATGATATTGGGCCAGAAATGAAAGCAGGTGAATTTGTCCGTGGACATAGCGCCTGGAGCATCACTGGGCACCAGGGTATTGTAATAGCGGGCATTTGCCTCGGCAGTGGCAATCATTTCATTCACCTGGCTGAGGGTAAGATTGCGCGAGCCGTCTATTTCCCAGCCAACATCATAATATTCCCGGGGAATGCTCCCCGGATGGGGATGGTATACCGAAAAGATATCCACATGGGGAACCAGGGAAACATCCTGGGTGGTGATGCTCCAGTAAAAGATTTCCGGATCAGAAAGCGAGGATGCAAGATTGAAAACATTCTCTGAAACCGACAGCCAGTAGGTCATGTTCTCTTTCAGCGAATCAGCAGGGTGAAAGGTCAGCCACCGGTTGTAAACTTCTACCGTTCCATCCACAGACGTTCCGGATTCACTCTCAAGGATGGTGAAAAACGATGCCGCTCCGGTGGTCGGAAACGTCTGCCGGATATCACAGATATTCCGGTTGAATTCAACCTGAATCGTGGCCCCCGGAGCCACATCATCGGCTGTATTGTCCATATCTACCAAAGGGTCCAGGGCGATAATGGTATCCCGAAAAGCCAGTGGCAATGGCGGGGCCGTGCGCTTTCCGGACACCCGCTGCAATACATAGACCACCTCTTCCAGCCCGATTCTGCCGTCACCATTGATGTCTTCAATCAAGGGAATGCCCGGAGACATCCCAATCAGCATCATCAGCAGTGAGAGAGCGTCTTCAAGGTCCGGGGACGGGATAAAGGTTAAGGCATCTTGATTCCCTACCCCGTCAAAAAGCATGAGAGTGGAAGGCGTTTGCGGACTGAGCATGAAAACATTATCCAGGCTGAAGCTGCCGTCCGGGGCCACGAAATCAGCCGCCACCGGTTCATGGGTTTCATCATAAAGCACCACTGACAGATAATTGCCCAGATCGGACCGGTTGTCAGTGGCAGCGCCGGCCGTGCCCGTGATCTCCCGGAGTCCGAACCGGATATATTCCGGATGCAGCTTGGGCGCTTCTGTATCCATTGGCGGAATAAACAGGGAAAGAGGCCCGCCCATGCAGATATCCAGGGGTTGTCCGCCGGAATCATGAAACGATCCGCCGTCTCCGCAATGAACGTAAACCGGCGCCCATTCCGCGGCAGGGGTCTGAAGTGCATCAAAATAAACTTTCAGCAGTTCACCGTCCAGGTCAGAGCCTGCGGGGTTGTCAAAGGTAAATGCAATGTAATCGGAAAAAATCATGTGCTGCAGCGTACCTGCAAAATCCGGGTGAACATAGTCCACCCGGGTTGGCATCAGACTGGCGGCATCGAATTCAATTGTCCAGGAACCGGACACAATGTCCATGAGGGGTTCTTGGGCACTCAGGGTCACGACACTGCTGTTGCCGGGAAAAATGGTATTATCCTTATAAAAGCTCGCCGGTTCTTCAGGAGAATCCGGCCCGTCCACACCATCCAGCCGAAGAATGCCGTCCATATCCAATTGCTTGCACTGAACGTATACCCGGGGGCTTTTGGTATCCGAGTCTTCAACACGCACAAACACATAGGTGCCACTTTCACCGCTTTCACCGGAAGGGCCGTAAAGGTCGCAATCCGCATCCTTGGTCTGGCAATGAAGGGTATATTCCACAACGATTTTGTCATCGGTTATCCGGAACAGGCCGGATTTCCGGTCCAGCTCATCGTCACCGTCCCTGAACAGGGTGTCATAATCCCACAGCGAAATCGTTGTATCAAGAGCGCCTACATCGGTTTTATCCGCCGGCATCTGAATGGTGGCCGTGGCAGTGGCACTGCCGCCGCAGGGAATGGGATTGGGCGAAACCGTGAGATCGATGGAAACAATATCAAATGCGGTTCGCGCATGCGCGGACGGCTCCGCAAAAATCAGAAAACATAACAGAATCAGGGAAAAAATAGGCAGGCATTTTTGAATGCGGGTAAGGCTTGACATGATGCACCTCCCGACTGTTTGGGAATAGCATACCAAAATAGAAAGGAATGATTATGCCACAAATTATCAAAAAATATTTCCACCGTGTCAAGATAAAAAACATATGTCATCGCCGGCCTTTTTCTTTCCCAATTTCATGAGAATGTCTTCCTTGTTTTTGAAATAATAATGCAGAAGACCATGGTTTATGCCGGCTTTCATGGCGATGTCTTTAATGGATGTTTGGTCAAACGGTTTTTCCTGAAGACATTGGTTTAATGCTTCCAGTATCCGGATTTTTTTTCGGTTGGATTTTTTTATGAGGCATGGACTGGCAATGTCCTTTCAGAAAATTGATGGGATAAAAAAATATTGACACATGGGATTTTATCTTTTATTTAGTTAGTTAACCAACTAAATATCAAAGTGGAATACGTCCGTCAAGCAAAAACTTCCCATAATTTATGGAGGTGCCCCTATGAATGAATCTCAAAGGACCAATCAGCAATCGCAGGATTATCAATCCAAAAGCTGGTGGCTGGAATC
>JAABSH010000104.1 GCA_011390465.1 Desulfobacteraceae bacterium
AGGGTGCGGCTGCATATCCAACCGCGCAAGAAAGTCCGCATAAGCTTTCGGATCAGCCGTGATGATTGCCTGATCATGAAGAGCCTCTTCCGCTGCCAAACGAACGGCATCCAAAATAAAATCCGTCCGGTTCTTGCCGCGCAGCCGGGCCGCACGATCGATAAGATTCCGTTCCTCCGGTTTAATCCGTATATTCAGCGTCTCACGCCTGGTGGTGCCGCCAGTTAATGTGGCCATAAAATAACCTCCTGCTACTTATTTTTATTTTTTCTATAATAACATGACGCACTGACGTTGTCATTACATTTTCTCTTGAAACAAAAGTCAGGATTCAGAATATAAAAAGGATTGCGTCAACCGATAAACAGAAAGCACAAACTGATGGGCTTTCTGCCACGCCACAGTAAGAGCGGGCCATGCCCGCGACCCTTTTCGCGATTCCAAATTGCCGGCAGCCTCATTCCGTCTCCCACCTTCAGTCTTCAGCTTTTCCTTTCACCTTTCAGCTTCGAGCTTCGAGCTTCTTTCCTTTCACCTTTTTCCTTTGCGTTTTTTCCTGGATTCCGGCAATCTCCCTCCTCCCGTCATTCCGGCAATCTTTTAGCCGGAATCCATTCACTCTTCCATCTTCAGCCTTCAACCTTCAGCCCTCAGCCTTCCCTTTCAGCTTTCACCTTTGAGCTTCGAGCTTCTTTCCCTCATTCGTAATTCGTAATTCGTAATTCGTAATTCGTAATTTACAACCCCCCCCTCAAAAAACGCCCAATCTTCAGGATTCATCAAATGACTGTTGTGCCACAGAAAGGTAAAATCCCCGCCCGGAAGATGGGGTTGAACCCCGCTCGCGAGATGACGATTTATAACGGGAGGAGGTAAACTCCTCCCCTACAATGGCTTTGTATTTTTGCCGGGGGATGCGGCATTTGCTTTTTTCTGGGTATTGCTCCTTTGTTGTAGGGTGCGGGGTTTATCCCCGCCCGAAACGGGAGGGCATAAAGCCCTCCCCTACAGTGACCAAAACGATGATCAATGCCTCAATATCAAACAGCTCATTAGCAAGGTCTTTTTTTTAATCAAGATGACTCCAATGCACCACCAGGACTCCCAAGGCTCCACTCCAGGACCGGCAAAACGCGAATCCAGGAAGGAATATCCAAACCTTCGGCAACTGAATCCACCAACAACAGCCCCTCTGCTTTGCCCACATACTGCCTGCCTGCGATCAGGCCTTTCACTTCCCGATCTATGTTTTCCGCATCCAGCCGCTGGGTCACCTGGATCAGCTCTGGAACGCGGCCGGGCGCAGCAACAACAAAATCGCATTCCCAGCCGTTGCGGGCAAAATAAATATCTTCGGTGTGTTCCCGCAGATGACGGAAGACAAAATTTTCCAGACGCTTGCCCCTGTCTTCGGAAAAGGAATAATGCATGGCCGCTGCAAATCCATTGTCATATAAATACACTTTTTTGTTGCTCATTTCACGCCTGACGACCGCAGGATCATAGCGCTCGACGCTGGCCAGCATGTAAATGGCGAAAATCTCTTCCATCAATTTATAGATGGAATCCTTGCCGATGCTGAAACCTCTTGATTTCAATTCATTATAAAGCTTGTTCACGGAAAATTCCCGCGTAAATGAGCCGATCAGCCGCTTGAGAAGGTATTTGAGAACCGACAAATCCCTGATATAATGACGCTCCACCAGGTCCCGGTAGAGCATTACATTGAAATATTCCTGCAGCACCTGGGGCTTGAAACGTTCTTCCATTTCAACAAGTTCCGGGAATCCGCCCCATAAGCAATAATCACCAAAGGCATTTGCAATCAATGCGCGGTTTTGGCTGGAGACCATGTCATTTTTGGAAATATCGCGAAAATCCAGATATTCTGAAAAAGACAACGGAAAAATCTCAAAAGCCAGGCTCCGACCCCTCAGGGACGTGGCAATCTCCCTGGAGAGCAATCTGGCATTGGAACCTGTCAAAAAAATATGCCGGGTAATGCCGTCACTCACCCGTCGGACGAATTTCTCCCATCCCGCGACTTCCTGGATTTCATCAAAAAAAATATATACCCCACTCAAATCCTGCTCCGGATAAAGTTCCCGAAAGGCATCAAAAATCAGATCATTATTTCCTTCCAGGACAATACGCTCGTCCTCGAAATTGAGATAAAGCATCCGTTGACGGGGAACGCCATTTTTTTCCAGATCCGCCATGAGCTGATAAAGATAATAGGTTTTACCGGCCCGGCGGGGTCCGATAATGGTAATGATTTTTTCCAGATTCACCGGTACATCCAGCTGCCGCCGCCGGAACCCAGGGAAGGGGGAGTGATGAAAATCAGCAATGATGCGTTTGAGAATTGTTTTCATGGAAGGAAATTATAGGTTAAAATTTTACTTTTGAAAAGGAAAAAATTGCCTGCCCGTTCAATATCCCGGATCAATCCAGGTTTCCTTTCCGGTTAAAATTGACCTGGATCATTGTTTGAGCCATTATAAACGGGCGGGGATAAACCCCGCACCCTACAAAGTCAATGCCACAACCCCCGGCAAAAATACAAAGCCAATGTAGGGGAGGAGTTTACCTCCTCCCGTTATCAATTCCATCTTACGGGAGGGGATAAACCTTGTTTTCCGGGAGGGGATAAACCCCTACCCTACAAAATCGGTGGCGCGGCTGCCGGCAAAGATGCCCCCGCCATCTTCTCAATCCCGTCCACCAGATGATCCCACGAAAACCGGTACTGCTGATGTTTGATATTCTCGCAAAACCCTGCCGCCCTGTCTTCCTGAAAAAATCGAATCACCGCATCACTGATGGCGGAACTATCCCCGGGCGGAATCACAAACCCGGTTTTGCCGTGTTCCACCATTTCCGGCAGACTCCCCACAGCCGTGGCCACCACCGGCTTCTTAAACCCGAACGCCATCTGCACCACACCGCTGCCCGTTGCCGATACATAGGGCTGAACCACCAGGTCCGCCGCGTCAAAATACGCACCCACATCCTCATTGGGAACATACGCATCAACGATTTTCACATGCGCGCCAATCCCCAAATCATCAATCATTTTCAGGTATTCCGCCTTGTCTTTCCAGAATTCGCCCACAATCAAAAGGGTGGCCGGAATTTTCGCCAGAATTTCCGGCATGGCAGCAATCAAATATTTAAGGCCTTTGTATTCCCGCACAAATCCAAAAAACAGAATCACCGGTGCCGACACATCAGCAGCTTTCCGGCAAGTTTCAGATGGCATTGCAAAATTAAACGCATCATAGGTAGGATGAAACTGCCGGCGGATGACCGCCCCGGGCAGCATGGCCCTGAGGTTGTTTTCGTCTTCCCTGGAATGAACAATAAAAAAATCACCTTTTTTTAACACCATCCGGGTCAGAACTCTGTCAAAAAACCTGGATTCATGGGCTACCACATTATGGCAAACAAACAAAATCTTTGCGTTTGACCGATGTTTGACAAGGCTGAGAATGGTTAAAAACTGGGGCGCCCAAAACGACACCCACCAGGGCAGGATCACCAGGTCACACCGGGTTCGAACAATTTTTTGAGCCGTGGCAATCCAGGTCAGCGGATTCATGGAATCCAGCACCCGCTCCACACCAGGTGCTTCAAACAAGGACAAACTGGGATCAATATCCGTCTTTCCCGGAAACAGCCAACCCGGATATTGCCGCTTAAACGCAAAAAACCGCACATCATGGCGGTTTTTCAAATGCCGGAACAAAAGTGTTGTATAATGGGCGATCCCTCCGCGAAACGGTGCGGTCGGGCCGATCATGGCAATACTTTGGGGGGAAGCCGGCCGGATGACGGTTTCTTTTTTGTCTGTTACAAAAATCTCAACCTTATCGCCGGTGTTTAATTTCAAAGAATCCCTGATCACCTTTGGAATGGTCACCTGTCCTTTTTGTGTGAGCGTGGCCAATGTCACGGCATACTCTTTACCTGCTTTTTCCAATCACCCTAAAAGCTGACCCACATTAAGTTCAAGGGCTTTCGCAATTTTCTGAAGTGTTACAAGACGGGGCCGGGAATCAGGCCGCTCAAACTTGACAACGGAAGATTGAGAAATTCCCATACGCGTCGCCAACTGTTTCTGAGTGATACCCAGGTATTCCCGCCAAGCTTTGATAATCGAATCATCACGGAGCAAGTGCGCTTCGACGACTTCCTGAGGGATTCCTGATGTTTTCGCTCTTTCCGCGTCTATCAAACGCTTAATACGGTCCCAGTCTTCCCATGGAACCAAAACATAGGCCGGTTTTCCATTATATTCAATTTTTTGATAATCAGTAGGTGTGTTCATCACGTTTCTTTACCTCTTCAATGCTGAGGATATCGATTTCTTCAAAAGCGTTGAACAGAATCCGCCATGCGCCAATGCGCAATCGATAACCGTATTCATGATGCGAAAGCTTTTTCATATTGGTTATATCAGGAAAATTCGCCAACTCCTTTGTGGCATGAAGAATACGCTCTTATTTTTTTAAGCTGTTTAACAGCTTTGGGTTGCCATATGACACGCATGCCGCACCTCAATAATAACCTAAAATAGCCTTATGTCAAATTAAAAAGGTTATAATTGGTTAAATATCAAAAAGCTATAAAATCCGAATATTTTCTTTGTGTTACACAATCAACAAATGTTTTCCGGTCAAAGGGCGCCAGACCTTCCAGCCATCGGTCCATGCTGGAAATCCCAAGCCCGAGACCCTCGCA
>JAABSH010000105.1 GCA_011390465.1 Desulfobacteraceae bacterium
TTTATTTTCCTCATATTATACATGCTCGGCAGAAAAACGTTGTCTCCGGAAGCAATGGAGGTGGCAGTGAAAAACCGGATGTAAGATACAACTTTTTAGAATTTTAGGGAATAACTTTAATGCCGCCCTATATCCACATGAAAGAAAATAAACCTTTTGCGATTGTATTCGTTGGTCGCGGATATTTCGGCCGTTATCGAACGTGACGTGGACGTGATCGTTCTTGAAGAATGCCATTTTTCAGAATCCATTATAAAAAAAGGAGCGAAATGGAATCCAGAGGAGAAATCGTTATTTTTCTGAGTGAATTTGATTATCAGGTTCAACTGCTTGAACAGTTATATGAAAATATTCGGAAAAGAAAAGAACTGCTTGATCAGGGAGGTGCCGGGCCTGAGCTGGTGGAAAGCGCTTGATAAAAATTCTTTTATCGCATGTGTCACATCAGGTAAGTATTCGGATTTTATTGCATCGTAAGTTTTTGCCCGAATTGATTACGTCCGTTTGTAAATTTCACGGCGATGACCGATAGCGAGAACCAGAACAACAATATTTTCGTCCTGAATGTCGCATAGCACTCTGTAATCTCCAATTCGATAACGCCAGAAGCCGGAATGATCGCCTTTTAGCGGTTCTCCAAAATGGCGGGGGTTTTTGCAGCCATTAATCCGGTCGTTAAGCCAATCGAGGATGCGTTTTTGGACCGGTCGGTCCAATTTTAACAACTGCCGTTCCGCGACATTGCTGATTTCAACTGTCCAGACCAAGTTCTTCTCTCAATTGCTTCAATGTTTTGCGGCTGGTTGTCCCGTTTTTTGCCTGTCTGGCCAACTCCATATCCTCATTGTCCTCCAGATATCGGACAATCGCCTCCCGAACCAGTGCGCTGCGGTTGCTGCCGCGTTTTTTTGCCAGAAGCGCCAAGTCTTGTTCAATTTCTGCATCTAATCGAATGGCAAGCATATTTTTTACCTCCTATTAAATTTGTTATACATTGTATAATATCTCTTTGAAATTTTGTCAATAATGCTATAAATTTTTACAAACATATCGGCGGCGGGGGGAAGTTCCTTTGAAAATTATCATTATCGGTTGTCTTTTTAAAAAAACAAAAGTTGACTTTTTAGCGGGTCATTATTAGACTAGTCTTAAACTGGTTTAAGGAGAAAAAATGGAAAGCGTTGGCTCATATGAGGCAAAAACCCATCTCCCCAAATTGCTTGAACGTGTCAGCAAAGGGGAGCGGATAATCATTACAAAACACGGGGTGCCGGTGGCGGTCCTGATGCCCCCTGAATGCCGGCAAAAACCAGACCCCGGAAAAACCATCCGTGAACTGATCAAGTTCAGAAAACAGAATCGACTCGATGGGCTCAGCTTGCGGGAAATGATTGAAGAAGGCAGGCGCTGAATTGGATAAACGATTTGTCATTGATAATTCAGTGGTCATGGCCTGGTGCTTTGAGGACGAAATCAGTCCTTACGCGGAGAGGGTTTTAGGCAGCCTGGAAAACGCCTCCGCGATCGTTCCATCTGTCTGGCCGTTGGAGGCAGGTAATGTTCTGCTGGTCGCGGAGAGAAGAAAACGCTTGACGGAATCGGCCAGTAACCGGTTTATCACCCTTCTTTCCGATTTGCCAATTATTGTGGAACCAGAGCCACCGGACAGAATGATTCGGGAGATTTTTCAACTGGCGCGCAAAAACAGGCTTTCAACGTATGATGCTTCCTATCTCGACCTTTCCATGAGACGGGATCTTGCCATTGCCACCCTTGATGAGCGTTTAATGGCTGCAGCAAAACAGAATCATGTGGAATTGTGGTAAAGTGGGGTCAAACCTTGATTTGTGATTAATGGTTTTTAACGTCAAGGCAATTCTGACTGGCCTGGTTTGCGATCATGATTCCGCATATAAAAATTTGTAAGCGGTTTTCGGGATCGGGTTGTCATCAGATTATTGCACTGCTTTGATAAAACAACTGAAATCGCCTTTTGGATCCGGATCGGGATCCTGGATCGGTTTTGTTTCAGTTTTAAAAGATACATTAAAAGTGGTAAAGCCTGTTTCTTGTGAAGCATCTGCTGGTGAATATTTTATTGAAGCCTTGTATTCGCTGCCAAACTCCAGCGGGGTATCATCGTTCAGCCGCGTGAAAATAGCGGTAAGATGATATCCGGAATTATTGTAACGCACGTAATCCAGGAATGCATATCCCTCAATTTTTTCATCTGCTTCCTTGGGGTTGACTTTAACAAGTTGAAATGAATCTACATCAATTTTTGATTCATCCATCTCTGGTGAAAAATTGATGACAATGGTTTTGAGGTCAACACTAATATTGATGCTGTTTCTTTCAGGGACAGCGGAGATAATTGCCGGGATACTGACATCCCGGAATACTCCCTTGTGACCTGGGCCCTGCCGAAACATGGGCCATGCGGAATCTGCAGGCCGGGTGTCTCCCGGATTGATGGCGTATACGCATTTATCTCTGGAGCCAAAGTAGATCGTACCCTCCTCGTCCATTACCGGTGAAGACTCCAGGATGTCATTATCGGTTTTAAAAACCCAGGCTCTGCTTTGGTGATCCGCTGCACCCGGAGCTTCAAATGCGTAAAAATTGCCGTTTTTTGATCCAACATAGGCAACACCATGCGCATCGATTGCAGGGGAAGAGTTAATGTCAGACAGTGGGCTGGTTCTGGAAGACCAGGATACGCTGCCATTGGCATTCAAGGCATACATTGTGCCATCCCACGATCCCGCATAAATTCGGCCGTCCGAGCCAATGGCAGGGGAGGAAAAAAATCCAGCGCCCCCGTTAACTTCCCATCTTTTTGATCCATCCACATTCAGGCTGTAAAATTTAAAATTATATTCGTATTCACTTCCTGTTGCGCATTCTCCAACATAAATTTGACCATTGGAATGAATGGCAGGAGAGGCATAAAACGCTGCATCTCCTTCAAAAGTCCATTTTAAAGCACCTGTATTTGCATTTAACGCATAGAATTTTTTATCCAAGGAACCGAAATAAACCACATCTTCAATACCATCGAATCCAAGGGCCGGCGAAGAAATAATTTTTCCATTTGTGGGAAAACTCCATTTAATACCGCCGCCACTGGTATTGATCGCATAGAGGTGGTTATCGCTGGCACCTACATAGATTGTTCGGTCATCAAAGGAAATTGCAGGAGATGAAAAAATATAATCACCGATATTGAAGGACCATTTTAAACCGCCGTTTTGGCGAACTGCGTAAAAATAATTATCTGACGACCCAAAATAGATGGTGCCGCTGCTGTCTACAGCTGGTGATGATTTAATAGGGCCGCCAGTCTGAAATTGCCAGATTTCTTCTCCGGTTTGTGCGTCCAGAGCGTAGAGAATGCCATCGTCGGATCCCACATACAATTCCCCGTCATTCCCCATAACCGGAGTTGTGTCAATTTCTCCCCGGGTTTTAAATTTCCATTTGGCCACAATCAGTTTGCCATAATCCGTGGAGCTTTGCGTTCCAATGGTTTTACGGACTTTACAGATCGGTTTGTAAAAGCCATATTGATAGGTATGCACAAAAGTTCTTGAGTACGCACTGGAATTTATTGTTACAGGCGCACTGCCATCACCAAAATCCATGGTATATGATGAGGGAACGGATGTATCAAAGGCCACGCTGCAGGTGACCCGCACTTCCAGCGGCGCGACACCTGAAGAGGGGGAAACCCTGATGTCCGCAATAGCCGCCTGGCTGTTTTCAGGAAACCACACAGTTATAAGAAAAAGCAGTGCAAAAAAGATAACTGTGGAAATTTTGTGATTCACTAAAAACTTTATCATAATCACGATGTCCTTGGTTTTTTTTCCCGTGGGATAAATTTGGAAGACAGAAGAAAGTTTTTATTTTAAGAGAGTATTATTTTATATTTTAACGGAAAATACAATAATTTGTTTAAATTATATGAAAAATAGCATATAGTCAAAAGAAAATTATCAACGTGCCAAAAATTATTAATGAAAAATATTACCCGGTTGAGTTGTTTAAATGAAATTAATTGTCCAGATTCCATGCTTGAATGAGGAAAAAACCCTTCCGGATACGGTAAAGGAAATTCCCCGGAATGTTGAAGGGATTGATTCGGTTGAGATTCTTATCATCGACGACGGCAGCACGGACCGGACGGTGGCGGTGGCCCGGGAACTGGGGGTGGATCATGTTGTGCGAAATACCGGCAACAAAGGCCTTGCCATGTCTTTTATGAACGGGCTGGAAGCGTGTCTCCGGCTGGGGGCGGATATTATTGTAAATACGGACGGAGACAATCAATATAACGGCGGCGACATCCCGAAGCTGGTGGAGCCCATTATCAGCGGCAAGGCTGATATTGTGGTGGGAGACCGGCAGACCGATTCCATTGCCCATTTTGGTTTTATCAAAAAAAAGCTTCAGAAACTGGGGAGCTGGCTTGTTCGCAGGCTTTCCGGAACCAGCGTGCCGGATACAGTAAGCGGGTTTCGGGCCTTTTCCCGGAATGCGGCCATGCACATCAATGTGATTTCCACCTATTCATACACAGTGGAGACCATTATTCAGGCGGGCAACAAAC
>JAABSH010000106.1 GCA_011390465.1 Desulfobacteraceae bacterium
TGATTCATTGTCCATTGATTTATGATCCAGCACGACAACAGCTATCAGGTGTCTACCAGATGATGAATACGAAGGCGCCGTCAGGGTTGGTATAGCAAGATTGTTAATGAGCCTTTTTCCTTGGCTGTTCAAAATAAAAAACGGGTTGGAAATCGGAGGGTTTTCAGCAGAAAAATAAAGACACCATTCTCCCTTTGAATTTGACTTGACGGGACTTCTTAACAATCGTTCCGTCTCTGGTCCCTCTGTTGCAATGACTATTGTTTTTCCGGTAATTTTCTGGCCGTTTGTAAGTGTCACGCCGTCATTACCAATCAAATCCACTCTTGAATTGAAACGAATTTTGTCTGCTGGAATACATTCTGAAAGCTGTAAAGGGATTTCTCCCATTCCTTTGGCGGGAAGCGCGGCATCTCCTGAAGCAAATATGTTAAAAAGATATCTGAAAACCCTGCTGGAAGCATTTATCTCAGGATCAAGGCAGGCTCCGGCGAAAAATGGTCTAAAGAAACTCTCGATTATGCGGTCAGAAAACTGATATGACCTTAAAAAATCTATGGTTCTCATATCCGTTGATTCAAAGATGCCCTTTGGTCCTTTGATTTTATTTTCCGCAAAAAGCCGTAGAATTCTCAATCGATCCGTTATTGTGCCAATGGGTGACGTCAGTGTACCCCATAAATCCTGTGGTCTTCGAATGGGATCAGAAATGTAAAAAATTTGTCCATTTGTCCTTACAGCGACGCCTGGTGAAAAGGGTTTTAAATCGAGTGTATCATAATCCAACTGGCTGCGGGTTTCAGGATAAGCTGTTTGCAGGACTTGAAACCCATGATCAAGGATAAACCCATCAACATGGTCTGATTTTATCCTGCCTCCCACTTTTTGACCGGCTTCAAGGATCAGAAAACTTATATCCTCCTGCATAAGAGTCTTGGCGCAAGCCAAACCGGAGATACCTGCTCCAATGATGATCACATCTGTATCAGATTTTCTCATGAATTATCTTCAGTTCAGAGCACACCAATCGAATCAAAGCTGCTGGGTCTTCTATGGATAAAATTATATCAGTTCAATAATATACACGCTTATCCAGTGCATGCAACTTGTTATTGAAATTTTATCTAATTCGGCCGGGAAATCAAAAACATCAGCTCGTGGAATTAAATGAGTTGCAAAGTTTGGGAGGAAATGCTTTTATTTTGTATAATCATGAATACACTGCCACCGGAATCGGAACCACGGGCCAAGTTCTGGCTTGATCTGAAACATTTGACGAAAAAGGCCGATCTTGCTGTCATTGGATCAGGTGATCCCGCGCACTTCCAGAAATTTCGTGAAAAAACAGGATATGACGGCCTGCTCTTTTCCGATCCGTCGCTGGCGGCTTTTTCTCTGCTGGGCTTTGCCAGACAGCCCCAGCCCAAAGGAGATAATGGTGTCATCAAAACTATGCAACAAGCAGGACAGGGTAACGATTCAAAGAGCTGAAGCGGGTCTGCAATCCCTGTATGTCGGGGATTCTCTGGCCATGCCGGTTCACTGGTATTACAACCCCATGGACATTCTCAAGGCGTTTTCCGGCGGGATTCAACAGCTTGAAGATGCCCCCGGATATCATCCATCTTCGATCATGTCGCTGCATTCCACTGAAAAAGGCGGGCGGGGGCCTCAGGCCGGCGGTGCGGGCAGGAAAATTGTGGGCAAGGTGATCCTCAAGGGCAAAAGATCTTTCTGGGGCCTTCCAAACCAGCATTATCACCAGGGAATGAAAGCCGGGGAAAACACCCTCAACGCCCATTGTGCCAGGGTGGTGACAAGATCCATAACAGCCGCTGGCGGATGTTACGACAAAATACGTTTTTTAACCGATTACATCGATTTCATGACCGCTGATCCGCCCCGGCATCCCGACACCTATGCAGAATCCTTTCACCGGGGTTTTTTTGCCAACCTGGAACGTGGGAAGGCACCTTTGCAATGCGGGGCTGTCACCCATGACACCCCTTCGGTGGGGGGACTGGTGATGCTGGGACCCATTGCCATTGCCGGATTTCTGCAGAATCATTCTTTGAAAATTGTACAGAGTCTCTGCAGGGAACACCTGTTTCTCACCCATCCGGATGCCTTTCTTGCCAGGATCAGTGATGCCTTGGTTCAACTGGTGCAAGGTCTACTTTTCAGAAAAAATGATGAACCGCTGCAGCAGCTTATTGCTGAAACGGCCCGGCTGTCCGTGGGGCTGGATCTGAAGCGGCTTGCTTCACAGGTGCGCTCCGACAATGAGGTGGCGGGCGGCCGTTATTCCACGGCCTGCTATATCACTGATTCCTGGCCGGTCATTTTGTATCTGGCCTATGCATATGCAGACGACCTGAAAGCCGCTCTGCTGGCCAATACCAACCTGGGTGGTGACAATGTGCACCGGGGTGCAGTACTGGGTCTCATCCTGGGACTTGGCACCGGCCGGACAGTGGAGGCTTTTTTCAATCAACTGGCAGACCGTCAGGCCATTGATGCAGAGATAACAGGTTTGATCGGTCACATATAAGAAACCAACCCCATTCAATGATATCGAAAAAAAAAGGAACGGCAGCTGGCCATGTGTGGATGAAACATCACACAATTAAAGTAGCTTAAACCGCGGTTCACTATTTCGAGACAGGATCTCTGACGAGCGCATTTATGGGTAATTCATGCGTGTGGGTCTCACCACTACATCACAAAGGTGAACGTGCGGGGGCTGAGAAACGATATAGTAGATGGTATTGGCAATATCTGTCACATCCAGCAAGGGGGTGTACTGGTCAATCATTGTCTGGATCATGTCATCGCTGTATCCGGCACTCGACTGAAACCCGGTCAGACAAGCGCCCGGCTCTACCAGCGAAACCCTTACACCGGACGGCGACAGTTCCCGGCGGAGCCCTTCAGCCAATGCATGGACAGCCGATTTAGACGCCCCGTACACCGCACTGAATTCCGAGACATGCCGTCCCACAACCGAACCGATGACAACGATATCTGATGCCGTATCTGGAAAGCGGTTTTTTTGTCTGCCTTCCATATTCCGAGCCGCCTTTTGCATCAATTTTAATGCCGCCGATACATTAACCTGGATCATCTCCTCCAGTTCAGTTAAATCCGCACTCTTTACAGACCCGCCCAATCCTCTGCCGGCATTGATTACAACAATGTCAGCCGGTTGCCCGAATCTATTCATTGCCGTTGTAAAAAGGCGGTCAAGAACACTTTCGTCTGACGCATCACCCACCACCGCTGAAAAGTGGGTTTTAGACTGTTTCTCCATCGATTCCAAGCGGAATTGATTTCGACCGGATCCTACGACACCAAATCCAGCGCTAATAAACTTTCTAACCGTGGCCTGACCGAATCCTGAGGTGGCGCCGGTAACAATGGCCACACGGGGAAATTTTTCTGACATATGCACTCCTTTCTGGTTCGTCACTGTCGAGGATCAGGTTGTTTTGCCCCGTCATTTATCGGTTCACTGGTTGCCTCTATGTGGGCTTTTATCATCTGTTGGTCTGGTTGATCCGCTGAAGTATAATTGTCATGTTTAATAAATAAGAAAGTTTCCCGACACATGGCTATATCATTTTATCATTTAAAAACAATATGTTACTAAACAAGAATTTGTCGGGTGTAAAACGGAGTTATTAATAACAATAACAGCTAACCTTTCCGCATTTAATACATAATTATTTTGCATCACCTTCTATGCTGTCCAGTTCAAAAAGCACTGAAATATCCTCATCCTGGCCGATGCTCTGGGGAGGCTTGGTAGTGATGCGTTGGCCATCCACTTTTTCAGGGCCGGTCATGTATGTGACAATGGCTGTTGCCCGTTGATCAGCCAGGGATTCCAGAGCACCGGGATCAAGGTTTACCTGTTCAACCAGGAGGGCAAATAGTTTTTGTGCCAGTTCCCGGGTATCCACAGTTTCCTCTTCTTTGTCCTGAATTTCCTGGCTGCCGTTGGATGGGGCCA
>JAABSH010000107.1 GCA_011390465.1 Desulfobacteraceae bacterium
TGATTTAGATATTATCCTGCGGGAACTGGACGCGCTGGTGGGCAGAAATATAAATGCCCCTGACAGTATTTTATTTCTGGATGAAATTCAGGCAACCCCTCACGCCATCGCCGCACTCCGGTTTTTTGTGTCCTTTCGGCAAGGGTGCGTAGGTAAAAAAAATTATGTCTGTTTTCGGTGATGTCACGGATGTCACGGATGGAGTGGAGAGGACAGGAAGAGGATATTCTATCCGGGATCAGGGGTTTACTTCAGAAGTGGCCTTTTCATAATTCCAGGGCATCCATAGGTCTGGATTGCATTTTACTTCAGGCGCATGTTCCCGGAGGGCAACCAGGTAATCGAAGGGATTGATGTGGCATAACTCGCATGTGTGGATCAGGCTCATATACAAGTCACCGACTCGGGCGCCCCGTTCAGTCTTATAAAACATAGCGTTTTTCCGATTCAAGATTGCCTTTTTCAAGGCGCGCTCACAGATATTGTTGTCTAATGGGGCTCCAGGTTCGCGCAAGAACAGGGTCAACGCATCCCAGTGGTTGCACATGTATTTGATGGCCTGGCCAAGACCGGAGTTGGGCTCTACCTTTTTTCCCTCAACCTGTTTATCAAACCAGTCTCTGAGGTCCTTCATCAACGGACCGCTGAGGTGCTGATGCAATTGGAGTCGCTGATCGTCAGAAAGATTTTGTGCTTTTGCATCGGCATCGTTTTTATATACTTTCCCCAACACATTCAATACATGGGTGCATTCGTCCGGAAAGTTATCGTACACATCCACAAAGCGCCGTCTTCCATGGGACAGGCAGTTGGCCAAAAGCGTTTTAAAATCCTTGGGCACATTTCTCGACAGCGCATCGCACATTTGGATGGGCGGGCCAAGATCCGCTTCGCGTTTTGATAGCAGATCCGCCAGATTTTCTCCGGCATGATTGCGCCCGGTAAAAAACAGCCCGATTTTATGATCGTCTGCAACCGACACCATGCCGCTGGTAAAGATGCCTTTTCTTTTGGCGTCCTGCGTTTCGTTGACCACCGACAGAATTTTCATGGTGGTGTCGTCATTATGAATCACTTCTGCGCCGGCACCTTGTCTGATCAACTCATCAAAAGCCGGGTATGCATGCCAATAAAAATCTCTGACAATATCCCACTGAGTGGATGCCGCAAGCGGTATACCGACACTGTTTTGCAGATTTTGAAGCCGGTAAAAAGGAAAGCCGTTACCATATTTTAACAGGGCGATCATCGCCCCGGCGGATGCATCGTATTTTTCTTCGCCGATATCCTGTGGGGCACTGGCTGTAAAAATTTCCCCACACAAATTACAACGCAATTTTTCCAGCTCGTACACTGACGCCGTTAAGGGCGAGGTGCCAGTGACACGGATGAGCGTTTTGGGAATTTTGCAAATATAGACTTTGCCCTTCAGGCAAGCCGGACACGGATCTTTATGCTTGAGTTCATCATGGGCAATCGTTATTTTTTCCGCGCCGGTATAATCGCCGGCACCATTTCGGCCATGGCCTTTTTTCTTTGTTTTTGGTTTTTTATTGCAAGCGTCGGTTTTCGGCTTTTTGACAACAGTGACGGTTTTTTCCGTAGATGGCCCAAAAATCATCTTCAGTAATCGTTTGATAGAGGCGGCTTTTTCATCCACACTGTGACTCAACACATGAATCGTCTCGCCCATGGCCGCAAGAGTTTCATAATCCTTTTCCTGCAGGCTGCGGGATTTGATTCGATCAATCAGTGCGTCGAGCTGTTCGGCCGAAAGTTCGATAGGTGGCGGTGTCATGTACTTGCTCCAGCCGTAAGATATACCCTGAACATCTTGTCTAACGGATACCCCCAGACCGCTTTGATGGAGCGGTTCTGCTGGTTGGTTTGGTCATTTTTTCCACGACCGGTGGTATCTCCCAAACAGATCCAATTGGCGGCGTTGTAACAAGTGCCGGCAAACCGGTCTTTATCTACGAAGGTTTCCAGGTAATAAATGGGATGATTGTATGTTGCCTGCCAATCCGTTGGCAGGATACGACGCATCCGCCCCAAAATATGAGAGGCCAGATAGGGCACACGAACCCAGGGCAGGATCAGAAATCGGCTGTTGTAAGCCATTAAATGCAAATTAGCCATGCGCTGATGTTTCGACCAACCGATGAACCGGTCACGACAGCCAATATGCCTGGCAACCGATGACCATGTCAGGCATGCAATGGGTCGATTTTGGGAATAAACAATGTATTTTAAATGTTCGCCGACCGGCTGGGTGTATCCCAGATAGTGGTACTGGGCCAACAAGCTGTTGCATAACTTTTCGGCACCGGTACGGCGAACCTGTCGAAACACAAGAGGGGTAATGGCGGACAGCTTGTCTTCAATCGGGCGCTGAGCAATGGTGATGATCTCAGGACCCCTTCTTTTGGCCAACGGATTGTTCGGGGTCATTTTTTTGGCCGGCAATTGAATGTGGCCTGCCCGGTGAAGGGCAAGCATCAAGCCCCGGCAAACCATATCGCGAAAGGCGCCGTTGGCCTGCCGCCATTCCCAGGCCTGGCAAAGTTTTACGGAAAGGCGCCGGCGGCTGTCCGTGGAATTTTGGTCGATCAACTGTTGAATAAATGCTGCTTCCCGGGCGGTAATTGTTTTACCGCGATATGTGAGTATCGGTTCCATGAAAGCTCAAATAGCGCAATTATTAATGGAACGCAAGGTTTATTTTTCCCGCGCAACAATTTTTTTCCAGTTCGGGGCCACCGTAACCGTGGAAGGGTCCCCGTTCCAGATCAACAATTGCAGCTGATGAACATCAAGCCGCAAGACGTCTTCGTGGCTGTTGGGCCACCACGTAAACCGGCCTTTGGATAACCGTTTTTGACAAAGCCAGAATCCCTGGCCGTCATATACGAGGATTTTCAATGCCGTTGCCCTTTTGTTGCGAAAAACAAACACAGTGCCGGAAAAAGGATCTGATTTCAGATGACTGCGGCACAACCGGGCCAGTCCATCGATGCCTTTTCGAAAATCAGCCGGCTTTATAGCCAATAGAATCCGCATATGCGGAGTGATGGCAATCATGAATCCATGGCCCAAAATGCCTTGCTCAATTCCACCCAATTCAGATCGGTAACGCCCTTTATCTGAATTCTCATAACCGAACCGTCGCTTTTTATCATTTCAATCGTGGATTCGGTTAAAGGGGCAGCTGGGACCGATAATTCTATGAATGGGGAAGAAGAAACCCCGGATGTTTCTTCTTTTGCGGTTTGGGCGTTGACAACTTTTTTCTTTAATTCGGTGTAATTGACTCTCAAGGCTTTTGACAGGTGATTTATCGAATATTCTTCCGATAGCGAAACGGCTGCCTGCCAAAGCGTCTGGGGAATACGGGTACGCCTTTTTCTGCGCAGGCGCCAGGATTCAAAACGTTGTTGGACCTGCTCAAGACTGAGAGGCATGAATAATTCATCGAATGCATGGGGTTCATCGCTCATTGGTTGTCCTCCTAATTTATTTTGACAACCAATGATACTCTATTTCTCAGGGCGTTTCATGCACGCTTGCCGCAAGCTCACCCACTATTGCAATAATTGTCAGCGGTGAGGACTTTCGATAAACCACCGACAATATTGCCTCAACAAGCGTCTGTGCAAATCGTGACAAGAA
>JAABSH010000108.1 GCA_011390465.1 Desulfobacteraceae bacterium
GTGCTACAGGGGGAAAATCTGCCTGGTGATTGACGGCGGATCCATTCTGTTCGATCCGGAAGGGCTGGACAAGGAGGCCCTGATGAAAATCGCGTTCATGCGCCATACCAATCCCCGGGTTAATTCCCTGGCATTTCCGGAGGAAAAATTGAGCCCCAACGGGTTCCGGGTGCCGTTGAAAGGGAAGAACATCGCGTTGCCGGACGGCACACTTGTGGCGGACGGCGCCATGTTCCACCGCAATTTCATTACGGATCCGGCCAACCGGAAATTCATTGAACAGGCCGATATCCAGGCCTTCATTCCCTGCGGCGGGTTCAAAGACACCATCAATCAGCGCAACGTCAAGGAGTTCACGTCTGTGTTCAGAGAGCTTCGATTCATTGCGGAAGGGGCCAATGTGTTTTTTGATGATTCGGCCCGTCGGTATATCGCCAAAAAGACCGGCATTCTTCAGATCAAGGATTCTTCAGCCAACAAGGGCGGCGTGTTTTCATCCGCGGTGGCGGAGGTGCTGACCGCATTTTTGTTTGAAGACGATTATGAAAAAAGGCTCCTGGAGGATGTCTCTACCCGTTGGGCCCTGATCCGGGACATGCTTAACCTGGTGCGCACCCATGCGAGCAACGAGACTGCGATGCTGCTCAAAATTCATGAAAAATCTCCGGATACGCCGTTGTTTGTGCTGTCGGAACAGACCAGTGAACAGATTTTTGCATTTCAGAATATGGTGGCTGACTCTCTGGAGGAGATTCTGGCGGATGAAGACCTTCTCTGGGAGGTGATGGCCGCCTATATTCCGGGCGTACTGGTGAAAATCCTGGGCAGGGATGCAATTCTGAACATCATGAATGCGGAAAAGCTGCGGGCTTACCGAAATGCCATTGTCACCAAGAAACTGGCTTCCACGGCTTTTTATCGACACGGCAGCGAATGGGAAGCATATGTGGCATCCACCCAAAAAGCGTTTGTTCCGGCCATGAAGGCATTGTTCGAACCGGCAGATTAACAGTTGAATCATGTGTAAACAAAATACGGACACAGGAGAAGCAAAATGACGACAATCATGGATATTATCAGTGGCAGGGATCCTTATGAAAAGGAATTTCATCAGGCAGTCACCGAGGTGGTCGGATCGGTGAAGCTGGTGTTGGACCGGAATCCTGAATACCGTCATGCCGGTATTGTGGAACGTATGGTGGAACCGGAGCGGATCATTCAATTCCGGGTTCCCTGGGTGGATGACCAGGGCCGGGTCCAGGTGAACCGGGGATTCCGGGTCGAAATGAATTCTGCCATCGGTCCCTATAAAGGGGGACTGCGGTTTCATCCCTCCGTGAATCTGTCCATTCTCAAATTTCTGGCTTTTGAACAGGTGTTCAAGAACGCCCTGACCACCCTGCCCATGGGCGGGGCCAAAGGCGGCGCGGATTTCGATCCCAAAGGCAAATCCGACAATGAAGTGATGCGGTTCTGCCAGAGCTTTATGTCGGAATTGTTCCGGCACCTGGGGCCGGACAGGGATGTGCCGGCCGGGGATATCGGGGTCGGGAGCCGGGAAATCGGCTACATGTTCGGCATGTACAAAAAGTTGAAAAACGAGTTCAGCGGCATGCTCACCGGCAAGAGCCTCAACTGGGGCGGCAGTCTGATCCGGCCCGAAGCCACGGGATACGGAGCCGTGTTTTTTGCCCAGGAGATGCTGGTCAGCCGGAACCAGACGCTCAAAGACAAGCTCTGTCTGGTATCCGGGTCCGGAAACGTGGCCCAGTATACCGCGGAAAAACTCCTTCACTTAGGTGCCAGAGCAGTTACGATGTCGGACTCCACCGGTTATATTTATGATGAAAAAGGGATCGATGCGGACAAACTGGTGTATATTAAGTATCTCAAAAATTTGAAAAGAGGCCGTATCCGGGAATATGCCGAGAAATATCCGGAAGCGGTGTACACGGAATTCAATCCGTCGGCAGATCACAACCCCTTGTGGAACCACAAGGCGGATTGCGCGTTCCCCTCAGCCACCCAGAACGAAATCAATGCGCTTGACGCTCAGAATCTGATCAACAACGGGATTCAGGTGGTTTGCGAGGGAGCCAACATGCCCACGACCCTGGGAGGCATCGATATTTTCCTGGATCACAAAATCCTGTTTGCCCCGGGCAAGGCGGCCAATGCCGGTGGGGTGGCCGTTTCCGGTCTGGAAATGGCCCAGAACGCCATGCGGATCAAGTGGAACAGCCAGGAAGTGGAAGAGCGGCTCAGAAAGATCATGCAGCATATCCATCGCGAGTGTCTGGCGGCGTCTGAAGAATACGGCACACCGGGGAATTATGTGAACGGCGCCAACATTGCCGGATTTGTCAAAGTGGCGGAAGCCATGATGGATCAGGGGGTGGTGTAACTAAAAATCGGTGAGGTCCGGCTCGATAACCGCCATTTCATTGGGCCGGACCGGCCGCCAGGAAACAGAATAAAGCGCCTCGCCCGACAATTTTCTTTCCGGTTTCAGCTGAGCCACCCTCACCGGGTCCCCCAGTTTGATCCACAACACCTTGGCCGGTTCCAACTGGTATTGCCGGCTGATCTCTTCAGCAAAATAGTGGATGTAATTTTCCAGAGAGGTGTTCATCACCGCTTTGGTTTTGACGGGCTTGAAAACCACGGCAACGGGAAACAGGTACTTGAGCATGTCATCTTCCTGCCCCAGCCGGATGATTCTTATACGGTAGCATCCCGGCCACCACGAAATCGGTTTTTTACCGGTTGCGCTTTTTCCATCCCATTCATACGTGAAATCATGAAGGATCACGGACACCTCCCTGTGGACTGTTTCAAGTGAGCATATTGCGGCAGGCCCGTGCCAGATCTTCCGGATACACCCCGGTGATCCACCGCAGCTGAGCTTCGGAAAAAGTGGGCGGTGCATAGGGCAGCCGGGGGATGAAACTGTAGATCAGGTGCTGGTTCGACGGGGATTCATCAAACCGTGCAGACAGTTCAATGCCCGTGACCAAAGATGCCCCCAGGTTTTCCAACGTCCTCACTGTTTTTAAAATAGCCATATCCAGCGAGTCTCTTACTGCCGTATCCGCTGCCAGCACATGGGGAATCCGGGAACGGGTCATAACCTGCAGTTCCCATTCGCTCACCTGGGCCTTGGGAACGAACAGCATTACATGGTCATCTTCATGGATGATCAGGGATGCCTCTTTTCTTGCATCTCCATCTGTGCGGCGGTTGTGAATCATGGCATCAATATAAGCATTGAAAAAGGGTCTGTCATGGGTGGTTTCAAAAATCCGGATAAAGTCGGAGACCAGATCACCACAGGCAAAGCATGGCAGTGGATTTCCATGTTCGTCTTTCATCTGCCGGGGAACCAACGCGTTCTGCTGGTGAATCATCTGATGGGAGGCATGGAGCCGGTGTCCCGAGGCGGCAGACCCGAACCCGAAATTCCATCCCCACAACGCCCCGTTGAACTGCAGCTCTGATCCGCCGCCGTTTTCCACGGCCGTTATGATGGCCTGCCTCAGGGT
>JAABSH010000109.1 GCA_011390465.1 Desulfobacteraceae bacterium
CGGATTCTGCCGGAAAAGACCGGCCGGACAATCTGTATCCGGTCAAACCCATCGAACGGTTGATGGATGCCTCAAATGTGCTGAAAACCCTGTTTGCAGAAAAACAAGTGACTGTGAATGTGGTGGGCGGGGGGCCGTCTTCAGCGGAAGTGGCCGGCAACGTGTGGCAGCTGGCCCGGGACAGCAAAGGAAACATGCCTCAAATTCGCATTTTGTGCGGCTCCGGCTTCATGGGACGGTTCGGTGACCGGGTTCGGTCCCGGGTGAAACAAATCCTGGAAAACCGAGGCGTCGTGATTCAGGAAAATGCCCGGGTCAAATCCGTGACAAAATCACGGATCACGCTGACGTCCGGGCACCTTCTTGATACGGATTTCACCTTTATGGCTGCGGGCGTCATCCCCTCTCCGATCTTTGAAGATTCCGGCCTGACCGTGGGTCCGGACAAGGGACTGCTGGTCAACCCGTATCTCCAGAGCGTGGCGGATTCCCGTATTTTCGGGGGCGGGGACTGCATCTATTTCCAGCCCCAGCCTCTGGACAAGGTCGGGGTGTATGCGGTCCGGCAGAATCCGGTGCTGTTCCATAATCTGATGGCAGCCCTGGACGGCATGCCCCTTAAGCCGTTTGATCCCGGACCCGATTATCTGCTGGTGTTCAACCTGGGCGGGAAACAGGGCGTGCTCAAGAAAAAAAATATTGTTTTCAAAGGCAGGCTTGCCTTTACAATCAAGGATTATATTGATACAAAATTCATGAAGAAATTCCAGGCGGCGGAAATCGGATAGAAACATCCGGCCCCCGGCTTGTAAATTGCGGACTGTGGGCCGGCTGTCCGGGGTGAAGTTGATTTTTGCACTATATACATTAATTTATCATGGAGGAGTCTTATGAAAGTGACGATTACTGAGCAGTGCATGGGTGACAGGAACTGCAATGAACTGTGTCCGGAAGTGTTCAAATATGACGAAGATGAACTCAAATCCACCATCCAGGTCGATCCCATTCCGGAACACCTGAAAGACAAGGTTCGCCAGGCTGCTGCGGAATGCGGTGCGGAAGCCATCATCATTGAAGAGTAACCCCAGTCAAGACAGGATGTAAGGAATTACCATGGGAAAATTCCGGGAAAGTCAGACAGCAATCAACCTGCATACCTCTTTTGCTGCAGAAGCTCAGGCCAGAACCCGGTATAATTTTTTTGCCGACAAGGCCCGGGATGAGGGATATGTGCAGATCGGCAAATTATTTGATGAAACCGCGCAACAGGAATTTGAGCACGCGCTGCGGTTTTTCAAGTTTTTCAACGGCGGCGAATTGACCATCAACTGGCATTTCCCCACGGGCGTGATCGAAGATACCCGCGCCAATCTGCTGTCTTCGGCGGAACTGGAAAATTACGTGGGCAATGACATGTATGCAAAATTTGCTGAAATCGCCAGACAGGAAGGGTTTAAACGGGCGGCGGACACGTTTGATGCCATTATTGTGGCGGAAAAGCATCATGAAAAACTGTTTCGGCACCTGGCTGAAAATATTGCATCCAAACGGATTTTTCAGGATGAAGCCCCGATCCAGTGGCGTTGTCTGGGATGCGGGTATATCCATACCGGGGAAAAGGCCCCGGATAAATGCCCGGCCTGTGTCCGCCCTACCGGCTGGTTTGAACGACTGTGTGAAAATTATTGATCCTCTCCCCGGTTCGGATGCAATTCTGTATCAGAGCCGGGGAAGCATTTCTGTATCAATTCTTATCTTTTCAGGACACTTCAGTTTCTGATTAATATCTCAACTACCTGAAATAAATAATCATATTTTTTTTATATCGTGTTGGCACAAGGTTTGCTCTTATATTTTTCATAAAGAAGATCTGAAAAATGTAAAAATGGAGGATGACTATGAGACTTGTCGATATAAAAAATAATTATAATCTGATCAATTCCGTGGACTGGGACATGACACCCGAAGAGGCGATTGCCCTGCACCTGGAATGGGGTCCGTTGAGATCGCAGAGCTATTACAACTCCAGGGACAATGACAATGAAACGGTTTATTTTGTGATCAACACCTGGAAAAATCCGCCGGTGTTGACGCTGGTGCGAAGAAAAGGGTTTGATTCCGAAGAACTGGGGAATTTTTCGCTGCCCAAGTCTCTGGAATCGGAATTTCTGAAAGGTATCGGCAGATACAAAGGGGTATATGCCGTGGAGGGAAAAGTGAGAGACTGGCTGAGAAAGGAACTTGAAGTTTAACCCATAACCGCCTCCTTTAAAGTTCCCCAGCCGGTAACCGGGTGGTTGATGACTGTGTGCATCAACCACCCGGTTTTTTTATGGCGGCTTATTTGCCGTTTTTGTTGTTTTCGATAAAATCCTTGACCATCAGTTCCCCGAGCTCCCTGGACCGCCGGGTGGCGGACTCTACCGCGTTGATCAGGGTGGTGCGCAGCCCCCCCTGTTCCAGGGTATGAATTCCGGCGATGGCGGTACCGCCGGGGGAGGCCACCCGGTCCTTGAGCTGTCCGGGGTGTTCCTTGGATTCCAGCAGCATCCGGGCCGAACCCAGCACGGTCTGGGAAGACAGAAACAGCGCGTCCTTGCGGGACAGCCCCATTTTTACGCCGGCATCGGCCATGGCATCCACAATGGTGAAGATATAGGCCGGACCGCTGCCGCTCAGGCCGGTGAACGCGTCCATGAGCACGTTTTCATGGATGAACACGGTTTCGCCCACGGAATTGAAAATGGCCCGGGCTTGGGCCACGTCGTTTTCCAGCACATACTCGCCTGCGGCAATGGCGGTGGCACTTTCCTTGACAAACGCACAGATGTTGGGCATGGCCCGGATCAGGCGTAGTTTTTTCTGAAGACCGATGGCAATGGCAGCCAGAGGTACACCCGCAGCAATGGAGATGACCAGCTTGGTTTCATCCAGGGCCGGTGCGGTCTGCTTGAGCACCGTCCCCAGAATCTGGGGTTTGACGGCATAGACGATGATATCGGATTGTCGAACCACTTCCAGATTGTCAAAACTGGTGTTTACCCCGTATTTTTTCTGTATGGTTTCCAGCAGCTCCGGATCGACATCTGAACAGATGATGTTTTCCGGACGGCTGGCCTCGGAAAGCACAAGCCCAGACACCAGGGCCTCTCCCATGTTCCCGCTGCCGATGAACCCGATTTTTTTTGCCCGCAGCATGTTTGTAACTCCTTGAATGGATTGTTTAAAAACAGTCATATTACGCCTATCTGTCAGGCAGAGTCAAGGCAAAATTTTACGGAACCAGCGGGGGCGGCCCTGTCGTTCACAGGTCCGGG
>JAABSH010000010.1 GCA_011390465.1 Desulfobacteraceae bacterium
CCAAGAAAATCGCCTTTATCCAGTGCGTGGGCAGCCGGGATGAAAATCTCGGAAATCCGTGGTGTTCCCAGGTCTGTTGCCCCTATGCCCTGCGGAGTGCGGAATCTCTGAAACACAAAGATCCGGATCTTGATCTTACGGTATTTTATATGGATATCCAGAATACCGGCAAAAGCTTTCCGGCGTTCTATGAAGCCTGTAAAAACGACATCCGGTTTATCCGGAGCATTCCGGTGGACATTTTCCCGGTGGAAAACGACAACCTGGACATGCGGCTGTTTGATGAAGCCGAAGGCCTGCCAGTCACGGAAACCTTTGACATGGTGGTGCTCTCCATCGGCATTACACCCAATGCCCAAAATCCGGACCTTGCCGGCCATCTGGGCATCGGCCTTGATGAAGACGGATTTTTCAAAACCGCGGATGCGTTTGACAAAACCCGAACCTCAAATAACGGGATATTTATTGCCGGCACCGCACAGGGGCCGAAAAGTATCGCCGCATCCATGGCGCATGCCGGACAGGCCGCCAGCGGCGTCCTGACCTATCTGGGGGTGACCAAATGAATACAACACAGCAAATGGAAAAACTTACCTTAGCAACCCAAGTGGCGGTAATTGGCGCCGGTTATGCGGGGCTCAAAACCGCGGCCCGGCTTTCCGCCAACGGTTATCCGGTGATTCTGGCACCGCAGCACAAAGACAAAAATACCAATTTTGCCATGCTGGATGTGCCGGAAACAGAAACAGACCAGGTAAAAGCCCTGGAAACCGAAATTTCAAATAACAAGAACGTGGAAGTGCTGCCCGTCTGCACCCTGGTGGAAACGGCTGGAATGCCCGGAGATTTCACTCTTACCTTCCGTTCCGCGGACGGTGTGCTCAAGAAAACCGCCGGCGCGGTAGTCGTGGCAACGGATACGGCGGCCAGCCCGCTGAACCAGATTTACGGCTTAACCCCCTCAGACCGGGTGGTTTCCGTATCTGAATTTGAAACCCTGCTGGCGGATGACGCCCAGAAAAAATCCCTTCAGGACGGCAAAAAAATTGTGGCGTTTCTGGTGGGATTTGCCCAGGAAGGCTCGCCGCTGTTGATGAAACGGGTGCTGAAATGCGTCTCGGACATCGTGGCCATGGACGACTGCACCGCCTATGTTTATGCAAACAACATCAAAGTAGGGGATGACGGCCTGGAGCGGCTTTACACCCAGTGCCGGGACAAAGGGGCGGTTTATTTCAAGCTTCAGCAGGCGCCCACCGTGAGCCAGGAAAATGACAATCTGGCCATCCGGTTCCATGATCCGGTAATCCGTTCGGATATTGAAACCACCCCGGATATCATTGTGTGCGAAGAAAGCATTATCGCCGATGAGCTCAATCTCAGCCTGGCCGAAGCCCTGCGCGTGGATGTGGGGCCGGTGGGATTTCTGCAGACGGAAAACGTTCACCGCCTGCCCGTGGAATCCAACCGGGAAGGCATTTTCGTGGTCGGTCCGGCCCGGGATGTTCAGGATCTGTCCAGATCATGGATGGATGTGGACAATGTCATGCTCCGGGTGAAGCAACTTATCGGTGATGGCGAAAAAACCGTTACGGCAAAAGCCGTGGTGGACCGGGAAAAATGCGTCACCTGCCTGACCTGCTTCCGCTGCTGTCCCCATGGCGCCATTTCCTGGGATGACAAGGCGGTTATCTCGCCGGTGGCCTGCCAGGGATGCGGCATCTGCGCCAGTGAGTGTCCCATGGACGCCATTCAGCTGGTGGATTTTACGGACACGGAAATAACAGACCGGATTCAGGAAGCAGCATCGGCATCTGCGGACAGTCCGAAAATTGTGGCCTTTTGTTGCCAGAATTCCGCTTATGAAGCCGGCATGGCGGCAAAAGCATTTGACTACGCACTTCCGGCCGGATTACAAATGGTCCAGGTGCCCTGTGCCGGCAAAATCGATATCCACTATATCCTGAATGCCCTGATAGAAGCTGACGGCGTTCTGGTACTGGCCTGCCACACAGGCAACTGCAAATCTGAAGTTGGCAACACCTATGCCAACTGGCGGATCAACGAAACCTACAAAAAACTGGAACAGGTGGGAGTTGATAAGGATTGTCTGAAATTTGCCACCCTGGCTTCCAACATGGCCATTGATTTTTCACGCATTACCGTTGAAATGGAAACCAAAATCCGTGAAATGAAAAAATAATTATTTCAACTGATACCCAGTGACATTCTTTCCGTTATCAGGGGGCTGAAAAACAACTGATTTTCTGTTTATCAGTCCACGATAAGGAGGCTTGATCGTCACACCACTTTGTTTTATTAACAGGGAGGGGCTGCCAGAGCAGATGCTGAATCCAAATCTGCCCCGGTTGCCTGCTCCCTGTTTTGCGTTACGGCCCCCGAAATAACCCAAAAAGGCATGTCCCAGGTCAACTATCAAAATTACGTAAAGTTATCGATATGGTGCATTTTTGATTTTTTTGCATTACTGACGGTTGCGTGCTATCTTCATAGTCATTAAGATATCAGCATTCATCTAATAAAAATGGCGCTGAGACGTCAATTTTCTTCACAATTGTATTAAAGAAATGCTTTTACATACGATATATGCTTATGATTTTCCTTCAAACCACAACATAGGACCTCAATGAAGCTGATTGTTAAAAAAATCTTGCAAGCGACCATTTTGAGGTTTATATTTATATAAACTGATTATGCCAATACCTTCAGACATCCAATATTGTAAAGGTCGCTTTTTTACAATAATATTTGCAAAAAAAGATAACGGAGAATGCCCGGCAAAAGATTTTTTGGCTTCCACCAAACCACCTGATTGGGGGAAGTTGGACCGAATCCTAAAAAGATTGGCCGAGCGTGGTAAAATTATTAATAAAGAGCAATTTAGAAAAGTAGACGGGCAATTATATGAGGTAAAAGGAGGGGGTAAACGGATAGTCGGTTTTTTTATCCCCAAGCATTTTGTTTTGACACATGGATTTAAAAAACGCGGGGGAGGAAAATCAGCCAATAAATTCCCAAAATCAGAGAAGGAAAAAGCTTTACAAATTAAAGAAGACTTTGAATCTTCATACCTCAGGGGAAACTAAGGAGGATATAATGGCCAAAAATGATTACAGAAATATATTGATACAAGATCCAAAATTTGCTTTGGAGGCTGTCAAAGGTGACTTTATTATGGATGTGACAGAGTCTATTTGTGAAATTTTGGAAAATGAAGAAATAGATCGTAAGGATCTCGCTAATAAAATGAATAAGACTAAAGGTTATATTTCACAGCTTCTCAATGGAGACAGAAATATGACCTTAGCAACTTTGGCTGAAATACTTTATTCTCTTAATTACAAACCTGTCATCAAGTTTGAAAATCAAAACAAAAATACGGTTTACAAGGGGAAAGTCGAATCCAATGATCCCCCTCTTACGAATTACCATTTAAGACGGGTAAAAGTGAATCTAAAAAAAGCGGCATAAAATATACAGCAATGGTAGGAATATGTTAAACAAAGCTAAAGATTTGGCGAAAAACTTAACTTTATCAGATATACATCTTCTGGAAGATAATTGTAGTAGGTGTATGGGTTTTCCTCCTGAGAACAGTGAAGTATCGGTAGATGTAAATTCAGGGATACTTCAAACTGAGGAGGAAAATATTTTCCCATTTGGAATTAAATTTACAGTAAAAGCTATTGATAATGAAAGCGATTTAATGGCCTTTCAAATTGATGTTAAATTTGCTGTTGTTTATAGGGCCAAAGAGGATATTGAACCCACGAAAGAGAGCATAGAAGCTTTTGGTTTAACAAGTGCAGTTTTCAATGCATGGCCATATGCACGTGAATATGTGCAAAATATTTTAGCCAGAATGAAGCTTCCCCAGTTCGCTATTCCACCTATAACAATAGCACAGCTTGCTAAAATGAGAGAAAAGCCTGATGATAATAAATGATAATAAGTAATTTTTAATTTCACTCTAAGCTCCTTTGATTTAAGGAGCCTTTTCAATATAGATATTTTTAGAGAAATTCAGTTTTTTATATAGTTTTCCATAAGCCCACAAACAAGCCACTATATAGTGCTCACATTCAAAAAATTCCGTTACATTGCATCATACAATAACAATTCGACACCCCCAAAAAGGGCATTCCATCATGAAAAATGACAATTTCGTAAAAAGCTTTTCACGGTGACGAATCACCACTGTATCAGCAAATAAATTGTCTATCATTTCAATAAATTACGGGTAATTTATTTGGAAGTCCGAATTCTTTGTTGCGCTGCATCCCCAGCTGCTTCAACGTCCGCCAAGTCCGCATCATTGCTGGGGATCTGTGCGCCTAATTCTTATAAGATTGGTGGATCTTTTTTCTTTGCCATCTAAACTTGACTTTTTACGGTTGCATCAAGAAGAGTTGGCGCTAAAAATTCCGGAGAATTCCGGAATATCAGCCTCCCAGGGCCTTCATCATAAGCGGCAGGGCCACGAAGGTGCCGATGCTCGAGCCGAGGTTGGTGAAGACCACCACCAGCAGAATCCGGGTGACTTTGTTACGCCAGAACCCCCGGACTGAAAGGATGTCTTCGGGAAGGGATTCCAGATCCCGGACTTTGGGTTTCCGGGCAAAGGCTTCCACCAGTCCCGACACCCAGCCGGCGGCAACCATGGGATTCAGGGACGTGACCGGGGCCGCAAACACCGCCGAAAAAACAGTGAAAGGATGGCCAAAGGCGGCAATGGCGCCGATGCCGGCGAACACAGCATTGGCCGCCACCCACCAGATAATCATGTCTTTACCCGCGCCGGCGCCCCCCTGGAAAAATCCGAACACAATCAGGCCGACGATCAGGGCGGGAATCAGCCATTTGAACATGCCGGAAAACCGGCCTTTGGGCGGCAGGGTTTCCAGGGCCGCCAAGTCACTGTCCGTATGGATATATTTCCGGATCCCGGGTTCGTGCCCGGCCCCCACCACGGCCACAATTTTTTTGCCCGGAGCGGTCTTGATCTTCTGGGCCAGATACCGGTCCCGCTCGTCAATCAAAATCTCCCGCAGGGCCGGGTGGGATTTTTCCACTTCAGACAGAATGGATTCCAGCATGTCCGCCTGCTTCATCTCTTCAATGTCTTTTTCATCGATCTCATCCACCCCGCCCATGGACAGCACAAGCTGAAAAATTAATTTTATTTTGCTCCAGAATCCCGTACTTCGCCAGGTCCGGGACAGGGTGATGGTAATATCGCGATCCGCCAGACAAACCTCCGCGCCGGCGGCTTCCGCCGCATTTATCGCTGTAATCATTTCCTCCCCGGGTTTTACCCCGAGCTTATCGCCGATGCGCTTCTGAAAAGATGCCAGCATCAGATTGGACAGCAGCAGAAAGGATTTTTTCTCCTTAATCACTTTGATAATATCCATTTCCTGCCACTGGGCTTTCTTTTTAATGGACTGGAACCGGGACGGACACAGCTCCACACAGACCGTGTCCGGCTTTTGTGCTTCGATCACGGCAGCCACCTGATCAACGCTTTCTTTGGACACATGGGCCGTGCCCACCAGAATAATTTCCTTGTCATCAATAAAAATCGAACCAGCCTTTTCAGTTCCGGCAATGGGGGTCATGCAGTCATCCTTTCATGGCAGCTGTTCAAATCTCCGTAAAATACGCGATAATACCGGATTCATATGTCATAGGGGCAACCAACACAAGCATAAACTGACAGGTCCCAATCACATCATCTTATCTGGTTTTAATCTGTTGCCGACGCCGGCCGGTTTCTGCTTGTCTTTGGTGCTTGTTGGGTATTTGTTGTTGTTTGCTGCTTGACCCGGCGGGATATAATACTTAGTATATACGATAATTTTCACTTTATCGGGAAACACCATGCGCATTTATGATTCCACCTATTACTGGGAAGGATGGGGCGGAAAACTCCAGCTGGCCAGCGGCAAATGCCGGTTGCGCATTTATGACCGGTCCAGGGGCAAAAACACGGGAATTTCCTTTTTAAAACCCTATATTGTCATTGTATCCGATCTTCCGGACAGCAAAATGACCGTCCGAAGCTGTGCCGGCCATATTGCCACAACCGTCACCCGGGAATTTAATATGGATCCGGACCGGATGCTGTGGGTGGAATATTATCCCCTTGTCACCTATGGAACCAATTTTGAATATGCCATCCCGGAGCAATACATTGCCGTGGACTTTGAATGGCATAAAGACAAGGCCCTTCATCCCCAGTGGCGGGAACTGAAATCGCCGCTGCTGGATACGGTGAAAGACCTGATCGCGACATAAAACGCCTGTAACTGTTTTTTCAAAAGGGCGCCGACCCGCCCCGAAATCCGGAGGACCAATGGATAACGTTTACAATATTAATAATCAGGTGGCGAAAATTGCCAAAGAACACAAAATCATCACCGATTATGTGGTAAAATTTAAAGAAAGTCTGAAAAACCGGGACAAAAAATTTTTCAAAGGACTGGCAACATTTTTTGATTTCCTGGAAAAAGACCTGAAGCAGCACTTTCGGTTTGAAGAAACAATTATTTTTCCCGCCGCCATTTCCGGAGACACGCAATACGACAATGTGCTTCTGGTGCTGTCCCTTGCAAAAGAACACGGCATGTTTGAAACGCAACTCCAGGCCCTGCAATCGGAAATTAAACAGATTCAGGTGTCCCGCGAAAAACTCTCCACCGATCTGATTGACAGAATCAAAGAATTTCTTGATGCCCTCAAAACCCATGCCAAACGCGAAATAACGGATCTTTTCCCAATGGTCGACGCCAATCCTGCCAGCAAAGACCTGCTTCAGGTCTATGCAACAGAAATGACCAGAATTTAAGGCTGCTGCCCGGCAGGGCGGGGGATTTCCGAGACTTAAACAGCCTGTCAGAATCCCTTTGACCAAAAAGACCAGAACACCTCCACACTGTAAACATCTGCTTTTGATTCCGGCTGGTACAGGGAATAATTTCCGGCAGACACCACATCGGACGGATCAAACCGGAGGGAATCCCAGGTAACACGGGCCCCCCACTGTTTCCACCGGCACCCCAGCGCACCAAAACCGGAAACGTCCATTTCCGGTTCAAGCTTCACACTGGGACTGTTATCCAAAAAAAATTCCGCCTCGTTCCGGGTATAAACCGGCACTTTCAGCCCGGCCTCCGAAAAAACCATGACATCTTCCGTTATTTTGTATTCCGCGCCAATGCCCATGCGGCCATAAACAGAGCCCCACCATTCCCGGGCCCCGTTTACGGCTTCATTATCAGGGGTTTTGGTGTCATCCAGATCCCGGAGCCAGAATTCGCCGCCCAGACCGGCAAAGGCCATCACCCACACCCCTGACGCCAGACGCATGCCGGGCACCAGATCCGCGGATAATTTTGATCCCACATACAAAACATCCGTTTTCACCGGAATATCGGTCCAGGTCTGACCGTCATAATCCACCTGGCCGAAAAAAAAATTTCCGCCCATGCGCCAGCCGATCCTGGATTTCCGGGATTCATACGCACAGAACACCCCAAAAAGGTTGCCGGTCTCTTCAAGCACCCGCCCCTTTTCCCCGTATTCGGCCCAGGTGTAATCCTGAACCTGGACACCGGCATCAAGCCTTGTGCCAGGCTGCCCGGGTGTGTCTTCACCGGCGGCCGGCCCGGGTATCCACAGCATAACCACAGCGATTATCCACACGTTCCAATATCTGTTCAGCTTCACATGCACCCCTTTAAATAATGATTCCGACGGGTTTTATCCAATTTTTCAATGGCGTACCGCAGCATGGTGCGCGGCATGATGCGGCAATAGGCTTGTAAAAACGTTTCCAGAACAGTCTGGTCCTGTTTGCCGGCTTCCCGGAGCATCCAGCCGGTGGCTTTATGGATCAGATCTTCCCGGTCGTCCAGCAATGTTTTTGCAATACCAATAGTATCTGCAAGATCCTGATATCGTATAAAATAAGCCGTGGACACAATGGCAATCCGCCGCTCCCATAAATTTTCCGATCCTGCCAGAGCATAGAGGGGCCGGCGGTTTTTGTCGAACAAATACCCCCCGGCAATGGCCGGAGCGGACACATCTACCAGATCCCAGCTGTTAATCTGCCGGGTGTGATGCATATAATGGGCATATACGGCCTGCCGGATTTCAAAATCGCCCTGCCGGAACCGGTTTACCAGCACAATCAGGGCCATCATCCGCGTTTCATGGTATGGCGAATACAGCAGTTTTGATGTCACCGGCAGACTGATATCCTGAAATTGCCGTGCAATTCTCCGCAATACCGGCACCCGAATGCCCAGAAACAGATCTTTTTCCCCGTACTGGCCTTTGCCGGTTTTGAAAAACCGGCAGGACTGGCGGGCCGTGTTTTCATCGGCCAGACCGCACAGGGTATTCTGAATGTCTTTTGCAATGGCAGTGGTCTTGTTCACTTTTACCTTTTGACCAACGTGAATGAATCGAAAAAACACTTCAATTTATAGCGTTCGCAAGCAATATTGACAACAAATTTACCCCTTTTTTTCCTGCTTCCCCCCCTTTGCCGGTCAATTTTCTGACAATTCTTGACAAGATATCACGGGCCACGTAATTTTAACGCATGGAAACCATTGTTTCATCCCTTTATACACCACTCAAAAGACTTATAAAGAGGCCAATTCATGAGCCGGAAAAAAAAATTTGCCATTATTTTTGCTACTGTTCTGGTCATCTACGGACTGATCGGCTTTGTCGCCGTCCCCCTGGTACTGGAATCCATTTTACCGGATAAAATATCCCAGGCCCTTGACCGGCCGGTGGAGATACAAAATATTCGCCTGAACCCCTTTTCCCTGACCGCTGCGGTGGAAGGACTGGACATCCGGGAAAAGACGATGGGGCAGCGGTTTGTCGGTTTTGACGAACTCTTTGTCAACCTTCAGTGGGCATCGCTTTTTAAGCTCGGCCTGGTGGCAAAGGAAATCCGCCTGGAAAAACCAGACATCCGCCTGATCCGGACATCGGAAACCGGGTTTAATTTTTCCGATCTCCTGCCGGAAAAAGACCCAGAGGCCCCGCCGGAACCCCAGCCCCCTGAATCCGACCCCGCGGATGAAAACAACGCCGGCTTCCGGTTTTCCATTGCCAATATTGCCATTACCGACGGCCGCATCGCGTTTCAGGATCAAGTGGTGGACACGGCCCATGTCATATCCGCCATCAATCTCAACCTGCCCCTTATTTCCAATTTTGAACACCATATCGACGCTTTTTCAGAACCAATGTTAACCACCAGTGTCAACCAGGCCGGCCTGTCCGTGGATGTGGATACCAAACCCTTTCATGACACCCTGGAAACCATAGTGGATCTGTCGCTGTCCGGGCTTTCCATTCCCTATTATTTTGCCTATGTGCCGGAAAAAAAGGTGGGATTTGAAATCACGGACGGAAGCCTGGACGTAAACGCGCGGATCCTTTTTAAACAGATGCCGGAAAAATCTGATCTCACGGTTCAGGGGGACATCCGCCTTACGGATCTTCAGATAAAAGACCAGGCAGCGGCCAGGATCCTGATGCTGCCGCAACTGAGCATGGCAATAGCCCCTTCCCGGCCCCTTGAAGATTCACTGACCCTGGCCTCCGTCACCTTTGAGTCCCCGGAACTGACGGTGGTCCGCGACACCGAAGGGGTCTTCAACCTGGCCACCCTGGGGCCAGCACCTGATGACAAAGACAATGAAAACGATAAAGCAGACCCAACCAAACCGGCCAAACCGGAAGCAACAGCGTCTGCCGCTGACAACACCGCGGCGGAAACTTCGCCGTTTATCCTGTCCGTCAACCAGCTCGATCTGAACAATGGCCGAATTTTATACACAGACCACACGGTAACAACCGACCCGGCCCGTTTCTCTTTAGATGATCTTTCCATCAAGATCTCCGATTTCACCACTGCGCCGGACACCCGGGCCGGGGTTGATATCCAAACGCGCATCAATACCAGCGCCCCGGTCACCATCAGTGGTCAGGCCGGGATTACCCCGCTTTTTGTGGACGGGGATTTCAGCATCGCCGACCTGGCCCTGGCCTGGGGCCAGCCGTATCTGCCGGAAAACATTCACCTGATGCTTTCAGACGGCAAGCTGGCCGCATCCGGGCATGCGGCCGTGGCGCCCGCTGAAAACGGCGGCATCCAGACCCTTGTTACCGGCAATGCCGCCGTCACAAAAGTTGACACCATGGACAGCGTGAAAAACAAAAAATTTATTGCCTGGGACACCTTTGCCTTAGACGGCATTGAGGTATCTGTAAATCCCCTTAAGATTCATCTGGATACCATTCTGCTGAAAGATTTTGAAAACCAGCTCATTGTATTTAATGACGGCACCACCAATCTGGAAAAAATTTTCCCCACATCTGCTGCGCCTGAAGATGAGCCAGCTTCCCCGGAAGCAAAAAATGCGCCTTCAGAACCCCTTCCGGCTGCCACAGCGGACACTGCTCCGGCGGACTCCGTCACGCCCTTTCCCGTGAGCATCGGAGAAGTGGTGCTGGACAATTTTGATTTTCAGTTCTTTGATCATAACATTGAGCCCAATTTTTCCACCCGGTTCAATTTGGCCGAACTGCGGGTAACGGGCCTGACGTCCAAAAATTTTGAATCTGCCGACCTTACGGCAAAAGGCAAAATCGATGAATACGCGCCGGTCAATATCCAGGGCAAACTCAATCCCCTTGCGGAAACCTTGTTTCTGGACGCCACCTTCAGCCTTTCCGACATGGAACTCAGCGCCCTGTCGCCGTACACTGGAAAATTTATCGGCCGAACCATTCAAAAAGGAAAACTCAACACTCAACTGTCCTACACCATTGATCAGAAAGTAATCTCCGCTAAAAATCACCTGCTTCTGGACCAGTTCACCCTGGGCCAAAAAGTTGAGAGTCCGGACGCCCTGAACCTGCCGGTGGGCGTTGCCATTGCGCTGCTCAAAGACCGCAAGGGCCAGATCAATGTGGACCTTCCCATTGCCGGAAGAACGGATGACCCGGAATTCGGCGTGGTAAAGCCGATTTTAAAAGCCCTGCAAAATCTCGTGGTTAAAGCGGCGACATCGCCTTTTGCCCTGGTCGGGTCCATTGTGGGCGGAGGCGAAGAACTCCGGTACATTGAATTTGCCGCCGCGGAAACCACCATTTCCCCGGATGCCGCAAAAAAACTGGATGCCATCGGCAAGCTGATGTTTGAGCGGCCGGCCTTGAATCTGGACATTTCCGGATATGTGGACCCGGAGGCCGACCGCAGTGCATTGAAATCCCTTTTGCTGACCCGAAACATCAAAGCCGCAAGCCTTGAAAAAGACGCGCCCAAAGACCCGGCCATCCTGGACAGCATGACGCTGGCGCCGGAACAATATCAGGACCTGCTCAAACAGGCGTATGCGGAAGCACGCCTTTCCGATGCGGAAAATAGCGCATCCCTGAAACCGGCAGATGATCCCAGCCTGAATGTCGAAGAAATGGAAACCCGGCTTCGCGAACAGATTGCCATTTCGGACGCAGCGCTCCGGCTGCTGGCCCTTGAACGGGCAAAACAGGTGAAAGGCCATATGCTGGAAAAGCATGATGTTTCCGGCGATCGGCTGTTTCTGACGGAACCTGAAACCCTTGCACCAAAAGAAACTAAGGAATTCAAAGCCTCCCGGGTGGAACTGAATGTGCGGTAAAAAGGGAAAGCAGCTTTGAGCTTTGAGCCATATTTTTTCTATCACCTGAACACTGACATCAGAGAGCCTTTACATTAAAGCAAGGAGACCTTCCATGGAACTCAATCATCCGGAATTAACCGGACAAGCCCTTGAAATTTTGCGAAGCCCCGCGACCTTTGAATGGTATTTCATCCCGCTTCTGGCATTTGTGGTCTATATTTATTTTGACGAGAAGACATCTTAAAAGCATAGATCAATTGCCTTTTTACACCGCACGCCCCGGATTCCCATTCAACCGCATGAACTTCCCGCTTTCAATCAAAGGCGGCCTCAAGCAGGATTGATTCCCACCACGCAATCTTTCATTTCCCGTCGCGTCCTTCTTTCTGCTTTTGATAAATTTACCACTTACTGGTAAAAAATTACCCAGTTCAGGCGACTATAATGGACACCGGCCTTGCCTGCCGGCTCCTGGGAATGGATGCGAGCAGGCTCAAGACGGAAGGTGAAATCGCAGGACGCCTGTTTGAAAATTATCTGGTTCTGGAATTGTTCAAACTTTCCTCCTGGGCGGCTGATCTCGTGAGGCTCCATCATTTTCGGTCACAGGCAGGACAGGAAGTGGATGTGGTCATAGAAGATCGACACGGCAACGTTGTGGGCGTCGAGATCAAGCGATCCGCCACGGTATCCCCCCGGGATTTCACGGGTCTGAAGGTCTTGCGGGACCATCTCGGGAAAAAATTGGTAAGGGGTGTTCTCATTTACACCGGCAACGACATTCTGCCGTTTGCACAAAACCTTCACGCCCTGCCGATCCGGCATATTCTATCATAGATGATATTTTAACCCCGCCTCTCCCGAACGCCCGTTCAACCGCAAGAACGTTCCGTTTTCAATCACATACACATCCGGCATGCGCGCACCGTTGAAGCCAAAGGGTTCGGTGTACGGCGAGTAATCCAGGGTATAGGCCCCGGTATTGAAAAACAGGATGCGGTCCCGATCGAACACCCAAAAAGCGTTATTCTGAAATCAGCGGCACAGCCACGCTGACCCGGGTGCCCTTTCCGGGGGTTGAGCAGATGCGAAAATTGCCTCCCAGATTTTCAACCCGTTCCCGGATGTCAAAAAGGCCGAAGCCCGGCCCTGTATAGTGGTTTTCCGCAAACGAAGATGTGTCAAACCCCACCCCGTCGTCTGAAATTTCCATGAAAAGATCATCTGCTGTTTTTTCAAGGAATATGGATACGCACTCTGCCCGGGCATGTTTGACAATATTCTGAAGAATTTCTCTGACCACCCGATAAAGGCTGTGCTTGATCTCATTATTGCAATCTTCGGATTCTCCTTCAAAATCCACGGTGATTTTCAGCCCGTGCCGGGATTCCAATACCCCGGCCATAGATTTCAGGGCTTCGGGAAATCCAAGAGTATATAAGACCGGCGGACTGAGTTCATGGGTGATTCCCCTGATTTCCCGGATGGATTGAACGATCTGCGCATTTACAGCTTCCAGATGCTGCTTTTCAGATGAAGTGGAGAGGTTTTTTTTCATGGCCGCCAGCATGAGCTGGGCCGCGAACAATTCCTGGCTCACTCCCTCATGAAGTCTGGATGCCAGATTTCTGCGCTCACGCGCTTCGGTTCTGGCCAGTTTCATGCCAAGGGCCCTGAGCCGGTCCTGGTGCTCCATCAGCCGCATCTCCGCCGTCTTGATGGCGGTTATGTCAATCACAATGATATCGGCTTTTTGGGGACGATCCGCCCCTTCAACGACATTCACCGTCAAAACAGCCCATTTTTTTTCGCCGGATTTGGTAAAAAACGCGTAAACCGAATCATTTGAAACCAGCTTGCCCGCCATTCGCAGTTTCATGCGGTCCAGAAACAGTTTCCGGCTGTCTGGCGTCATCAGATCCTCTGGCGCCATGGCGGTGATTTCCGATTCAGAATACCCGCAGATATCCAAAAAAGCCTTATTCACGCTGAAAATACGGTGGGTCTTATAATCAAACTCCACAATGCCGGCTTTTGCATGCTCCACCAGGCGGCGATACCGGATTTCACTTTGTCTGAGAACTTTTTCAGCCGCATCCCGTTCTTTCAGCAGGCTGTCAATTTCAGACTTGATGTAGCTGACGGCCATGGCCGCCTGTTTCATCAAAGGATCGGAAAACATTTTTCCGTCCGGATCCTTGACGCCCTCTGTATGCCAGTCAATGGAGGCAATGTATTCAAGCAATGCGCTGGTATTTTGACGCCGGATTTTAAGAGAAGAAAAAAGAGCAGAGGAATGGCTGAAAATTTGAACGTGTTTTGCCAATCGCTGATACAGCAATAGTGGGTTTTTTTGTATTTTCCTGAAAACGGTAAAAATACCGGTGGCGGCGTCGGGCTGAGATTTTTTTTCCGGCCGGCTGTCCAGCACAAACTGTCTGGCGATTGCAATGGCCTGCCCGTATGAGGTTGCCGTGGCCAGATATTTTTCCCCCGCATGCAGCCGTTTGCCAATATTTGCGCTGATCCGGAACAGCAGAGAAAGGTTATAAAATACCCCGCCTGTGATAACCGGACTGTTTTTGTGGTAAAGCACATACAGCCGCCGGGCTTCCGCATCCGTCCCGGCGATATCCCCATAATCTTCTATCATAAACACGGTGTTTTCCGCATCAAAATATTTCGACACATAGGCATCTATAAACGCCAGACTTTCAGCCATTTCATAGGATCGCGCGTAGCCGGAGCCCTTTATCAGCAGAAACCGGTCCCCGAGTTTTGCAATTTCAACAAAATAATTGGATCCCGGGTGCTGGCTGACAAACATTTCCAGGTGCGATACCGCAAGACCGGAATACGGGCATCGGGAAGCCGTGCGGAACCAGGGAGGATTTTTAGTGGTATTTACCATAGGGAAGCAGCCACCCAAACATAACTTTTTTGCTTAAATTCAACTATCGAAATCGGGATCGGGATAAAAACACCAAAGGTTGAGAAAGGCAGGTAACCAGAATACTTTTTATACTTATATCTCCCGCAAATGCTGAGGCGCCGCGCGAGACATAAAAGCATTTATTTGAAAGCATCCAGCCCCTTTTTCAACGATTCTTCCGCCTCTTTGACCATGCGATCAATCAGTTCCGCCACCGTGGGAATATCCGATATCCGCCCTACGGACTGGCCGATGGTCAGCATGGCTTCTTCCGCGTTGCCTTCTTTCCAGACCTGTTTTGCCCGTTCACCGGAAATAAGCGGCAGCAGTTCGCCCAGGTCCCCGCCGTCAGCTTCCACTTTTGCCACTTTTGCCATGATTTCATTTTTAAGGGCCCGCACCTGAAGCCCGAACCCGGCCAGCAGGGTCTGAAGCTGCAATGAGGTGTCGGCTTCGGTTTTTTCCATCAACACCTTGTAGATATTGGGGTGAATGCCGGACTCTTTTGTGGCCAGAAACCGGGTGGCCATCATGATTCCGTCCGCGCCCAGGGCCAGGGCCGCGGCCATGCTCTTGCCGTCCGCCATGCCGCCGGCGGCCAGCACCGGAATGGACACGGATTCCCGCACTTTGGGCACCAGCACCAGGGTGGAGACATTGTCTTTGTGGGGAAATCCGCCTTCTTCAAATCCGGCGATGGTGACCGCATCATAGCCTACTTTTTCCGCATGCACGGCATGTTTGACCGTGCCCACCTTGTGCAGCACTTTGACGCCGGCGGCTTTGGCCATGGGAATAAATTCTTTGCCCAAAAATGTATCCACGGGCGCTCCCGCAACTTCAATGGCGGTCACCTTTTTTTCGCAGCAGACCCGGAAAAAATCCTGAAGCAGTTCCACGGGCAGGCGGATGGACGGCATGGTGGTGATGTTGACAATAAACGGCTTGTCCGTGAGGTCCCGGGTGGCGTCAATGGCAGCCCTTAATTCATCGGCGGAATTGTAATTCCCCGAGGTCAGGTTGCCCATGGCCCCGGTATTGCTGATGGCAGCCGCCAGTTCCGGTTTGGCGATCCACAGCATACCGCCGCACTGAATGGGATACTGAATGCCGAAAAGTTCGGTAATGCGTGTTTTCATCTGATCTCCTGATTTCTTCTAAAGATAAAATGATTCTGAAAAATTAATTTACAGACTGTCAAGAAAGCAGTCAGCCTGATCAACCCCAATCGGCCAAAAATATTTGGTTATCCGGTTCGATCAAGTTCTGTCATTGCCAGGGAGGTACGACCGAAGCAATCCCCTGAAAAAAGGGAGATTACTTCGTCGTTCGTTCCTCACTTCTCGTAATGCCTGCTGGGTTCATGCAGATTACAGCATCAACCTGAGTCAAATGGATAACCCGATAAAAATATTCCTACAATCCTGGCACACTAAATGCAATTTTAAAATTCGGAACTTTTTAAATTCAGCAATTGATTTATCTCCCGAAAAAAGGAGGGCCCATATGATTGACAAAGCATCCTATGAAGTTGATTTTGAATTTTTCTCAAGCCGGTTTATTGACGGCATCCTGTGGGTTTATTTCAAAAAAAACCTTTTTCTCCAGGCCACCAATCTCATCAACCGGGATGCGCTGTTGTCCTTTCTGACCCGGGTCTCAGCCTGCAAATACATCAAAGTAATGGTTTTCCGGTCGTTTCTGGAAGAATCCGGATACAATGAGTATATCAGCTTTTTTGAAAACATCAAAGCACGGCACAACAATATGGATCTGCACCGGCTGTATAATTTTTATGCCGCTCTGGTGGTAAAACTGACGGAAATGAATAAAATCGTTATTCACGCCACTTCCGGAAACGTGATTCCCCTGTTTTTAAACACCAGCCTGGCATGCGACTATCGGGTGGCCGCGGATAATACGGTCTTCCGAAACGCCTACCTGGATATCGGGGTGCTGCCCATTGGCGGCGGGCCGTACTTTCTTTCCCGCATGCTGGGGGAAGGCCGGGCCATGGAACTGCTGGCCCTGAAACCCGCGTTTTCCGCCAAACAGGGGTTTGAATACGGTATTCTTGACAGGGTAATCCCCATAGACGATCTGGAGGCTGAAACCATTGCCATTGCCTGTCAGTTTGGCAATGCCGCCGCTTCCACCCTGAGCGGGCTGAAACGGCTGGTGCGGTTTTCCAGCCGGGACCTTCATCAATACCTGGAGTTTGAAGACCAGGAATTTTTTAAGATTATCCACCACCCGGCCTTCCGGTATGCATAACCTGCCGGCCAGTGATAATCGCGAGACAAAAAAAATGGCCCGCCGGCCATGGAAAGTGGAGGGCAGAAACACCATCTTTCGGGGGAGAAAAAAGACAGCTGCTTTCCAGGCCGGCGGGCCAAATCCTTGTTTCAGATTATCAGAGCCGTAAAAAGTCGGATTTCGACGGCAAAGAAAAAAGCTCCAAATTCGAGGCGCGCAAATCCCGAGCAATGAGGCGTACTTGGCGTACGCTGAAGCAGCGAGGGATGCAGCGCAACAAAGAATTTGGACTTTTTACGAAGCCGTCAATTTTATTTGATGATCTTGATCACCATAAATCCCCTGTTCATGCGCTTGATAAAAAATTGAACCGCATCGCCGTCATCTATTTTTCCCATAACATCCTTGTAATCATCCACATTTTTGATGCGCTGATGGTTGATTTCCCGGATGACATCGCCTTTCACAATGCCGGCTTTTGCACCCTTGCTGTTCGGCCCGACCCCGACCACCATAACGCCGTCCGTGCTGCCCAGATTGAACTGGTCCATCATGTCAGTGGTTATATTGGCAATCTCGATACCCAGGGCGCTTTCCATGGGAGCGGTATCCCCACTGCCGGCCATGAGTTTGTCATCATCCCGGCGGGCAATTTTCACCTTGAATGATTTTTCTTTGCCATCCCGGACCACCACGATTTCCGCTTTGCTGCCCACGGAAAGCCCCGCAATCAGACGGGTCAGATCCCGGGACGATTCCACGGCACTGCCGTTGACGGATACGATAATATCATTTGCCTTAATCCCGACCGCATCCGCCGGATCGCCCTCAAACACTTCCGCCACCAGCACGCCGGCGGAAATGTCGTAATATTCCTTCAGCTCCGCATCCAGATCCTGAATGGCCACTCCCAGCCATCCCCGGGTCACTTCGCCGTTTTCCTTGAGCTGGGCAAACACATCGGTTGCCACATTCACCGGAATGGCAAATCCAATACCGTCCCCGCCCGCCACAATGGCGGTGTTAATTCCCACGACTTGGCCGGCCATGTTGATGAGAGGACCGCCGCTGTTTCCCGGGTTAATGGAGGCATCGGTCTGAATAAAATCATCATAGGGACCGGCACCGATAACCCGGCCCTTGGCGCTGATAATGCCGGCGGTGACCGTCTGCTCAAGACCGAACGGACTCCCAATGGCAAGCACCCACTGGCCGATTTCCAGGGCGTCTGAATCGCCCATGGGCAGCACCGGCAGATCCTTGTCCGCTTTTATCTTAATCAGGGCCAGGTCCGTGGACGGGTCCTTGCCGATGATTTCCGCGGGATATTCCTTGCCGTCCTTGAGTTTCACCTGAACTTCATCCGCCCCTTCAATCACATGATTGTTGGTGATGATGTAGCCGTCCTTGTCCATAATAAATCCGGATCCCAGACTGCTTTGCTTGAATTCCCGGCGGGGCTGGTTTTTAAAAAATTCTTCAAAAAACCGGCCAAACGGATCCTGACGGCCCTGGGGACCCTGAAAAAAATGCTCAAACACCCGGCCGCCGCCGGAACTCAAAGTTTTGACCGTGCTGATATTGACCACGGCCGGACCGCAGTCCCTGGCCAGCTGGGTAAAATTCCGGGGCACCATCTGCACCTGGGGCGGGGGCGAACACCCGGCCGGCGACGCATGGGAAGAAAACACCAGCAGAAAAACGGCAAAAAACACACCAGTGGTCAGAATGCCAAGCCATCTGCCGCGTTTGGGCATCCTGCAAGTGGATAAATCATTAGGCAAGCGCATTATTCATCTCCTCTTAAAAAATCAGATTTTAAAATTTACATTAATCCTTAACATAATGCCGCTATCCGGAATTTCAACCTCGCACCGGTTGTTCAGATGACGGCATCAGGTGCCGGACTTTCCGGACCAGTTCCGCAAGGCTGTCGGATTTGTCGTAATAGGCATCAGCGCCGGGCACCATCTGCCGCTGATCCGCCAGCGCATAAACACTGGTAACGATAAATTTTGATTTTTTGCAGAACGTGGTGGCGATGTCATAAAAAAATATGCCATCCACCTCCGGCATATTGATATCCAGCAGCACCAGATCCGCGGGATCATCCAGCATCATATCATATGCCGCGGCCACACTGTCGGCCGCTCTTACAGAAAAGCCCTGCTGCTGCATAAGGCTAGAAAATATTTTTCGGATTTTTTGTTCATCATCAATTACCAGCACATCCATGATATCCCTCTTCCGCCTCTGAAAACAGTTTCCTTGCTTTTGGGGTCATCATAGGGGGATACAGGTTAAAAAAGGATTAAAATTATATTAAAATTTTTTAATTATTGTCTGGCACCGAAAAGATCACCGGCAGGATGACCCCAAAAACCGTGCCCTCTCCCGGCCGGCTGTGCACGGTAATATCCCCCTGGTGGGCCCGGGCAATGGAACGGGCCATGCTGAGCCCGAGCCCGCTGCCGGGTTCCGCCTGTTTTTGGGATCCGGAACGGAAAAATTTATCAAAAATGCGGTTTAAATCTTTTTCAGCAATGCCCACACCGGTATCAGCAACGCGGATTTCCGCGCTCCGGCCTGAAACCGCCAGAGAAACAGTGATTTTCCCGCCTTTTGGCGTGAATTTAACCGCATTATTGATCAGATTCAAAAACAGACGCCGCAGATGCAGTTTATCGCCTTCAATGACACTCTGATTCGGGGAAGCTTGGAAAGCCGGGGAAAGGCGCAGCTCTGAAAAAAGACCTTTCTGTTCCGCCAGAATATGGGTGTACTCATAAATTTCTTCCAGAAATGCCGTGAGATGAATTTTTTCAAACTGAAACACATCCGGATTATAATCCAGCCGGGCCAGGAGCAGCAGGTCCTTGATAATCCGGATCAGCCGGTTTACCTCTTCCAGGCTCACCTGCAGCACCTGCTCGTATTCCGCGGGCTCCCGGGTCCGGGACAGGGCAAGTTCCATCTCCCCCCGGATAATGGCCAGCGGGGTTTTCAGCTCGTGGGCCACATGGGAGCTGAATTCATTGACATGGGCAAAGGATTTTTCAAGACGTTCCAGCATGGCATTGCAGGAACGGATCAGCTGCCGCATCTCCGCGTCCGCGGCCATTTCCGGTATTCTTCTGTTTAAATCTTTGTGGGAAATATTATCCACAATGCGGGTCACGTTGAGCACGGGCCGCAGAATCCGGCGGGTAAAAAATCCGCCCATAAAACTGGTAATCCCCAGAATCACCAGAATGCCGATACCGATAAAATAAAGCAGCTGATTCAGCATGCGGATCACGGCGTCCATGGGCGTGGCAATCTGGATAACCAGAAGATTGCGGCTGTTGTATAAAAAAGGCAGATTCAGCGCCCGGAAGGGCCGGCCGGTTTTACGGATATTTTTAAGTACCATGAAATCCACGGACAGGGGAAGCTGCTCCTGAAACACCCGGGCGGTTTCTGCGTCAAAATTCTGGCTCCGGATAATGGGCCGGCCCTGGAAATCTAAAATAACGATATAATCTTTTTTCAGGTTCAGGGCGTCCATGTCCGAGCGCCACAGGTCATCCACAATCAGGCGGGCCCGGTCTTCAATGCCCAGGAGCTTGTTCAGCAGATGCTGATGCGGGGTTTCCGAGCGGCTCAGTTTTTCATAGGATTTTAAAATATTGACAATTTCAGAGGATTTAAGCCGCAGTTCATCATCCAATCCCTGGTACAGCACATACCGGGTCACACTGAAGAGCACCCCGCTGAAAATCACCAGAATCACAAACAAAACAGATGTGTAGAGAATACTGGCCTTGAATCGGATGGAGTTGCGGATCATGGGGTCAGGTTAAAAAAGGCTGAAAGCTGAAAGCTGAAGCCTTTGGAAGAATTGTCCGGAATTAAATATTGAACAGGCATCATTCATCATTCATCATTCGTAATTCATCATTCGTAATTCGTAATTCGTAATTCGTAATTTGTAATTCCCAACCACCCCTCATTCCTTAACCATATATCCCCGGCCCCGGACGGAGTGGATCAGTTTTTTAGGATATTCCGCGTCCACTTTTTTGCGCACATAATTCACATACACATTAATGACATTGGAAAAACTGTCAAAATCCTGGTGCCAGACGTGCTCGGATATCATGGTGCGGGTCACCACCTGGCCGGCATGGATCATGAGATATTCCAGAAGCGCATACTCTGTTGCGGTAAGATCAATGGGAGTGCCGGCCCGGGTGACCGTGCGGCTGATCTGGTCCAGCTCCAGGTCCGCCACCTTGTGAAGCGTACTTTTCTGGCCCTGATTTCTGCGCAGCAGCACCCGGACCCGGGCCAGAAATTCATCAAACGCAAAGGGCTTTGTCAGATAATCATCCGCACCGGAATCCAGGCCGTAAACCTTGTCCTGAACATCATCCCGGGCCGTGAGCATGAGAATGGGCATCTCATTGTTCTGCTGCCGCAGCTCCCGGCAGACCGCAAACCCGTCCCGGCCGGGCAGCATGATATCCAGCACCATCAGATCATAGGGATTGATCTGGGCCAGATACAGCCCTTCATCGCCGTCCCCTGCCACGTCCACGGTATAGTGCTGTTCCGTCAGCCCCCGTTTGATAAAGGACGCAATTTTTTTTTCATCTTCAACAAGGAGAATGCGCATGATGATTTATAAGCCTGTTATTTTTCACATAGGGCCAGCGCCAGGGCCCGGCCCCGGTCATAGGCCTGGTCCAGATATTCTGGATGTTTTTCCACATCTCCGGCCAGATCCAGCTGCCGGAACAGCACCGAATCCCAGAGTTCCATATCCAGGGTGTCAAAAAAATACTGCATGGTCAGCAGCATGCCGTCAAACAGTTTTTTGCCCCGGGTGGCGCCAACACTGATGACCAGGCCTTTACGGGTCGGGGTCCATTTTCCGAACGCGGTCTGGTCAATCCAGTATTTTTTCACCCACAGGGACTGGCACCGGTCCATCAACGCTTTAACATGCGCGCTGACCGTATAAAAAAAAATGGGAGATGCGATGATCAGGCCGTTGGCGCCCAGTATCCGGTCCCGGACCGCTTGGAAATCATCTTTAATGGCGCACTCTCCGTCTTTTTTGCACCCGTAGATTTCAAGACACGGGGAAATTTTGTAATCTCTTAACACAATTTCATCTACTGCCGCGCCCGCATCCCGGGCACCGGCAACCGCCTGCCGCATCAGGGCCGCAGTGTTTCCCTTTCTTCTCGGGCTTCCATAAATTGCTGCAATTTCAACCATTTCCCCTCCCCTTAAAATTCCAGCACCAGTCCCACCGGACAATGGTCTGATCCATAGACCGCATTGTCAATAAAGGCTTCTTTCACATGTCCGGCATCCACCAGGTCCCGGGTCACAAAAAAATAATCAATGCGCCACCCGGCATTCCGCTCCCGGGCATTGAACCGGTAAGTCCACCAGGAATATTTCACGGTTTCCGGGTACAGATGGCGGAAGGTGTCCACATATCCCTGATCCACAATTTTGTCCAGCCAGTCCCGTTCAACCCGCAGAAACCCGGACCGGTCCGCATTGGCTTTGGGATTTTTCAGGTCAATTTCATTGTGCGCGGTGTTGTAATCCCCGCAGATCACCAGACTTCTGCCGGCCTTGCGAAGGCCGCCGGCATAATCAAAAAAATCCCGGTAAAACGCCAGCTTGTATTCCAGCCGGTCATCCCCCATCTGGCCGTTGGGAAAATAAATATTAAACAGCACAAAATCCTCAAAATCCATCTCCAGAATCCGGCCTTCCGCGTCATAGGCGTCAATGCCGATGCCGTTATTGACCGTGCGCGGCGGCATTTTTGTCCAGGCCCCCACGCCGCTGTAGCCTTTTTTTACGGTGCTGTAGGACCAATACGACGCATATCCGTCAATATAACGCAGCTCATCCGCCAGCTGGGGTTCCTGCAGCTTGGTTTCCTGAACACAGATCACATCCGCGTCAAATCCCTTAAACGATTCAAAAAAGCCCTTTTTGGCCACGGCCCGAAGCCCGTTCACATTCCATGAAATCAGCCGGATCTGTTTTTTTGCCAAAATCCCTCCTTTCCGTGCTTGTCTTAAATCACTTTTCATAAAGTCTCAAATTCCGTCACCGGGGTGAGCGGAATTGGCGGATAAATCTGGCCGTGGCAGGGCGGCATGGAATTGTACACCCAGTCAATATCCACACTGCGGGCGGCAATCCCCCTGGAGCGTTTTATGGTGCTCAACTTTCCCCGGACCAGCACATCCTCCATTTTCATGGTCAGGCCGAAAACCGCCACCGTCTGATCCGGCGCGATTTTCCGAATTTCATCTCCCCAGGCCCACGGGGAAAACACCAGGCGCCGGCTGTCGGCCGCCTGGCACTCCAAGAGCGGGATGATCTCCGGAAATCCGTCCTCCCGAACCCAGGCCATGAATTTCAGGGCATCCAGGCGATTGAACAGGGTTTCGCCAAACGGGGTCAGGACCCGGTCCTGATCCCGGGCCGGATCTTTGGATGGGGTCACTGTGCCATATTTTGCAATTTTTGTCATCAGGATGGAAAAAATAATTTTTACAAGCGGCAGCCGGTCCGGTCCCCGGAAATCCACCAAATCCAGATAATGTACGGTGTTAATGCCAAAATAGGCATTGTACCGGAACATGGGAAGCTGGTTGTAGCGCTCATATTCCGGCCCTTCCCCGCGCAAATGGGTCCATCGGGCATGGCCCCGCCACATTTTCCGGTCCATGGTCAGCACCAGAAAAGCGGTTTTTGAATTTTCCTGGATATGGGATTTGCCCCGGCCTTTACAGAACTCCCCCAATGTAAGCTGTTTCGGCCCGGATGCCGCAATGGAAGTAATCAGGGTGATATGGGGCAGGCCTTCCGGATTGATGGATGCCACCAGCCCGATTTTTTCCGCCGGTGCAAACGCGTTGATCGTTGTTTCATCAAATTCTTTCTGATTATACATTACCGCCGCCCTCCTGTTGATATTTAATTTCCCTCATTCCCGCGGTCCCCCGTGGGAACCGGAAAAAACACAAAAGCCATTATTCCAAACGGGTGCTGCCGGTAGGAACCACCATATCCGGATCAACACCGGAACTTTTTGCCGCATCCGCCATTTCATCGACAAAATCCAGGGTCAGCAACTCTTCTTTTTCAAACTCCCACCGCTGCCCCAGACGAAGATATTTGTCCCGGCACAGGTTGTTAAACGCGCACAATTCCCAGCGGGAAACCACGTTCCTGAGGTGCGCGCCAATAAACTGACCAATGGCGCCTATATTTTCACGGGTGGCGGTTGCGCGGGGAATAAGGGGGGTGCGGATCCACATTTCCGACGGATGCACATGGGACCGCATATAATCTGCCACATAGTGCAGATTTTCCAGAATCCGGCGGTTGTCATGGCCGGTAAATTTTTTATGCAGAACCGGGTCCATGAGTTTCATGTCAAACAATACCAGCGCTGAATACGGCAGCACCTGATCCAGGGCCTCCCGGCGGCAACACCCGCAGGTGTCAAGGGCCGTATGAATGCCGCGCTGCCGGAGGGCTTTTAAAAATTGCCCTGCAAATTCAGACTGAAGGGCTGGTTCGCCGCCGGAGACGGTAATGCCGCCTTTGGATGTTTCAAAATAGGCCTGGTCTTTGAGCACTTCGGCTGTCAGGTCATCCAGATCCCAGGTTTTTCCCATGATTTCCAGGGCCGTGCCGGGACATGCGTCAGCACAGTCGCCGCACCCGGTGCAGCGGGTCCGGTCGATTTCCATGCCGGATTCCGTGAGCGCCAGGGCATTTTCCCGGCAGACCGATAAACAGGTCCGGCACCCGATGCACCGGTTGCCCACCCACTGAAGCTGGGGGTTCGGGGAAATGCTTTCCGGATTGTGGCACCAGGCGCAGTGAAGGGAGCATCCCTTAAAAAACACCGTCGTTCTGATGCCCGGCCCGTCTTCCGTGGACATGCGCATGATTTCAAAGATGGTGGCGAATTCCGCAGTGGAGGAAGGGGTCATGTTGGGTGTCCGTTTACAGGGTGAAGGGGTTACAAGTTGCAGGTCAATGTCATTAACTTAGGCCATATGCGTAGGGGAGGGGTTTATCCCCTCCCGGCATGGGTTGCCTCTTTCGCGGGAGGGGGTAAACCCCTCCCCTACATTGAAACCTCTTAAGTTAACGACATTGGGTTTCAGATTTCAGGTGTCAGGTTTCAGGTGTCAGAACTGTTCATGGCTGAGCCGCGCAATCACCTCGTCCTGAAGCTCCCGGCCCACAGAAGTAAAATACGCATTGTATCCGGTAATCCGCACCAGCAGGTGCCGGTAGTCCTGGGGATGTTTCTGGGCGTCTTTGAGCATGTCCGGATCCAGGATATTCACCTGCAGACAGGTGCCGCCGTTTACGGCATACCCTTTTAAAAATGCTTTGAACTTTTCCCGGTGCGCCGGATCTTTGATAATGGCCGGATTAAACGTCATGGTATGGCTCGCCCCATTGGGCAGGCTGTTTAGATAAGTTTCCCAGTCCCCGTTTTCAAAATCCTTTCCGCCCAGGGCCTTGCCCACGGAATTGGCATTGGCTGTGGGGCCGTTAATGTCCGCGCCGTTGGAGGGACAAATGGCATTGGAAAGAAACTGGCCCTTTTTCCGGCCGTCCGCGCTGGCAGCCATGATATACCCGTCGCCGGCCCAGTAATTCCAGCTCAGCATGCCCGGCCGGAAGCGCCGGCCCGTGGATAGGGTGCAGTGCTTCCAGGTTTCTTCGGTCCAAAGGTCCATCACCTGTTTTGCCATTTCATCCGCGGCATCATCATCCCGGCCGTACTTGGGGGCTTTATTTTTTGCCAGGGCCTGGAGCACGTTGTGGCCTTCCCAGTTGTCTTCCAGGGCCTGCCTGAGCTGCCGCATGGTGCATCGTTTCTCGTCAAATACCAGATATTTGATGGCCAGCAGGGAATCCACGGTGGTGGCAAAGGTCACCGCCTCCAGGGTAACAAAACTAATTTCCGCGGCGCCCCGGGTCACATCCCGTGCTTTTTCCGCGCATCCCTTTACCAGGCACGACAAATAGGGCGTGGGCAGAAACCGGGCCCGCACGGATTCGGATGTTTCATAGAGATCCACACATTTCCGGATAATATAGGCTGTCTGTTGTCTGTAAGCGCTCCAGAAAGCATCCCAACGCTGAAATGCCGCGGCATCGCCGGTGGAAGGACCGTCCTGCCGGATCTTCTCTTTTTTCAAGGTCATGGGATCCACAAAGGGAAGCAGATCTTTTCCGCCGGTGATGGCCAGTTCCACGGCTTTTAAAAGATTGAGATTGCAGTCCACGGTGCCGGAGCGGTCATTGCCGGCCATGGTATTTTCCAGACAGCCCACCGGGCAGTAATCATGCACATTGTCTTTGTTGATTAAATGCCCGATTTCCGCCATTGCCGCTTCCCGCATCATGCCGGCCATGGACCGCTCATCAAAATTGATCAGAAACGGCGCACCCTGACTGGATGCCACCATGTCCGTCATTTTATCCAGCAGCGTGTCCGGCGAATCCCGGTGCATCCGGATATTGGGTTTGGGCTCCAGAATCGGGCTCATCTCATCGATCACCTCCAGAATGGCAAAGGTCAGATCATTGGTCATATCCAGAAGTGTTCCATGACGTTTTCCCAATCCGGACAGGGTAATAAGCTGGCCGAATCCGGAAGTGATGCCCTGGTTGCCGTTCCGGATCATGGCATCATAGGCGGTGTTGGCATGAATCCAGAAACATTTTAAAATTTCCTTGCCGAATTCCCGGGACATGCCCGAGGCAATGGAATGTTCCCAGAACGGCAGCAGGTACTGGTCAATGCGGCCGAATGACACCCCGGGACCCGGATAGTTTTCATCGCTCATCACCAGCATATGGGTAAGCCACAGGGCCTGGACCGCTTCCCAAAACGTTTCCGGCGGGTTCCAGGGCACTTTTTTCAGGTTTTGTGCCATCTGCGCCAGCTCGGCTTTTCGTTCCGTGGTATGCGCCGAATTCTTTTCACCGGCACTGAGCCGTTCACAAATTTTTGCGTATTTTCCAGCCAGATCCCGGGGCAGGGTGGCGGCCGTCATCATGGCCCGGAGCTGGGCGCCTTTCGGCCCTTTGCGATCTGCATCAGACAAGTCGCGGTAAAAATTTTCCAGTTCCTCGTAAATTCCTTTCCACCCGATGGAGAGCACCCGGTCATACCCCGGCACCAGGTGGCCGCAAGTGGCGCCGGCATTGCCGTAGCCATGGTTGTGGAACCAGTTCATGGCAGACCGGGCCCCGTTTTTGCCGGCTGTCAGGCGGTTAAACTCCGCCTGTTCCGTTTCCGTAAGGCACATGGACGCTTGGATATTGAACCGGCCCCCGGCAATCAGATCGCCGGGCAGTATTTCCGCGGGCAGGTACTTCACCATCACTTCTTTGATAAACCAGGCCCGGCGCTCCGCCAGGGATTTTGCCCAGAAATCCGGCGGCAGGGCCACGGGCCGGGCGCTCTGGCGGTAGGAGGACAACAGGGTCTGCATGAGCATGTAGGTTTCCGGCACAATATAAAAGGTCATTTCGTTAAACTGCACATCCCATGGCGTGCCGGTGGTCCAGGATGTTGATTCATTGTTCCAGGCCCGCTCAGCTCCGTTAAAATAATACTCCCGGAGCCACTCCATGCGCGGCGACAGGCCCGCAGGCATCTTGAGCGGTGGGGTGATGTTTTGCGCTACAGCCGTCATCTGTGATCTCCTTTTGTGGTTAAAGGTTACTTTGAAATCATTCTCCGCAACCGATCCTCGCCATGCACCAGCATCCGTCGCATCAGGTCCGCGGCAAGCTGTTCGTCCTGATTTGCCAGCGCGGATACGATCTTTTTATGAAACGCAAACACCTTCTCCACAACATCCGAATCCCGGAAAAACTGGCCGGACAGGTTGGTGTACACCGGCCTGAAAGAATTCAGCATAAGGGGATACAGCAGGTTGTCTGTACTAATGGCAAGGGTGAGATGAAATTCAAAATCCAGAACCGTAATTTCCTGAACCGCATCCCGGTCCACTGCCGCCTCGGCGGCCAGGAGCTTACGGAACTCCGCCATCTGGGCCGCGGTTCGGTGCCGGGCGGCCAGTCGCGCGTTTTCCACTTCCATCAGCATCCGCATGTTGAGCAGGCCCTCCACCAGCCGGGCATCCAGTTTGCCGTCATGATATTCCAGAAGCGACACCAATAGCGACACCGATCCCTTGCGGCGGAAATCATTCACCATGGCGCCTTTTCGCGGGGTAATGGTGACCAATCCTTTGGCCGCAACATCCACCAGGGCCTCATGCACCACCGGCCGGCTGACGCCCAGGCGTTTTGCCAGTTCGCGTTCCGGCGGCAATTTCTCACCGGCCGTGAACGCGCCGGACAAAATCAGCCCCTCAAACCGCTTAATGCAGACATCTTTTAAACTCTCTGTCTTTACAGGATGCAATCCATCCAGCATGGGATTTATATCTCCTATGATATTTTTGTTGGTAATGTTTTTTGGCTGGTGGTATTACCATGGCAACTAAAATTTTATTTTTCAACTGTTTTATTCGCTTTGGGGATTATTTCCCGGCAACATTCGAAAAAATCCGAAAAATCCCCTGAACCAAACCATCGACCCTGCTTAGCTTGCCGGTCCTGCATTAATGGCTTTAAATTTTTATGGCTTTAAATTTCTATGGATAAATGATATTCTTATATTTTTTAAAAATAATCACCTTAACCACAGCAACCGGGACAACCAAAGGCAATGAATGATTTCTGGAACAGACATTCCAACCACTATCTGGAAATGGCTTTCCGCACGGATCGATGCGAAATTGTATCCCATCCGGACGGGTACGGAAAAAATACCGGCGAATGCGGTGATACCATTGAAATTTTTTTGACACTTTCTAAAAACGATCAAAACGCCAAAGAACCGGGAAAAAACCGAATCAAATGGGTGGCGTTTGACACGGACGGGTGCATCAACACCCGGGCCTGCGCCAATACCGTAGCAGAGCTGGTGGAAACAAAGCCCCTGGAAGATGCATGGAAAATTACCGCAGACGATGTCATTGCCTATCTGGAAACCCTTCCGGAGGATTCCTTCCATTGCGCCGAGCTGGCGGTAGGGGCGCTTTACAAGGCACTGACCAGTGCCCAAAGTCAACACTCAACAGCATGAATTTGAAAACCCCGTGCCTTCAAATTCCGCTTTCAAAATTGGTACTCGATACCGATTTCGATTTCGATACCGATATCGATACTGAAAATGGCAGGACCTCTTAAGCAGAGTGGATAACCCGATTAACTCAATCTGAAAGGACGATAAAGTGAAAGACGGATACCGGTTTATGGGTGCCTTATACGAAATTATCGGCGCAATTTACAGTCTGGGGCGGATTCCGCGCTGCAAAGTCAGCATGCTGAAGCATGTCAAACCCGGGGACCGGGTGCTGGTGGCCGGCGTGGGGCACGGCACCGAAGCGGTGGCCGCCGCGCGCATGGGAGCTTTGGTCACGGCAGTGGATTTGTCGCCTACCATGATAAAACAATTGCAGAAAAAAATAGCCAGATCCGGGCTCGACACCTCCGGGCTCGACACCTCCGGTTCAAATGGCTCAAGCCCCTCGCCGCCCCCGATTCAAATGATCAATGACAATATTTTGAACGTCACGGATCCGGACGGATATGACATGGTGATTGCCAATTTCTTTCTCAATGTGTTTCCCAGAGAGCTGATGACCGAAATATTCCATCATATGACCGGTCTTGTGAAACCCGGCGGCTGCATGGTGATTGGCGACTTTACTCTGCCGGCTGCCGGCGGATGGGTGTTCAGGGTATTTCAAAACATCTACTGGTATATTGCGGCCATTTTTTTCTGGATAACGGCGGACAACGCGGTCCACCAGGTGTACGACTACCCGGAAATGCTCAAATCAAAGGGATTTGACATCCCGGAAATCACTTATTTTAACATCTTCGGCATCAAATCTTACTGGTCAATACTTGGTAAAAAACCAAAGCCCTGATTATGGAAAATTGATTATTTGATTAACTCAAGTCAGACCGGTCGGCACGGTGGCCGACCCTACAAAGCCCGGAGATTTCGACCGGTTCGTAGGGCAGGCCACCGGGCCTGCCGGAAATGAAATAAAGGTCTTTATTGTGTATCAACTTGAGTTAATCAGATAACCAAATATGGAAAATTTGGATGACGCAACTGCCCCGAAAAACCAATGTTACGCTGATCGGCATGCCAGGGGCCGGCAAAAGCACCATTGGCATTATTCTGGCAAAATATACGGCATCCGGGTTTATTGATACGGATGTCCTGATCCAGCTCAATCAGCAAAAATCCCTTCAGCAGATTCTGGATGACGCCGGGTATCTGGATTTACGGCGCATCGAGGAAACCGAAATCCTTAAGCTCAACGTTCGCCACCATGTTATTGCCACCGGCGGCAGTGCGGTCTACAGCCAAAAGGCCATGCAGCACCTGCAGACAATCTCTTTTATCGTTTTTCTTCAGGTGGGATACGAGACGCTGAAACAACGGATTCATAATTTTTCCACCCGGGGCATTGCCGGACCGAAAACCCAGACCTTTTGGGAGCTGTTTCATGAACGCCGGCAACTGTATGAAAAATACAGTGACCGGATTGTGGACTGTGAAGGAAAAAATCAGGAAGCGATTGCCGAGGGCATTGCAGCGCTGATATCCCCATAATATAAAAAACAGCCTGGCCCATCCCCTCATCGGAGGCATCACCCCTATGCAACAAATCAAAACCGAAATTTGCGCGTTGATCCAAAAATTAGAAAACAACGCATTTGAAAAAGAGACTGTATCTGTATCCGTACAGTCACACTTGCAGGCCCTGCTGCACCATATGGAAAAAAATCCTGAAGGCAGCGCAAATCAGCAGATGCAAATGGACGCAGCCTATATCCGCCTGCGCCAGTTCTGGCTGGATGCGGTGCCCTGGTGTTCTGAGTTGTCCCGGGATGTTGAAAAAATCATTATCCTGTATGCGGACCGGGCGGAAAATGCGCTCACAGCCACAGACCGCCACAGCGTTGGAAAAAAACATGCAATATCTTGATTTGTATTTCACCAGATCGTATATATTATAGGAACAAATTTATTTCAAAAACATAAACCCTTTACCCGAGGACATGTTTATGAACGCAAAGCATTTTTGGTTCCTGCCGGTTTCCGTGATGCTGATATTTGTCTTTATGACTGCTGCCGGATGCGGCCCCGCAAAAAAATACAGCGGGCCTTATCTGGCGGACCATGAAATTGCCGTTATCCGGCCGGATGATAAAACCTTCACCCACATAAATATTATCTCTATTGACAAAAAACGGTTGACCACCGGCGAATCCACTGTCTCAGTGCTGCCCGGCCCTCACACCCTGTTTTTTGAAGCGGTCCTGGACTACCCTTTTTTAAATAACCATCTGTATTTTAATCAGTATTTAACTTTTGACGCCGCCGCCGGACAGGTGTACACCCTGCGCGCCACCATCCAGCCCATGAAAAACCGGGGGTTTGCATGGATTACCGCAGAAAGTGATCCGGAACAACCCATTGTTAAAAAATACGCTGCCCGGCTGGTCCCCCTTGCCAAAAAACCCTGATGCATATTGCTGCCAGCATGCTGCACGCACCAGCTAAAATGTTACATCGCGCAAACTGACCCCAAGGAATCCCGCCCATGACGGAACCGATTTCCAAAATGATTGTCCTGCCCCAGGACGGCTCTGAATTTGCCATTAAATCAATTGATTATCTGAATCTTATGTTCAAACCGAATCAGAGCATCCGTCCGGTGCTGCTCTATGTAATGCCGTCCCTGCCGGCCGCCCTCACCACAGCAGGCAAAAACAGCCTTCATGCTGCCGGCGATTTAAAAAAAATCTGTCTGCACAATGAAACATTCGGCGATGAGGTGCTGAAAACAGCCAAAAATGTGCTTGTCCAGTACGGATTTCCGGAAACCGCCATTGATACGGTCAGTCAGTGCTGCAAAGTGGATGTGGCCCGGGATATCGTAAAATGGGCGGAAGATGAAATGGCGGACACGATTCTGCTGAACAGCCACGGCCGGTCCCGGGTGGAGGCATTTTTTCTGGGCGAGGTTTCCCTGAAACTGCTGGAATGCAGCCAATGCTGCCCGGTCTGGCTGCTTCGGGGGCATGTGACAAATAAAGATGTGCTCATCGGGGTGGACAATTCTGAAAACGCTTTAAAAGCAGTGGATCACGCCGGATTTATGCTTAAGGGTACCACCAGCCGGGTGGTGCTGTTCCATGCCCGAAAATCCCTGCAGCGGTTTTTGCCAAAATCAATTTCCGAAGATATTCCGGGCCTTGGAAAAATCTGGCAAGAACAGGCGGAACAGGAAATCGCGCCGGTCATGGAAAAAGCAAAACAAATGCTGATAACCGCCTGCATTGACGAAGCCCGGATTCAGACCATCACGGTGCAGGGCTCCCGGCACACGGAAAAAGACATACTGGCCGCGGCAGCTGAACACAACTGCGGCACCATTGTTTTGGGCCGCCAGGGAGAGTCCGGTCTTGCCGGCATGTCTGTAGGCACCAATGCCCGAAAACTGGTTCACGAGGCATCAGACGTTGCGGTCTGGGTAGTGTGATTTTTTGCGCTGCTTTTCCGCATAGAGCTTTTCATCTGATTTTTTAAGCAATGCCGCGGCATGGGGGATTTCCGGATCGCTGGTGGCGGTGATGCCGCAACTGAGGGAAATGGGAATGGGGATGCCGTCGTAAATCAGAGGATGCCGTAAAAGAAACTGCTGTACCCGGGACATCATTTTTTCCGCTTTCCGGGGACCGGTTTCCGGCAGGACCATGACAAATTCATCGCCCGCATACCGGGCCACAATATCTTCCTCCCGGACAAGGGATTGAAAAATTTCCGCCGCATAAACCAGGGCCGCGTCACCGGCGTCATGACCGTGGTGATCATTTATCTGTTTAAATTTATCCATGTCCAGAAAAACCAGACTGAGATCCTGATTGTGGCGTTGTGCCCGGGCAAACTCCCGGGTCAGCGCGGTTTCAAGGGCCCGCCGGTTCAAAAGTCCCGTGAGCGGATCATGAAACGCAAACCGCCGCAACTTTTCATGGGCCGCTACATTGGACAGGCACAGAGAAATCTTGAGCATCAGCTGCTCTAAAAAATAAGTGTCCATATCCGGCTCAAACCGTCCGGGCCACTCATCCCACTGGTTCAGGCTGCCGACGATTTCGCCGTCAATGGCCACAGGCGCCACTGCCATGGAACCGGTGGGAAACTTTTTAATATGGGGCATGAAAACCGAATACGGCTCAAAATGCTGACTGATGAGCACAGGCGTTGAAATATTGCCAAGCACCTTTTCAAAATCCCGGGAATTGATGAACCGGGTTTTTTCTATGATAATTTTTGAGTCAATGAGCGGGTTGATCAGATCCGCCAGGCTGCTCTTTTTAATGACCGTCAGCCACACACAGGGCACATGAAAAATATTTTCCATTTCCGTGAGCAGAATTTCAAAAAAATCCTGAAGATTCAAAATGGAAAGAATTTTTGACTCCAGCTCGTGGAACCGGCGCTGAATTTTTTCGTTTTCATCCAGCAATTCCATAATATACTGGATCGTGTCCGTTTCACCGGATGCCATGACCGAAGGTGCCCCTGGAAAATAAAATCCCTCTGCCTTTTTGGCTTTCCGGGCAGCATCCAGCAGCTGAACCGGGGGTTGTGGTTTATGATTTTCAACTGAGACCATAAAATATCCGACTCTTGTTTTTGGTGTTTGCAACCCAATGTCGTTAATTTAAGAGGTTTCAATGTAGGGGAGGGTTTACCCCCTCCCGCGAAAAAGGCGACCCATGCCGGGAGGGGATAAACTCCCCTACGCATATAGCCTAAGTTAATGACATTGGCTTGCAACAAAAGATAAAAACGCCGTTTCTGTACACAAAAGCATGCAAAAAAAACGCCACAATGCCGGTTTTTGGTTTTCAGGATTTCTGAATCATGAATTTGTCAGGATTACAAAGAGATATATCGGATGACCAAACCTGAAAAAAAAGAAAAGATACAGCACATGAAAAAAAAGTTCATTTAAACCCACAACCGTATATTTATGTATACAGTTGTACCGCCTGCGGCGGCTGCGCCCGCATCGTCCTTAAACCGGCAATACCACCGTAAATACAGACCCCTTTCCCACGTCGCTGTCAAGAACAATTTCGCCGTTCATGCCATCCACCAGCCCCTTGACAATGGGCAGTCCCAGGCCGGTGCCGGTGATAAAACGGGTATTGTCATCTTTTACCCGGTAAAAACGCTCAAAAATCTGCTGATGATATTTCGGGGCAATGCCGAATCCATTGTCCGCCACCTGCACTTTTAACCGGCCGTCCGCGGTTGTTCCAATGCGCACTTCAATAGTGCCGCCCTCCGGCGTATAGTTGATGGCATTGGCGATGAGATTCCCGAAAATACTTTCCAGGGCCATGGGATCCGCGTTCAGCGTCGGCAGGGCATCCTTTTCCTGCAAATAGGTCAGGGTCTGATTTTTGGCCGCGGCCCGGGCATTTAAAAATTCCACAATGCTTTTCAACAATGCCCCCGGCTGCACCGCCTGAATATTATGGCTGACGCCGCCGGCCTCAATACGGGACAGATCCAGCAGATCGCCGATCAGAGAAATCAGGCCATGGGTTTTTTCCTTGGCCCGCTCAAGAAGATGCTGATCCATGTCTGTTTCATGGACGGATGTTTCTTTGAGCACCATGGCCAGCTGCTCATGAATGGTGGAAAGCGGCGAGCGCAGCTCATGGGACACCTTGGCCACAAATTCCGATTTCAACTGATCCAGCATTTTCAGACTGGTAATGTTGGCAAAAGTGATCACCGCGCCCATGTGGATATTATTTTCATTGATAACCGCCTGGCCCCTGGCCATCAGATATTTGCTGCCGGACACCACCAGCTCACAGGTGGGAGCCTCTGCGGCGGCATCACCCACAAAATCGCCGGCGGGATCGCCTTTCCCGCAGGAAAGTTTTTCCAGCATCTGGCAAAACCCGGAATCCGGAATAACAGATGCCAGTTTTTTGCCGGCAACAGCGGACTCCTCCAGATCCAGGCTTTTTACAAAAGCGGGGTTCATCAGCACAATCTCACCGGCGGTGTTGGTGACCACCAACGCCGTGGGCAGCGCCTCCACAATGGTACGAATCCGGCTTTTTTCCGTGTCCAGATCCACCAGAGTGCGGGCCCGCTCCGCCTGAAGGGCTTCTGCTTCTCTGGTAAGGCGCAATTTTTCATGGGCCCGGGCCACCACAATGCGCAGGTGTTCCGGCTCAAAAGGCTTGGGAATAAAATCATACGCTCCCTGTTTCATGGCCTCAATAGCGGTTTCAATGGTGGCATAGCCGGTGATGATAATGACAATTATGTCCTGATCAAGCTCCCGGAGGCGCTGGTGCAGCTCCATGCCGTCCATGCCGGGCATTTTAAGATCCAGAATGGCCAGATCCACAGGTTCAGTTTCAAGAAGCTGAAGCGCGTCTTCCCCTTTTGCCGCCGTGCGCACAACATATCCCATACGCCCCAGAATCCGCTCCACCCCGTCGCGGATGTCTTTTTCATCATCCACCACCAGAATTTTTAATGCTGCTTTTTGTTCCGCCATCCTCAGTTGCCTCCGTCTTCGGGTTTCACGCCGGGCAGTTCAATAAAAAAAGTGGTCCCTTTTCCCGGCTTGCTTTCCGCGCGGATAGTGCCGCCATGGCTTTCCACAATGCCATAGGCCATGCTCAGTCCCAGGCCGGTGCCTTTGCCCTGCTCTTTGGTGGTATAAAACGGCTCAAAAATATGGGGCAGCGTCGCCTCAGGAATGCCATGGCCGGTATCGCTGATTTCAATGCACACCATGCCGCGGTCTTTCAGAAAACGGGTTTTCAGGCTCAGTTTGCCGCTTTTTTCCAGGGCATCGGCCGCATTCAGAATAATGTTCATAAAAATGTGATTCAGCTGCTGCGAATCCCCCATAATCCGGGGAATATCCGGCGCCAGATCCTTTTCAATCTCAATATTGTGAAAAATAGACTGGTTTTCCAGTAAAAACATGGTGCGGGAAATAATATCATTGATATCCTGAGGTTTCATGTCATGGCTGGTCTGCCGGGCAAACTCCAGCAGCTCCTTGACAATATCCTTTGCCCGGTTGGCATCCCCCAGCACCCGTTCCAGATCGTTTGTCGCATCATCGGTCAGGTCATATTCCTCCATCACCAGCTTGGTGAACAAAATAATCCCGCTCAGCGGATTGTTCAGCTGGTGGGCCACGCCGGCGGCCATTTTTCCCAGAGATGCCATTTTTTCCGCCTGCAGCAGCTGAACCTGGGTTTTTTCAAGGGCTTTCTGCATGCGGATTTCCTCACGCCGGTCATGAAAAAATCCAATGGTGGCCACTTTTGTTCCATTTTCATAGACAATGGAGGCGTTCAGGCTGATGGGAACAACGGCGCCGCTTTTATGTTTTGCATCAATATGATAGGAAATCAGCTTTCCTTCGCCACCGTATTCAGGACTCAGCAGCATTTCCATGACTTTCCGGGCCCCGCCTTCCGGATAAACATCCCGGATGGTGATCTTGTTGAGGGCTTCTTCCACTGAGTAGCCGGATACTTCCGCGGCGGCTTCATTGAAAATCAATATCCGGCCTTTCATGTCTGAGGCAATCACCCCGTCCACGGCGCTGTGAATCAGGTTTCGAAGAAACGCATTGGAGCGGATGCGTTTTTCCTCCATATTTTTCAATGCCGGCAGGTCAAAATCAAGCATCACCAGGGCATCCACCTCATCATGGCGGTATACGGGATACGCATAGAGGCAGAGCATATCCGCGGCCCCGCCGATCTCATCACAAAGATCATAGCGCAGGGCGGCTTTGCCATTTTTAAGGACTTCGTCCGCCGGGCAATTCGGGCAGGGAGTGCTGCACCCGGGAATGACTTCATAGCAGGATTTGCCCACAATGCCCTCGGGGTGATCCTCCATGGCCATTTGATTGGCGGCAAGAATTTTATGATCCGGGGAGATGACCAGCAAACGACGGTTAAAGGCGTCAATCGCCTCGACCAGATAGTCTTTTTCAGCTTCTGAACGGTATCGTTTTGGCATGGGAGGGCTCCCGTAATGATGCAGAGAAGATTAAATCATCAGAATAGTTATAAAAATTATTACCGCACCCGTAAAAACCCGTCAAGTAAAAGCATTTTGGGGCCGGAAAAAATTACGGCAACTTACGGCAGATACGCGGCGGCTTTGGCTGCCACAGCAGGTTCCCGCACCAGATCATAATGATCCAGCCCTGAAAAATGGGCAATGTGGCTGGCCCCTCGAATTTTTGTGGCGGCAAGGGGGACAATCCCGTCATTTTCCATGCCGTAAAACAGCCGCAGCACCGGGCATCCGAAAAACAGCTCACCGCCCCAGCCAAAGGAATCATATCCATCGGAATCCCCGCTGATTGTGTAAATTTTGCAGGCGCCTTCCCGGTTCGCATCCGGCACCGGGAACCACCGGTTAAAGGCTTCCAGATACGCGGGCGTTAGATTGTCCACCGCGCTCTGTGCGCCGATAAAAGCCCCCATCCACCAGAAACTGCGGGCCAGGGGCGAGCCGTGATGGGGTGTGGCCAGGGTCACCAGTGCGGCCACCTGGGCCGGATGATGATGGATATAATGCCGGGCCACCAGGCCGCCCATGCTGTGGGCAATGATGGCAAAAGGCCGGCTCAGGGCGTATTCCGCCTGGAGTTTTGTCACGGCATGTTCAAGGTATTGGGATTGGGTTTGAATATCATCATCCCCGGCCCCATAGGAATCTTTGCCGCAGCACATCAGTGTTGCGCCATGGATTTCTTTTTCCCGGACCTGGTCGGTGCTATCGCAATAAACAACATAAACATTTCCCGATCCCCAGATCCGGAGGCACTGATCCAGAAAATCCGCGCTCCAGCCGTACATATTGGAAAGGCCGTGCACCAGCACCAGATCGGTTTTTTTCGCCGGCACCTGAAGGGCGTGCCGGTCTTTTACCGGGGAGGCACAACCCGTTGTCAGTAAAACAAACAACCCCAAAACCACGGGCCAGACGATGGATCGCTTTTCAGGCATCATCATGTTGTCCTTTTCTCATCCTTAGACGGCTTCGCAAAAAAGTCCAAATTCTTTGCCGTCTGAATTCGATTTTTTGGGTATCCATTTGCCTCAAGTTGATACAAAATAAGACCAGCCATTTCCTGATCGGCAGGCACGGTGGCCTGCCCTACGAATCGGTCAAAATCTCCGCGCTGTGTAGGGTCGGCCACCGTGCCGACCAATACAATTTGACCGAAGCGGATAAGCAGATTCGATTTTTACGGTTGCATCAAAAATATCATGTTCCCCATTTGCAAAACGGCCGGGACACCAGATTCACATTGTAATACCCCGGGTCATCGGTTACTTCCATCAGCACCCATGGGGGTTTTTCAAAAGCCTGATCTTCATGGGCCAGTTCAATTTCCGCCACCACCAGCCCGGCGTTTTCCCCCTCAAATACATCCACTTCCCAGGCGGCCCCGGCATATTCCGTGAAATACCTTGTTTTTTCAATAAACGGACGCGCACAAAGCGTCTCCAGCATCTGATGCGCGTCCGCCGGCGGGATGGAATATTCAAACTCGTCTCTTGCCGGGCCAACGGTCTCGCCCTTAATGGTCAGCCAGGCCCGGTCACCCGTGACCCGCACCCGCACCGATGTCCTGCCGGATGCCGGGATATATCCCTGGCGCACCTGGATACCGGCGCCGTCCGGGTGCCATTTTTTCATATCCACGGTAAATTTTCGTTCAATTTCCCTGGCCATAATGATCCTCTTCGCAATTACCCCGGTTGATTGATCCTGCTTTTCGAACAGGTAAAAGAATTTGGACTTTTTACGAAGCCGTCATTATTAAATCAAAAAACCCCTCTGCCTGGCAACGGAAAAACGACTTGATGTATAAAATGAATTCCATTATATTTGGTGTTCTCGTAAAAAGTCGAATTTAGACAGCAACGTAAACCACTGTGCAGGGAAATAAGGATCCCAAACGATAGCAAATGCCCCACAAGCCCCCCAACCGCATCGGACTGATTTCAGATACCCATGGTCTGCTGAGGCAAACCGCCGTGGATGCCCTTGCAGATTCAGATCTGATCATTCATGCCGGCGATATCGACACCCTGGAGATCATTGACCGGCTGAAAGAAACCGCCCCTGTGGTGGCAGTGCGCGGCAATATGGACCGCCCCCCGGCCAGCCGTGTCTTTCCTGCAGTTGAAACTGTTGAGCATGGCGGCATCGCCATTTATGTGCTCCACGATCTGGCACAGCTGGATCTGGATCCCGCTGCCGCAGGATTCGACGTAGTGGTTTACGGTCATTCCCACCGGCCCGGCATTAAATACCGGGAAAATGTACTTTACATCAATCCGGGCAGCGCCGGTCCCAGACGCTTTACCCTGCCGATTTCCGTGGGCCTGCTCGAAATTGAAAACAATCGCGTCACTCCCAGAATTATTGAACTGGAAGCTTAGAAGTACATTAACAATCAATCAAAGGAGAGGGTCATATGAAAAAATTTTCAAGCCGGTTTGTTGCAGCAGCGCTGTTTACAATGTTCTTTGCGTTATCGTCAACGCCCGCCATGGCCGATGATGTAACGGATTATATCAATGAAGCCCTGGAATATTATAAAGACGGGCAATTTTCAGAAGCCGTGTCCAGCCTGAATTTTGCCGAACAGCTGATTCAGCAGAAAAAAAGCAGCGGCCTGGAAGCCTTTCTGCCGGAACCCCTCAGCGGATGGGGCGCGGAAGCCGCCACCTCCCAGGCAGCCAGTTCCGCCATGCTCGGGGGCGGCATCAGCGCGGAACGTAGCTACACAAAGGGCGACAGTTCCGTGCAAATCCAGATTGTGGCGGATTCTCCCATGCTTCAGGGGGTGATGATGATGTTTTCCAATCCCATGTTTGCGGCATCTGACGCCGGAAAAATGGAGCGCATCGGCAAACAGAAAGCCATTGTAAAATATGACGCTGCAAATCAGGACGGCGAAATCCAGATTATTGTGGCCAATCGCTTTATGGTGACCATCGAAGGCAGTGAGGTCTCTGACAAAGTATTAAAGGACTATGCCAAAGCCATTGATTTTGACAAAATGGCCCAGCTTCCGTAATTTGCGTTTTTTTAAAAACAATTAAAAAACCGGGCCTTTCCCCGAAAGGCCCGGTTTTTCTAATCCGCAAACAAATCCAGGGTCAGCTTTCTGGCCTTTATATTGTCCCGGGCCGCCCGGATGAACTCATCGGCTGAAATACCGAACCGCACCTTGCCGTCTAACGTGCGCACAGAAAGGGTGTTGTTTTCCCGTTCTTTTTCCCCGGCCGTGATGATCAAGGGAATCTGGTTGATCTGGGCCTCCCGCACCTTTTTCTTGAGGCTTTCGGTCCGGTCATCCACGGATGACCTCAGGCCCGCGGCCTCAAAGGTGCGGTGAAGTTCCTCCGCAAACGGGGCCAGATCATCGTTAATGGGCAGAATCACCACCTGCACCGGGGCCAGCCACAAGGGAAATTTTCCGGCAAAATGCTCGATCAAAATCCCTAAAAACCGCTCAATGGAGCCGTAAATCACCCGGTGAATCATGACCGGCCGGTGCCTGTCATTGTCCGCGCCCACGTAGGAAAGATCAAACCGCTCGGGCAGGGACATGTCCAGCTGAATGGTGCCGCACTGCCAGGTCCGGCCGATGGCGTCCTTGATGTGGATGTCGATTTTAGGCCCGTAAAACGCCCCATCCCCTTCATTAATTTTATACCCCATGCCATAGGCATCCAGTGCGCTGATGAGACCATTGGTGGCGCTATCCCATTGTGCATCACTGCCAATGGATTTTTTCGGGCGGGTGGAAAGCTCCAGATGAAATCCCAGGCCAAAGGTTTTGTACATCCGGTCCACCAGTCGCAGCACGCCCAGGATTTCATCCTTGATCTGGTCCGGGGTCATGAAAATATGGGCGTCATCCTGATGAAACGCCCGGACCCGGAACAGACCGGACAACACGCCGGAAAGCTCATGGCGGTGCACCAGTCCCACTTCCGCGGCCCGCAGGGGCAAATCCTTGTATGAATACCGCTTCCGTTTGTATAGCAGCATGCCGCCGGGGCAGTTCATGGGCTTGATAGCGGACTCGGTGTCATCAATCAAAAGCGTGTACATGTTGTCCCGGTAATTTTCCCAGTGCCCGCTCTGTTCCCACAGGCTGCGGTTCAAGATAATCGGGGTTTTGGTCTCCACGTAGCCTGCGGCCCGGTGCTCCTCCCGCCAGTATTCCAGCAGCGCGTTCCAGATCTCCATGCCGTTGGGGTGAAAAAACGCCATTCCCGGGGCTTCATCATGAAAGCTGAACAGATCCAGGGCCGCGCCGATCTTGCGGTGATCGCGCTTTCTTGCTTCTTCCAGCAGATTCAGATATTGATTGAGTTCTTTTTTATCAAAAAACGCGGTGCCGTAAATCCGCTGAAGCTGTGGATTGGCCGGATCCGCCCGCCAGTAGGCACCGGAGACCTTCATCAGTTTGATGGCTTTTACAAAACCGGTATGCGGCACATGGGGGCCCCGGCATAAATCCGTAAATTCCCCCTGGGAGTAAAACGAGATGGTGCCGTCATCCAGATCATGGATCATTTCCAGCTTATAGGGCTCGTCTTTGTAAAACGCCAGGGCGTCCTTTTTCGGCACTTCCGTCCGGACAATGGGCAGTTTGGCTTTAATGATTTTTTTGATTTCCGCTTCTATTTTTGGAAAATCATCCTCTGATATGGGCTCCATGTCGATATCATAATAAAATCCGTTTTCCACGGTGGGCCCGATGGTGAGTTTGGCGTCCGGATAAAGCGTTAAAATGGCCTGGGCCATGACATGGGCCGCGCTGTGGCGCAGGATTTCCACGGCTTCGGGATCTTTGGTGGTTAAAAACCGGACCGTTGCGTCCGCATTAATTTTGGCGCTCAAATCCACCAGCACGCCATCAACTTCCATGGCCACGCAGTTGCGGGCAAAGCCCTCGGAAATTGACGCGGCAACGGCAAACCCGTCAACGGGCGCTTCAAACTGCTTTACATTTCCATCCGGAAAGGTGATATTCATCATTGCTGTTGTCCATTTAAAATTTATAATAATTGTAAGATATTTAAAAAACAGGGAGTTTTTGGTTAAATTTGAAATTTAGAAAAAATACACCACAAGGTCAAGGAATTATTCCCATCAAGACTTCTGAAAAACAAAACCTTATGACAGATTCAGGGCCCGGCGCAATTGTTTTCATTAACACGACATCCGGTTTAACCGAAATGGTGGAGGATCTGCGCACAAAAAACCTGATCGCGTTTGATCTGGAAGCAGATTCCATGTTTCATTTTCAGGAAAAAATCTGCCTGATTCAGGCATCTGCAGGCACCATCAGTTATATTGTTGATCCGCTGCCCATTGATGATCTTTCCCCGCTGTCAAAAATTCTGTCCGACCCGGATATTGTGAAAATTTTTCATGGCGCGGATTATGATGTGCGGAGCCTGCACCGGGATTACGAAATAGAAATTCATAACCTCTTTGACACGGAACTTGCCAGCCGGTTTCTGGGAATTGCCGAAACCGGACTGAATACCGTGTTAAAAAACCGGTTTAACATCTCCCTGGAAAAAAAATACCAGAAAAAAGACTGGTCCCGGCGGCCCCTGCCTCCGGAAATGATTGAATATGCGGCCAAAGACGTGCAGTATCTGATTCCGCTCTATGACATCCAGAAAAAAGAATTATCAGAAAAAGGCCGGCTGGACTGGGTTGAAGAAGAATGCCGGGACCTGACCCTGGTGCGGGCCGCCCCTCCCCATGAGCGGCCCCTGTTTCTGAAAGTCAAGGGAGCGGGCCGGATGGAACCGCGGCACCTGGCCATCCTGGAAACCCTTCTGGACTACCGGCTGGCCCTGGCCGAGGCAAAGGATCGCCCCCCTTTCAAAATCATGGGCAACCATTCCCTGCTCACCATTGCCTGCGCCCGGCCGGTCACCATGGATCAGCTTGTCCAAACCCGGGCCTTGAGCGAAAAACAGCGCCATATGTACGGTCATTCCCTGCTCGTGCGCATCCGGGAAGCCCTTGCGCTCCCGGCGGACGCGCTTCCCGCATACCCCCGAACCCGAACCCGGCGCCTCAGTCAGGAACAATCCGAACGGGTCAAACGCCTTCGGCAGTGGCGGGAAGAAAAAGCACGAGAGCTTGAAATCGATCCCGGGGTGCTGATCAACAATGCGGTGATCAATGCGGTGGCCGGCACAAATCCCAAAACCCCCGAGCAGCTGGATAATGTTTCACCGCTCAAAAACTGGCAGAAAACCGTTCTGGGGCCGGAGATTCTTAAACTTCTGGAACCGGAAAGGAAAGCGTAAATGGCGGAAACACCGGTGCATTTTACAACCCGGGATCAGGTGATCCTTGAAGGGCTGTTTTCCGAAGGAAGTTCGGGCCGGGGCGCGGTCATTGCCCATCCCCATCCGCTTTACGGCGGCGATATGCGCAACATTGTGGTGGAGACCCTCCAGAACGCCTATGCCCGAAACAATCATGCCACCCTGCGGTTCAACTTCCGGGGCGTGGGAAAAAGCTGCGGCACCTATGATGACGGCGAAGGGGAACAGACAGACATCGCCGGGGCCATGGAATTCTTAAGACAAAAGGGAATGACGGCAATTGACCTTGCGGGATATTCCTTTGGATGCTGGGTGATTGCCCAAACCCCGGAAAAACATGACGCCGCCGCCATTGTCCTGGTCTCGCCGCCGGCCGCCCTGCTGGCTTTTGACCCTGCCGCACCCCTTCCCAACCTGAAGCTTGTGATCACCGGCGAACGCGATGAATTCGCGCCCCCGAATCTTTTAAAAAACTTGATGCCCCAATGGAATCCCGACGCGGAATTTCAAATCATCCCCGGGGCCGACCATTTTTATTTTGGATATACTGAAAAATTATTTGAAATTATTCAAAAATATATATCTCCAAAATCTATCCCAGACCAATCTTCTTGAGAGTAAATTTTTGAATTTTATAAAAACCGAATTCAAGTCAGCCTGGCGAATACCAAAAAAAGGCAGCGCATCCCTTTATTCAATAAAAGAATTGCTACCAGAATAATGGTGCTGGATAAAGAAAGGTCTTCTTCTCCACTTCACTTTTATAAGTGAAGTGGAGAAGCTAATAAAATAAGATAAAAGCGTCATCCAAAATTTATTTTCCCGGAGATGACACTATTGTTTTCGCAAAAAACCGTATCTTCTATCCTTATTCACCATAAACAATCGTTTTGTATTTACCGATAACTCCTAAAATATTTTCCGCCTCCCAGTCAATATAATGAATTTTAGTGATATTACCATCTTTTACAGCCGCATCAATACTACAATCCCCCGTTGCAACCCAGCCCATTATACTTTTACACTCAGCTATCCCAACTTTCGTTGCTTTTCCAGAAACAGCCTCCCCTTCAACTGGAAGTTTGATTTCTGTATAAAGGAAGCCTACGGGATATGGTGTCGCACACCCAATAAGTAAAGGCAATAATACGATTAAAAGAATCAACTGCATTTTGTTTTTTTTTCTCATTTTGTCCCTCCTTTTTTAAATTAGATGCTTTCTTGAACAAAAAAAACAAACATACCTCATGAAAAACTTCTATAAAATCCTTTAATCCTTCTCGTCTTAACTTCATGGGATTGGGTCTTACCTGTATTGCCCATCAATAATCGATATGCGATCGTCGCCTGCGGAATTAATAATGACAACTTTCCCTTTCCCACAGTAAGAGGATCGCCAACTCAACCAGAGATTAACTTCAATTACAGCATCTGCCCCCCACACTCTTGCTTCGTCAGCAAGTTCATTAAGAATTCTTTCATAAGCCCAAGATGGCAACCATGGCGGCCAATTTGTTTTGATAGTAATTTCTGTTATTGTTTCATACTCTTCTTTTGCAAAAAATTCCTTTGTAACAAATACTTTGTGATTATGCAGAGATCGACGCGGGCCATCAAAATATTTTACTGCATCTATCTTTTGATAATAGAAAGGGGGGATATAGCTGTTTTTTGGATATGAACGAAGAGATGAATTATTTGCACAACTGAAAAAGAATACAAAAGACAGAAAAAGAAGATATATTCTAATCCTGCACATTATATTATCTGTATTCTCCTTGCATACATGCCAGTCGTTCAATCCCCGCTGAATTCAACGCGACAGCCTTCCCATATCCTTGGGGTCCCCAGCCGAATACGCCAAGAAAAACATAACCTATTAAAAACCATTTCCACCAAACATCAGCCTCAATTACAGCATCAGCGCCAATTTTACGCGCAGAGTCAGCCAGATCGTCCAGTACCCAGCCATTAATCCAAGGCATTGTTTTGGTAATATGAATTTCCGCCAAAGTTTCATATTCATTCTCAGCCATGGGTTCTTCAGTAACAAAAACCCGATTATTATGTTTAGCTTTTATTGGCGCGTCAAAATATTTAGTCACATCAGTCCTAAATATAATTTGGGCACCTCTGTGAGGACCACAGCCGCAAAAAAATAAGAATGCAACCATTGTCAAAAACGCACAAAATTTCAACGTCATTTTGAAAAATCCATTTATTTTTAAAGCTATTTATCCTAATTTACGGCAATTAAATCTTGACAAATTAAAAACTATTTTTCCCTGATAGCAGTCGCCATATAGGTTCTTTCAACCTGGCTTAATATGGGCATCCAAAAGAAGGAAATAGCAGTATAGTCGTAAGAGTTTGCAATATCCTTTAACCCAGTGACTTTGTCTCCATATTTTCTTACAGCTTCATCCCACAAGAGCGCATCTCCTTCTTTACCTATTGCGATACATCCTATTATACAAAGAGAATCTCCTCTTGCTGTCACTTTTCCTAAAATTTCATAGTCCTTCGCATCATACATTGTTACGGTACCAGCCCCATTGACATTAACAGGCTGAATACTTCTTCCGGCAAATTCAATATACGAAGCACAACCATTCATAAAAACAAAACTTACCAACATTAAAACGCAAAACAATTTTCTCATCCAAACCTCCATAGTAAAAACGTTTAAAAACATTTCGTATTTTTGTCTATAAAACTTAAAAAATAAATTAAATAAAGGGAACTGTCCCGTCAAAGACCAGTTCCCTTTATCTTTAAAAGCAGGGCAGCAGGTTAACAAGCATTAGTCGCCGGTAATTTTTGTTGTTGTGGTATTGATAATACCCAAAATACTTTCATAATGAACATCTACGGTTTTAACTTTGCTGATTCCGGCGCTTTGAGCCGCCGCCTGAACGCTGGCATCGCCCTTGGCCACCCAGCCCAGATAATTCACCATCTGGGACTCACCAGACTTGGAACCAATATCCAGGCCGGAGGCTTCATCCGGACTGCATGCCGGAAAATTATAATCAGAAACGACCCATCCGGGGGAATACGGGCCTGCACATCCCACAAGCATGAACGCACCCATTAACAAAACAAGAAAACCTAATTTTTTCATCGCTTTTTCCTTTCCCTGTGTATTGATTATGCTGCCCTGCCGAATACCTGTCAAAGCCTCGGTCTGCTCCGCCCGCCAGCAGCGGTGCGCCCACAGACATTGGTTCTGACAACCAGCGGCGACTTTGAAAACTAAACGGCATTCTAACCGGTCATAAAACAATTGGCAACAGAATTATCAAAAAAAATCCCGGCCGATTTTATATGAAATAACCGCCGGCCATCATTCCAAAATAAAAATATCTTTTTACATTCCAGAATATTATTGATATATAAGCAAAAAATTATCAAACGATCAAACCGATATCCATGACCCATTTATTTGCCGCATATTCTAAAAAACAGATCATGGCAGGCATCCTGCGATCGACCCTGACAACGGTCTATATGCTGGTGTTCGGCGCCACTCTCTGGCTCTGCCGGGATTTTTCCGCTGCCGATATCGCGGACCGCATCCTCCCCTATGGCCTGCCGCCATTGCTGAGCCTTGTGTGCGCGGGATTTTTATCGCTTTTTGTGCTGAACCTGGAACAGATCCGCACGGAAACCTTTTTGTTCTCTATCATCTGCCTGGCTTTTGCCGGGCTGAACCTGGACATATTTCTCCTCTGCATCATCCAGAATCCTGAAATCGCTCTTGTCATCTCCCGCATGGACCATTTCCTCCTGGCCCTGATCCTGATCGGCGCCAATCTTCACCTCACCTTTCTTGTGTGCGAGAAACAAACCCACTGGTGGGTGGTTTATCTCGGCTACGGCATCGGGGCGGTCATGGCCCTGTTTACGCCGACGGATCTTTATTTTCAGGGCGTGCGCCGGTACTTCTGGGGCTTTTTTGCGCAAAAAGCCATTTTATACGACGTGATCAGCCTGATCTGGCTGGCGGTCACCCTTTATGCCATTTTTCTGCTGTCCGTCACCTATCGCGCCCCCCGGCATCCGCGCCAGAAAGAAACGGCTGCTTTCATTCTTCTGGGGTTTGTGTGCAGCGGGCTGCTAAGCCTTACCAACACCCCGGCCATGTATGGAGTGGAAATCTATCCGCTGGGGACATTTACCTTTATTCCCCTGCTGCTCCTGGCCTGGGGTCTGTTTAAAAACAACCTGAGAATCGCTGTTCAGGAAACCCGCGGTATCATTTTCACCCTTGGCCGACTGGGCCTCACCGCCGGGCTGGCCCTCCTTCCCGCCGTTCTCCTGCACTGGGAATCTTTTAAATTCAAGCTGGCGGCCGCGGTTGTCCTGGTGGTTTTTTTTCATAAGCCGGTTTCCCGGTTGTGGGATGCTTTCTTAAACCTGTTCATCCGGCGGTCGTCTGAAGTGCTTCAGAAAGAAATCAATATTTTGACGGGCCGATTGTCCGAAACCCATCATTTAATCGGCATTCACCGCGAAATCCGGGACTGGCTGTTCCGGGTGTTCCGCAATTCCCAATGCGCCACGGTTTTTCAAAGCCCGACCCACCATGATTACAGGGGATGGAAAACAATAAATCCTGAATTTTCCAGGGGATTCTTCAACCCGGGCCAGGCAGTTCCCCAAAGGGATTGCCCGATTCAAATTCCTGCCGATCATCCGGTTCTCCAAAAAATCGCCGCTGCCCGACCCCGGCACGTTCCATTTCATATTATCGCCCAATGGCGGGAAAACCCACCTTCCGCAACAGAATTTACCCAAAATACCCTGCAAAATACCCTGCAAAATACCAACGACTGCCTGGACCAGGCCGGACTGGTGCTGCCGGTTTTTTCAAAAAAACAGCTCAAGGGGCTGGTGCTCATCGGCCACCACATAAATGACCGTTCCTACACAAAAACGGAAAAAGAAAACCTGGGAACCATTACCGCCATTCTCGGCCCGGTGATTGAAAACGCCCAGGTTCTGGAAAGTCTTGAAGAAAAAATCCAGGCCCGCACCCGGGATCTGAATGCGGCGTTAGAAAGCCTGAAAGGAAAAAACCGGCGAATTTCCCAGCACCACGGCATCATCCAAAAACAGAACCATATATTTCTTTCGCTTTTTGAAGCCGGCTCCCGCATGCATGAGCTTGAAGACCTGCACGATCTCTTCGCCGACACCCTGAACCGGCTCCGGACCCTGTTCCCGGATATCGGGTTCGGCATCATCATAGAAGGAGAGCGCGCCGGAATCCTTGAGACCGGCGCGTTTCTCGGTATTTCAGAAAAAGAACAAACCCTTATCCTGGAACATCGCCATCACCTGAACCAGGACACCATCAATCAGCTCCTGACCCAAAAAACCGCCTCACCGGAGCAGCCGCCATTTAAGCAGCCGCTGAATCAAAAAAACCCCGCCCCTTCTTCTTACCAATGGCGGGTCCAGCCCATGCAGGTCCGGGAAAACCGCATCATCGGAAAAATCATCATCAAAGGCGCGAAGCTCGACGGGTTTACCCAGAGAGTGATTTCCATTTTCCTTGCCCAGGTATCGGCTGCCGCGCACAACAAATTGCTCATGAACAAACTGAAAACCATTGCCAATACCGACGGGCTGACCGGCGTGGCCAACCGGGCCTGCTTTGACCGGGAACTGAAAAAAACCATAAAAACCGCCACCCTGTTTCCGGGGGTTTATTTTTCAGTCATCATGATCGATATTAACGGTCTTAAACGGATCAATGACAATTTCGGCCATGACAAAGGCGATGAAATGATACGGACGGTGGCGGATATGCTGGCCGAAGAATGCCGGGAGAGCGACACCTTGTCCCGCATGGGCGGTGATGAATTCATCCTCCTGCTGCCCGCCACAACCAGCGCGGCAGCAGGTGTGGCGGCTGCCCGAATCCGGGAAAGGGAAAAATCCCTTTGCCTTGTCTGCCGGCACAAAAACCGCGGCCAAACCACCCTTCCGGTCCGTTTCAGCATCGGCGTTGCCGGCTCCGATGAAACCACTGCTGAAAACGTCATGAAACTGGCGGATCAGCGAATGTACAGCGACAAGGAAAATTTTTACCAGAAAACCGTGGAAACCAGATATCGGGACCACAGCTAAGGGCCGCGCAGCACCAACACCGATAACCATTGGATAATATAAATAACTTGACTTATTTACCCGTTGCACATAGGAAAATACGTATCATCAATTTTTATAAACTGGTATATTCCTATAATTATTCATAATTGAGTCACACACAAAAAAATGGCCGCTGACAATAAAGACCCGATTTCCCTGCTGTATCACATCACCCGTATTTTAAATAAAACCCCGGATCTCAAGCAATCCCTGTACAATACCCTGGAACTTCTGTCCAAATCCCAGAACATGGTGCGCGGCACCATCACCATTTTAAACCCGTTCAGCGATGAAATCAGCATTGAAGTGGCCCACGGCATTTCCAGAAGTGCCCTGCAAAAAGGAAAATACAAGCTGGGAGAAGGGATTACCGGCCAGGTGATCCAGACCGGCACGCCGGTCACCATCAGCAAAATCAGCCAGGATGACCGGTTTCTCAACCGCACCACGGCACGAAAGGCTTTTCAGGATCACGAAATCTCTTTTATCTGCGTGCCCATCAAAAAAGACAAGCAGGTGATTGGTGCCCTGAGTGTGGACAAGCCCTATGATGCTTCTTTTTCCTTAGAAGAGGGGGAAAAACTCCTGTCCGTGGTGGCGGCCATGATCGCCACCCAGGTGATTCTGCTGGAGCGCCACCGCATTGAAAAGGAAAAACTGGAATCCGAAAACGAGCGGCTTCAGGCGGAACTCAAAAAAAAATACCGCATGAAAAATATTATCGGCAACAGCAACAAAATGCGGGAAGTGTATCAGATGATTTCCCAGGTGGCGGAAAGCAACGCCACCGTGCTCATCCGGGGAGAATCCGGCACGGGAAAAGAGCTGGTGGCAAACTCCATTCACTACAACAGCCTGCGGGCCAAAAACCCGTTTATCAAGGTCAATTGCGCTGCTATTCCCTCCAACCTCATTGAAAGCGAGCTGTTCGGCCATGAAAAAGGCGCGTTTACCGGGGCCCTGCACCAGAAAATCGGAAAATTTGAACTGGCCACCAAAGGCACCCTGTTTCTGGATGAAATCGGTTCCATAGAGGCGGATGTGCAGGCAAAACTGCTGCGGGTGCTGCAGGAAAAAGAGCTGGAACGGGTGGGCGGCAACAAAACCATTAAAGTGGATGTCCGCATTGTGGCGGCCACCAATCGCAACCTTGAAAACGCGGTCACCGACGGCCTTTTTCGCGATGATCTCTACTACCGGCTGAATGTTTTTCCGATTTACCTGCCCCCGCTTCGGGAAAGACGCACGGATGTGCTGGTGCTGGCGGATTTTTTCCTGGAAAAATACGCCCGGGAAAACAACAAAGAAATTCTGCGATTTTCAACACCGGCCATTGACATGCTGATGGCCTATCACTGGCCCGGCAACGTGCGGGAGCTGGAAAACTGTATTGAGCGGGCCGTGCTGCTGTGTGATGATCAGGTAATCCATGGTTATCACCTGCCCCCCACCCTTCAGACCGGGCAGGTGTCCAACACCCTGCCCAAGGTTTCCCTGGAAAAAGCAGTGGCCCAGCTGGAACGGGAAATGATTATCGACGCCTTAAAACACACCCGGGGCAACATCACCCAGGCGGCCCGGGCCCTGGACACCACAGTGCGAAAATTTTCCTACAAAACAGGGAAGTATGATGTTGACCCCCGCCGTTACCACTGACGACTTCAAAATTGACGGTTTCGCAAAAAAGCCGGATGCTTGCCGTCCAATTGGCTTATAACGCGTCGCTTCCCCGCTCTCCGGTGCGGACCCGCACGAGATCCGCCACGGGAAGAATAAAGATTTTGCCGTCCCCGATTTTTCCGGTAAAAGAAGATTTTCGCACCACTTCCACCACCTCATCGCACCGGTCATCCGTCACAATGATTTCCAATTTAAGTTTTGGAATAAAATCAACAGCATATTCAGCTCCCCGGTAAATCTCGGTGTGCCCTTTCTGGCGGCCATATCCTTTGACCTCGGACACCGTCATTCCCTGAATTCCGATATCGTTTAGGGCTTCTTTCACATCATCCAGCTTAAATGGCTTGATTACCGCTTCAATTTTTTTCATAACCGCCTCTTTTAAAAATTTATTATGCTTTCAAGGGATTTTCAAACAGTTAAAAATCGTCAACACAGTGGTCAACACGATGGCCGCGCTGCGACCCGTGTCGCCATAAGCCAAATCGCCATAAACCATACCACCATAGACCAGATCACCGTGCCTGCCTGAAAAAAACAAAAAATTTACCATAATCCCGTGTATTCTTCCCTTGACATATTTCACTGTTTTTTTAAACTGATTTTTCATGAATGGCCCTGACAGACACTTATTTTTTTCTTTTTTCCGGATACCGGCCGCCGGAGAATCATCAAATGATAAAAATGCCTGAAAAAATCTACATCACGGAAGACAACACCGCGACCTTTATCTGCCCGAACTGCCACAAAGTCTCGGTAAAAGACGCCACCCGGTATCTTGAGAAAAACAAACCCATCCGCCTGAAAGTCAAATGCTGCTGCGGCCACACCTATGCCGTGTTTCTGGAAAAACGCCGAAAAATCCGAAAAACTGCTGATCTCTCAGGGGCTTACACCTTCAGCAGCTTTCCCGCTGATCCGGAAAAACAGGCGGGCTCGCTGCGGGTAAAAAATCTGTCTTACAGCGGCCTGCGCGTCCAGCTTCAGGCCCCGCCCCTGTTTCACGTCGGGGACACCCTTTTTATAGAATTTCATCTGGATGACGCCAACCAGTCCCGCATCCGCAAAAAAGTAATTGTCAAAAATATCCAGGACCTGAGCGTGGGCCTGGCTTACGCGGACCCGCAAACCTGTGACAGCGCCCTGGGGTTTTATCTTTTCAACTGATCCGTTGGGATTGAGGGGGGCTGATTTTGCGTTTCAAGATAATACCGCCACAGATGCCTTACCTGCGCGCGCATGTCCGCAAACTGATCCGCTGCGAGCACTGCCGGCCGCTCCTGCAATGTCAGCCGGTGAATATAATACCGAAATACCAGGTATGCCTGCTTCAAAATATAAGCGGTTTTATCATCAAAAATACCGGCCAGGGCCAGACTGTTGAGCTGCCGGACAATATCCGTCCATTTGAGCAGAGACGGGTGGCGGCCGGCATGCTGCATGATAAGAAACTGCACCAGAAATTCAATATCAATCAGACCCCCTGAATCATTTTTGATATCAAACCCCTTTTCCGCCCGTGGTTTTTTCTCTTTCCGTGCCGTCCGCATGCGGCTGCGCATCTCCCGGATATCCGCTTTCAGACGCAGGGTGTCCCGGGGCAGGGATAAAATTTCACACCGGATGGCTTCAAACCGGTCCCGGACCTCCATGTCTCCGCCCACGGCCCGGGCTTTTACCAGGGCCTGGTGCTCCCAGTTCCAGGCCCGGTTTCGCTGGTAGTCCGCGAATCCGTCAATATGGATGACCAGCACTCCGGCATTGCCGCTGGGCCGCAGCCGCATATCCATTTCATAGAGCTTGCCGGTCCGGGTCATGGCACTCATGAGATGAATAATCCGCTGGCCCAGCCGGACGTAAAACTGCGTGTTATCAATGGGCGGAAAATTTCCGCCGGCAGTATCGCCTTTCTCGCCGGTATGCAGAAACACCAGATCCAGATCCGACCCATACCCCAGCTCATAACCGCCGAGTTTTCCATAGCCGATAATGCCGAATTTTTTGTTATGGCCCATGGCGTCCGCACCAGCAGGCAGGCCGTATTTTTCAACCATATGATCCCAGGCCATGTCCATGAACCACTCAAGAATGGCTTCCGCCAGCCAGGTCAGGCGATCGCTCACCTTCATCAGGGGCAGCAGCCCGGCCACATCCGCGGCGCAAATCCTCAGGGTGTTGATCTGCTTGAAAATGCGCAGGTCATCCATCTGGGATTCCAGATCCGTGTCCGGCAACCGGTCAAACCGCAGCTGAATGGCTTTTTTAAGATCCGATTTTTCAAGGGGTTCGTAAAGGGTGCGCACATCCAGCAGCTCATCCAGCAGCAAGGGATGTTTTGCGATAAAAGACATGATCCAGGGACTGGCTTCCGCCAGCTGCACCAGGTGCATCAGGGCATCCTTGTTCTCGATGAGCAGCGCCACATAGCAGGAACGGCGGCTCACTGCCCGGATCAGTTCCAGAATCTGCCCCATCACCGGAACAGGGGTTGCCGATGCCATGGCCGCCTCCACAATATGCGGCACCAGCCGGTCAATCCGCTTTTTGCCCTGAAGGCTCACGTCTTCGGATTTAATGAGCGCCAGAAACCCTTCCAGCACTTTGAGAAACGGCTCGGGCGGGGTAATTCCCATGTGCCGGAGGGTTTCCAGATTGGCCTCAGTATTGGCCAGATTGTTCCACACGGCCTCAATGCCCTGCATCCGATCATCACCCCGGGGAGCAGACGTCTCCCGCGCCAGCAGGGCCTGAAAGTGACGGTGAACATTTTTCATGTGGGTGTTCAGGGTAAGGGAAAAAGGCTGCCAGGCATCAAACCCCATGGACAATGCCAGCCGGTAGCGGCTGAAGTCATCGACCGGCAGGGAATGGGTCTGGCGGTCATCGGCCATCTGCAGCCGGTTTTCCACATTCCGCAAAAACACATACGCGCCGGCAAGCTCGTCTTTCACCATGGCGGAAATATTCTGTTCCGCGGCCAGGGTCTCAAGAATATTGAGAATTTCCCGCTGCTGATACGCCACATGAAGTCCCCCGCGGATGAGCTGAAAAATCTGGCCGAAAAACTCCACCTCCCGGATGCCGCCGGGGCCGAGCTTGACATTTTCCGTCATTCCCTTGCGGGTGACTTCCCGCTCGATTCTGCGCTTCATTTCCCGCAGAGATTCAAAGGTGCCGTAATCCAGATAGCGCCGGTAAATAAAAGGATTCAGCCGCTCCAGCAGCAGCCGGCCCCGGGATTTGTCACCCGCCACCACCCGGGCCTTGATAAGGGCGTAGCGCTCCCATTCCCGTCCCTGCTCCTGATAATAATGCTCCATGGCATCAAAACTCATGACAACGGGACCGGCGTCCCCATAGGGCCGCAGCCGGGCATCCACCCGAAACACAATCCCCTCTGTCATGTTTTTGCCGATCACATCAATCAGGCGGTGGCAGAGCCGGGTAAAAAATTCCTCACAGTCGATGGGCTTGCCCGGACCAGTCTTGCCCGGACCAGCCTTGCCGCCGAGGGCGCGGGTAACGCCGGAAGCGGGAAAGGCAAACATCAGATCAATATCAGATGAAAAATTCAGCTCGCGGCCGCCAAGCTTTCCAAAACCGATCACCACCAGATGCTGAGGCGCTCCGGCCGATGACACCGGTTTCCCATAATCTGCGATCATCTGCTGATAGGTTGCCGCAAGCGCGGCGTCCAGGCAGGCATCGGCAAACGTGGACAAATCATGGGTGGTTTCTCTGAGCGCGGCATATCCGGCCAGATCCCGGAAAGCGATCCGCATCATTTCCCGGGTCCGGATCTGTCTCAGCACCCGGGCCAGCTTGTCTATATCCTCACAAAAAGCCGCCTGTCGGGCAATTTTTTTCGGATATGCCCCCTTATCATAGGATCGCAGCAGATCTCCGGAATCCAGCAAATCCGTCAGCACTTCCGGATTCCGGATGCTTTTTCTGGCAAGAAAATCACTGAACAAAAACGTATCTTTTAAAACCGCACAAAGCGCCGCCTGATTTTCCGGCAGCCGAACCCCTTTCCGGCCGGCCGCATCAACCATGGCGTCCCATTTTTCCGCAACAAGGGAATTTGCGTCATCAGAAAATTTTTTACAATAATGAACTGGCTGGATTTTCATCCGCCCACCTGTTGTTTTTACGATTACCTCAATCTTTAACGTATGCCCCGCACCACGCCGGCCCGTGGCTTTTACCGGCAGGAAAGGGTATATTCCGCAAGCAAACTGTCTTTCCAGTAATTATTTTCCGGCTGTGAGAAAAACCGCCTGAACAGCTCCAGGCTCTCCTCGCGCAGCACATGGGGAACGATTTCCACTGCCTTGTCCCGGTAAAGGGGTTCGACACTTTGGAGATCGCATCCGGTGCCGCCGCCCATTACATCTTCATAGGCATAGACGATTCGCCGGATACCGCTGATCAGAATGGCGCCAAAACACATGAGGCAGGGTTCCATGGTCGCATATACGGTCAGATTTTCCGGATGATCAAGGGCCGTGGTTTGATAAAGGGCCTGCAATGCCAGTATTTCCGCGTGATCAATTTCATTGGCCCGGATGCCGCTGGTGGCCTGGCGGCAGCCATGGGCATAAATTTTTTCGTTGTCCGCAATAACGCACCCCACGGGAAATTCTCCGGCAGCAAAGGCTTTTTCCGCGTACACCAGAGCCTGGCGCATAAAATAGGCATCTTTCATTTTTTTCTGTTGTGTCCTGTGCTGAGGCTTTTCAATCAATTCTCCTGTAATATGAAACTTTTATCAGAAACAAGCGTTCAGGCAACGGATTTTTTGAAAAAATCCCCTTCAGGGGGTCTTTTTTTACAGCCTTCCCTGCAAAATACAGTTACCCTTGGCCGGCGCAAGAGGCATATTGACAATAATCTTTTTTTCAGGTTATGGTCAAAAGAGCAAAATTACCCATATAATATTCATGCGCCCACCATGCCGGATGTTTCCGGGCCGGATTCTTCCGGCGGCCCGGCAAACGGTTCTTCCCCGCAAGGGAACAAAAATATGACCGGCGAGCGCATCAGCTTCAAGGACACACTATGATCATTGGACTGGATGTCGGCGGCACCCACACAGATATTGTGCTTGTTGGAGAAAACGGTCTGGAAAGAAAGATCAAGGTACCCACAAACACGTCAGCACTTTTTGAAACCGTCCTCACCGGCATTGAAAAAATCACGCACAACATACCGCCGGAAAAAATTTCCCACGCTGTTCTCAGCACCACCCTGACCACCAACGCCATTGTCCAGAACAAATTATCCCCTGCCGGCATGATTGTTTCCGCCGGTCCGGGCATTGATCCGTCCTATTTTCGAACGGATGACCATTATTATACCGTGTCCGGGTCCATTGATCACAGCGGCAGAGAGATTGCACCCATTAACAACGCTGAAATCGAAGAGATCGGCCGCCGCCTTGAATCTCAAAAAATCCGGCACATCGGCGTGGTAGGGAAATTCTCCCCCAGAAATCCGGGCCATGAACTCCAGATAGAAAAAATCCTGGCCCCGCACTTTGACAAAATATTTTTAGGCCACCGGATTTCCGGTCATCTGAATTTTCCCCGGCGCATCGCCACCACTTATTTAAATGCATCAGTCTATCCGATACACAAAAATTTTTTTGAAGCCGTCAAATCCAGCCTCCACCAGAAGGGCCTTACCATTCCCATTTATATTCTGAAAGCGGACGGCGGCACCATGCACTTTGACGCATCCATTGATTATCCCGGCCAGTCCGTGCTGTCCGGGCCTTCCGCCAGCGTGATGGGGTCAGTGGCCTTTGCACCGGATGACTGCGAAACCCTGGTCATGGACGTCGGCGGCACCACCACGGACATGGCCGTGCTCATCAATCAGGTGCCCCTGCTGTCGCCCTCTGGCATTGAAATCGGAAATTACAAAACCCTTATCCGGGCCCTGCACAGCTATTCCATCGGCATCGGCGGAGACAGCGTGGTCCGGGTGGAGGACAACACCCTCAAAGTCGGGCCGGAGCGCGTGGGACCGGCCATGGCCTATGGCGGGCCGGTACCCACGCCCACAGACGCTCTGTTTGTGCTTGGGAAAACCCATGATCCCGCCGGAGACCGCTCAAAATCCGTCCAGGGAATTACCCCCATCGCCAAGCAGCTTGGGATGTCTGTTGAAGATGCCGCCTTTGAAATTTTTGACCTGGCCTGCCAGGATATCCTGACGGCGGCCCGGAAAATGATTGAACGGATCAACCGCAAACCGGTTTATACCATCAAAGAAGTACTCACCGGTTATCAACTGCAGCCCCGGCATGTGATGGTGCTCGGCGGCCCGGCGGCCCATTTTGCCGAACACATGGAACAGATTTCCGAATTCACGGTCCGGACCGTTCCCCAGTGGCCGGTGGCCAATGCCATCGGCACGGCCCTGTCCCGGACCACCTGCGAAGTCACCTTATTTGCGGATACCCAGAAAGGAATTGCCATCGCACCGGGGGAATCCTTTTCCCAAGCCGTCAAATCCAATTTCAACCGCAAAGACGCGCTGGAAATGGGCTACGGCCTGCTCCGGGAAAAAGCCCTGCAGAACGGGGCCAGTATGGAAGACCTGGATCTTGATGTGCTCGAGGATCTGGAATTCAACATGGTGCGCGGTTTCCGGTTGACCGGCAAAAATATCCGAATCAAACTCCAGATCAAGCCCGGACTGATCCGCCACTACAAAACCATTACCGACAAAATTGCCGTCATGCCGACATGTGAGACTGGAGTCTGAAAAAGTGAGGCTGAAGACCGAAGACTGAAGACTGGAGACGATGGGCTATAAAGTAAAATATTTCTGATATCATTAACCCTTTTTTCAATTGTGCGATAAAACCCGAAGGACACGCACCGCCAAAAAAATCCGGAGCCGACCATGCTGAAAGCAAAACATAAAACCGGCCTTATTTTTTTCCCGGCCTTTGACTGGGCCATCAGCCCTACCCACCCGGAACGGGAAGAACGCATGCTTTACACCCAGGACCAGGTTTTTGAAGAAGGCCTTCTGGATATCGACGGAATCATTGAATACAAAGCCGGTCTTGTGGAAATCAAGGATGTGCAGCGGGTGCATTTCTGCGCGCCGGACGAGCATTCCGTCATGACCCAGTCTCATTTCATCAGTGCCGGGGGCGCTAAAACCATTGCGGATGCGGTAATGAGAAAAAAAATCGACCGGGGATTTGCCCTGGTCCGGCCGCCGGGGCATCATGCCATGCGCGTGGTGCATGGGGGCCGGGGCTTCTGCAATGTCAACAACGAAGCCATTATGATCGAATATCTCCGGTCCGCCTATAATGTGGACCGGGTGGCCATCATAGACACGGACTGCCATCACGGCGACGGCACCCAGGATATCTTTTGGCATGATCCGGACACCCTGTTCATTTCCCTGCACCAGGACGGCCGCACCCTTTATCCGGGTTCCGGCTTTCCCGAAGAGATGGGCGGCCCCATGGCTGCCGGCACCATCCTGAATGTGCCGCTGCCGCCATACACGTCTGAAGAGGGATTTCTGCATGTCATCCGGGAACTGGTACTGCCGGTGCTGGATGAATTCAAGCCGGATCTGATTATCAATTCCGCGGGCCAGGACAATCATTTTACCGATCCGCTGACCAACATGAATTTTTCCGCCCAGGGATATGCAAATTTAAACGCATTGCTGAAGCCCGATATTTCGGTGCTGGAAGGGGGCTATTCCATTGAAGGGGCCCTTCCCTATGTGAATTTGGGCATTATTCTGGCCATGGCCGGGCTGGATTATTCCAATGTCCGGGAACCGGAATATGATTTCTCCAAGCTGCGCCAGTCCGAGCAGATCAGCCGGGTGATTGAACGAACCTGTGATTCCGTGCTCTCCAACTGGAATGCCCGGGAACTGATCCGGATGCGCATGAAAGGAAACAAAAAATTCGACAAACGGCGGCGGAGCATTATGTACGACACGGAAGGATTCTATGAACACCAGAACGAAACCATCCGCATTTGCGATGAATGCGGCGGGGTGCTGCAGATTGATTCCACCGCGGACACGGGAAACCATATTCTGGCGGTGCATATTCCCAGAAAAGCCTGCCATGCCTGCAGGGAACAGGGGCTTGAATGGTTTGACGCCGCCAATACAAGCAAATACGATCTGATCTTCTGCCAGGACCGCACCGATGACACCTACCGGGTGCGAAAAGCATAATTCTGCCGGATTTTACCTCCACCGACCCTCAGATGACCATCAGACAAGCGCACCGATTCCCTTCCCTTGCCCGCCGGGCCGCAATCTTTCAGGCGGTGCGGGATTTTTTTACCGGCCAGGGATTTCTGGAAGTCGACACCCCCATCCGCATCCCCGCGCCCGCGCCGGAACCCTTTATCGAAGCGGTAACATCAGGAGAATGGTATCTCCAGACTTCGCCGGAGCTCTGCATGAAACGGCTGCTGGCGGCCGGGTATCCGAAACTGTTTCAGATCTGCAAATGCTTCCGGGCCAGGGAACGGGGAAAGCGGCACCTGGAAGAATTCACCATGCTGGAATGGTATGCCGCAAACGCCGGTTGTGATGATCTGATGCATCACTGCGAACAATTGTTCCAGGCCGTCAGCAGCCGTCTTGAAACCGGCACGGACCTGTTGTACCAGGGCCGTCGCATTGACCTGTCCCCCCCGTGGAAACGGTTGTCCGTGGAAACGGCGTTTGCGCGATACGCCCCCATGACCCTGGCCGAAGCCCTGGCCCGGGATGCTTTTGATGAAATGATCGCCTTTGAAATCGAGCCGCACCTGGGCCTGGACAAACCGATTTTTCTCTATGATTATCCAGCCGCTGCCTGCCCTCTGGCCGCGCCCCGGCCGGGTCAGCCCCATCTGGCCCAGCGGTTTGAACTTTATGTTGCCGGCCTGGAACTGTGCAATGGCTTTTTTGAACTGACAGACCCGGAGGAACAGCGCAAACGGTTCTCCGAAGAGATAAACCGGCGAAATCAGACCGGTGAAGCCATTACCCCCATGCCGGAAAAATTTCTCGCGGATCTGCGCCACATGCCAGAATCCGCAGGAAATGCCCTGGGTCTTGACCGGCTGGTCATGTTGTTTGCCGATGCCGCCGCCATTGATGCGGTGGTGGCATTTACCCCGGAAGAATTATGACAAAAAAATTGTAACGGAACCTGCCGCTATTCAACCGATGGTGTCCATGGAAGCCAATTTCGGCTCATGCAGGGGAATCAGAATATCTGCCGCTGCTTTTACCTTTTCTGCCGCAGACAAAACGGTTTTTGCAAGGGATCATAATCCGTTGGTTTCCCAAAACACCATCAGCATTTCCGCATCATAAAAATCGGCAGTTGCCCTCATGTTGGCCATAATCGCTTCAAATAATTTTACAAATCCCATGACTTCCTCTTCTTCTTTAATTCCAATTGGACAATTTAGGCAGTTTTACCTGGCAATCTTTCAGCATTGCCTTAGACCCACCGCAGGCCAGTCAGAAAAGCATGAAGTTTTCACTCCTTCATATTCGTTTCGCCAGAACTGACGAAACCATGCCCTATCTTTACCTTAGAGAAGATCCTCGCTGAGATCAACGCCCACTGTCGTGCTTTGCAATTCCAGACCAAACATGGATGCTGCTGTCACGCCAAGGTCTGCAATACGGATTTTTCTTTTGTTTTCTCCGGTTCTATGGCCAGGGTCTGAAATCGCAGCCACAATGGGCAGGGTGTCGACCGAGCCATGGCCTCCATTGTAAACCCTGAACGGCGGGGTCCACTTTGGAGCCTTGATACCGACATTGGGGATATGACCGTTATAAACCGGTATCTGCCAGCCATTTTTTGCAAGTATAATCAGATCCGGCCATATCATGGTCTGTTCCCGATCCACTTCTATATAATACTTATGGTAAAGCTCTCCGGGAAGACAGATGCCATCAACGCCATTTTTCATATCTTCGCGATCCAGCACCCACCAGGGACATTCTTTTTTTCCGGTCTGCGGGTTCATGGTTTTATGCGCTTGCAGGATTTGCCTGGCCCTGGCAATTTGTTTTTTATTATTCCTCCAGTACAGGACGCCGTAGCTGCTTACACTGAATGCATAGATATTATCATCCTTCACCAGGCCGGCGTTATCAAGCAATCGCATCATATCCGTCGACGTAAAATCATCAGAGTACAAATGGTTCACCGCGGAATGATCGCTGAGAAGAATAACCTGGGCATTATCAAGAATTTCCTGTTCTTCCAGACCCTCAATAAGTCGGCCGAACTGAACATCCACATCGCGAACAGCATCAAGGCAGGCTTCCCGATAGAGAAGCTTATTTCGCTTACTGACCAGTTGATACCCGGGTTTGTTTTCGCAATGCGCCGGCGGTTTATAGGGTACCTCTGCTTCCGTAAATTCCGACACGTCCCAGGCATTTCCGATACAATGTCCCGCGTCATCGCACTGGGCCAGAAGTACATAGGCCATATCCGGGTTTTCGCGCTGAAACAGTTTCAGTGTAGAATCCACAATCCATGAATCATGGGGAAAGTGCTTGGAAAAGTGTTCCATCTGCAATGTCAGAAGACTTCGTTGCCCGGTGTAAAACCGTGTCGAAACCTCGCCAAGGCGCCACCCGCTTCCTCCAAACAAACCCAGACGACCGGACTCCGGATCACACTCCCTGTCCGGGTCGGTACTGGGATCGGCAAAACTTTCTTTTTCCGGGGGATGGATATAGTCCGGATGATCAGGGCCGGTGACAATGAAATCAACCGCTGAGTCGGATTCCGGTTGCCGGAACATCTCTCCAACCCATTCTTTCCCGGATATTAACAGGGTTTTCGATTTTGGCCATTTGCGCTTCCAGGCATGAAACAGGGTATCCACCTGTCGTCCTTTATCATCTTTTGCAAAAGACAGGTTTGAGTGAGCGATTACCGGTTCACCGTCATCATTCCACCCGGAAGGCTGCGCCCAGACACCGATAATGCCGTTCTGGGCAGAACTCGTGCCGGCCAGCGCATTGAGATGATTCATGTCGGTTGCTGCCGGCAGAAAGGCTTTTGCCTCCGGAAACCACATGGATTTTTTCAGAAACCTGCGAACACCCGGCATAAGCCAATTACCGTCACTGCCTCCGGGAAAGCCTTCTGAATCAAGTTCCAGATACTTTGGGTGGAGTCCGTCAATTGCAATAAAAATCAGCTTTTTCCTCGGCAATTCGGACGGATTGGTTATTTTATTTTTTCCCATACCTGCAAATGCCTTCATGCTCGGAAGCAATCCCATCGCATGCAACGCCAAACTGCCAAGCATCGTTGCCGACCATTTAAGGAATGCTCTCTTCCCGGAGAAAACGTCTTGCGTATCATTTTTTGCCGAACCTTTTTTATTCATATACTCCTCCCAGTATCTATACAGTTTTTATTCCGTTCCGCCGGATTTCTGAAACGGCATTGTTTTTGGCCGGATGGTTTTCCAGCGCTCCCCCACCGGGCAGGCGCGCATGCACTCTATGCAGAAATCCACGTCTGTAATATAAATCTGTCCGGTTTCTATCAGAAAATCCCTCTTTTTCATATGCTGGCGAATCATTCGCAGATAGCCCGGCCACTGCCAGAACCGGGCCGGCGGTCAACGGATTCTTCAGGGCGTTCTCCGGCCAGAAGCATGCCCAGGCTGAATATCGCTTCATGCATTTTTGGATCGGCTTTGATGGCCCTGCGAAGATGCATTTCTGCCTGACCGGTCTTTTTCTGTTCGGCTTTCAAAAGCCCCATGTTGAAATTTGCCGTCGCATTGTCGGGTGATACCGCCAGGGCCATTTTTAAAAATTTTTCGGCTTTTTTGTTTTTCCCGGTTCGCGAATGGGCCATTGCTGCATTGACCATGGGCATGATCGCACGGGGCTCAATCGTTATTGCCGTATTATAGGCGGACAGGGCAGACGAAAAATCACCGCTGTCCAGGTAGAAATTGCCCAGATTGTAATGAGATGTCCACTGGTCCGGGCGGGTTTTCATTGTAGATATATACTCTTGTGTTGCTTTGTTTATAAAATCAGCGTCCTCTTCCGTTTGTGCAGATTCCGGGTGCCCGGCAAGGGCTGCAGCGGCTTTGATTCTCACCAGCCGGATGTCATCGCCGGTTGCAGACAGTAAAACGGCCCTGGTGGTTTTTAACGGAAACCGGCCGAGAGATTCCATGGCACTGGCGCGGACAAGCGGAGAAGAGTCTTTTGCGGCATCCAGGAGGACCGGCAGGACATCCGGATCGGGACAGGGCCTCAGCAACCGGATAAGGGATGCCACAAAAACCGCGTCCCGGTCTTTGAGTTTGATGTAATCGAGAATCTCGGAAAGCCGGGTCCAGTCTTGTTTACGTGCCGCATTGATCAATTCGGCACGATGCATCAGGGGGGCCTGGTAGTCTGTTTTTCGCCACTTTCTCACCCATTCATCCGCCCATGCGGCATCTTTGTCATCATGACACAGGTTGCAGGCATTGGGGGATTCAAAAGCGATGGTGGCAGCTGGTGTGGGCGGAATCATGGAATGATCACTGCGCCGCATTCCGGCAAACGATGTCATGGGCATATGGCAGCGGATGCATTGGCTGCCCGTGCTGTCTTTTTTGTGGAAAGTGTGTGTTGTGGCGTTTTCGACCCGTTGTTTATGGCAGGGCATGCAGGACTGGTTGGGGTCATTTTTCTGCCGGTAGCGTCCGCTGGAGGTGTGACAGTGCAGGCAGCTCAGTTCGCCGGACTTTGCACAGGGGCTCAGTAACCAGGAGGTAAATGTGTAATTCTCACCCAGGTCCCGGCCGTCGGGATAATAATCGGCGTTTTCCAGGCACACCAAATCGAAATGATCAAAGAACTGATCGCCCGGAATGAAGCCCTCGGTCAGCGGTATGGCCTTGGCATGGCAGGCATCACAGGCATCATTGTTCTGGTCCGCTGTAAAATCCCTGCCCCTGCGGATGATTTTCAAATCTTTGAGAATCTTACCCTCCGGTGCCTGCCGGCAAACCCGGATATGTTCATCACAGGGGCCGTGGCAGGTTTCGCAGTTGATACCCGGTTCTGCCCAGCGGGTATGGTAGGTGTCTGTTTTTAGATCATAGTTCGTATCCAGCTGGCTCACATGGCAGTTATAACAGGCCGTGTTAAAGGTATAGGGCCAGTCCCTCCAACTCACGGGTTCATCGGGTTCCAAGCCCGGAAAATGTCGTAACCCGCTTTTGGCCGTATCGAACCATTTTTTTTCATGCACATCATAAGCGACGGGCAGGGTTTGCAAGCGCCCCCGCTCCATGGGGGTCAGAAAATAATAGACGTTTTTACCGCCCAGAACATGGGCGATGGGATAGGTTTTCTCTCCGTCCGGCCCATTCTCCTTCATGATGCCGGCGGCTGTATCCACTCGATATCGATACCTGCCAATCGTGATTTCTTCAGGCTGGGGGGTCAGCATTGCGCTTGCAAGATCCGTTGAAAACGGCTGCATGGCCTTTGCGTGATGGGACGGCGACCAGCGTTTATAGAATTTTTCATGACATTCACGGCAGCTTTCCGTCCCCGAAAACCCTTTCTTCTTATTACTGGCGGGCGATTCGGCTGCCATCGCCGGGGTGACCGTTGAATTGACGATAACCGGAAACAACCCGATACAAACCAGGAGGATCAGTGCGCCGGTACCCATATGAAGGAGTGGCCGGAGAGTGGTCAACACGAAATGCATAGGATTTTAATCCGTTTCGATTAGGGCGTTACAATGTTAAATTTACCCTCGGGTTTGTCAAACAAAAGGAAAAATCGTACCAGGTCAATCCGGCTGCCGCTGGTTTCAAGATCGTCGGAAAAAATCGTATCCTTAATACCGGCCTTGCCGATGACCATTTTCAGAAAAAGCGCATGGGTCAGTGTCAGCGTGGCATCGGCATCCGGGTCCGGGACCGCCTTTTTATGGTGCATCACCGAATTTTCCAGAGTCAAAACGTGGCTTTCATTAATGTCTTTAAAAATAATGTTTACAATAAAATTTTTGCCTTCCGCAGCAGGGCCATCCAGTGCAACAGCCATGCTGTCAAAAAAACGGGCTAAAGGCGTATGCCTTAAAAGGTCTAACTTTTTTTCCATATTCATGGCTTTTTGAGGGGCCCCATGGCGCAACTCATAAGCGGCGCTGAGGTATACATTCCGCCATGGACCACTTTCAGACTGATACCCCAGCTGGTCATATGTATCTGCCAGAAGTGTTTTTGCCCTGGTATTGTCCGGTTCTGCGAACACCAGATGGTTGAGTACCTCTGCAACCCATCGGTACTCACCGGTATCAAAGGAGGCCCGGGCTTTTTCCAGGACCTGATCCGCACCCCCCATATAATCGATGTATCGAACAGCCGAATTTTCCGGCGGCAAAGGGTCAAGGTTTGCGGGGTTCGCGTCATACCAGCCAAAATATGCCTGGTAAACAGCCTTTGCGTTGTGCTTGAGCGTGCCATAATAGCCGCGGTTTGAAAAAAAGGTAGTTAACGATTGCGGAAGCCTGATCTGTTCGGCTATTTCACTAGCTGTATAACCGGCATTGGCAAGCCTGACCGTCTGATCATGTATGTATTTATACAGATCCCTTTGTTTTTTCAAAAAGTCCATGACCTGTTTGTTGCCCCAGATGGGCCAGTGGTGACATCCAAAATATATATCCGCATCACCGAATAGCGTTATCGCCTCATCAATATAACCGCTCCATTTTAATGCGTCACGAACTTTTGCCCCGCGTAATGTATATAAATTGTGCATGTTACGCGATACAATTTCCGCCCCGCAATAAGCCTTTGCATCCGGAAGATAAAAGGTCAGTTCCGCCGGTGCTTCAGATTCAGGCGCGTATTGAAATACAAAGCGGATGCCATCGATAACCATTTTCTGTGGCGTCTTGTCCACAACCTCTGTTGGCGGCAGAATGCCGAATGTCCCCAAAAAAGGAACGGCATGGCCAAGGCCGTCGTCCACATGCCCTCGCGCTGAATTTGACAGATACTTGCCGTACATATACTCAGCCCTTCTTAACATGCCGATGCCGGCAATAACATTTTCACTGGTCGCCTCAGCCATGAAGCCTTTGGGTGCAATAATACGGACGTTTTGTTTTTCTACTTCTTCAGGCGACAAGACACCCAGCACACCGCCAAAGTGATCGATATGGCTGTGGGTGAAAATCATTGCAACAATTGGTTTTTCCGTTAAATGTTTTCGTGCAAACGCAATGGCCTTAGATGACGTTTCCATGGTGGTCAGAGGATCAATAATAATCCATCCGGTGTTGCCTTCAATAATGGTCATATTGGAAAGACAAAATCCCCGAAGCTGATAGATCCCTTCCGTGACTTTAAACAGGCCATGAATTTTGTTTAATTTCGCCTGGCGCCAGAGGCTTGGATTAACGCTTGAAGGCGCATCGCCTTTAACAAATCCATAGGCGGCCTGATCCCATATAACGGTTCCGTCCACATCGCTGACACGCAAATCCGGATCACTGGCAATCAGGCCCTTCTGGCACTCCATAAATGATTGCTGGTCTGAAAAAGGAAGCGCGTCCAGCACGCTGTCATTTAACTTTTCAGTGATTGCCGTCGGCGCCGTGTGCCCATTGGCATCTGCATCCGGCGCATATGATATTTTTTCCTTACAACCGACAAAAATAGCTGCCGCTATGAGTAACAAAAGAACCGCTTTTGTTTTCATGCTACTTCCTTTTTTTAAATTTACGTATGATAAAGAATCCGGACAGGATCAGGAGCCCGCCTGAGTAAAACGGCGCCTGGGCTTTTAACTGGGTTTGTATGGAAAATCGCCTGACCTGTGTAATCTGGTCATAATCTTCGGGAACCGGCAGCACGTTGTTGTCGGCAGCATACTTGCGGTACGCGTCCATCATGGCCCTGAATCTTTCCGGCATTTCTTCTTTGAGATCTTTTGTTTCTCCCGGGTCAATGACGATATTAAAGAGATGCCACTGGTTGTCGCCCAAAGGCCCCCTGTTTTTGACAATCTTGAAATCCCTCTTGAAAAGGGCCGCATTGCCAGGAGTATGTTGGGCGCACCGTTTCTGTGGCTGTCCACGCCTGTCATCAGAATGCCCATAGTCGGTACACAGGTGTATGATAGTTGGTGAAAACCAGGCCTTCATCTGCCAGCCGGCTGATGGTGGGGGTCGGGATTTCGCTGCCATAGGGTGCGGTGTCTATAAACCCCAGGTCATCGGCCAGGATTAAAACGATATTGGGGGAGGCGGCAAAAACATTGTTGGTCAGCAAAATACTCCAGAGCAGGCATGAGATGAGCCTGAAAAACAATTTTACCATAATGGGTGGCCTCTCTGATTAACCGTAATTTTCGTTCGGGTATTATTTATTCCGTAGCCGTATTTTTCTGAAACGGCATTGTTTTTGGCCGGATGGTTTTCCAGCGCTCCCCCACCGGGCAGGCGCGCATGCACTCTATGCAGAAATCCACGTCCGTAATATAAATCTGTCCGGTTTCTATCAGAAAATCCCTTTTTTTCATATGCTGACGAATCATCCGCAGATATCCCGGCCATTGCCAGAAACGGGCCGGCGGGAGCTGCTTGAACCCCAGAGACCAGTAGACAAAACACGGATCCACATCATATCCGTCCGGCGTTAAAGCCCCGGACGGGCAGGCGTCTATGCATTTGCTGCATCCGTTGCACAGACCTGAATCCTGCGGTAAATCCGGTGCCAGTTCCGCTTCGGTGACAATGGCGCACAACCGCTGGTGGGGCCCGAATTCCGGGGTGAGCAGGAGGTTGTTTTTTCCGATCTCTCCCATGCCGCAGGAAACTGCGGCATGTTTAAGGGACAAAAAACCGGCGGTGCGGGTCTGGCGGAACTTTTTCCCGGTTTCCGGATCATGTTTAAAAATTTCCACGGGCTTGTCCGCTGAAATGGGAAGGGATAAAAACCCATTCTGCTCGAGCCTGCGGCCAATTTTTTCAGCTGTTTCATCCAGCAGGCGGGAGGTCTGCATCTTGCTCCGGGTCCAGAGCATGATGTCGGGAGAGTAAACTGATCCGAGACTATGGGCCACCGCCATCACAATAACACTTTTGGCTGTGGGCATCAAATCCGTGGCAGGACGCGGCGGGTATGCCAGAATCAGGTTTTGCGCATCCGCGATGCCCACCAGGTCAATTCCTTCCGCCTTGATCAATGCTTTGATTGCGGCTGCATCGATTTTTTCCATTTGTTCAGGCTCAGCGTTCCTCATTATCAATTTTCTCCCTTAGCGTTTAGGGATTCCGGATTCGTTTACTCCTGTAAACCTCTGTGGATAAAATTTCCTGCATTGTATCGGGAATTTAACCAATTTGCACACCATTTATAAACGTCTCCTTTCATTATATTGACAAGAAATTCCCGTTCTTCTCATGAATTTTATTTTTTCATAAGGCACCTTTTGTTAAATAATGGGCACAAACAATATTTTTAACGATCGTTAAAAAGCCTAAACTGCTGAAAATGTTCTGTCAAGTTAAATTTAACGGCCGTTAAAACCTGCTTGACAGATCAACCCGCAGCAAGCATAATGCGCCATCATGACAGCGCTTTCAAAAATAAAAACCCCGAAAAAGAAACCTTCTATTTCTCCAAAAAAGGGGCACCATAAACAACCGACCCGTGAAAAAATTATTAAAGCGGCGACACAGGTGTTTGCCGGCTATCCGTATCATAGTGCCAGCATCCGGATGATCGGAAAAGCAGCCGAAATTGATCATCCGCTGGTAAATTATTATTTCCCCTCCAAGGCAGCGCTTTTTGAAGCAGTGATCGACGATGTGGCAGACGAGTATTATCAGGCAAACATTTCATGGTTTGACGGTCTTGACAAAATGAATCCCAAAGCCGGCCTTGACCTCTATTTAGACCGCTTTTTCGATTTTGCCTTAAAACATCCCGGTGCTTTCAGGATCATCGCGCTTAATCTGGTGCAGGCGGAAGACCATGACGTCATTCCGGGATATGAACGGATCAGGGATTTTTTTGCCAAAACAAAGCAAAACTTTAAAGATGCCGTCCCGATGAGCGGAACTGACGATGACATCGACATGTTTCTGAACAGTTTCAATACCCTGGCCATCAATTACCTGGCCGCCGGGACCTATTATGCCAGCATTCTGGGAATAGAACCCGGAAGCCGGCAATATCTTGAGTGGGTAAAAAAAACCATGATGTTTGTACTCCTGCCACGGCTGAGGCATATCATCAATGGGGAGAGCAAAGACTGATATCAATTCTTTCACTTACATAAGGAGAATGTGATGAGATTTTTACTGTTGCTGACAATCCTTGCATCAAAATTCAAAAAATCCGCTGCAACCAACAAGAACTTTAAAAAATTTCTCATGGGCCATGAATGCCGGATTGTGGTCAAAACCAAAGACAACAAAAAAGGCAAACGCTTTATTTTTAAAGACGGAAACTTTTCTTCCGACTCGAATCTGCATGAATATGACGCGGCCATGGTCTGGACAAATCCGGTCATTGCATTTAATGCCATGAAAAAAGGGGAAGAAGGAATCATGAAGGCCCTCCAGAACCATCTGGTCGGCATTGAAGGCCAGATTCACTCGTTTACCTGGTTCGGCGCGGCCATCAATTTTGTTATGGAATAAATTTAGGAGACGATATGACCTACTGGACACACGAATATTTGCTGAAAACATGGGGCGGACCCATGGTGCAGGCGGAATTTTTAAAAGATGTGATGAAACCGTTTTTTGTGCCCCGGGTATTTTCCGGATTTAACCTTTTTCTGGACGAGCCCCAGCTCCTGCCGGATGCCGTCGACCTTATTGCAAGAGAATGCAAAACCAAGCGCGCGTTTATTGTCACCGACGAATATGCGGTCCGGTTTGCCGAAAAAGTCATGAGCCCGTATCAAAAACGCCACGGCATTTCCTTTGAAACCTGGGCAAAGGCCCAGCCCGATGCGCCCATTGATACGGTCAAGGACTGCGCGGCCCAGATTCAGCGGTTTAAACCGGATCTCATATTTGCCCTGGGCGGTGGATCGGCCATGGACACGGCAAAGGCGGCCTGGCTGCTGTATGAACATCCCGGTGTAAAACTGGAAATACTCAGTCCCCTGGTACCGTTAAACCTGAGAAACAAGGCCAAACTGGCAGCCATCCCCACCACCAGCGGCACCGGCTCCGAAGTCTCCGGCGTAGCGGTGATTTCCTTTCCGGACGGTGTCAAGCTTCCGGTGGCCGGTGCATTGCCGGAATTTGTGCCGGATTTTGCCCTGCTGGACCCGTCGCTTACCGTGGGCATGCCCCCGGAACTGACTGCCGGCACCGGTGCCGATGCACTGGCCCATGCCATCGACGGATTTATGGCCCCGAAATCCGATGAAATCAACCAGGCCATTGCCAAAAAAACCATTGAAATGATCTTTAAATGGCTGCCCCGGGCCTATGCAGACGGCAGCGATATTATGCCCCGGATGAAAATGCAGCAGGCAGCCATGATGGCAGGCATTCCCCTGGCCAATGCCGGTTCCGGAATTTCCCATGCCCTGGGCCATACGGTTGGCGGCCTTTTTCACATTCATCACGGGGTCATGGTTCTGTTGTTTATCCCCTATGAACTTCAGGTGTATTCCAAAGTCACGGATCGTTATCTGGAACTGTGCGACCTGCTGGGCGTCCGGGACCCGGATTCGGATGAGCAGAGCCTGTCCAATCTGATTGAAAAAATCCGGGATTTTATGAAATCACTCAACCTGCCCACTGCGCTTAAAGAAACCGGCGTCAAATTAGACGATCTTGAAAAAAACATGGATGTAATGCTGGCTCAGACGCCAACTGATCCGGGATTTTATTTTGGATGGTACGATCTCAACAACGATCAGTTCAAAGATATTTTCCTGCGTGCTTTTGAAGGTAAACTGCTGGATATGCAATCAGAAATATGGAGGTAACCCATGAAAGGATATTTTGGAAAATTCCTGAAAATCGATCTGACCGACGGCAGCACCGAAGAAATTGCCATCAGCGATGCGGATCTGAAAAAATATATCGGCGGTTCCACCCTGGCCGCAAAATTAATATATGACTATGTCAAACTGGACATGGACCCCCTGTCCCCGGAAAATCCCATTGTGTTTGCCGCCGGCCCGTTCACCGGGTCCAACATCCCCATGGTCAGCCGGGCCGCCATATGCGGCATTTCTCCGGGCACCGGGTTATGGGGTGAGGCCACCACCGGCGGGAAATTCCCCGTTCGTCTCAAAGGCACTGGCTATGACGGGATTCTGATTACCGGAAAAGCCAAAAATCCGGTCTATATATATGTCAGCGAAGGCAATATGGAAATCAGGGATGCGACGCACCTGTGGGGGCATGATGATATTTATGCGACCCAGGAAAAGATTAAGCAGGAAATCGGAGAAAGAGTATCGGTTGCCTGTATCGGAAAGGCCGGAGAAAACCGGATTAATTTTTCAAATATCATGAACGATGAAGGCCGGGCCGCCGGGCGATGCGGTATGGGAGCATTGATGGGGTCTAAAAACCTCAAGGCCCTGGTGGTCTCCGGCAGACAAAAAACAAAGATTGCCTATCCTGCCAGCCTGACAAAGATGATCAGCCAGGCCCGGGACACCATTAAAAGCAATGCCTATACCCAGGCATACAAACTTTACGGCACCAATTTTTATATGGATCTGGCCATGCGCCTGGGCGACGCGCCGGCCAAATATTTTACCAAAAGCGTGTTTCCGGCAACCAAAATCCACGGGCCCGCATTTCGCGATCGCTACCGCATGGGCAATTATGCATGCAGCGGATGTCCTATCGGATGCGGAAGGATTATCAAGGATTTTGCACCCGATGCGGCAACGACCATCAAGCAGGTGGACGGACCGGAGTATGAAACCGTGGGCGCGTTCGGACCGCTGTGCATGAATTTTGATCTTGACGCCATTGTCATGGCCAACCATCTGTGCAACGCCCACGGCATGGACACCATCTCCGCCGGCGTTTCCATCGCCTTTGCCATGCATTTATATGAAAAAAACATCCTTACCAAAAAGAAAGCAGGCATGGAAATTCGCTGGGGAGACGCGGATACCATTTTAAAACTCGTTAACATGATGATTGATCAGGAAGGGATCGGCAAGCTGCTCGCCAAAGGCGTAAAACAGATGGCCGAAGAACTCGGGGTGGACCCGGAAGAAGCGGCCCATGTCAAAGGTCTGGAATTTCCCATGCATGATCCCCGGGCCTACCAGGGAGCTGCCCTGGCCTATGCGGTGGGTCCCCGGGGCGCCTGTCACCTGAAAGGCGCGTTTTACAGCCTGGATGCACCGGGAAATGAAGTGGGGCTTTCTTTGGGCATCACATTTTCCGACAAGAACAATCCCGAACAGAAAGGGGCGATGACCGCCAAAATACTCCATTTTTGTGAAATTTATAACAGCTTGACATTGTGCCAGTTCTCACCGCTTCCCGCCGACCTGATCGCGCAGGCGCTCTATGATGTGACGGGACGGGAATTTAAAGCCATGGACCTGCTGACCTTCGGCGAACGGTCGCTGAACTTAAAACGGGCCATCAACAACAAACTGGGGGTCACCCGAAAAGACGACCACATTCCGGATATTGCCCGAAAAGCGCTGGCAGAAGGCGGCACCGCCGGCATCGAACCGGACATGGACATGATGCTCAAGGAATTCTACGCTGTCAGCGGCTGGGACTGGGGGACCGGAAAACCTAAAAAAGAAAAGTTGCAGGACCTGGACCTGGAATTTGCCGCCAGGGATTTGCATGCCTGAGAATCTCAGCCAATGCTGTCGATTGATGCAAATTTCGGTTCATGCAGGGGAATCACAATATCTGCGGAAGATTTCACCTTCACCAGGATATCATAGGCATCATAGGCGTTCACATGGGTGCCCGGCGGAATCACGTCCATTTCCATGGCCCGGATTTCTTTGGGCGGATTCATATTTTCATCGATAACGCAAAACCCCGTAATCACTGCCTTACCCTGGGCGGTATCAATCATGACGCTCATGCCGCCGTCGGTGTGAGCCGGGGTGTGGATCATGGAAATACCGGGCAGAATTTCCCGGTCTCCGGCCAGCATTTCAATCTGGCCGTTTTCTTCCACATCTTCGATAAAATCTTCCACATACCGGAAATCCAGGGGATGGGGATCATGAATCCGGGCCATTTCCCGTTCATGAACGTAGAAGACGGCATTTTCGCATTTATAATCATTTTCGCAATGATCATTGTGCAGATGGGTGTGAAGCACCATGTCAATGGATTCCGGGGTCAGATCCCATTTTGCCAGCCCCTGTTCAAAGGTGTAAATTTTCCCGCCAATGGCCGCCTCCCGGTCCTCGGACTGGATGGGGCGCATCTCACCGGTATCCACCAGAATTTTTTTATCGCCCCCTTCAATGTACCAGCAGTAGATGGGAATGGTATACGGGGTGCCGTATCCGCTCTGATAGGTCATCATGCCTTTGTCAAACACTTTTGTTCCCATGACAATGGGATGAATTATATATTTCATTGCATTTTCTCCTGCATTATGTGGTTTTTACCTGCACTGACGGAAACCTTGCCGGATCGGTGTGGGGCAGGAATTTGGCCGCGGAAAATCGATTCATGAATTCCTGATTCACATTCAGCTCCAGATAAGTGATCCGGTCGCGAATTTCAATGGCCTCATCCAGGGCGTTGGGCGATGACAGCACCATGGCAGCGCCCCCCAGGGAGCTGTTGCCCAGAGACTGGTACGTGCCGTCGGGCAGATCCGGAATCATGCCGATGGTGATGGCGGACCGGGGGTTGATAAAGGATCCGAACGTGCCGGCAATGTAAAAGGTGGAAAGGTCGGAAAACCCCACCCCCACATACCGACAGATGGTTTCCAGAATGGTATACATGGCGGCCTTGGACCGGATCAGGCTGTCGATATCCACCTGGCTGATGGAAAGTTCTTCGCCGGTGGCGGATTCTTCCGCCGTTGCCAGGACGATCCGGCGGATGCCGTCGGATTCCCGCAGCCGATCCCCGCACGCGGCTTCCACAAACTTTCCCCGGATATCCACCAATCCTGCCGCAAACAGCTGGGCCATCATGTCGATCATGCCGGAGCCGCAAATGCCCTTGGGCGGCAGCCCGTCAATGGTGTGGAGATCAACCGCGCCGCTTGCCGGATCAATTTGAATCCGGTCGATCACGCCGGGCTTGGCGTTCATGCCGATTTTGGACACCCCGCCTTCGAGAGCCGGACCCGCCGCGCCCGCGCAGGCCACCAGCCAGTCTTTGTTGCCCAGCACCACCTCCGCGTTGGTGCCCACATCCACGAGAATGGCAATGTCATCCTGTTGGTGAATGCCGGAATAAACAATCCCTGAAATCAAGTCCCCGCCGAAATAAGACCCCACATTGGGAAAAACAAATACCCGGGCCGTGTCGTTCAACCGGATGCCGAGTTCTTTTGCCGCCAGGGTATTCGGTGTGTTGACCACTGGAATATAGGGTTCCCGGATAATATGGCCGGGAGGAAGCCCCAGAAACAAGTGGGCCATGGAGGTGTTGCCGGAAACCGCCAGGAGGAACACATCCGAAACATCCACGCCGGATGCCTTGCAGAGCGTGTCTATGTGATGATTGAATCCGTCGATGATAAGCTGGTGAACGTTTTCAAGGCCGGCGGCGTTGTCCGCGAAATGAATACGTTCCAGAATATCCGGGCCGATTTCAATCTGGGGATTGTCAAAGGCGGTTTCGCCGATTGTCTCACCGGTTTCCAGATTGACAAGCCGAAGCACCACCCGGGTGGTGCCCAGATCCGCGGCAATGCCCGCGCACACCCCTGAATCATCAACATCACGGGGACCTTTCATGCCCACCAGTTTCCACCGGCCCCGGTCCTTAAAACAGACGCACCGGGCCGCGTATCCCCATTTTCTGATCTGCAGCGGAAGGGTTTTTAAAAGGGGCAGATCCACATCCACGGTATCGGTTTTTAAAATGGATTTCAGTTTATTGATCAGCCGGTCCGCATCCGCAGTATTGTCATCCAGCGACGGAGGGGAAACCGTTACGGAAATCACCCAGCCGGAATTTTCCTGTGTCATTATCTCTCTTTGATTGATTGTCTTTAATATTGATTGTCTTTAATAAGGATTACAGCACCAGATGCTCCACCGCCGCCACAATGGCCTTCATGGCTTTTCCGGCTTTTTCCGGCACCCGGAGGATGCTGGTGGTGCCGGTGAGCAGGGTGGGCTCGGGGTTGATTTCAATAATCGTGGCACCGGATTGTCTGGCAATCACCGGCATAAACGCGGCCGGCTGCACCACGGCGGAGCATCCCACCACCAGCATAAGATCGCAGGAAGAAGCGGCAATCTGGGACCGGTCCAGATCCATGGGCGGAATTCCTTCCCCAAAAAACACGCATTCCGGGCGGTAAATACCGCCGCAGGCGCAGCGGGGCGGCATCCGGGATAAATCCACGGCCACGGTCTGTTCCCGGCTGCCGCAGTCCAGGCACCGCAACCAGGCAAAATTACCGTGAAATTCAACCACATCCCGGTTTCCGGCCAGCTGATGCAGGCCGTCAATATTCTGGGTGATCACGGTTTTCAGTTTTCCCAGTGCTTCCAGCCGGGCCAGGCCCAGATGGCCGGGATTGGGGCGGGCTTTTTCCAATACACCCCGCATTTCACTGATGAGAAGCCGCCACACTTTTTCCGGATCCCGCATAAAAGCGTCAATATGGCCCACTTCCATGGGATCAAATTTCTCCCACAACCCGCCTTTGCCCCGGAACGGCGGAATGCCGCTCTCCACGGAAATTCCCGCGCCGGTAAGCGCCACCACATGCTTTGCCGCGGCAAGGTGTTCCGCGGTTTTTTGGATCAAATCATCCATGATTTTTTACAATCCTGACCTGTCTAAGAAACATCAAACACCATGTCCGTGGCCACGCCAAAACATGCCATATCCGCCCCATGCTGGCGGATAATGTCCCGGCAGTGATCCACTATCCGGTCCATGGCCGCATCCGTGCGCTCGCTGTTTAAATGAAACAGCCCGAATTGCTTCACCCCCGCGTCAAGGGCCAGGTCCAGCGCGTCTGTGTAGGTGGAATGGCCCCATTCAATGCTTTTTTTATATTCTTCCGGCGTGTATTCGGCATCATGAAACAACAGATCCGCGCCTTTGCAAAAGGCTGCGTAGTCGGCCGGCTGATGGCCGTTCACATGGGTATGTCCCAGTTCATTATCCGTTAAAAAAACAAAGGTTTTGCCGTCTTCGATAAATTTATACCCGCACCCGCCATTGGGATGACTCAGGGAAATGGGGACGATCCGCACCGACCCGATGCAAAACTCGCCGGGGCAGGCGTCCTGATACGTAATTTTCGCCTTGAGATCGGAATACCGAACCGGAAAATGGGGCGGCCCCATGATCTTGTTGACGATCTCCTCAATAAACCGGCCGGGAAACGGGCACCGATAAATCTGAATCCGGGAGCCCCTCAGATAAAGCGGCTTAAAAAAAGGAAATCCGATCAGATGATCCCAGTGGGAGTGGGTCAAAATAAAATGATAGAGCCTGTGATTGTCCGGTTGACTATTCTGGACCACCTGGTTGCCGAGCCGCCGGATGCCGGTGCCGGCATCCACGATAATCAGCTCTCCGCTTTTGGCCCGGATTTCAATGCAGGTGGTATCGCCCCCGTATTTCAGGTAATCCGGCCCGGATACCGCAATAGACCCTCTTGATCCCCAGCATTTTATTTTCATGGGGCTCCTTTTTTCCTGAACAATTACCCTATCCGGCCCAGAAACGTATGCCAGATCCCGTTCTGCACCCATTTTTTTATAATGGAAACCGGCTGACGGGAAAGTGCTGCCTCCACTTTAACAGCCTCGCTTCGCAATAGCCCGGACAAAATGAACCATTTTTTATCAAAAAACGCCGGCCGGGCCACCAGATCCTGCATCACATCATAATGAATATTGGCAATCAAGAGATCAGCGGGCTGATCCAGAAAGTCATACGCGCTGCCGCACACCACTGAAATCCTGTCTTCCAGATTATTGAGCCGCACATTGCCATGGGCGGTTTTTGCCGCCAGAAAATTCAGATCCACCGCAAGATTCCGCCGGCAGCCGCAACAGGCAGCCGCAATGACCAGCAGTCCCGTACCGGTGCCCAGATCCAGACACGAATCAATCGATTCAGTATTGCACAATCCTTCAATGGCTTCAAGACAATCCCGGGTGGTGGGATGGGTGCCTGCCCCAAAAACCACCCCCGGATGCAGCATCACGGGAATATCTCCGGGTTCCCCCGCCACCTGACGCCACGGCGGCATAATGAGAAACCGGCCGGCCGCAAAGGGTTCCACCGGATCGCCGTGCCACTCGTCATAGGGCATGACAAACCGGTCCGCCAGGATCAGGTGAGGCTCTTGCCCCAGAAGCTGGTCAACAGCATCATCTGCCGGCGCGGAAAAAAACAGAAACGAAGTTTCCCCTTCTTCCCAGTTGCCGATAAAGCAGCTGCCAAAAGCTGAATTTTTTTCCCGCAGATGCCCCTCTAAATAATAAATATACAACTGATCATAGGGAGCAAGCCCGTTGGCACTCTGCTGAGCCACGCCGGTTAGTCCAGAATCCGGTCAAAGATTTCATAGGCTGCCAGCTGGGCCGGATTTTCATCGGAAAGCTCAATGGTGGGCCGGCCACTGGAATCAAATTCATAGACCTCTTCATCTTCCGGCACCGTACCGACCAGATCCAGGCCTTCGTCCGCAATCAGCTGTTTCATCTCATCGGGTATGGTGTTCTTCACCTGATTGAGAATAAGACAGCTTTTGGTCACCCCGATATTCAGCTCCGAAGCCAGCTTGTTGATGCGAAATGCCGCCTGAAGCCCCCGGCGGGAGGCGTCCCCCACAATGATCAGCACATCCACGTTTCTGGTGGTCAGACGGCTGATGTGCTCCATGCCGGCTTCATTGTCCATCACAATATACGGGTAATTGTCCGACAGCCGCTCCAGGCAGTTCAAGAGCAGCGTATTGGCCGCGCAATAGCATCCCGTGCCTTCGGGCTGACCCATGACAATGAGATCATAATCTCCGGTTTCGATCACCGCCTCTTCCAGGCGCATGGAAATAAATATATCCTTGGTCATGCCCGGGGGCACCTTCCCTTTTTTCATGTCTTCCCGGGCGTTTCCCAGGGTATCTGGAACATTTACCCCCAGCACTTCATTTAAGTTATAATTGGAATCCGCATCCACCGCCAGAATCGGCTTTTTCCCGTTTTTTACCATGTATTTTATCAGCATGCCGGCAATGGTGGTTTTTCCGACGCCGCCCTTGCCTGCCAGCGCGATGGTATAGGCCATAAGTCTTCACTCCTTATCTGTATAAAAAATATCAAAATATTTCTGATTCAGGTATTTATGAGAATCAGCGACAAAGAAAAACCTAAGACACATCCAGGGTTCAGTCAAGCATCTTTTGCCATGGGCACGGCGCGTGCCGCCGGCCTGGTTTCATCGAAAAAGCCTTTGTTTCACGGTAAATTTGTTCTGCCTTTTTTAAGGCAGGCACGGTGGCCTGCCCTACGAACCGGTCAAGGTCTCCACGCGTCGTAGGGGCGGCCACCGTGCCGTCCTGCAATATGACAAAAGACCTATGGTTATAGGCTTTGGGGGTAGAACAAATTTACCATAGCCTTTGTTTGCCGCATATTGCAGAAAAGGAATTTTTATGAAATAATATTAACTTTTACGTTTTACACCGACCCACACAGGAGATCCAGCCATGACAATGACAGCAAATCCAAACGATATTCTGAAACCCCCTTTGACCCTTCCCTGCGGCGGGTATAGGGAAGGTTTAAGGTAGAAGGTAGAAGGTGGAAGGTGGAAGGTGGAAGGTTTAAGGTGGAAGAAAAAAAAGGAGAAAAATGATGGCACTGTATCTTGTTCAGCACGGCAAAAGTCTGTCCAAAGACGTGGACCCGGATCCGGGTTTGACCGAGGACGGCAAGGCAACCGTTTCCCGGATTGCCGAAGTGGCGGCATCCTATGGGATTCAGCCCACGCAAATCCGTCACAGCGGAAAACAGCGGGCCAGAGAAACCGCTGAAATTCTGAAAAAAACCTTAACTGTCACCACCCGGCTCACCCCAATGAACGGAATCGCGCCCAAAGATGAGGTGATACCGTTCACTCAGACCCTGGATGGCATTGACGGCCTGATGATCGTGAGTCACCTGCCGTTTCTGGAACGGCTCTGCGCGCTGTTGACCACCGGCGACCCGGATATCACGGTGTTTAAATTTCAAAAAGGGGGCATTGTTTGCCTGGATCAGCTGCCGCCGCCATTCGGCTGGGTAATTAAATGGGCCTTGATGCCGGAGATCAGTTAAAGCGCTTTTTTATTGATCCGGCTGTCAAAATCTGGCATATATTTAAATTTTCATTAAAAAATATGCATTCAGGCGGTCTGCAAACCGCCTGAAAATATAAATTATTTATGCCGTCACCTGTTTCAGGTGACTGAAACAATCGCACATTCAGGGGAAAGGTATGAAACCGGAAATCTCGCAACAAAAACAGACGCCGGCGGTTGATATTGATCGGCTGGCCGGGCTGCTGGCAAAAATGCAGAAACCCAGCGGCGAAATTCCCTGGAGCGACGGCGGCAAAACCGATCCCTGGGACCATATAGAAGCCGCCATGGGCCTTTGCATCGGCGGATACACCAATGAAGCCCGGCGGGCCTATGAATGGCTGGCGGATATCCAGCTCGAGGACGGGGCCTGGTATGCATCCTATATTGACGGCAAGCCCCTGGACAAAACCCGGGACACCAACGTATCCACCTACATTGCCGTGGGGGTGTTTCATTATTATCTCATCACCCGGGATCTCGCGTTTGTTCGCAAAATGTGGAACACCGTGTCCGGGGCCATGGAGTTTGCCATCAGCCTCCAGGCGCCCACCGGTGAAATTTACTGGGCCAAAAGTCCGGAAATGGAAATCGATCGCATGGCGCTTCTGACCGGTTCCAGTTCCATCTATATGAGCCTCAAATGCGCTCTGGCCATCGGCCGTCTTCTGGGCCATGACCGGCCGGCCTGGGAAACTGCCAAGGCAAAACTCGGAGACGCCCTGCGGGACGGGTACCATCTGTTTAACATCACCAAATCCCGTTATTCCATGGACTGGTTTTACCCGGTGCTGTCCGGCGCCATCACCGGTGCGGCGGCCCGGCAAAGAATCGACCACCACTGGAAAAAATTCGCCGTGGAAGGCATGGGCATCCGCTGCGTATCCGACCGGCCCTGGATCACCATTGCGGAAACCTCGGAGCTGGTGCTGGCGCTTGCCGCCACGGGCAACCACAAGCTGGCGCACATTGTTTTCAACTGGATCAGCGAACGCAAGTTTGAAGACGGATCGTTCTGGTGCGGGTTTACTTTTCCGGACATGGTCATCTGGCCGGAAGACAAAATCTCCTGGACCAACGGGGTGGTCATCATGGCCGCGGACGCCCTGTACAACCTATCTCCGGCCTGCAACCTGTTCAGCCATGAATTCTGGAAAACATCCGAACGGGTCAGCAATGAAAATTTAGCCAATTAAGCCGGTTTTGCCTGCAACAAGGGTATTTCCTTGAGACGCGATCACCGCCCGTACTATATTAAAAAAATCCACCTGAAATTCCAGGAACTCTACGCCCGATACTTCATCAAGCCCCAGTTCGATCATCTGGGAGACGGGTTCACCATCATGAATCCCTGGAATATCGAAGTGTTCGGCGCTCCTATCCGCATTGGCCGGCATGCCAACATCATCACCACCGCTGATCACAAGGTGCGCTTTACGGTGTGGGCCAAAGAAAAGGGCAAAGGAAAAATTACCATTGGTGATTACTGCCTGATCTGCCCCGGGGTGCGCATCAGTTCCGCAGATGAAATCACCATCAGCGACAACTGCATGATCGCCAGCAGCGCCTACATCACGGATACGGACTGGCATGATATTTACAACCGGGTGCACTCTATTGGAAATCCCGGGCCGGTGCATATCGGCGAGAACGCCTGGATCGGGGACAGCGCCATCATCTGCAAAGGGGTGAACATCGGCGAAAACAGCATTGTGGGGGCCGGCTCCGTGGTCATTCATTCCATTCCGGACAATGTGATTGCCGCGGGCAACCCGGCCCGGATCGTCAAACAACTGGACCCGGAAATTCCCTTTGTCAAACGCGCGGAATGGTTTGCGGACCCGGCCATGCTGGCCAGCGATATTGACCGGCTGGACAAAGACAATTTGCGCGGCAACACCCTGCTGCACTGGCTGCGGACGCTGATTTTTCCGAAAAATACGGATTGACGGGACCATAGAAAAGGTTTCAAGTTTCAACCCATTGAAAAAATTAATTCCATAAAGGACTTTTTACCGTGACCACCATCAATGACATTGTCCTGATATACTTTGAAGATCAGCCTTTTTCCTTTGCACGGGTGGAAGAAATTCTCCCGGACGTCAAGCGCGACTGGTATCACATCAAACTGCTGCTGCTTAAACTGCCCCTTGAGACCGTCACCTGGATTCTCAAAAATGACTATATCAACGGCGCTGAATTCACCATGGGCGGCCGGCGGATGCGGCTTGAAAAAGTTGAAACGCCCGATGACAGCGATGATGACGATTTTGTGGATGAAAATCTGTTAAAAACCCAGGAACCGGAAGCTGCCAAGGAAAAACAAAGCGCCAAAGTGGTGTCCATAACGGACCGGAAGCCGAAAAAATAACCTTTGCCCCCGGCAGTCTGCCATGAAGATCATCCTGTCCGCGTCCCGGCGTACTGATATCCCCGCATTTTATATGGACTGGTTTATGGACCGGATTCATGCGGGTTTTTTTGAAACAATCAATCCCTATAACCAGAAAAAAACCATGGTGCCCGCCACCCAGGACCATGTGCATGCCATTGTGTTCTGGTCTAAAAATTTTTCCCGGTTTTTAAGTGAAAATTATGGTGAAACTCTTCTGGCAAAAGGATATCATCTATTTTTTCATTTTACCGTAAACTCGGAAATCGCGTTTCTGGAACCCCGTCTCCCGCCCCTTGCGCAACGGCTTGAACAGGCAGCAGCCCTGTGCCAAAGGTTCGGGCCGGACACCGTCTCCTGGCGGTTTGACCCGATCTGCTTTTTCACCGGGCCGAACGGCCGTCTGGCAAACAACTTAACCGATTTTCCAAAAATTGCGGAAAAAATGGCATCCTTTGGGATGGGCCAATGTATCACCAGCTTCATGGACCATTACGCCAAAATCAACCGGCGGCCCGTGCCCTATGATGGATTCCGGTTTATTGATCCGGGTTTAGATAAAAAAATCGCGGTAATAGCGCGCATGGCAAAAATAGCCGCATCTCTTGAGATGGACCTCCGGTTGTGCTGCGAAAAGCAAACACTTTCCGCCCTGCCGCAGGCGGTCGGGGTCAAGGCCAGCAGCTGTATTTCCGGACAAAGGCTAAAAAATATCTTCGGCGGGGAGGTGTCTCTGAAAAAAGACACGGGCCAGCGCGTCACACAGGGTTGCGGCTGCACCGTGTCCACGGACATCGGCATTTACAGCCAGCACCCCTGTTATCATAACTGCCTGTTCTGCTATGCCAATCCCAAACCAGCATAGCTTTTAAAATTTATATGCTGTCAAAAGAGACCCTGCACAGGCTGAATATCAGCGAAGGAGAAATGCTTTATTTAACAGAATCCGCTGATAACAGTTATCGGGTGACGCCGTACAATGAAAATTTTTCACACCAAATGGCTGTTGCGGAAGAAATCATGCGTGAAGACAGGGATCTTCTTAAAGAGCTGGCCCAGAGATGAAGATGACGATGACGGTCTCATGGATCGATCTGGAGACCGTTCTCGCCATTCATGATATACAAATCAGTGCCCATGGAAAAGACTACATCTGCTAAGAACGGGCTGAGACCTCTTCTTTCAGAAGACAACAGGCGATCTGGTATTCCGGCGTGCCGTCAGAGCGAAAGCTCAGATTGGCCGGCTGCACCAGCTTATTGATCACGCACCCTTCGGGAATGGATAGGGCAAACAGATCCTGCTCGTTGATTTTGGGTCTTGAAACCAGCTGGTCGTTGACAATTTCAAGGCTGTGCAGGGGATAATCTTCGCACAGGGGGCACCGGTAGACCCGGCCGTTGGGGAAAATAAAATAATTTTCCGCCACATTTCCCGCGCATTCAAATGGTTCCGTATTTTCCAGAAACACCTTGGGATAGGTTACGGTAATGCCCATATCCGCCACCTGATCCGCCACCTTTGGAATCAGGGTCATCCAGGTATTGCGGTCCACCTGGAGCTTTGGCTGGAGCTTTGGCTGGCGCTTTGAGGGGCGCTCCACAATGCCGGCGACTTTTTCCCGGGAGTTTCCCCGGATGCCGATCACCTGAATAAAAAACCGGTCCACTCCCAATTGCGCGAGCAGCGGCGGCATCTGGTGCAGCTCATGAATATTTTCATTGCTGACCGTGTAAATCAGGCTGGTTTGAAACCCTTTTTCCGTTGCCTGCCGGATGCCGGCCACGCAATTTTCATAGCATCCTTTTCCCCGGATGGCGTCGTTGGTGCCAGGCGTTGCCCCATCCAGGCTGAAACTGATAAAATCCAGATCTTTTGGCGCAATTTTAGTTAAAATATCATGGAACAGATACCCGTTGGTATCCACTGTGATGGAGCCGTACCCCATTGCCCGGGCGGTTTTGATAATCCGCGCGAGATCCGGATGCAGGGTGGGTTCTCCCCCCAAAAGAATCAGGTTGGCATCTCTGGTTTTGCTGACGAACAGATTGAGCCACGCGGAAACCGTATCAAACGAAAGGGTTTCCCTGCCGTGCTGGTCCGGATTGATATAGCAGTGAGAACAGCGGAGGTTGCAGCGGGTCAGGATATGAAAAAAGACATTAACGGAGTGTTTTGAAAACGCGACGGTTTTGCTCATAACAACGGAATATGCAATTAAATAAAACAGATAAATGAATAAAGGGATAAAATAAACAGATAGCCGGGACTACCCTTTTGCGGCTTCTTTTTTGTTTTCCACCAGCACCTGAAGCTCCACTTTGGTCTTGATCAGTTCGTCATTCACAGCCCGGAGCCGGATGGACATGTATTCGGAAAATATCCGGTAGAGCAACAGCAGAAAATCCAGGCGCTCGTCCCGTTCCTCGGTACTCACGGTGCTGAGGCGGCCTTTGGCCGAGGTGTCCACTCCCAGGCAAAGGGTTTTGCCGTCCGCATACACGGACGCAGACCGGGTAAGGCTGTCGATCACCCGCATTTCACCAAAAATTTCCCCAACCTGGTCAATGCGGCCGATATCAATTCCGTTTTTTCTGATAATCAGCCGGCCGGACAAAAGAAAATAGAGCCAGGGATCATTATCCCCTTCTTTGATGATCCTTTCCCCGGCATCATATTCCCTGATTTTACTGAGCCGCAACAGCTTTGCCAGGTTCCGGGTCTCAAATTCCTTCAGCCCGGGGATTGCCATAAGTCTTTGGATATTTTGGACGTTATCCTTTAAATATTTCGACTCGATCATTGATGCCCCTCCTCATCAGGAAAAAACCCAATGCCTGAAAAATTTTCCACAATCTATTCCAAGCATGTCTTAGAGACAATATCATCAAATCCTACCGGATAACAACCATCAAAGCAAGCCTTACAAAAATTATTTTCCGGCTGGGCCACTCCGGTGGCGGCGAGCATCCCTTCCAGGCTCAGATAATACAGGGAATCCAGTCCAAGATGATCTCGCAGCGCATCCACAGACTTTGTGGCGGCAATCAGCTCTCCTTTGGTGGAAAAATCAATCCCGTAATGGCACGGAAACCGGTGAGGCGGGCAGGAGATTCGCATGTGGACTTTTTTGACCCCCAGTTCCCGCAGGGCCTTGACCCGGGTTTTGGCCGTGGTTCCCCGGATAATGGAATCTTCGATGATGATAATGTCTTTTCCCTTGAGCAGTTCTTTGACCGGATTCAGCTTCATGCGCACGGAAAAATCCCGCATGCTCTGGGTGGGCTGAATAAACGTCCGGCCCACATAATGGTTCCGGATCATGCCCAGATCAAAGGGAATCCCGGATTCCGCGGCATAGCCGATGGCCGCGTAATTTCCGGAATCCGGAAACGGCATGACCAGATCCGCATCCACCGGCGCTTCTTTCGCCAGCTGGCGGCCGTGGGCTTTGCGGGTGAGATACACATTTTTGCCGAAAATCCGCGAATCCGGCCGGGCAAAATAGATCAGTTCAAAAATACAGGCGGATGGACAAACAGATTTTTGGGGAAAAATACTTTTCACCCCGTCGTCACTGATAATCACAATCTCGCCGGGCTCCAGCTCCCTGATGAATTCTGCCTGCACCAAATCCAGGGCACAGGACTCAGACGCCAGCACGTAACGGTCATTGGCCAGGCAGCGGCCCAGACACAGGGGCCGGAATCCGTGGGGGTCTTTGATGCCGACCACTTCCCCCCGGCTGGTGAGCAGCACAAAGGAATACGCTCCCTCGATGCGCGTCACCGCATTCACCAGGGCCGATTCCAGACCGTTTTTCAGATTTTTGACAAACAGGTGCAAAAATATTTCACTGTCCGTGGTGGTCTGGAAAATAGATCCGGATTCTTCCAGTTCTTTTTTCAGAATATGGGCGTTCACCAGATTGCCGTTGTGGGCCACGCCGTAGGATTTGCCGCTGTAATGAATCACAAAGGGCTGGGCATTGGCCACAACGGAATCGCCGGTGGTGGAGTAGCGCACATGCCCGATGGCACTGCACTCGCCTTTTAAGAGTTCCAGCCGGTCATCAGAAAACACATCCGCCACCAGGCCCATGCCCTTGTGAAACGCGATCCGCCGGTCCCGGACCACGGCAATGCCCGCGCTTTCCTGGCCCCGGTGCTGGAGGGCATAGAGGCCGAAATAGGTCAGACGGGCCGCCTCCGGGTGATTGTGGATGCCAAACACGCCGCAGGCTTCTCTGGGCCGGTCATTGAATGTATTTTGACAGGTCATTGGATTTTCTGTTTTTAACACGTCATTTCCAATCCGGATAAAACCGGAAAAGTTAAAAGTGAACTAAAGTTTGAAGTGAGCTAAAGTTGCGGTTAATGCCTTTGGCATTTTCAATTTTTAGGGTAAAAATGACTGCGCGTTTCGCGCAGTCCATACCTTCAGGCGCTTTAGTCACTGCACATTTTTTTACGATGCGGCCCGATGATACGCCTGAATCGGTTCCACGGTAAGGGCTTTTTGCTTTATGGCGCTGATACCCGTGCACATGGCTTTGGCCCCGGCAATGGTTGTGGCATAGGGAATATTGAATTTCAAGGCCGCCCGCCGGATCATGTACCCGTCCCGCCGGATCTTATCGCCGGTGCCGGTATTGATCACAAACTGAATCTCCCGGTTCATGATGGCATCCACCACATGGGGCCGGCCCGCGGACACCTTGTTGACCAGCCGATTTTGAACGCCGCCGGCACAGAAGTAATCCGACGTGCCCCGGGTGGCGACAATGACAAATCCCATGTCTGCAAACTGACGTGCCACTTCAAGGGCCGCGGGTTTATCCTGCTCCTGAACACTGATAAAGACCGCCCCCTGGGTGGGCAGATTTTGTCCGGCCCCAATCTGGGATTTGGCGTAGGCCCGGCCGAAATCCACATCAATGCCCATGACCTCGCCCGTGGACTTCATCTCCGGCCCCAGCAGGATATCCACATCCGGAAACCGGTTAAAGGGCAGCACGGCTTCTTTCACGGAAACATGAGTGGGATGCACTTCTTCTGTAAATCCGAGTTCCGCCAGGCTCTTGCCGGCCATGATCCTGGTGGCAAGCTTTGCCAGGGGCACGCCCGTGGCCTTGCTCACAAATGGCACGGTCCGCGAGGCCCGGGGGTTTACTTCCAGCACATAGAGCCGGCCGTCTTTGATGGCATACTGAACATTCATAAGGCCCACCACGTTCAGCTCCAGGGCCATGGCTTTGGTGGCTGCGGAAATCTCTTCAATGTCTGATGATTTCAAACTGTAAGGCGGCAGCACGCACGCGGAATCTCCGGAATGCACGCCTGCGGCCTCAATATGTTCCATAATGCCGCCGATGACGGTTGTGGTTCCGTCGGAGATGGCGTCCACATCCACTTCCACGGCATCTTCCAGAAATTTGTCAATGAGCACCGGGTGGTCCGGAGAGGCTGCCAGGGCCAAACGGGTGAAATTTTCCAGATCGTTTCTGTCGTACACAATTTTCATGGCCCGGCCGCCCAGCACGTACGACGGTCGCACAATTACGGGAAAGCCGATTTCGTCGGCCACCCTTGCTGCTTCTGCAATGGTTTGTGCCGTGCCGTTGGCAGGCTGCACCAGCCCCAGTTTGTTGAGCATAACCTGAAACTGCTTCCGGTCTTCTGCCCGGGCAATGCTGGCCGGGCTGGTGCCGATAATGGGAACCCCGGCATCCATGAGCGGCAGGGCCAGATTGAGGGGGGTCTGACCGCCGAACTGCACAATCACGCCGTCCGGTTTTTCCATTTCCACAATATGCAGCACGTCTTCATGGGTCAAAGGCTCAAAATAGAGTTTGTCCGAGGTATCATAATCCGTGCTCACGGTCTCCGGGTTGCTGTTCACCATAATACTTTCAATGCCCATCTCCTTTAACGCAAAAGCCGCGTGCACGCAGCAATAGTCAAATTCAATGCCCTGGCCGATACGGTTGGGGCCGCCGCCCAGGATCATGATTTTTTTACCATCTGTTAACCGGGCTTCGTTTTCCGCCTCATAGGTGGAATAATAATACGGAGTGGCGGCCTCAAATTCCGCCGCACAGGTATCCACCAGTTTATACACCGGCAGAAGATGATGCGCTTTTCGCATGGCGCGAACAGCAGCCTCTCCCAAGCCGGTCAGAAATCCCAGCTGAACATCTGAAAACCCGTATTCCTTGGCCTGTTTCAGCTGCGCAGGCGTAATGTCTGCGCCGGAGGCCGCAAGGACCTGTTCCATGTCCATGATCTGTTTAAATTGATGCAGAAACCAGGGATCAATGGCGGTCAGTTCGTAAATAGCGTCCACGGAAATGCCGGCCAGAAAGGCATCGCGGATATAAAATATCCGGTTGGAATTGGGCCGGGACAAAAACTTTTCAATTTCATCGGCAGAGGGCGGTCCGTCCGCGGTCTCCCGGCAGGTTTTTCCGTCCGCGCCGAATCCGGACCGGCCGATCTCGAGCGACCGCAGCCCTTTTTGCATGGCTTCCTTAAAGGTCCGGCCGATGGCCATGGTTTCTCCCACGGACCGCATGGAGGTGGTCAGCACATCTTCGGCTTCGGGAAATTTTTCAAAGGTCCAGCGGGGAATTTTCACCACGCAGTAATCCAGGGCCGGCTCAAAGGACGCCACGGTTTCGCCGGTGATGTCGTTGGGAAGCTCGTCCAGGGTGTATCCCACCGCCAGCTTTGCCGCAATTTTGGCAATGGGGAACCCCGTGGCCTTGGATGCCAGGGCCGAACTCCGGGACACCCGGGGGTTCATCTCCACGACGATCAGTTCTCCGTCCGCCGGATTCACCGCAAACTGCACATTGGAACCGCCGGTTTCCACCCCGATTTCCCGCAAAATGGCGATGGCCGCATCCCGCATCACCTGATATTCCCGGTCGGTGAGTGTCTGGGCCGGGGCAACGGTCAGGCTGTCTCCGGTATGAACGCCCATGGGATCAATATTTTCAATAGAACAGATGATCACCACATTGTCGTTTTTGTCCCGCATGACTTCCAGCTCATACTCTTTCCATCCAAGCACGGATTCTTCGAGCATCACCTGGGTGGTCATGCTGGCATCCAGGCCCGAGGCCGCCAGTATCTCCAGTTCTTCCGGATTGTAAGCCACCCCGCCGCCGGTGCCGCCCAGGGTAAAGCTGGGCCGCACAATAATGGGAAACCCGATGTCTGCGGCGATTTTCCGGGCCGCATCCATATCGTTGGCGATCCCGCTTCTGGGAATCCGCAGCCCGATCCGGCGCATGGCCTGGCAAAACAGGTCCCGGTCTTCCGCCTTATTGATGGCGGCCAGATCGGCGCCGATCATTTCCACATTGTATTTTTCCAGCACCCCGTTTTCCGCCAGGGCTTTGGCAGTATTCAGTCCGGTCTGCCCTCCCAGGGTCGGCAGCAGCGCGTCCGGCCGCTCTTTTTCGATGATCATTTCAACGGTTTTTGGCGTCACCGGCTCGATATAGGTGTAATCCGCCATTTCCGGATCGGTCATGATGGTGGCCGGATTGCTGTTGACCAGCACCACTTCATATCCTTCCTCCCGCAGGGCCTTGCAGGCCTGAGTGCCGGAATAGTCGAATTCACAGGCCTGGCTGATAATAATGGGGCCGGCCCCGATAATGAGGATCTTTTTTATGTCTGTGCGTTTGGGCATAGGTTCTAAGCTCTATAGTCCTTGACAGCTTTTTGGCCGCTGCCTGAATTTATCATTAATGGCAATTGATACGATTTTAATCCCGCAGAGACGTGAGGCGCTGAGATTTTTTCTCTGCGGGCTCTGCGGCTCTGCGCGAAACAATGGTTTTTTAGATGCTCTGCCCGTAGAGAGCGGTTTAAATTTTATAAAAATTCTTCTCTACGGTGTAGCCATCATTTTTACAAATTCGGAGAACAGATAATCCGCGTCATGGGGGCCGGGCGCGGCTTCGGGATGATACTGCACCGCAAACAGCGGATAGTTGCGATGACGGAACCCTTCCACGGTATTGTCGTTTAAGTTCATGTGGGTCACTTCCACGGCCGCCGGGTCCAGGCTGTCCAGATCCACGGCAAATCCGTGGTTCTGGGAGGTCACTTCCACCCGGCGGGTTTTCAGGTTCTGCACCGGCTGGTTGGCGCCGTGATGGCCGAATTTGAGCTTGTACGTCCGGCCGCCCAGGGCAAGGCCCAGCAGCTGGATCCCCAGGCAGATGCCGAACAGGGGCTTATATCCCAGCAGTTGTTTGATGGTTTGTACTGCATACGCCACGGGCTCCGGGTCTCCCGGTCCGTTGGACAAAAAAATGCCGTCCGGGTTTAATTTCCGGACGGTTGCAGCAGATGTTGTGGCCGGCACCACCAGCACCTCGCATCCGGCTCGCGCAAGACACCGCAAAATATTAAATTTTATGCCAAAATCAAAGGCCACCACAGACGGTCGGGTGCCTTTGTGGCGCCAGAGCCTCTGGTCCAGCTGAAGTGATCCGTCCGCAAAAACCGGCCGGTCGTTTTCCCAGAAATAAGGCTGGTCTGTTGCAACAGAAACCACCAGATCCCGGCCTTGCATTTTCGGGGCCTGGTTTGCGCGTTCCACCAGCGCGTCCGGATCCAGGGTCTGGGTGGAGATCACCGCCCGCATGGCCCCGGCGGTGCGGATGTGCCGGGTCAGGGCCCGGGTGTCCAGAGAGTCAATGCCCAGCACTTTCTGGTCCTGCAGATACTGTTTCAGGCTCTGGGTGGCGCGGAAGTTGCTGGGATATTCCTGGTATT
>JAABSH010000110.1 GCA_011390465.1 Desulfobacteraceae bacterium
CCATATGCGTAGGGGAGGGGTTTATCCCCTCCCGGCATGGGTCGCCTTTTTCACGGGAGGGGGTAAACCCCTCCCCTACATTGAAATCTCTTAAGTTAACGACATTGGGTTGCGGTTTAAAGCTCCTGGCGTTTCAAATCCGCCACAATATCAACATAAAAATCCGCTGCATAAAATCCCGGCGTGATACCGAACAGATGGCCGATAATGTTAAGGTGGTCACACCCCGGGCTCCACCAGGCCGCGGCTTCTTCGCCGCGGTAATCTCCCAGTTTTGCGCTTTCAACGCCCACCAGGCCGTCATTGGGGCCTTCTTTTTCCGACAGCAGCCGCCACACCGGATTCAGAACAAGGGTAGGGCAGCCGGTTTTGACTCTGGCGGCCCAGCTCTGGTAGATAACGCCGGATACATTTTCTGTGTGCTTGTTGAAAACCGTCTGCATGTATTGGGTGGTGACATCCACCACATTGGCACAACTGTCCGGCGCAATGTCGCCGAAAAAATAGGCATAGATAAAATTCAGGCTCTCGGTGGTCAGGGATTTCAAAGGGGCTGGATAATTTTCCACAATCAGGTCCGCCAGTACCATGCCCTGATGCGGGCCGGCAATGCTTGTCAGGCTGACAACATCGTCAGCCAGTCCAAGATTGGAGATGGCATACCGGGCGTACAGGGCTCCGTGGGAATGGGCAATAATATTGAACTTTTGAGATGAAGAAAAGCTCTGGATATACTGAACTTCTTCTTTAAACTGGGCCGCTTTCTCAGCGGTGCCGCCCAGGCCGTCGACCCGGGTGACATAAACCTCAGCCCCTTGGTTTTCAAGGGCCTCGGGAATGCCCCACCAGTAATCCACAATGCCGAGAATCCGGTCAGCGCCGCCCGTGCCGTGGGCAAGAATGATGGGATAGCGGGTGTCGCAGGTATGGGTCTGACCTCCAGCATAAAGCGCTGATGGCGAAAAAAGCAGGATTGCGCATCCGAAAAACCCGATGACAGTGAAAATCAAGAATAATTTTTTCATTTTCCCTCTTAATGGTCCGAATGAATATACTGATGGACATGAAGTTCTTGTTATACATTATGAAATAAAGGATTTTTTAAAAAAATACAAACATAAAATTTGCTGCGCCAACGATGATCAATGCCGCCGGCTTCAGGTTTTTTATGGATGCATGCATTCGGAGAATTTATGCAAAGCATCAACCAAGGCCGGGGGCACGGTAAATTTGTTCTGCCTTTTTTAAGGCAGGCACGGTGGCCTGCCCTACGAACCGGTCAAGGTCTCCACGCGTCGTAGGGGCGGCCACCGTGCCGTCCTGCAATATGACAAAAGACCTATGGTTATAGGCTTTGGGGGTAGAACAAATTTACCCTGAGGCCGGGGGGCTCCTTGTTGCAGATTGGGTAATGATGAACGGGGAGCTCAGCCGCCCGGGGCAAATTGTCGAGCACGTTGTAAAAGCCAGGTTTTTTTAAAAACCAAGGGCTTTGAAAAAACCGCTATCGCCCCCGGGACGGGCTGCAACCTTTTGTTGGCTTATCGTTTGATTCAGTATTCCTTGAGCGCGAATCCTGAATTGCATCAAGAATGTCCTTTGTCGTGGCACTGGTTTTTATTCCAGGCACATCAAATGGAGAAGATTGTTCCGCTTGTTTAAACAGCACTGTAAACACTTCGCCCCCCCGACGTTTTATCACCACTTCTTCAGATCGTGCCAAATCCAATACAGTGGAAAGCTTTTGCCGGGCTTCTGAGTATGTAAAAACTTTCATTCCGATACCTCCATGGCCTGTATACCTAAATTATTTGCCACTTCAATCATTCGGCGATCAAGGGTAAGCAAGGGGCTATGTAAGGAAAGAGCGCATGTTAAAAAATAGGCATCATATGCATAAATATTGAACTGAGAAGCAATTTCAAGCGCTTTAGGGATATCAATCCTTCGTAGATCCACAGGTATTTTTTGAGTTGCAAGCCAGATGTCAGGTAACTCTTGTTGCGTTATTTTCTGTTTGACATTTTACGTATTAAAATTTACAATATGTACAAAATAAACGTTTTATACATTTGAGGTGCACATTATGCTTAACAAAATCACAACAGCGGATGCCAGAAAAAAATTATCAAACCTCATCAACAGGGTTGCTTTCGGAAACGAGTCTTTTGTCTTGACCCGAAGGGGCGAACCGGTTGCGGCCCTTGTTTCATTGAATGAACTGAAACTCCTGCAAGATATTGAAGACCAGATAGACATTGAGGATGCGTGGAAAGCCAAAAAAGAACCCGGTGACCCGATCCCCTGGGAAGAGTTGAAAAAGGAACTTGAACTGTGAGTTACCGCATTCAGGTTAAAAGGTCTGCCGCAAAAGCGCTCCAGAAGATACCTAAAGCCGATCCAAAAAGGATAGCTGACAAAATTGATACCCTGGCTCAAAATTCGCCAAATCCTGATACGACGAAAATGAAGGGGAACAATCCTTTTCATAAAATGCGGGTCGGGGATTATCGAATAATTTACGAAATACAAGAGGAAGTCCTTATTATTCTGATAGTCAAAATTGGCCACCGTAAAGATGTCTATAAAGGCTTATCATGAGCGTTCCATTGCCGCCTATTCAAGGGCGGTCCGGCGAATCAGGGATTATTTTGATTGCTGCCCGGATAAGCTGAGGCTCAAACAACTGGAAGCCTATTTTGGGGAGCTGCCTTCGCCTGGAAGAAACCTTATCGTTACAAGTCCGTGATATTGATGCCGGTATGAAGGGGAAGTACCTTTTCAATGAATTCGCCCTGGCCACGGTTTTCCGTGCCCGCTTTCTGTGTAATCAGCGAAAAAAATATCGTTTCCAATGAAAACGGCCGGGTCACTTTCAGGTATATTGAAAGCAGGACCGGCAAAACCTGCTTCCGCTCTCTTCAAGGCCCGGATTTTTTACACCTTGTATTACAGCATGTATTGCCCAAGGGATTCCGCCGGGTCCGGGATTACGGGCTTTTGCACGGGAATGCCAAAAAGCGATTGAATCTGGTTCAACTGATTTTGCACGTTGTCATCAAAGCGATCACGCGGCCCCGGCCGGTCTTTAAATGCCCCTGCTGTAAAGCGACGATGACGATCGTGGGCTTTCGGTTGAACCCATGGAAACCGGGATAATCAGTTTTTACGGCAAAAACCAGCAGTTCATTCCAAGACAGGAGGGCTGACGTTTTATGGCATAAATGATTTTTTT
>JAABSH010000111.1 GCA_011390465.1 Desulfobacteraceae bacterium
GCTCCTGATTCTGCGATCAGCGCAAAAAAACGGCACACCGGAACGTATTTTGTGCGCGGAAATCTCCGAACATGCCCACAAGCCGGGCGTGGAAATCTTTCAGGATGGCGCGCTGCTGGGCACCTATGATTACCAGAACCAGGAAGACTGCCTGGCCGCCCTCAACAAAGTGGTCCGGGCCCATGTCTGGGAAAAGGATAAATGGCCCCCTGATGATGTGATGCGCTACACCCTGAACTGGTTTGAGAAGGTACTTCACCTGCGGGAAAAAAATATCTGCGTGGACATAGATCATTCTTTTTTCCACAGTCCCACCCTGATCCGGGGCGATAAAACCGATGCCGCCTTTGAGCTGATTGCCCGAACCATTGAAAAACAGCTGGCAGATCCTGAAGATCCCTTAAACGCGCACATCCAGACAATCAGGACCACCGCGTCGCCGGAAACAGTGGACAAACAGCTTCACGACCTCATCGACAGCGCGATTTTTGAATGTTTAAACGTGATGACTGAAATGGAACTGATGGATTTTAAAAATATGACAGACCGGGAGGCGGAGCGGTTTAACCGGGAAAGCCGGGGAACCCTTGAGCGGTTGGTTCGGCAGATCAGAAAAGCGTGATGCTCCCGTAAAAAGTCGGTTTCCGTCATGCCGGGCTTGATCCGGCATCCAAAACATATTGAAATTTCGGGATTCCCGCTTTCGCGGGAATGACGAGAGAAGACAATTTTCGACTTTTTACGCAGCCGTCCTTAGCTGATTTTATCAATTATTCCCCATTTTTTCCCCACTCTCCCCATTGATCCTTCAGGGCCGGATACCCCGCCCCCTGGCTGCTGCCGGATTGATAGGAATAGCAGAAATGCATCTGGCAGAACAACGGTCGACGGGCGTAGATGGCGCATCTGCCGTCCGCCAGCAGATACGGGCAGGCATCCACCACCCGGCCGTCCGCGATTTTCAATTTCGCGCTTTCTCCGGTCTCGGGAAATCGGCCGCAGCATTCATATATTTTGTCGTCAATGGGGCAGTCGTCGCAGGGGTTCATAGGGGCTCATTATGTCCCGGACCGCTAAAAGTCAATGCCATATTTTGGGGATATTTCCGGGGGGATAGTTCTATTGTGCGCTTTGTGTATCCGTGTTCTGGATTAATCGAATCGTTGAGAAGGGGCCATGGCCTGGCTTCCTCAATTTCGTAGGACAACTCCAGAAGGAGTCGTTCCATGCCTGTCTTTGCCGCGAACTGCACCCCGATGGGCACTCTGTTTTGGGAAAACCCCATGGGCAAGGATATGGCCGGAGCACCGGAAATATTCTGGAATGGTGTAAATGGGCAATAGGTTCTAACCCGCTCCATTGCAATGTCAAAGGGTACGTCAGGTCCTATGTAGCCCAGTTTCGGAGTGGGATGGGACAGGGTTGGAGACAGGAGAATATCATAATCCCTGAAGGTGGCGTTATATATCCTTTCAAATCCCTTGAGTCGCCTGAGTATCGAGGGGGCATTTAATAATTTTTGTTGAAAGTGTCGGCCCAGGCCCGTTGCCCACCCCTCCATTTTTGATCCTTCAAAACCGGAGCCAACGATATAAAACCCGAAAAAACGGATCATGAAACTCATCATGCCCCAGTACCACCAGAAATCGTCAATCACGACTTCATCAAAAGGGCACCGGATTTCAGTAACGTCATGTCTTAATTTTTCGCAGAGTTTTCCTGTTTCAATCACTGCTGCCGATATTTCGGCATGACACGGGGTCCCGAAGGGTGTTTCAGTGAAAAGGCCGATGCGGAGCCGTTTTTTTCCCGGATGAAGGACACGGCCTATTCCAGGCAATTTACGGTTACGGTAATATTTTTCAGCTCCCTCGTAAAAGGCGGCGGTATCCCGCACCGTTCGAGATATGATGCCCTGGTGCAGGATGCCGACAGGCAGCAACTCTGAGCCGTCAACCTTTATAAGGCGTCCCCGCGTAGGCTTGAGCCCGACCAGGCCGCAGCAGGATGCCGGAATCCGGATGGATCCGCCCCCATCATTGCCATGCGCCAGTGGCACCACCCCTGCGGCTACGAGCGCCGCGGCGCCTCCTGACGAACCACCAGTGGAATGATCAGGGTTCCAGGGATTGTGGGCCGGGCCCGTTGCATGCGCCTCGGTCGTCGCAGTGAGTCCGAATTCCGGGAGATTACTTTTACCCAGGCATATAAGGCCCAGGGAATGGAATTGCCGGATGAACTGGCATGACTTTTTTTTAATTTTCACCGGTACTGCGCGGGAGCCATATCCGGTGGGCGCGCCTGCGATGTTGTCCGTATCTTTTACAAAAGATGGGACCCCGGAAAAAATTCCCGGCTGCGGTGATTTTGATTTTTCAAGGGCTTGATCATACATTTCAGCAACGATAGCGTTAAGAACGGGATTCATCTTTTTTGCCCTGTCTATTGCCGCTGAAACGACTTCCGAAGCGCTGATTTTTCCTGAGGCGATGTTTCCGGCTGTTTCAACCCCGTCCATGGTACCAAGGGCATCATCGCTATATGCATGCAACTGTTTGATGTTTTTTTGCATAATATATTTTCCGGTAATTAAATGGAGAAAAATGTTCCAGCACTGAAACAGAAAGCCCGGCATGGCCCGCGATAAAGGTAGCACCGGGAAACGCCGTTCATTTGTATAAAAGTTTATCCTCAAGGCGCATAAATCCCCGGATGGCATGGGAGGCGCCATAGGTGATGGGCTCCGGGGGCCAGGGGATGATTTTGCGGCCCACAAAAAACATTTCCGTGCGGGAGGTTTTTTGATTGGTGATCATTTCCGCGATGGTCCGGCCGTTGTAGGTGGTCAGCGACACCCCGTGGCCGATGCATCCCAAGGAAAAAATCGCTTTCCTGTCGTTGCCCAGATATCCGATCACCGGCGCCATATCCATGGTCACGGACACTGGCCCGCCCCATTTGTGGGTGAAGCGGATGCCTTTCAGTTGGGGAAAGACCTCCGTCACATGGTTTTCCAGAAGACCAAAAATTTTGTCGTTTAAGTCCTTGTTTAAATCCGTGCCATAAGTGAAAGAGACATCCCCGCCGCCCATGACAATGCGGTTATCTTTTGTGAGACGATAATAGTGGATCAGGTCCCGGGCGTCTTCCACGCCTGCCCGAC
>JAABSH010000112.1 GCA_011390465.1 Desulfobacteraceae bacterium
ATCGCCTCTTTCCTTTCCCATACAACTGCCCGGGAATATATCATCTTTGGGGTTATGGGTAAATTTTTTTTAAAAATTGTCTGATTCGCAGGTCGATTCTACCCCTCAAATGAGGCTTTTGTGCAAGACATGCTCCGATCCTGCCAGAAACTCAGGCTGTCCGGCGGCAGAACCGAAAGGCCTGAATTTTCAATCAGGGCTGATATGATCAGACATCTTGGACAGATTTATCTCCTGCGAGCCTTGGTTGTCAATTTTCAATGCCCGGTTTCGAAAGTCCTGATCGTCAATTTTCTCCTTTACCCAGGCTTGCCAGGCTTCTTTTTGGGAGGTGACCACATCATCGAATTTTCGGGACGGCGCAAACTTTTCCAGCGCATCATCCGAAATCCAGACACAGTAATTACATTTTTTTTCGCCATTTTTGAGAACCTTGAAAAAATACTGAAACGCCTGACTTCCAGGCTTTAATCCTTCCTGGATCTCATAGTTTTGATAGTGCCACTTTTCCTGCATGTGATCCTCCTTTGTAAATGTTATCCGCCCACCAGTTTCTTCAGTGTCTTCTGCTCTGTGTCTTCCAGTCCGAGCAGGTGAATCTCGCGTAACAGCTGTTCCCGGGTGCCGTTGCCTCCGGCATACCCGTTGAGACGGGCGGCGGCTGTTGAATTCACGATGTCGATCCCGTGAGCATGAAATCGATTGAGAAAAGATTTCAGGCCGGAATGTTTTAACAGGTATTTCTGGTGGTAATCTTCGGCAAGGGTGAAAGACTTCACCGGAAGGATATCGGTCTGCACGGTCCGGCCGGTGCGATGTTCCAGGGCCTGTTTGGAGGCTACCGCCTGTTGCCGCTGTTCTTGGTTGTGGTAGAAAACAGCATTTTTATACTGGGTGATGGTTGTCTGCCGGGTATAGGTGTGGCTGTCCCATAAAATATCCAGCAACCGGCGGAAGGTGATCTTTTCCGGATCAAAATCCACCTGCACGGTTTCGGTATGGTTGCCGATATTCCGATAGGTCGGGGCATTGGTGCTTCCTCCGGCATAGCCCACCCGGGTTCTGATCACGCCTTCGATAATCCCGAACCGGGATTCAATGCCCCAGAATCACCCCAGGCCGAAAGAGGCGGTCTCAAAAACTGCCGGCTGGTTACGGTCAATGAGCGCCAGGGCCGTGTTCGAAATATCACTGTCATTTCCCGCGTCTTCACCTTTCCGGGCATCAGCAGAAATTGCCGGGAACACCATGAACAGTGATATCATCATATATTTCAGCAGGGTTTCCATACGTGTATATGTCATTTTTTTGTGTCCTTATCTTGGAAGTTATAAAAAAATGATAAGCATGGTTTGGGAGAAAGGCAATGATGGGGAAGTAACCAATGCGGGAGCCGCTTTAGACAGAGCCGTTGCCCTGTAAACAAAAAAAGCCCCTGGACGGCGAACCATCCAGGGGCTTTGGGTCAGACTATATAAACGTGGTGATTATTCCACGGTTACATTCGTCGCAGCGGGTCCACGCTGGCCTTCAGAGATGTCAAAGGAAACCCGGTCTCCCTCGTTGAGGGATTTGAAACCCATGGCATTGATGCCTGAGTGATGCACGAACACATCTTTTCCGCCGTCTTCCTGCTCAATAAATCCAAACCCTTTTGCGTCGTTAAACCATTTTACTGTACCGTTGGCCATGTTGGCTTTCTCCTAAAAAAATAAAATAAAAATAAATCGCTTCGAACTTTAAGGAATAAATCACAGAATGAATCTTGATCAACACCGAAAGATAGAAACAAATACATATCATACAGGGTTTAAAATTAAAGTCAACCAATTTTAAAAATATTTTTTCGGTTGTCTGTTTTCTGGTACTCGCCACTATCTTTCAAACACAAAAAACGCAAAATACCGGATATAATCGATATCCGGATTGTCTGGTGTCTGCACGTTATGAACCATAAAGATTTTGTGCTAGAAATCCAGGCGGATGCCGGCGGTGACGATCAGTCCCGGCGCAATGGTGTCTTCACGACCCTGGCTGCGGAACATGGCATATTCTTCATCAAACAGGTTCTCCCCATTCACGTAAGCGGTGACATGGTCCACCAGTTTTCTTGATACAGAGGCATCCACGGTAAAATACCCATTTTCATTAAGGGTGTTTTCATTGTCAAAATAGATGTCGCCATAATAATTGGCGGTCACCGACAGGTTTATGATATCGGGATTGGTGTACCGGAACCCGAAATGGGCATTGTGCCGGGGGTCGTTGGACAGGTAATTGCCCTCCAGGGCCGCGTTGTTGTCATCTTCTTTAATTTCAGACACATTGTATGCATAATTGGCAAACAGGGTCAGGGTTTGGGTGGGATACCATTCCAGTTCCGCTTCAACCCCGTGGATATCCACCTCGCTGATATTGTCCAGAATACGTTCAACCCGGGTTTTGGTTCCTCCGGAAAACGGGACTTTGCCGGTAACGCGGTCCCCGATGTAGTCTTTGGCAAAGGACTGGTAGAAGGTCAACCGGCCCCACAGGGTGTCGGCGAGGAAGCGCTCGACACCGATGTCATAGGACCAGATCTCTTCCGGATCAAGGTCTGGATTGGCTTCCCGGTAATAGGTACCCCCGCCCCGGACATGGACCTTGTACATCTCGAACAGGCTGGGTGCCCGGAACCCCTTGCCGCCGGAGGCCCGCACCGTGGTTTTGTCATCCAGATGCCAGGTGATGCCGGCCTTGGGAGAAAAGCTGCCCTCTGAACTGGAATCAAAGGTGTTGTCGTAAGCCGGCTTGCCTGCACTGCCGGTAGTGTCCCAGTTGGCACCGTCCGATGTCTCGACCCAGTCATACCGGGCACCGATATTGACGATCACCCGTTCTTCCATAAACCGCAGATCCAGGTTGGCAAACGGGGAGACAAACTGCTGGCTTCCGTCTGCGCCGACCTCGCGTGTGCTCGCGACATATATGTCGTCATAGTCCCAGGAGGCCCGCTTGTACGCCGCTCCCAAAGTCAGGCCCGTGGTGTCGCCCAAAGCCAGGGTTGTCTGAAAGT
>JAABSH010000113.1 GCA_011390465.1 Desulfobacteraceae bacterium
ATCATTAAATCTCTGTAAATCAATATCTTAAGGAGGATATACTATGGCATTACCGAATAAACCTTTGGGTGAGCTTAAAGCCGTTAGAGATCCCGAAGTCGAAGAACGGGAAGTTGATATTCTGGTCGTTGGCGGCGGTATGGCGGCCTGCGGTACGGCATTTGAAGTAAAAAAATGGATGAGCGACGGTCAAACCGTTCTGCTGTGCGACAAAGCCGCCATGGAAAGATCCGGCGCAGTAGCACAGGGCCTGTCCGCAATCAATACCTACATCGGCGACAACACCCCGGAAGACTATGTCCGCATGGTCAGAAACGACCTCATGGGCATCGTTCGCGAAGACCTGATCTTCGATCTGGGCTGTCACGTTGACGATTCTGTTCATCTGTTCGAAGAATGGGGTCTGCCGGTCTGGAAGAAAAATGAAGAAGGCAAAAACCTGGACGGTAAAAAAGGTCTGAAGATGGGCTCGTTGAAAGGCGGCGCTACCCCTGTCCGGACAGGTAAATGGCAGATCATGATCAACGGCGAATCCTACAAAAGAGTGGTTGCCGAAGCCGCCAAACTGGCGCTGGGCGAAGACAACATTCTGGAACGGGTTTTCATCGTTGAATTGCTGAATGACGCCAACAACCCGAAACAGATTGCCGGCGCGGTCGGTTTCTCTGTTCGGGAAAATAAAGTTTTCATCATCAAAGCCAAAGCAATCATGGTTGCCTGCGGCGGCGCGGTAAACATCTATCAGCCCCGTTCCGTTGGTGAAGGCAAAGGCCGTGCATGGTACCCGGTATGGAATGCAGGCTCCACCTATACCATGGCCCTGCGTGCCGGTGCCGAACTTTCCATGATGGAAAACCGTTTCACCCCGGCCCGCTTTAAAGACGGTTACGGCCCGGTTGGCGCCTGGTTCCTGCTGTTCAAAGCAAAAGCATTGAACGGTCTGGGCGAAAATTTTGCTGCCAGCGATGCGGCAAAAGCCGAACTTCAGAAATACGCACCTTACGGAACGGCAGCCATTACGCCGACCTGTCTGCGTAACCACCTGATGCTGTTTGAAATGAAAGAAGGCCGCGGCCCCATCATGATGGACACCGTGACTGCTCTGGCAACTTTGGGCGAAACCATGGACAAGAAAGAACTCAAGCATCTGGAATCAGAAGCATGGGAAGACTTCCTGGACATGACCTGTGGCCAGGCCAACCTGTGGTGTGCTCAGGACTGTGAACCGGAAAAGAAAAATTCTGAAGTTATGCCCACCGAACCGTATCTGCTGGGTTCCCACTCCGGCTGCTGCGGTATCTGGACCTCTGGCCCGGATTATGACTGGGTGCCGGATTCATACAAAATCAAGCACAACGGCAAAGTTTACAACAGAATGACCACTGTTGCCGGTCTGTTCACCTCTGGTGACGGCGTTGCCTGTTCCGGTCACAAGTTCTCCTCCGGCTCCCATGCTGAAGGCAGAATGGCTGCCAAAGAAATGGTGAAGTTTGTTCGTGACAACGCGGATTTCAAACCGACCCTCAAGGAAACCAAAGAAGAACTGGTTGACATGGTTTACAAACCGGTCAGAACCTTCCTTGACAACAACGAATACACCACGGCCATCGACATCAACCCGAACTACATCAAACCCAACGGCATGATGTACCGGATGATGAAAGCCACCCATGAATATGGTGCGGGAACCGCCACCTATTACATGACCACCAGCAAGAATCTGGAAATCGTTCTGGATCTTCTGCAGACCATGCGTGAAGACTGCGAAAAACTGGCTGCCGGCGACCTGCATGAACTCATGAGAGCCTGGGAAATTTATCACAGACTCTACACGGTTGAAGCGCATCTGCGTCACATCCAGTACAGAAAAGAAACCCGTTACCCGGGCTTCTACTATCAGGCCGACCATCCGGGCCAGGATGATGAAAGCTGGTTCTGCTTCACCAATTCTTCGTATGACAAAGCAAACAATACGTGGAATATGAAAAAAGTCGATTACGTCAAAATCATTTCCTAACCTGAAGTGATGTAAGCCTCTGAACATTACCTCCAGGTGCCGGACAAGGCACCTGGAGGTTTTTATTAATGGCTGTTTTTTTTGCCTTTTTTATAATTTCTATAAAACCGGTAGGTTAGACCGGTAGCAAAAACCGGAAATTTAAAATTGAATGTCGGAAGCGGGCGTATCGGCGCCGGATGTGTCCGGCATTGAATTTTGCGTTTTGGGTTTTTACAATATAGCATACCGGTAACGGAGAATTTAACGGGTTTTGAGAGCATCAGGCCCTGAAGTGTAAAAACAAAAAATATTTAATTAGGGTTAATTTAACCGAGAAACTTTTTAAGCACGGAGGGATAGCATGACTGAAGACAAATCAGCCCCTTTAAGCGGAAGTATTATGGTGGTCGGCGGGGGAATCAGTGGGCTGACCACTGCCCTGGAAGCCGCCGAAGTGGGGTACGAAGTGTTCATCGTTGAAAAAAATCCTTATCTGGGCGGACGCGTCGCACAGCTGAATCAGTATTTTCCCAAGCTGTGTCCCCCGACCTGCGGACTGGAAATCAACTTCAGGCGAATTAAAGACAATCCGAATATCAGGGTCTTTACCCTGGCGGAAGTGGAAAAAGTCAGCGGCAGCCCCGGCAGTTACAATGTTTCAGTGAAACTGAACCCGCGGTACGTCAATGAAAACTGCACCTGCTGCGGTGCCTGTGCAGACGCCTGCCAGGCGGAAATGCTCAATGAATTCAATTTCGGCATGGACAAACACAAGGGTGCGTATCTGCCCCATGAAATGTCTTTTCCCGCGCGGTATGTGATTTCACCGGAAATTATCGGCACGGAAGATGCCAACCGGTGCAAGGAAGCCTGTAAATACGGTGCCGTGGATCTGGACATGCCGGCCAAGACCCT
>JAABSH010000114.1 GCA_011390465.1 Desulfobacteraceae bacterium
CGGTTAAAAAACGCGCTTTGTCGTAGTATCTGCCGGAGGCTGTTATGGATCTTGTCACCACCCTGGCGCAATGGGCGTTGAGGGTGTTTTCCCCGGCTTTCATTCCCTGGTGATAATGCTGATTCGGAAGGCCCCAGAAAGATCTTTTGCCCTTGAGGATCACCTTGCCCACAATTTCCCTGCCCGCACCGCCGGCCTGAGACCCCCGTCCGCCTTTTGCCGTGGAATGCAGCGACATGATCGAAGATGGATGATATGCGGGTGCATCTTCAAGCTGTTGAATCCCGCCGGGAAACGCATTGAGGATGTCCATGGGATTGTAATACCAGTGAACCGGCATGGCCAGGGAATCGCCGACATACAGGGATTGCAGACCTGCTCTGGCTCTTTGAATCCTCTGTCTGTCCACGGTCAGCTCCTTTGGTCCGGCGCGTTATTTCCCCTTTGGAAGGTTTTCAGGGTCCCTGGGGAGGATTGTTGAAGCAGCATCGATGTCAAAAATTTTTTTGCCCGGCACATAGTCTTTGGTGGCATACTGGGAAATTTTCTGGATTTTGGCAGACAGGTCCATCATACGCAACGTGTGCTTTTTTATAAGTGTTATTAAATCCATTTTTTGAGACGGTTCCAGGTTGGGTACCGCCAGTTTTTCGATGCCGATCAACACCACCTGCAGTGGGTTGTTCAACTCGTGGCTCACAGCGCCGGCCATTTCAAGAATGGCCATGAGTTTTTCCTTGTCCCGCTGTTCCTGTGCCACCTGTTTTTGTTGGGTAATGTCCATGAAAAACCCCAGGGCGGCCCTGGCTCCCTCGTGTTTGACGGAGGTAACCGTTTCCATCACCCATTTAACCAGGCCTTTGCGGTCCACAACCTGAAATTCATACGGCGTGGTCCGCTGCCCGGTCAGCATCTGTTTTGCGCATTTCAGAACGTGGTCCCTGTAATCCGGATGCACCAGATCCATAGTCTGCATGCCGGTCAGTTTCTTTTTTGAAAATCCGGTGATTCGGCAGAATTCCGGATTTACGTACCGGAACCGCCCGTCCTGTACGATATAACTGCCGATCAGAGCGCTGTTCCGGCTGTGTTCAAGTTCCTCTTCCGCCTGTTTTCTCTGAGTGTTGTCCCGGATGAACCCCTCGATGGCCACAGCCCGGTTCTCGCTGTCCCGGACCACAGACCATCGGTCATGCATCCACCGGGTGGTGCCGTCGGAACCGATGTACCGGTATTCCACTTCTCCCTCGGATCCTCCGGCTGCCAGCGTACTCTTTCTGGCTTTCCTGAGCGTGTCGATATCTTCCGGGTGAATGTGCTGGGCCACACTGCCGGAGGTCAGGACCTTGCGTCCCTGTTCCCTGCCGCCGTAAAGTGCCAGGAACCGTTTGTTAAAAAAAGGAAAGGTGCCGGATTCAATATCGAACAGATAGATGGCATCCTGGGAATGATCAGCCAGCTGCTGAAAGCTCTCGGACAATGTCCGGATGATATCCGGATCACCGGTTTCTGAGCGGGACTCGGCAGCCCGCTCCAGTTCCCGGATCCTGGCTTCCAGTTCTTCATATGTGGGTTTTTCGGACATGTTTGTATCTCAAGACAGTGAGTCGGTTGTTTCCAGGCTGCTCAGGGCCCCGATGGCGGCTGTGCAGACAGCTGCCGGAGCGTCTGGGTGATCTGCGGTGAATTCATCCCCCTGTTTGGAAAAAACAGCCTGCCACCGGGTCTGGTCCCGGCTTCCCGGACAGAGGTCTTTCAAATAAAAGGCAAATCCTCTGGATTTGAGGATCTCTGCCAGAGCCAGTGCGGCGTGAATGTCTGTGGCTGCGTGGGCGGGTAGGGCCCCGGCAAGATATTTCTTCAGTTCATATTCCAGTGTTTCAGAAATGGTCATGTTCATGCGTTCCTTGTTTTCAGGGTCTGTCTCTTTCCATCATATGGAATTCAAATCGAATGTCAATACCTCAGATGGTTATCCGGTCCGGTATGCCGGATTTCAATGACAGGATTTTACTCTGGTGGTTTTTTGTCTTGACTTGAGCGGACTGCCCCTGATACAAGCACAATATGTTGTGCTTGTATCAGGGGAAAGTAATAATTTTTACTTTGGGGGGACAATACTTTCTTTAGCAAAAAGCAACTTCCTATCCTTTCTGTAATTGAAGGAGGAGATGTTCATTTATGAATGCAACTGGGTGATAATCGTATTCAAATAAGGGGGTGGAGGACGATGAAAATGAATGCAATAAAGGTGAGTATTGTATTAAATTGTGGGGATCGATTAACCGGTGAAGTCAATATTATCGAATTCAAAAGATTTTCTGATTTTATTGAGCAGAACAGCGCAAAACATATAAAATTGTTTAACACAAAATTAGATAGTGCGTTATATGAATCAGCCGGCGCCTTTATTTTGATTCCAAAAACAAATATTCGTTATTATGAGCCGCTTGATGAAACGCCATCAGAAACAGCTGCACAAACTCAGCTGGTTTAATCCAACTTGAGTACAGTCAGTTCACCCAAAGATTCAATGGAAATGTCTGGTTGTCATATTACAGTAAAACACGCGTTTGGTAATGGGTTGTTACATGATCTGCCACAGCAAGGCGGGCCCTTGCGGTTCCTGCAAGACGGATCAGGGGATACAGGGTTCGGCAGTCCGTGAGCGAGAGCATGCGGACCGTCCGGATACAGTCGATTTCATCGGTCAAATGGAAAAATGCGGTGGAATCTGAAAGGTTTTCTTCTTTCTGGACAATCTTGGAATAGATAATGGACCGGGCTGCCATGAGCGACTCCCATTTGTCACTGGACAGCCCGGGGCGGAAAACATAAGCCAGGGTCAGCTGATCCCCCGGACTGTAAGTATGATGGTGCGGGTTCGACACC
>JAABSH010000115.1 GCA_011390465.1 Desulfobacteraceae bacterium
AAACAGCTGACACCAGTCTTTACCTTTGCCGGTGCCTTTGATGTCACACCCGGTACAGTTGAGTATGCGGCAGGATCTGCCGAGGAGCTGGTCTTCCGAATACCCGGTCATCAGCTGGGCCGAATGATTGGCTGCCACAAAATTGCCCTGTGCATCCACCAGAATGATCCCGTCCTGGACCGAATCGATAATGTCGCGCCAGTGATTTCCAATTTCCATGAGTGTCTCCTGTTAATTACCATTAACAATAAAGTTAACACATCATTAACAAAAAGGCAACATGCCTGTTTTTCTCACCCTGGCTCCTTTTTTGGGATGGTTGCTTCTATTTCCTTGTAAACACCGGATTTACAATACTTTTGTGCTGTCTATTTTTTCGATGGCACATCTATTGCTATTCAATCATGATTGAGAAAAAATCTTAGAAACCGTTGCGGACGATTCCGCAAGACGATATTTTTTAACCCAACTCAGGAGAGACCATGAAAACTGTTACCGTAAAAAAAATGCTGATTGTTTTAGGGACCAGTCTGATGCTGCTGGCAGGCGCCCTCACTGCCGGCGCGGATGAATCCTGGATGCACCATGACATCGTGGAAGCGGATTTTGTCATCGCCCATATGTCGGTACCCATGCCGGACAATGTCATGATCATCGACTCCAGGCCCTACAAACCCATGTACATCAAAGGGCACATCCCGGGTGCCATCAGCATTCCGGACACGGAATTTGACAAAAAAACCGGCCTGCTCCCCAAAGACAAAAACGCCCTGCTGATTTTCTACTGCGGGGGGCTGGAATGCAAACTCAGCCACAAGTCCGCAAAAAAAGCGGAAACCCTGGGATACAAAAACGTCAAGGTGTTTGCCAAAGGCTTTCCCGAATGGATGGCTCAGCCCGGGGCTTATACCTCGGTGTCTGCCGAATATGTGGCATCCCGGATCGCCGAAAACAAGACCCTGGTGGTGGATTCCCGGCCACAGAAAACCAAGTATGATACAGGCCATATCCCCTCTGCCATCAGCATTCCGGACTCTCAGTTCGATGAATTGTCCGGCAAGCTGCCCCGAAGCCTTGACACCCCCATCATATTTTACTGCGGAGGCCTGCACTGCCGCCTGAGTCACAAAAGCGCGGCCAGAGCCCTGGTGATGGGATACAAGGATGTGTCCGTGTTCGCCATGGGGTACCCGGAATGGAAAAACCAGTTTGGCGCGGCCGCTGATACGGTGGCGGTGAAAGCCGGTGAGCTGGAAGGATCCATCGACCTGGAACGGTTTCAAACCATTCTGACCGACAATCCGGCATCCATCATGCTGGTGGACACCCGGGATCCGGATGAATTCGCAAAAGGCCATTTCAACAGCGCAGTCAATATACCTGTGGAGAAACTCGAAGACCGGATACCGGGTCTGCCGGCGGACAAACCCGTGGTGTTTGTCTGTTCCACCGGTGCCAGAAGCGGGGAAGCCTACTACATGGTCAAGGATGTCAGACCTGAACTCAAGGACGTCTATTATGTAGAAGCACAGATCAGTTTTAAAAATGACGGGACCTACACCATCAAGGCACCCAAATAACCCAGCAAATCAATTTTTGACACCTGGAATTTTTCAGGGTAGGATACAGTTACAAAAACAACAATCAAACAAAGGAGCGACACCCATGATAAAGAAGATGCTCATTTTTTTCACCCTGACCCTTTTCACTTTCGGACCGGTTTTTGCCGCACTGGCTGATGACGGCCCGGACGGCAACCACCGCAAAGGCAAATATACCTACCGCAAGGTGATCGAGGCCTGCCATGAAAACGGCGGCGTGGACTCCCCCACCCCAACGGTGAGTCCGGCCGACATGACCCGGGCCGAATGGAAACAGGTATTTGAAAACCGCAATTTCGAAGCGTTCGGGTGCCAGGCCCAGTGGGATGAGCTGTCAGATCAGGACATTCTGGACATCTACTCCTATTTTTATGAATTTGCCAAAGATTCACCCTCCCCGGCCACATGCGGGTAAACTGAAAACCGCTCAACGCTCCGGAAGCTGTCACAGGTATCCGGTGCGTTGAGCCGACAATTTTCCGGAGACATTCCTTATGGAATTCAGACGATGCAAATGGTTTTTCGGACATGCCGCCACCAGCCTGATGGTGCTGTGTCTTCTGGCGGCCGGGCCAGCTGGTGCGGCCACTGATGATGAGGCACTGGGGATGAAACTGGCCAAACAGGCGGTCAAAGGCGACCGGCACTGGACCACGGTGGACCATTCCAAAATCGAGATTCTCAACCAGGATTTCACATCCGGCGATCAGATCACCCGGGCCTGCCTGACCTGTCACACCGATGCATCCATGCAGTTCAAGGAAACCATTCACTGGACATGGCTGGTGCCGTCTGAAAAAGAGGGTATCATGAACGGCAAGGCCGGGCATGCGGTAAACAACTTCTGTATTTCCGGCAATGCCATGGAAGACAAAAGCTGCCTGAGCTGCCATGCCGGATGGGACGGGACTGACGGCGAGGTCAACTGCCTGTCCTGCCACGGCGCCAAAAAGTTTCCCTTCAAGGAAACCTTTGCCGACCTGGCCGCGTTTGAAGGGGATGACGATCCCGATATTCAGGAAATCGTGAATGACCTCCATAAAGGGATCCAGCAGGCAGTCCAGAATATCACCCTGCCCCAGCGCAGCAACTGCGGGGAATGCCATTTCAAGGGCGGCGGCGGTGACGGGGTCAAACACGGAGACCTGGACACCTCCCTGACCAAACCCAACCGGATGCTGGACGTCCACATGGCTGCCGAG
>JAABSH010000116.1 GCA_011390465.1 Desulfobacteraceae bacterium
AACCAGGAGATGAATGAGATTCAGCTCCCCTGTGTGCTGTCCATCCAGACCGGTATCAATGAGCCCCGGTATGTGGGAATTCGGGGTATCCGCAAGGTAGCCAGCGTGGATGTGCCGGTGAAAAGTGCATCCGATCTGGGAATCGATTCCGCAACCGTGGGCGAGGCAGGCGCCAGGACCCGGCGGGTGGATTACTTTGCTCCCGATCTTGGGGACGGCGCGGAAATGCTGGAAGGCTCCACCGACGAGATCATTGAAAAACTGATTGAAAAGCTGAAAGCCAAAGGAGGACTTTGATCATGACACAGATTTTTGCATATATTCCATTCAAGAACGGGGCTGCAGAAGATGTGGCATTGGAGTACCCGGATGCGGCAAAAAAAATAGACCCCTCCGCATCCGTAACCGCAGTGGTGGCAGGTTCCGGCGGGGATCTGGACAAAGTGGCCCAGGCCATGACCAGGATCTACAAAGAGGTCATCAAGATCGATCATGCGGACCTGGCCTATCCCAACGCGGAACTGATCCGAAAAGCGCTTTTGGATGTGCTGCCCCATGATGCCCTGATTCTGGTTCCCCATGATACCTTTGGCATGGACCTGGCACCGGGCCTGTCCGTAAAAATGGATGCCGCGTTTGCGGCGGATATCGTTGATTTGGAAGGTCTGGACGGCGACACCCTGAAAATGGTCCGCCAGGAACTGGGCGGCGCGGTGTATACCCACGTGACATCCGATATTTCCTCCGGGGCGGTGATCACCATCCGGCCGGGGTCTTTTGCGCCGACCGAAGACACATCTGCCGGCGGCAGTGTGGTGGACAAATCCGGTGACGTCAAGGATCTGAGCGCCAAAAGAAAATTTCTGGAAGTGGTGGAAGCCGAAGTCGGTGATGTGGATATTACCAAGGCCGATGTCCTGGTATCCGTGGGCCGGGGGATCGAAGACGAGGAAAATATCGAGATCGCCCAGGAACTGGCCGATGCCATGGGGGCTGTGGTCTCCTGTTCCCGGCCTATCGTGGATGCCAAATGGCTGGAAAAGTCCCGCCAGGTAGGTACTTCCGGACAGACCGTCAAACCCAAGGTGTACATGGCCATGGGGATCTCCGGATCATTCCAGCACCTGGGCGGTGTCAAGGGCAACCCCTTTATCGTGGCGGTGAACAAAAACCCCAAAGCCCCGATTTTCCAGGTGGCGGACGTGGGGATTGTGGAAGATATTCTGGAGTTCATGCCGGAGCTGACAGAAGCGGTGAAGTCCCTGAAATAAAAACCTTGGTTGATTGCCGGTAAAACAGCCGGGGATAGAAAACAAAAAAGCCGTGAAAAAACCTGAACAGGTTTTTTCACGGCCTTTTGTATGTTCGGTACAGTCAGAGAAAACAGCGATGTCGGCAAATTGGTTATTTTAAGTTAATATTGGTTATTTATACTGAATATAATTGATTTTTGTTGACTTGAGTTGTTAATGGTTATAATTAGCTCATGAAGTATAAGAAAAACCAAAAATGAGGTGGCTGTATGAAATTTATGTTGAAACTGGCTGTGACCGTGATGTTTTTTTGTCTGTTTGTCACCCCGGTGCTGGGAGATTCCTCCCGGGAACTGATGATGGCAACCACCACGAGTACCGACAATACCGGACTTCTGGAGTATCTGGCCCCGGAATTCACCCGGGATACAGGGATCGAATTGAAATGGGTGGCCACCGGGACGGGCAAGGCCCTGAAACTGGGGGAAAACTGCGATGTGGATGTGCTGATGGTCCATGCACCGGCAGCGGAAAACCAGTTTGTCGACAACGGATTCGGACGGGACCGCCGGGAAATCATGTACAATGATTTTGTGATCATCGGTCCGGCATCAGATCCCGCAAACATTAAAGGCAGCTCCGTCAGCAATGCGTTAAAAAATATCGAATCCGATCAGGCTGTTTTTGTCAGCCGGGGAGACAATTCCGGTACCCATAAAAAAGAACTGGCCCTTTGGAAATCCGCCGGACTGCCCATCCCGGAAACCGAATCCTGGTATGTCCAGACCGGACAGGGCATGCTGGCTACCATCAATATGACCGGAGAAAAAAACGGCTATACCATGACGGACCGGGGCACCTATATCAAATATGAACACACAGCCAAAGGGAACCCGAAATTAAAAATTCTGGTGGAAGGCGATGATTTTCTGAAAAATCAGTACAGTGTCATGGCCGTGAACCCGGACCGGTGCCAAAACGTCAATTTCGATGCAGCGGTGGAGTTTTCCGACTGGATCACCGGTGAAAAAGCCCAAAACATGATCGCCGCATTCAAGCTGCTGGACAAGGCATTGTTCATTCCCAATGCCAGGTAGATCGTCCGGCACCGATTGAAATTCCAAAATTCTCTCTGCCGGATCATTCCTCAAAAAAAGGGATCTGCATCAGTTTCTCTTTGAGTTCTGTTTCCACTGTAAGGGGCCGGCCCCCGGTGTCGGCGATGACAAAGGTGACGCCCGCATCCACGCACACGGTGCCGGTGGCCTTGTTGAGTATCTGCTGCCGGAGCACGACGCTTTTGTTGCCGAATTTCTTGAGTCCGGACCGGATCAGGACAGTGTCTCCCACCCGGGCCGGGCTGCGGTAGGAGATATTGATATTCACGACAAAAAACAAAAATCCGCTCTGCATGAATGTTTCCAGATCCATGTGGTCTTCCAGCAGTTGCCACCGGGCTTCCTCCAGGAACTCCAGATACCTGGCATTGTTGACATGCTGGTACAGGTCGGTATGATATCCTCTGATCTTGATTCTTGTATTCATTTGC
>JAABSH010000117.1 GCA_011390465.1 Desulfobacteraceae bacterium
CAATATTCACAACATTTAACATGCGTCTTTCACGTAAGAAAAATTTACGGGCCTTGCTCATATAAATCTGAAAAAGGAATTCATTAGGGATGATAAAAGAAAGTGTTCCTTTTTTCTTCAAGAAAACATCCGATACCCCGATAAAATATAAAAATGAATTCCTTATTCTTTCTACCAAGTGAGAATATTGATTTTTTAACAAAATTTTTTCATCTTCAGATAAAATTGCCCCATACGGCGGATTCCCAATGACCACATCAAACCCATCCTCAATTCCAAACATCCATTCCGGATCAAAAAACGGTGAGGAAGCATTCTGGTCATAGGGGTCCCATGCCGCCAGCTGCCGGGCGGATTCATTGCCCCAGCCGCGTTCAATCAGCAGCTCCCCCATTTTCTCCCGTATCTCTTTATCTTCATTCCGCAGTTTGCGTTTGGTGGGCGGCGATTTCGCGGAAAAAAGACGGTGACGAACATTTTTCAGGGCCTGTTCCATTTTTTTGATTTCCGGATTTTCAAACAGCCGGTACTGTTGATCCGGTTTTTCAATATCGATGAGGGTATTGGCGGCCACGAATTTGGTTTCCAGATTGGGCAGGGGCCGGATGCCGAAGTTGGGTTTGGTTTTGTCCACCTTCTGATCCACCACCAGGGAGATAAAAAACCTCAGCTTGGAAATCTGGGCCGCAATGGGCTGAATGTCCACGCCGTAAATACAGTTTTCAATCAAAAAGAGCTTTCTGGCGTAATCCGGATCATTGATTTTTCTGTCAAAGGCCTCGTTGATTTCATTCAGTTTCTGTTTTCGGGCGTCTTTATCCGTTAGGGCAAAGACCGCTTCGGTCTCCTTTACCGCTTTTTCCATTTGCAGGTCGTACCAGTGCGTGTTTTCCGGGTCCAGCTTTTGAAGCACATGCACCATTTTCTGCAAAATCCCCATGGGGAATGCCCCGGAGCCGCAGGCCGGGTCCAGGATTTTGCAGTCATCCAATGCCTCAATAATTTCCGTTTCTATGGTTTCTCTTCCGGCAAAGGGATTGACCGGATCATAGGAGAACAATTCATGCAGTTTGGCATCACGTTCCGCATCCGGCATGTCCCAGTTTTTCACCGCATTTTTCAGATACGCAATCAGGCTTTCATCCACCATGTAATTGACGATTTCCCGGGGCGTATAAAAAGAGCCGGTCTGCTTTCGGGCCGTTGTTTTGGTTTCCGGGTTGTAGCTTGCCAGCAGGTTTTCAAACACTTTTCCCAACAGTTCCGGGTCCAGGGCAATGTCTTCTTCAATGGGCGTGTTTTCCGTAATGGTGAATTTATAGGATTCAAAAATGTTGATTAATCCCTTGACCGGGGCCTGGTTTGTTTTTTTGTTTTTAATACCGATCACGGAACTTAAATCCACTTCTTCTTCCATGCCAAAAAATAGAAAATCCGGCACTTTAAGCGGATTGTCGGTGCGGTCGGAAAACCCGTCTTTATAAATAATGACATCCCCGCCTTTTGGGCCTTTTTCCGTTGGGTGGGGTTTGTCCAGGCATTCAAACAGCCCGCCGTTCATAAACGGGACCGCGGATTCCACCAGGTCAATGAATTTTTGAGCATCTTTAAAACAGGCTTCATACCGCATGAGATTGGTGACATTCATGTTCTGGCCGGACTTGCGAAACGCCCGCTTGCCCATTTCCTGATTCAGGGTGGCGAAAAAAAGGTTTTGCAGGATGGCCTTATAATAATGACTTTTGATATTGAGTTCTTTAAACAGCCCTTCCTCATGATAAGGGGATAAATCTTTTAACAACTCTTTTTTTAGAAATTGATGATCAAAGAGCTGTTCCGGAATCAGCTTTTTTTCCTTGATAAACCAGACAAACAAAAACCGGGTCAGCAGCCGGATGACGTTTTTGGCATTGTGTTCCTGTTTTATTGCCTGTTCCTTTTCATCAAGCTTATGTATCAACGAAACCGGTGAGTCGGGAAAGCTCACCTCTTTGATGGCCCAGAAATACCAGTTGGACAGTTCCTCATAGAATTTTTTGTTGAGCAGGGAAACGTTAAACACCGTCTGCCAATAGCTGTAGAGTTCGGCAAAAGAGGTGACGGCGTTTTTCCCGGACCGGGAGATGGCCAGTTCCGATAAAATGCGCAAGTGCCCGGAATGGGGATTGTCAATGTCCACATCCCGCAGCAGAGAGACCTTGCCGGCCTTTTCGCCTTCCCGCCATTCCTGTTTGTATTTCAGACGTTCCGCATTGGCAAAGGCGATAAGGTTCTCATACTTAAATACCACCACCACCGGCGTATAATGATACTCCCGGTTAAAGGCCCGGGAGATTTCGGCAAGCTGGGACCGCGTGGGCAGCAGGCCGTTGTCCCGGGGGGTTAAGGTAACGCCGAAAATCAGAATGCCGTCATAATCCGAAAGGATCTTTTCCGGCGCAAGGCTCTTGCTTCCTTCAAACGCGGCATCATCCACCATGCCCAGAAAATAGACATCTTCCATCAGTTGGAAGGCCGGGTGGTCTTTTTTGTAAGTATGCGTGAGAATCGTCCGTGGGCGGGCCGGTTCATCCGCAATATAGTTGACCGGAATGTTCAGGTTTTTAAAGAATGTTCGCAGGGCCTTGTGGAAATCCTTGGTTTTGAAATAATCTAATATGGTTATCCACTTCGCTCAAGCGAATGGAAGTGATATGAATTCAATATGTTATAATCTATAATTGATATAACTTACTAATTTTAAAGAAAATAAAAA
>JAABSH010000118.1:0-300 GCA_011390465.1 Desulfobacteraceae bacterium
GGCCACCAGAAGCGGCAAAACCGGGGGAATCATAAAACTTTATTACGGGATAATCTTTCCCACGAATAGAGTATTTTGGAATTGTTTGTTGTTTAAGTTCCTCGGTATTGAAGTAATAAGGAAGATTACTACTGCCGACCGCATCAAGCTCCCAGCCACCGGAGGATGGAACGTGTTCTTGTTTTTTCCAAAAGATATTTACAATTTGAATAAAGTTTATACGGCGCGGGGGTTTAGGAGATTCGATGACAACCACGGGAATCGTAATTTCCGGGCGGTCTTCAACGCTCTTCTTAATTA
>JAABSH010000118.1:310-2338 GCA_011390465.1 Desulfobacteraceae bacterium
CCCCACAAACCCCATCAGGTTTGTCCCACCTCTTTCCCCAATCGGGTCTCTATTTAGAGCCTGTCCCAATTAAGGCAACCCATTTAAAGGCAAGTGGATAAATAAGTGAAAGATTCCCGAAAAAAGGGTGTTTTGCCCTTTTTCCGGGAAAAATGTGCTTTATGTTTCAGTTACCAAGTAAACATAAGGAAAGCACATGGACAAAATAACATTCCAAACCGATCTTCGCCCCCTCCTTCCAACTGTTTTCGGCCCGAAAGACTACCATGAATTCCGTGACCGCCTTGAACAGATGGATCGAATTCTGCTTCGCACTGGGCTTGAGACCGCATTTATCATCCGTCATCTGGAAGAGCATTTTCCCGGTGTTTCGGCAAAGCGCAGGCAGCAGCTGCTTCAAAATTTCCGCACTTCCTGCCGGTACTGTATTCTGCTTTCCCTGACTGGCTGGTCGGTTCGCGATCTTGCTGTCCGGGTTGCGGACAGCCATCTGTTCCAGTGGTTCGTTTCGGCTGACAAGCTCGACTCTATCCAGCCAGCTTCCAAAAGTGCTATCGACCGGTACGGGAAGATGTTCGAAGAAGAGCAGATCAGGCAGTTTGTCCATGATTTGAACCGGGCCATGCAGGATGAAAACATTGTGAACGAACTTCTTTATCAGGAAACTGTTCTGCGCTTTGACCGGATATTTGCCGACACCACCTGCGTGAAAGCGAACATTCATTTTCCGGTTGACTGGGTTCTGCTGCGGGATGCCGTCCGCACGCTGATCCTGGCCATCGAGCTTATACGCGGTCAGGGACTTAAGCACCGCATGCCTTCGCCCCGGCAGTTCATCACGCAAATAAACGGACTATGCATGCAAATGACCCAGTCGCGCCGTAAAAAGGGAGGAACCAAACTTCGGAAGAAAACATTCCGTGCCATGAAAAAAGTGGCTGGCACGGTGAAGAAGCATGCCGAAAGATATGTCTTTCTGCTGAAAAAAGAATGGGAAAGAACGCAATGGACAGAAATCGAAGCCGGTATCATCATTGACAGAATCAACGGTATCCTCGACCAGCTGCCGGCTGCGGTCGATCAGGCCCATGAGCGTATCATTGGCGGCCGAAAAATGAAAAATGCCGACAAAATCCTCAGCCTCTACGATCCCGATGTCCATGTTCTGATTCGCGGCAAGGCTGGTGCAGAAACGGAATTCGGCACCGGCCTGTATCTGGCCGAACAGGAAGACGGTCTGATCGCCGACTGGGATTTCATGAAAGAGCAGCCCCTCGCCGACAGCAAGATCACCCTGCGGAGCATCGAACGCCTGACGGACAACTACGGCAAACCCGAATCGTTTGCCGCCGACCGTGGCTTTCACAGCAAAGACAACTCCCGGGATCTGGAAAACCTGGCTATCTTCAATGCTATCTGCCCCAAACCTGTTGTCGAGTTACAGACACGAATGGAAGAAAAAGATTTTTCAGTTCTCCAGAAACGCCGCGCCTCAACCGAAGCGCGGATCGGCATATTCAAAAACGCCTATTTGGGCAACCCCATGAAATCCAGAGACTTCGATCACAAAAACAAGAAAATTGCCTGGGCTGTTCTGGTTCATAATCTATGGAAGGTGGCGGGCATGGCTGTTGATAACTGCCGGGAAAACGAAAAAACTGTTGATAACCAGGCAATGAAAGTGCCGACCCGAATACCGGCATGACGGATAGAAAAGAGCTTGCCGGGCGGTTCTCAAAAGACCCGGTATGCCTCAAAACAGTGGAAACGGAGCAAAAAGCAGGCAAATTACTACTCCAACCACTCATTATAGGAAAATTTTTCTGTCCCCCATTTTTCTGTCAGATGACTTATCTTAAAAGCGCTTTTTTGGGACAGGCTCTATCATAGAGCCTGTCCCGTTTGATGTAGTCATTTGCAGGCATATGAATAAGAGTGGGTGAAGATTCCCGAAAAAAGGGTGTTTTGCCCTTTTTCCGGGAAAAATGTGCTTTATGTTTCAGTTACCAAGTAAACATAAGGAAAGCA
>JAABSH010000119.1 GCA_011390465.1 Desulfobacteraceae bacterium
GTCGGCCTCATGGAAGGCCTTGGCATGCGCGGTAAAAATGTGGGCGGGGCCCTGCGTCAGCCTTCCGGCGGACCGACCATGAACGTGAAAGGCACCGCGGCCGGCGGCGGCAACTCCCTGCTGATCCCCATGACCGAATTTTCCCTGGGTCTTACCGGCGATATCAATGACATCATGAACGCCCACAACCTGGGCATGGTCGCCATGACTTCCCGTATGCAGCATGAAAGAAACTACAACGACGAACAGCTCCAGCGCCTGACCGGCATGCGCCGCCTGGACATCGACCCCACCCGTGTCGAAATGGGATGGATCATCGACTTCTGTGCACAGGCCCTGAGAAACATCGTGATCGGCCTTGGCGGCCGGTTCGACGGCTACACCATGCAGTCCAAATTCGGTATTGCCGTGGGTTCCGAGCTCATGGCCATTCTGGCCGTTGCCACTGACCTGGCCGACCTGAAAGACCGTATCAACAAAATCACCGTGGCGTTTGACAAATCCGGAAAACCCGTGACCTGCGGCGATCTGGAAGTGGGCAATGCCATGGCCGCTTTTATGAGAAACACCATCAACCCGACCCTGATGTGCACTGCTGAATATCAGCCCTGCTTTGTGCATGCCGGGCCGTTTGCCAACATCGCTGTTGGCCAGAGCTCCATTATTGCCGACCGCGTGGGCCTGAAACTGTTTGACTACCATGTCACGGAATCCGGATTTGCCGCGGACATCGGTTTTGAAAAATTCTGGAACGTAAAATGCCGGTTCTCCGGGCTCAAACCCCACGTCTCCGTTCTGACCGCAACCATCCGGGCCCTGAAGATGCACGGCGGCGGACCCAAAGTTATTGCCGGTAAAGCCCTTGATGAAGCTTACACCAAAGAGAATCTGGAACTGGTGGAAAAGGGCGTGGAAAACATGGTTCACATGATCGGTGTTATCAGAAAATCCGGTATCAACCCGGTTGTCTGCATTAACCGTTTCTACACTGATACCGATGCGGAAGTGGCTATCGTTAAAAAAGCCGCGGAAGCTGCCGGTGCCCGCTGCGCCGAGTCCAAGCATTGGGAAAAAGGCGGCGAAGGCGCGCTGGAATTTGCCGATGCCGTTATCGATGCCTGTGAAGAAGGAAACGATTTTGACTTCCTGTATCCCCTGGACATGAAACTGCGTGACCGCGTTGATAAAATCGCCAAAGAAGTTTACGGCGCCGACGGCGTGGACTGGTCCCCGGAAGCGACGGCCAAAGCAGAGATGCTGGAAAACGATCCCAAATATGCGGACTTTGCCACCATGATGGTCAAAACCCACCTCTCCCTGACCCACGACCCGGTCAAAAAGGGGGTTCCCAAGGGATGGCGGCTGCCCATTCGCGACGTGCTGATTTACTCCGGCGCGAAATTCCTCTGCCCGTGCGCAGGCACCATCAGCCTGATGCCCGGCACCGGTTCCAACCCGGCCTTCCGCAGAATTGATGTGGATCCGGAAACCGGTAAGGTCTCTGGCTTGTTCTAAGTGAGATGACAGACTGAAGGCTATAGGCTGAAGTCTGAAGTAAATGATAAATCGAGTAGGGTGAGACCGGATAATTAATCCGGTCTCATCCCTCTCACAGAACCGTACGTACGGGCCTCGTATACGGCTCCTGTTTATTCTTATCCCCGGTTAATCGGGGGAAGCTCGCCGTTTTTGACACTATCCATCGAAAATAAATCAAGGGCTTCAAACCAATTGTTGGTCATCGCCCAGTGACTGAGTTGACAGGCGGCATTTCGCCATGAAGCCATTTTAATGTATTGAAACTCCCCATTATATCCCAGTTGCCTGAGTCGTCGATGGAGTTTCCGAGGCTTCTTCCATAATTTCATCTGTATCGCTCTGAGACGTCGGCGTACCCATGACATCAAATCTTTGAATCGCCCTTTACTGTTTGTGATCTTGAAGTAATTCGCAAATCCTCGCAGTATCGGGTTCAGCTGCTTGATAATCGTTTCAAGATTCACCGGTGTATTTCTTCTTGTGCATTTTCTGACTTTTTCTTTAAACGCTTTAAGCTTCTTCTCCTGAATACGGATGTACGTGGAATATATCTCTACTCCCAGATATGCGACACCCTGATTCAAGCTGGTGATATGGGTCTTTCGACGATTCACCGTCAGTTTCAGCTCTTTTTCAAGATAATTGCCAGCCA
>JAABSH010000011.1 GCA_011390465.1 Desulfobacteraceae bacterium
CACATCTACCGGAATAATTTCTTGTTCCGTTATAATCAGCTCCAGGGCAATACGGTATGAAATGTTAATGGAAACCGATGACAGCGATTTCAGCCGGCCTTTTAAGGCATGAAGCCGCAGAGAGGGATGGAACGGATTGATTTCAAGCAGTTTAAGTGTTTTTTCATACTGCCCGGTCAAATCCGGATGTTTTTTTAAAAATTTTGCAGCCTTTTTATTGTACGCATCCGTGTATATAATTTTAAAGGTCATTGGTTATCCGTTTGATGTGGTCGTCAACGCTTTCGGCTATAAACCTTCCTGCCTTAACATCGGCGCGGGCCTGATTCAACGCGGCTTCCAATTCGCATTCACGCAGATAATTGTAATGTTCCAGGTCCATTACCACCCAGCGTTCCTTGCCCCGGACAGTGATAATTGCTTCTCCGGTTTTTCCGGCGCTTTCTTCGATAGCGGACACGCCTTTTGTTTTCAGGTCATTGGCTGTAATCGTCATGATTGCCTTCCTTAAATCGCATTATTAAAAGTAATATTAATAAGTCGATTTTAAGATTTTAATTGAATATTGTCAACAGTGCTATCCAGGCATGCGCGGTAAATTTGTTCTGCCTTTTTTAAGGCAGGCACGGTGGCCTGCCCTACGAACCGGTCAAGGTCTCCGGCCTGTGCAGCCTGCCCTACGAACCGGTCAAGGTCTCCGGCCTGTGCAGGGTCGGCCACCGTGCCGACCGGTCAAACTTGAGCCAGGCGGATAAGCAAAAAACAGAATTGCTTGAATAATGCAGAGAAGCAACGTATTTTCCTCACTAAAAATTTTAAAGAATGTGAAGGAGAAACTTTCCACGTGAGATTGAACAAAATCCTGACGGTATCGGTCACCCCGGACAGAACCCTTTTGCCGGAGTGGATGGACACGGAAGAAAAAATTTCTGAAAAAACCCAAGAAATTCAAAACACAATTTTCAGCGCATACACAAGAGATGCCGGGTCATGGCTTTTTTATCTCGGGTTTTCCCGGGAAACCAGCGAACTGTCGGCGTCAATTCGTTATTTTATAAAATTCTCCGGCCTGTTTATTCAAAAACTCAGCCGGATGCCCGATCTTGAGGCATTGCGGCACACGGCCCGGGCAAAAATTTCCAGAGATGAGCTGACCCGGCTGGTTGAGACAGCGCCCATGATCCCGGGTGCCGAATATATTGACGCCGACATGCTGGCCGGCCTTTGGAAGGAACTCGGCCGGAATTTTTCCGATTTGATTCAGAACCACCCGGACAGTGTGGCATCCTTTTTCAGGGACTTGAGTCCGGATGTGCATCTTGCCGGGCGGGTGTTTTTTCATCTGGTGGAAAACAAAGCCGCGGCCCTGCCCTTTGCGTTTATGGCCACCTATTCCACCGGCATGGGACAAAACGGAAAATCCAGCCATTTGCCGTTAAAAAACGCGCTTCATGAATTTAAAAACGATCAGGACAAACTCCTGGAACTGCTCTCAACGGTTTATAAATCCGCTGAAAAAAGCGACCGGGTCCGGGAGTTGATTGACACGGGCGAACTGTTTCATCCCCTGGCCTGGGACAGCAGCGAAGCGTATGAATTTTTAAAGGAAATTCCCCTTTACGAGGCATCCGGTGTGCTGTGCCGGATTCCGGACTGGTGGAAACCGCGATCCGCGGGCGTATCGTTGAACGTGTCCCTGGGCGACACAAAACCCTTGCTTGCGGGGCTGGACGCGATTGTGGATTTTAATCCGGAAATTCTGCTGGGCCATGCCGTGATTTCGGAGGCGGAAGCACGGCAAATGCTGGAAACCAGCGAAGGGCTTGCCTTTTTAAAAAACAAATGGGTGCCGGTGGATCATGAAAAATTAAAAAAGGTGATTGACGCCTATGACAATTTAAAAGACCTGACCGCTGCCGGGCTGAGTCTGCGCGATGCCATGCGCATGCAGCTGAATCCGGAAAAAAACATCAAAGGGCTGGACCCGGATGTGGATATTTCCGTTTCAAACGGTGAGTGGCTGATGTCTGTTATTGAAAACCTCCAAAATCCCGGCCGGATCGGCAATGTCAAAACCGGCACCGGGTTTGCGGCCCGGCTGCGGGATTACCAGCAAAAGGGATTAAACTGGCTGTATTTTCTGGACACCCTGAATCTCGGTGCCTGCCTGGCAGATGATATGGGCCTTGGCAAAACCGTTCAGGTGCTTGCTTTTTTGAGCACATTGAAAAAAAAGCAAAATGCCGGTGCCAGCCTGCTGGTTATACCGGCATCCCTGATTGCCAACTGGAACAGTGAAATCTTGAAATTCTTTCCGGATATCCGGTTTGTGACGGCCCATCCCCAATATTGCGGCGCGGACAATCCGGTTGAAGCCATTCCCCAAAACCTTGGCCGGCTGGATCTTGTGATCACCACCTATGCCATGGTGCAGCGCTATGAGTGGCTGGCGGATCACCTTTGGCATTACGTGATACTGGACGAGGCCCAGGCCATTAAAAACCCGGGCACCCGGCAGACCCGGGCCGTGAAAAAACTAAAAGCCTGCAACCGCATCATCATGACCGGCACGCCGGTGGAAAACCGCATTTCCGATCTGTGGTCTCTTTTTGATTTTTTAAACCCCGGCCTGCTTGGCAGTAAAAATGAATTCAAACAATTTTCCAAACAACTGAAAACCGATCCCCAGGGGTATGCCCGGCTGCGCAGGCTTGTTTCTCCCTATGTATTGCGGCGCCTGAAAACCGACAAAACCGTTATTTCAGACCTGCCCGACAAGGTGGAGATGAAAACCTATGCCGGGTTAAGCAAAAAACAGGTGGTGCTGTATCAAAAAGCAGTGACGGACCTGAAAAACCTGATTGAAACCACGGACGGCATTCAGCGCAAAGGCGTGGTGCTGTCTTCCTTGATGAAGTTTAAACAGCTGTGCAATCACCCGGATCAATTCGCCGGCACCGGGCCGTTTAAAGAAGCGGACAGCGGAAAATTCACCCGGCTCAGGGAAATCTGCGAAACCATTTATGAAAAACGGGAACGGGTGCTTGTTTTTACGCAGTTCAGGGAGATGTGTGACCCTTTGAGCCGCTTTCTGGAAACCCTTTTTAACCGGCCCGGTCTGGTTTTTCACGGCAGCGTGGCAGTGGGCAAACGAAAAAAGATTATTGATCAGTTTCAGAGCGACGTTTATTATCCGTTTATGATTTTGTCCTTAAAAGCCGGCGGCGTGGGCCTGAACCTGACCCGGGCCAGCCATGTGATTCATTTTGACCGGTGGTGGAATCCGGCAGTGGAAAATCAGGCCACGGACCGGGCTTTTCGCATCGGCCAGAAAAAAAACGTGGTGGTGCACAAATTTGTCACCCGGGGCACCATTGAAGAAAAAATTGATCAAATGCTGGAAGACAAGCAGCAAATGTCCGACCAGGTGATCTCCGCGTCCGGCGAGTCCATGATTACGGAAATGGATAACAGGGAGTTGATCAAATTGTTTCAATTGTCATTATCCTGACGGCTTTCTGCTTATCCGTTTGGCTCAAATCAGACCGGTCGGCACGGTGGCCGACCCTACACAGTCCGGAGACTTCGACCGGTTCGCAGGGCAGGCCACCGTGCCTGCCGGAAATAAAATAAGGGTCTTTATTGATTATCAACCTGAATAACCAAATTAAACAACTTAACCAAAGGAAACCCTGCCAATGAGTTATTATGGTTTTCCCAGATATGTTTCTGTGGCGGAAAAAAAAGCCAGGGCTGAAAAAAAGCGCATTCAGTTAAAAAAGAAAAATCCGGGTATCGCCCCGATCATCATCCAGGGGCAGGCCCTGGCACAAACCTGGTGGGGGAAAGCCTGGAACACAAATCTTGAAAAATACGCGGACTACAGCAACCGCATCGGCAGGGGCAGAAGCTATGTGCGCCACGGCGCGGTTCTGGATTTGCAGATCACGCCGGGCAAGGTCACGGCCCTGGTCGACGGATCCAGGGCAAAACCCTATGCCATTACCGTGACCATTCAACCCATGCCGAAAGAAAACTGGACAGCCATTAAAAAAGCCTGCGCCGGCAAAATGGAGAGCATGCAGCAGCTGATCGCGGGAAAATTTCCCAAAGAACTGGCAGAAATTTTTACTGCAAAAGGCAGCGGATTGTTTCCCGGGCCGGATGAAATCAATTTTGAATGCAGCTGTCCGGACTGGGCCTATATGTGCAAGCATGTTGCCGCGACCCTTTACGGCATCGGCGCGCGCCTGGATGATGATCCCCGGCTTTTTTTTCTTTTGCGAAAAGCAGATATTAAGGATCTGGTTTCTGAAACCCTGAGGGAAAGCACGGATGCGCTGCTTTCCAAAGCGAACAGGAAATCCTCCCGGGTTCTTGAAGACAGTGACGCCTTGTCTGATCTTTTTGGAATCGACCTGGGGGGACCGGAAAAGTCAGCAGCTCCCCCGGCTCCCCCGGCTCCCCCCAAAAAGAGGCTGAAAAAGCCACCGAAAAAAGCACCCTCCAAAACAACACAGGGGAAAACAGCGGGTGCGCGGAAATTGCCAAAGCCAAAAACGGCAAAACCCGCACCACCTGCCAAAAAGAAAAAAACTGCCGCAAAAACCAACGCAAAAACGCCCACTGCCGCGGCCCTGGTTGAAGAGATCATCAAAACACACAAAAAAAGCATTCAGTTTGCCGAAATAACCGCCAAATCCGGCTTTGACGATCAAAAAGTAAGAAACATCCTCTACCGCCTGAAAAAACAGGGAAAAATCAGCCTCATCGTCCGGGGCGTTTACCAGGCAGTGGATGAATAAGGCAGCGACGCTGGGCAAAACATTGTCCCGTGCCGCATTATTTCCAGTGGATTGTCGGTTTTTTACGTTCCGGCAGGCGAAAATATCTGGGTTTTGCATGGCCCAGCATCATGGCATAATGATGAACATGGCCCGCGGGCAGACCCACCGCGTCTTTGAGCGGCTGCCAGGCATGCAGGGCCATGTGGATGATCCCGGCCCAGCAGGTGCCGATGCCCCGGGGCTGGGCCGCCAGCTCCAGGTAAGACAGGGCCAGGCTCACATCCACCATGCCGCTCACGGCCGCAGCCGGGGCGGAAGCAATCACCAGGGCCGGCGCATCCCGCAGCACTGCATCCATGCCCATATCCCAGGCCGCGATAATTAAGGGAAAATACGGCGGATAATCCGCGTTGGGATCATTTTTCAGGGCATACTTCATCCCGTCAACCGCAATGCCGGCGATATCGTGAATTTTTTCCTTATCATTAAACACTGTCCATTCCACCAGCTGGCTGTTGCCGCCGGTGGGCGCATACCGGGCAATATCGATCAGATGCTGAAGGGTTTTCTGTTCCACGGGCCGGTCTTTGAAAAACCGCACGGACCGCCGGGACCGCAGAAACTGGATTGCCTGGTCCTCACTGATGGCCAGATTTTTGTCAATGACCGGACAGGCCTCCAGGGGCACGGGTTCAAGGCTCAGGGCATTGTGAGGGCAGACCGCGACGCAATGGCCGCAGCGCAGGCAAATCCCCTCACCGCCGGCCACCATCTCCGGAAAGCTGTTCTTGTCCTGCTGATGTAAGATGGCAAGCGGGCATTCTCCCACGCAGATACCGTCTTTTTTGCATTTGTCCGGGTCGATAATCAAAAATCCCATTTTTCACCTCTTTTTTTTATATGGTTAAATTTAAAGATAATCAAAATCACAGGGCCTCCAACACAAACCCGAGCCATGCGTCTTTTGAATTCAAAACAGACGCGGTATTGGACGTGTGGCGCACCCGGAACCGCAGATTTTTGAAAATGTCTTCAAAATCGGATGCCTGCCACAGATAAAAAATTCTGCCGAACCCGTCTGTTGTTTCGCCCTGCCCCTGTTTGAGCGAGATGTAGAAAATGCCGCCGGGTTTCAGGGCCTTTGCGATATTTTGCAGCACAAACGCCAGCCGGTGGTGGGGAATGTGCACGAGTGCGCCGGAAGCCAGAATCGCATCAAAAGAAAGCGCGGAAAAATCATATGTTTCAAAATCACCTTCAATGACCCGGCACCCGGAATGGGCCGCGGCCAGCCGGGCCAGGCCCGGGGAGCGCTCAAAACCGGTGGGGGAAAAGCCCCTGTTTTTGAGCCACAACAGATCCCGCCCGGACCCGCAGCCCATGTCCAGGACAGTGGCATCTTCTGGCAACGCCCTGGCAAAAGGCATGAGAAAAGATGCCGGATCAACACAAACCGTCCGCCTGAAGTACATGTCACAATTGGCCTGATAAAAATCCGTCATGGGTTGCCTTTGCTGCAATCAGATCATTGTAAAACCATGATTTAATCAAAGAGCTCTCAAAAATGCTTTTGTTTTTCTCAGTGGTCTCGGTGTTCTCTGTGGTTAAAAAAAATTTTTAACCAGCCAATTCGTCTATCCGCTGCACCACCTTCGGCAGAATCTCCCCTGCCCGCGCGGTGATCAGCAGATCGCAAACCGCATCATAAGGGGTTTCGGAAAGGTTCACAATGGCCAGAAACGCGTTATTCCGCCGGGCAATATCCGGCATGGAAGCAGCCGGATGAACAATCAGGGTGGAGCCGACCGCAAGAAACACATCGCAGGTCTGAGAAGCGGCAAACGCGGCGTTCAGGTCCTGTTCCCGCAGGTTCTGGCCGAAGGAAATGGTATCCGGCTTTAAGTAGCCGCCGCAGTTGCAGACCGGGGCGCTTTCCCCGTTTTTAATCCGGTCAAGGGTGTCAGCAAGCGGCACAAGTTTTCCGCAGGACATGCAGCGGATGCGGGTGGTGTTGCCGTGGAGTTCAATGACACGGTCTTCGGGCAGGCCGGCTTTCTGGTGCAGGCCGTCAATGTTCTGGGTGATCACCCGATCCACCAGGCCTTTTTGGTACAAATCCGCCACTGCGTAATGGGCCGCGTTGGGCACGGCCCCGGCAAGCTGTTCGCTCAATTCGCATTTCTGCAGCCAGTAACGGATGCGGGCGGCTTCCGAAGACATGAATTCATCAAAATACACGGGCTTGAATTTGTCCCAGATGCCGCCCTTGCTTCGATAATCGGAAATTCCGCTTTCCGTTGAAATGCCGGCGCCGGTGAACACGATATTTTTTTTGCCCCGGGCCAGTTTTTCCGCAAGCAGATTGATTTTATTTTTCATGATTCTGTTTCCCTTCTTGAACCTAATTTGATCGTTTTAAATTTTGAAAAAATTATTTTCCCATTAAATTATGGATGTTGACCAATTTTAAGGCTCAAAATTTAAAACCCTTCGGGATTGCCGAGCTTACCGCATCTACTGCGTCAAATGCGCTCCCGCATAAGCAATTATAGCGGAAACGCATTTTCCTTGTATATCCGGCAACCTCGACAATCGCTCAATTTAGGTTGAAATTACCGCAGATATTTTCTAATTTAGCATAAAACCAACACCTGATAAACAGGGAAAAGCGCAAAAAGGAGCCTGATATGAGTGAAATCCGGATGACAGCGGAAGTGCGAACGGATTATGACTGCGAAGCAACGGGAATGCCGGCGGAACGATGGGGAGAAGCGGTTTTCAAAATCGGCGACGAAGAGCTGGTCATGGAAGTGAGCGTGGAAAAAGACGTGATCGTGGCCCTGATGGCCGGTGACGATGTGGTCTGGAAAGGCACGCTGACCGGATTGAAAGAGATGCTGAAGAATGCGATTAAAAAATAATCTGGGTTATCCGCCTGGCTCAAATTATTCATGTGGCATTATCTCATGGCCGTTTGTAGTGTGCCCGTGAGGGCATATAATTTAATGCCTTACGGCGTCACTGCGAACCAGAGTACCGGGCTTGAACGAAAGGGTTAACCAGATATTCGAATTAGTGAGCAGTCGTGGAAATGTATTTTTCAGCGGCAATCGCTAAAAGTTCAGAGCGCTTCATGCCATGTTTGCCACGGAATTCATCCACATTTTTTAATAGAGACGCGGGAAACATGACATTAAAACGTTTTTTGGGTTCTTCAGCCCTGGTTGCTGTCGGCCTGGGTATAGGTTTGTTATACTTTTTCGCAGTTTCAATCCAAAGATTGATAGCGGTTTCTATTTCCTTGAGAGCTTCTTCAGGGGTTTCTCCGAAAGCAGAACACCCTTTCAGTTCATCAACTTCAGCAATATAATCGCCGTCCCCATCTGGGTCTGGAAAAATTTTTACCGTGTAATCCATTACTTATTCTCCATCAACAATCTTAATTGCTTGCCTGACCTGATAACTTTTTGCTGTCCCATCTTTTTTTTTCTGTGCAATTATCGGGGTTTCAATTTCGATGTGAACAAAAATGTGATGACTTCCGCTGATCCTATCAAGTTTGAATCCATTATGTTCAAGCCATGCAATAAAATCAGCAAATTTTATATTATGCGGGTTTCTCCTGATCTTTAGATTCTTCTTATCGGCTTTGGTCATATTTCTGAATCATTCAGGTGAATTCAACTTTAATAAATAATATAATAGTGTGTAAATACACATTTGTCAATTTTTGGGGTCGCTATAGGTATTCTTGCCATTGTAATCACCCAAAATCGTCGTAGGCAATCATTTCCGGTTCCACGCCGTAGCTGTCCAGCATATCCAGGACTGCGCTGAGCATGAGCGGCGGGCCGCAGATGTAGTATTCCACTTCCTGGGGATCGGGGTGAGTGCTGATGTATTCATCTTCAAGACACTGGTGAATGTAACCGGTCATGCCGTCCCAGTGGTCTTCGGGCAAGGGCTCGGAGAGCGCGATATGAAAAGTGAAATTGTCATTTTCCCTTTCCAGTTCCCGGAATTCTTCTTCGTAAAAAATTTCCTCTTTGGACCGGGCCCCGTACCAGAACGTTATTTTCCGGTCGGTTTTCAGGGTTCTCAACTGGTGAAAAATATGGCTGCGCATGGGCGCCATGCCGGCCCCGCCGCCGATAAAGCACATTTCCCGGTTCGTGTCCCTGGCCATGAAATCCCCATAGGGGCCGCTCAGGGTCACCTTAGCCCCGGGTTTCAGCCCGAACACATAGGATGAGCCCACGCCCGGCGGCAGGTCCGGCTGGCCCGGGGGCGGTGTGGCAATGCGGATGGTAAACCGCAGACGGTGATTTTCCGACGGCGGGCTGGCCAGGGAATAGGCCCGGAACACCGGCTTATCAGATCTGGCTTTGAGCTGGCGCAGGTTAAATTTTTCCCAGGCCGCTTCAAACCGGTCCGTCACGTCAAATTCCGTAAATTCAACCTTGTATTCCGGAATATCAATCTGAATGTAGGCCCCGGCCTCAAATTCCAAAGTTTCGCCGTCATCCAGCTCCAGCACCAGTTCTTTGATAAAGGTGGCCACGTTTTTATTGGATACCACGGTGGCATTGTATTTTTTAATACTGAAAATTTCCGGCGGAATTTCAATCTCCATGTCTTCGCGCACTTTTACCTGGCAGGACAGCCGGATGTGTTCCTTTTTTTCCATGCGGGAAAGATGGGGCAGTTCCGTGGGCAGAATATCGCCCCCGCCCTTCTGGATTTTGCACCGGCACTGACCGCAGGAGCCGCCGCCGCCGCAGGCGGACGGCAGAAAAATGTCATTATTGGACAATGCCGCCAGCAGCGTGGTGCCGACGGTGGCTTTCACGGGTTGTGAATCGTCGCCATTGATAATAATGGTCTGGTCGCCCTTGCGCACCACCCGGGCTTCCACAAACAGCAGCAGAAACACCAGCATCAGGATGACAGCGGTAAAAATGCTTATGCTGACGGCAAAAATCAAAATACAATTCCTGAAAACAACATAAAGGCCATGGCCATGAGGCCGGTAACAATCATGGTGAGCCCGTAGCCTTCCATGCCGTAAGGGGGATTGGCGTAGCGGAGCTTGATGCGGATGGCGGCCATGGACACAATGGCCATGAGCCAGCCCACGCCCGATCCAAACCCGAACACCACGGATTCAATGAATGTGTGGTTCCGCTCCACCATAAAAAGCGAGGTGCCCAGAATGGCGCAGTTTACCGCAATAAGCGGCAGAAACACGCCCAGGCCCGCATACAGGGCCGCGGAAAACCGGTCGATGATCATTTCAATGGCCTGAACCATGGCGGCGATCACCGCGATAAACAGAATGAATTTGAGAAAACTGAGATTAAGATTGGGAAATCCCAGCCAGTAAAGGGCTCCCGGGGCCAACAGATAGTTGTAAATCAGCCAGTTCACCGGCGTGGTGACGGTAAGCACAAACACCACGGCAAATCCCAGGCCGATGGCCGTGTCGATATTTTTGGACACCGCCACAAAGGAACACATCCCCAAAAAATAGGCCAGCAGGATGTTTCCGGTAAAAACGGAATTTAAAAATATGCCGATCAGGTTTTCCATTACTGATCCAGCTCCCTTTTCCCGGCCACGGCCTTCTGAAGCCACACCAGCAGGCCGATAATGATGAATGCGGCCGGGGCCAGCAGCATGAACCCGGCATCCACATACCCGGCTTTGTACAAAACATCCGGAACCATCTGAATACCGAAAAGCGTTCCGGACCCGAGAAGCTCCCGGAAAAACGCCACGATCAGCAGCACGGACCCGTACCCGAACCCGTTTCCCACACCGTCGATAAACGCCAGATGAGGGGGATTGGACAGGGCAAAGGCCTCTGCCCGGCCCAGGACAATGCAGTTGGTAATGATGAGCCCCACAAACACGGAAAGCTGCTTGCTCACGTCGTACATGTAAGCCCGCAAAAATTCATCAGTCAAAATCACAAACGTCGAAATAATGGACAGCTCCACAATGATCCGGATATTTTTGGGAATCTGTTTGCGCAAAAGGGAAATCATAAGGCTTGAGCAGGACAGCACAAAAGTCATGGAAAGGGCCATGACAAAGGCGGTTTTGAGCTGCACGGTAACCGCCAGGGCCGAACAGATGCCCAGCATCTGAATATTGATGGGGTTGTCCGTCCAGATGGGGCGCAGAAAAATTTGAAGCGTCTTATTCATGATCAGGGTCTTCACACCAGGGTTCATGGTTCTGCATCCGGCATTGCAGCGCGTTCTGCCGGAAATTCAGGGATACGGGTTCATATTTTTTCAGAATCCGGTGCAGCCCCTGGGTCAGGTACTGGCCGGTCAACGTGGCCCCGCTGATGCCGTCCACATAATTGGACAGTTTTTCATCTGCCACGCTGTCTGCCGCGCTGCCTTTGGCAATGGCAACGGCCACGAATTCATTTTCCGGATTCACGATTTTTTTGCCCACAAAATTTTCCTGAAACCATTGATTCTCAATTTCTCCGCCCAGGCCCGGGGTTTCGGAATGCTTGTATACGGTAAAGCCTTCAATGGTGGCGCCGTCGTCTTTCAGGGCCATGTACCCGTGAATTTTACCCCACAGGCCGTTGGATTCCACGGGAATAATGTAAGAGCGGATGCGGCTGTCTTCATCCATGGCCAGATAAAGGGGCATCAGGCCGGACTGTTCCGGGGTTTCCAGGGTGTCCGGATTGATGATGGCCCCTTCCCCATCCACATAATATTTAAAAATATTTTCCTTGTACAGCCGGTCAATTTCTTCGCCGGTATATTTCCGGCCGGGCGCGACCAGCGAAATAGACTGCAATATGTTTTTCCTGCGGTCAATCTGAAAATTTCTTTCCTGAACCGGCTGCAGCCGGGAGGAGGCCGCTGTGAGCAGCGAACTGCACACCAGGCACAGCACCAGGGCAAACACGATGGATTTCATCCGGTCAGACATTGGGAATCCTTTTTGCCATGTGCAGGCGTATCTCAACAAAATCAAACAGCGGCGCAAACAGATTCATAAACAGAATCGCCATCATCACCCCTTCGGGAAACGCGGGATTAAACACCCGGATCAGCACCGTGAGCATGCCGATGAGAAACCCGTAAATCCATTTGGACACTGTTGTTCCGGGAGCGGACACCGGGTCTGTGGCCATATAAACAATGCCGAACATGAACCCGCCCGCGGCCAGGTGGTAAAAGGGATTCACATTTGCCCAGGGATTTAACGACGCAGTGCTGAAAATGCCGATCAGAAAACTGGTGGCAAGCAGCCCCACGACCCCGCCGATCATGATGCGGTAGCTGGCAACACCCGTTACAATCAGAATCACCGCGCCGATGAGACAGCAGATGGCCGATGTCGCGCCCACGCTGCCCGGATAATTGCCGATAAACAGCCTTGTCAGGGTAAATCCGGCATCGTGCAGCATGGCTTCAAGGGTCTGGAATGATCCGGTGAGAATGGTCATGGCAAGGGGCGTTGCGCCGGAAACCGCAGCCACTGTCGTATCCCGGGCCGCCACCCAGACCGCGTCCCCGGACATCTGGGCCGGATACGCGAAAAAAACAAACGCCCGGGCCGTGAGCGCGGGATTGAAAATATTACGGCCCGTGCCGCCGAAAACTTCTTTTCCAATAATCACGCCAAAGGAAATGCCCACCGCTGCCTGCCACAGGGGCATGGTGGGCGGCAGGGTCATGGGAAACAGCAGGCCGGTGACCAGAAACCCTTCGCTGATGGGATGTTTCCGGATCACGGAAAACAGCATTTCCCAAAAAAATCCCGCCACATAGGAGACGACAATGAGCGGCATAACGGTGATCAGGCCGCTGGTCAGAATATTTAGAAACCGCAACTCGCCGCCGGATGCGGCCAGGGACTGGTATCCGGTGTTATAGATACCGAAAAAGAGCGGCGGCATGAGCGCCAGCAGCACAATGCTCATAAACCGCTTTAAATCAATGCCGTCGCGCACAAACGGCGCTTTTTGAACCGGAATGGCCGGAATAAAAAAAATGGTTTCCACTGCTTCAAACAGCGGTTTGAATTTTTCCAGCCGGCCGTTTTCCGCAAAATGACGGCGGTTTTTTTCAAAGGCCCGGCGAAGGCCGTTTTCCAGCTGTTTAAACACCCTGTTGCAGCTCCTTGTGATAGCGCCGTCGTGCGGCAATGAGAAAATCCGTGAGATCAATTTTGGACGGACACACAAATGAACACAATCCGCATTCCACGCAATCCAGCAGCCCGTGCTTCAGCGCGTCTTCAATTTCATCCGCGTAAAGGCTTTTATAAGTATACTGGGGCATGATGTTTACCGGGCAGACAGCAGCGCAGTATCCGCAGTTCACGCAGGGACGTTCCTCCCCGTGCAACCCCGTATCCGCCGGCAGCGGTTTGGAGAAAAACGTGGACATAATTGTCCGGGAATTGGAGAGTTTTGAAAATCCCGGCCGCACAAATCCGAAAAATTCGCCCTGGTGCGGGTCTTTGACCACCATGACAGATGTTTCATAAAAACCCAGAAACGTGTCTGCCGTGCCCGAATAACCGGAAAACAAACCCCCGGCCACCCACCGGGCCGGATCAGGCGATGCTTTGCCGGCTGCCACATCTTTAAACCGGGCTCCCATGCGGGTTTTAACGTGGCAGCCGTCCGAAGTGCCATCGGAAAACGCCACGATCCGGTCTGTGGGATAGGCCCCGGTCTGCAAAAATTTTCCCAGCACCACCACATCCTGGCCGTCCATATACCAGTCCTGATTTTCATCCGGGGATTTCTTGGTGTGAAACAGCACCACACCGGCATCAGATGCGGGAAAGCCGCCGCGTATCCGATGGGTGGGCGTGATATCAATGTCGTGTTTTTCCTGTTTTGAACCGGTGTCAAACCACGAAATATTCACCGTATTGGCAAGACGCTCAAGGGCTTTGAGGCCCAGATCAAAAAATGACTGATTGTTTTTCAAATAAACCCCGGCTGCCGGCTGAAACGGGTCTGCCGACCCCAGGGTAATCCAGACGGCGTTTGGAGTGGCCTTGGGATCTGCAATGGCACGAAAGGGCAGCTGACGGATGAACCCCCACATGCCGCCGGCCATGAGATGGGCAATCAGGTCCTGCCGGTCCAGGGCGGCAATTTCTGATGCCTGAAACGTTTTAAAGGATTCTTTTGCTTCATCCGCATCCAGAAGAATGATGATTTCTTCGATTACCCGCCGGGGGCCATAGGTGATTTTTTCTATTTTACCGGCTCCGGGAGAAAGAAATTTTATGTCAGGATTTTTTTTGTCTTCAAAAAGCGCGGTGCCGATTTTTACCCGGTCGCCTTCAGCAACCAGCAGCCGGGGTTTTATAAAAGGAATGGCAACCGGCACGGCAGCCACCCGGGACACCGCGGACCGGTCCACCACCTCGGAAGAAGGTTTTCCGGCAATTTTTTCGCAGGACCACCCTTTTTTGACCTTAACGGTTTTCATATCTTACATATCTTAACGGTTTTCATATGATGATAGGCGATTGTACTTTGCTGACTGAATCTGACGCGTTACGGTTGCGTCTTGATCACCATTTCGGCCACTTCGCCTGCAGGGTGCGGGGTTTATCCCCACCCGAAACAGGAGGGCGTAAAGCCCTCCCCTACAGTGGCTATGATCAAGCCCTGCGGTTGCATTCACTGCCACAGAATTAAACCGATACCATAAAGATTTTTATTTTTCGATAAAATTTTATTTTTCAGCCGTACTTCCGCATCTGCTCATGCAGGCGACGGGCCTGCAGGCAAAACGCTTCCAGTTTTGCGTGAATGAGCTGAGGAAAGGGAGAGCCGTCGGTTTCAATGGCCAGAAACGGCAAATCATCAACTTCCGCCAGCACTTTTTTAAGCTGCGGGGCCGCGCCGTCAGCGCTCCGCAGTTTCACTTCCCGGTTCATGGTATCCGTTAAAATAGCTTCAGACAAGCGGTTGGGCATGCACCCAAAGGGCCCCAGGGCAATGACGCCGCAGACACGGGTCCCGGCTTCGGCAAGCGCGCTGCCAATGGTCAGCACGGCTTCGCCAGTCAGTTTTTCAGAAATAAACGGGGCTGCCGTATGGATAATTTCCCGGACATTTACCGGTTCAGCGGCAATAAGCCCGGACTGGGAAAAAATCCGGGTCAGCCGCTGTTCATACCGGTCCATAAAAATCCGGCGCAGGGCAAAATTCAGGCGGGCTTTTACGGACATGGCAGTTCCGTTCCCATTGCCCTGAAACAGGTAATCCGCATACCGGAACCATTCCGCCACTGGCGAACAGGTCACGGCAAATCCCATCTCCGCCAGGCGCCAGGGCAGATTCTGCCGGGAAAAATCTTCCCGCCGCACAAAGATCTCACCCGTGAGCAGAATTTGCGGCACTGCATCACAGGGCATTTTCTTGGGCAGGGCCGCCAGGGTTTGCAGGTGCCAGGAAAGCTCCCGGCAGAGATCGTTGAAATCGCCCTTTTCAATCACATGCACCAGCGCGGAAACCGCCTTTTCAAACGCTGCTTCCGCCTGATCCGTGTCCCGGGCACTGGCCAGCAGCCGGGAACGGACATCTTCCATCAAATCCGCGCAGACCACCGCCCGCCACGCCCGTCGATTGTCAAAGCCTTTTCCCATGGTAGAATACGTATTGTCCGACGTCAGGGAAAATACCGCCACATCCGGCAGTTTCAGGCGTTCTATCAGATCCCGCATAAACACGGCATACTGGCCGAACCGGCACGGGCCGCTGGCAGACGGCATGAAATACACCAGAATTTCATCCGGCTGCTTTTTGTGATAAACATAATCCAACAGCGTGCCGGTGGTCAGAATCAGCGGAAGGCATTCTTTGCACGATGTATTGGCCCGCCCCAGCTTAAGGGTGGATTCGTCCGCCGGTTGGACCTCGGCCACATGATACCCTGCCCTTTGGAACACAGCGGCAATGGCCCGGGTGGAAATCCGGCCCATGGAAGGAATCAGAAAGGTCACCCGGGAATCGGTCATGGGCAGCACCTGGCCCGCGGAGGTTTTTACCATGGGCACGCCTTTGCGCATAAAGGTTTCTGCCGGAGCAACCGGTTTTGCGGGGGGCTGTTGGACTCCCTGCTGCCGTGTGCGGATCTCCCGGTACTGGTGCACAATATCCAGGAATGCCTCAATTCGGGTTTCCAGGCCCGCATCCGCGGTGTGGCTGTCCAGCTCCAGGGTCAGAGACGGTTTGCGGCCCATAATGGCCCGGAAATAGGTGAGCAGAAAAGAATCCGGGCCGCAGGAAAAATTGGTGATATAGGTGCCGAACAATTGGGGATGATTTTCCACCAGCCGGGCCGCCTTTAAAATTATCTGGCCCATGCCCCAGTACATTCCGGGTTTTGCGGTTTCATTTTCAAAAGGCAGAAAATCAAAGGGAATCACCTGAATGCCCCGGGACGCAAATTTATGGGGAATGCCCATATGGGCTTCTTCCACCATGGCATTATACGGCCGGCCAAAAATCACCACCGCGATTTTTTCCGGATGAGACGCCAGTTCCGTAAGTATTTGCCGGCCTTTTTCCTTCATCCGGTCATAACACGCCTGCTGAACCGCAATCGCCCGGTTAACGGCGGCGTCTGCTGATTTGGCGGAAACCCCCATGTCCCGGGCCAGTTGAACCATCGGATCCCTGGCGTCGGTGATGCCATGGCGCAAATCCATAAACGGCGTCAGCACCCGGGTGCCGTTTTTTGCCAAATCATCCAGCAATGGTTTAAATGCGGTTTTCAGATAAAACGGCTCTCCCTGAACAAACGGGCAGGCCTGGGCACCCGGCTGGGCACCCGGCTGGGCATCGGGAGCCCCGTTATTTTCAATGGGAATAGAGCGCAGATGGGGCAGGAAAATAAAATCCAGCCCCTGGGCCGTGCTGATCAGGGTATGAAAAAATCCATGGGCCAGTTCCGCGGGGTAGCAGAAAGCCGCATTCCGGAGATCCCGCCCCCGCCTGGACGCCACACGGGGCAATACCAGCTCCATGTTCAGAGATTTGAAAAATGTTTTGTAAAACGGATACAGGGTATTGACCAGAAAACTTTTATTGATCCCCACCCGGGGCCGGCCGGCAGTTTGGGCGAGGGGCAGGTCCCGGTTTTCAAAAATCAGCTTTTCCCGAAACCGCACCAGATCCAGAGATTCAACATCAAACGCAAGGTTGCGACGGAGGTTGTAATACCGGTTGCAGGCCCCGCCAAAGGGATATTTTTTTCCTTCCAGAATAATCATATTGATTTCGCAGCGGCGGTCGCATTTTTCCTTTCCCCCCCCGCAGACAAAGGATTTGCCGTATTGTACTTCCCGGGCAGCCAAATGGTCCAGATCAAATTTTTTAGGCGTCATCACCCCCAGTTCCAGCCGCTTTTTGATTTCCAGGGCCGCCCCGAACGCGCCCATCAGGCCGGGTTCCGGAGGCACAATGATCTTTTTGCCGGTCAGGGCCGCCATGGCAAGGGGCACGGCCCGGTTGTAACACACCCCGCCCTGCATGAATATTTTTTCGCCCACGGGCCGGTTGCCTTTGACCCGGTTGTTGTAGTTCATGCAGATGGAGTACACCAGGCCGGCAATGATGTCGTGATAATCAATTCCCTCATGAATGGCGGTTTTAATGTCCGAAGAGATAAAAGCCGCGCACTGGTCATTGAAATTCGGGGGACGGGTTCCTTTCAGGGCAAAATCCGCGATATCTTCCACCTTCACATTCATGGTTTCAAAGGCGGCTTCTTCCAGAAACGATCCCGTGCCCGCGGAGCAGGCCTCGTTCATGGCGTAATCCGAGGGCACGCCGGCGGTGATATAAGTGTATTTGGCATCCTGGCCCCCGATTTCAAACAGGGTGTCCACCCCGGGATCAAAATGCACGGCAGCCGAGGCATGGGCGATAATTTCATTGATCACGCCGTCGGTCAGGGCATGAAGTCCGGCAATCTGCCGCCCGGAGCCGCAGACCCCCAGACCGTTGATGGTGATGCCTACAGGACCAGTGCTTTGGCGTACCTGATCCGCGATCGCCTGGTAGCATTTTCTGGCGGCGCCCACCGGGTCGCCGTCCGTGAGCAGGTAAACAGACGCCAGCATGGCATTGTCCTGAACCCTCAGCAGCACGGCCTTGGTGGTGGTGGATCCCACATCAAGGCCCAGGATACAGTCATCGCCGGAGTGCGGCGGCGCAGTGGTCATGGTATTGAACACCACCTGATCCTGAAACCGGTTCAGGGCCGGCAGGGTGTCATAAGAGCTGGCGTGCAGATTAAAAAGCTCCGCATAACCCGTATTTTCAGCAGCCCGGTTGTCAAGGGCCCACAGGGCCGCGCCCAGGGCTTCAAAACAGACCGCCATCTCCGGAACTTGAAGACCGGGAATCTCCTTTTTGAGATAGGCAATCATCATCTGGTTCCGGGTGGCCCCGCCCACAATCATGATATTCTGCTTTTCAATTTTTTTGAGCAGCTCCAGAATTTTATCCGCCATCATGTGGCAGAGACCGGCAGTCACCCGGGACTTGGGAATGCCTTTATTGATGGCATGGGTACAGTCCGACTTGCAGAACACCGAACACCGGCCGGACACTGCATAGGGGTCTTCCACGGCAGACCAGCGCATGGCTTCTTCAAAAGAAACATTCATGCGCCGGAGCTGCTGGTTGAAAAATTCACCGGTGCCGGAGGCGCATTTGTTGCCGGTCAGCACATTGGAAATCCGGCCCTTGCGGTTCAAGACATAGGTCATAAAAGTCTCGCCCCCGGCAGAGACCACGGCCGGGGTATGGATACCGGGCTTTTTGACAAATTCAAAAGCGTATTCCACGGCTTCGGGTTCGGATATGGACGGGAAATTCACGAGATGCCGGAACCGGCGGCCCGTGGCAGCGATTCTGTCAAAATCCTGAACATGAAGACCCGCCAGGGCCGTCTGAAGCTGCTTGCGGGGATTGCCGCCGTGGGAAAGGGTTTGGTGGTCCAGCACCTGAATCCGACTCTCACTGCTTCCGCGGGCAGGCACCTGTTTCACCTGAACCAGGGAAATAGTGGAAGCCCCGAGGCAGATGCCCAGGGAACTGATGGTTTCTGAACCTTGAGAGTCTGACATTTTCAAAACCTCATTGAGGGTGCAGGGTCAATGTGTCTGTTCAGGTTTAAGGTTTAAGGCATTTTATTCAATCAATGATGCTCAGCCGCTGGTACCGCATCCGGGTTTTGTCAAACATCCCGCATTCATTGTTTTCCGCAGATCCCACAACAATGATATACCGCTCATCCGGATAAAAAACAATGGATTCATCCGGCGAAACCCTTTCCCGGGTCACCCGGCCGGCAGACCACCGGAACAGAATACTGGCATGGGAGTGGCCGCAGAAAAGCACGGAAAATCCGGTAACGGCAAAGATACGCTCCGCCGGGTCCGCAGTTCCGGTATCAATGGGTTCATAAAACGACCGGATGGAATCAAACGGCTGGGAATGGGCATACCAGATGCCGTCATCCACAAGTCGCATGGGCATATGCTTTAAATAAGAATAAAGTTCATTTTTTCGGTCCGGACACAGACCCGGGACATTGTTTTGCGCCAGCCGGTTTTCCATCTGATAATCATTATTGCCCTTGACCCCCTGCACCTGGTGGCGCACGATGGTTTGGTATATGGCGTAGAGATCGTCATTTTTGCAGGAATCAAAGATATCCCCAAGATGCACCAGTGATCGGGCGCCGGCGGCCCTGAGCCGCTCAATGCCGTTTTCAATGGACAGCAGACTGCCGTGGGAATCTGCCAGCAATCCGATTTTTTCCGCCTGTTTCAAAATGGGTTCCGGGATAACGCGTCAAGGGGTTGCATTTTATTTCTTTCTACCGACCTTAACCTACAGGATTGTATAGACAATGTCAATTCGGAGCAATTTTGCCCCGGGATGAAGGTGTTTTCGCATTCAATCGCAAAAAAATATGGCTTTTGTCTTTTTTTTTTGATAAGCAAAGCGTGTTTCATGCGGTTTTACAATTTGCAATTAAAAATTCCCCCGGCCGGATTGTTCATGAGGCGGGTATGTTGCTTTTTTCCCGCACATTCCTTCAGCCCCGGAACAACGCCGGTTTCATATATCTGATTCATCCGGTTTAATTATAATAACGATATAAAGGTGACCCATGGCGGAAAAACATGACGAAACAAAATGGCTTTTTGTAATTATTCAGAATCCCGGCCGCAGTGAACAGTTTTTTGGCCTTGAAGATCCGGAAACCGGTGTGGCCTACATTCCGGCCTTCCGGAAAAAAGAACACGCCCAGGATTGTCTGATTCATCTGCCCACCCAGAGAGGCACTAAATACGAGCCCCAGGCAGTTGTCCTGAGCGATCTGACCCGGGACGCATTTGCAAATAATTTTTTTGTGTTTGTTTTGGACGGAGAATGCACCATTATCGAAAAAATCTTTCCCGACCATCCGGATTCACCGGTTCATTAAACTTTGATCAATCATTTTATCAAGCTCTGATTCAGGGGGAGCCCAATGAAAAAAATTGGTGTGCTGTTTTCCGGCTGCGGCGTTTTTGACGGTGTTGAAATTCAGGAAGCGGTCATTACCCTGCTGGTGCTGGACCGCAATGGCGCCGGTGCCGTGTGCATGGCCCCGGACATTGATCAATATCATGTGGTAAATCATCTGAATGAGCAGGTCAGCAGCGAAACGCGCAATGTGCTGGTGGAATCCGCCCGGATCACCCGGGGCGAGATGAAAAATCTCAGTTTTGTGTCTTCCGCCAGCCTGGACGGGCTGATCATCCCCGGCGGATTTGGGGTTGCCAAAAACCTGAGCAATTTCGCGTTCAAGGGCAAAAATGCGGATGTGCATCCGGAGGTTGTCAGGCTGGTCCGGGAAATGGCATCTGAAAAAAAACCCATTGGCGCCATCTGCATTTCTCCGGCCATTCTTACCAGAATTCTTGAGGAAAACCACCCTGAAGTTACCATTGGCAATGACCTGGGAACCATTGACGCCATCGAGGAAATGGGAGGGGTTCATCAGATCTGCGCTGTGGACCAGATTCACAGGGATGCGGCCAATAACCTTTTTACCACCCCGGCCTACATGCTCGGACCGGGCATCAAAGATGTCGCCGCAGGCATTGAAAAGCTGGTGGCGGCTGTGGTAGCGGCGGCCTGAGCCTGTTCCGGAAGTGCCCGCGGCTAATCCGGCAGCAGATCATAAAAATAAATCATGGCGTCCGACCGGGACATAATGCCGATGATTTTATCGTCTTTCACCACCGGCAGCCGGCCGATGTCATGTTTCACCATAATCCGCGCCGCTTCCATGGGACTTTTGTCCGGACTGATGGTGATATTCCGGGTGTTCATGAATGCCTTGACCGGGGCTTTCATCTGGGATGATTTTTTGATTTTTTTGAAATCCCGCCGGGAGATCACCCCCACCAGTTTTTCGCCATCCACCACGGGCAGACCGGTATAGCCTTTTTCCTTTAACAGTCCGGCCACTTCTTCCATGGGGGTGTCCGAGGCAACACTGCACACGGGATAGGACATGAGATCTGATACCAGCACGGATGCCTGCTGATTTCCTTTGAGCAGTTCCAGGAGCCATTCTTTCAGGGCGGACGGGTTGACGGATTTCACCATGACGGAACCGGCCCCGGGATGCCCGCCCCCGCCCATGCTCCGCATCACCGTGCCCACATTAATGTCCTCCACGCTGCTGCGGCCAATGACAATGCATTTTTCGCTGTCTTTGTGCACAAAAATACCAAACGCGGCATCCACGTTCAGAATATCCCGGTACATGTTCACCACCAGGGAAAGATTGTTCACATGTCCTTCTATGTGCATGGTGTTAATGCTCACCGTGTAATTTTGAATGCGGGTGCGGGGAGCGGTTTTCAGCATCTCAAACAGAATGTTTTTTTGTTTTTCCCCGTACGCCGGCTGCAGAAAGGTGGCAAGAATGTGCAAATCCGCATTGTTTTCCAAAAGATAGCCAGCGGCATAGGCATCTTCCGCCGTGGTGGAAGGAAAGGAGAGACTGCCGGTGTCTTCATACAGCCCGGTCAGAAAAAGGGTGGCCTGCATAGGGGTGAGTTTCATTTTCTGTTTCCGGATTTCACGGATCATAAGGGTAATATTGGCGCCGATGGTTTCCTGAACGATTTTTGACGGCTTCATGTCACACTGGCTTTCATGGTGATCCCATACCACCACATCAAGATCCTTTTTTCCCCGAAGGGCTTTGTTGTTTTCCAGACGGGACCATCTGCCGGTATCCACGACGATCAGCTGGGTTACGCGGTCCAGATCAACCTCATTTAGGGTCATGGCCTCAAAAAGATCCTTGTGAATGGACAAAAACGCTTTGACATTGGGATTCAGGGCCTTGGGCAGCACCGGAACCGCTTCGGGATATAAAATCGTTGCCGCAATAACAGAGGCAAATCCGTCAAAATCCGCACTCCGGTGAGTGGTAATAATTTGCATAAACGCACCTGTGTTGTTTAAGAAATCATGATATTGGAATCAAAAACCAGGCAGGAAGCCCGAACTGGAGGCCGAACAAAAAGCCAAACAAAAGCCAAGCAAAAGCCAAGCAAAAGCCGGACCGGAAGTATGGAAACATGCTGGTTTTCGCTTTAAGCGTCAACAAACCGGAACCCATTGAAATGAGAAAAAATCGATATCATATAAATATCTTAGGACCTCTGAAAAAAAAGTCAAGGAGTTTGCCCCGGGGACACCGCAAATTCGGTTTATCTTTTTTGCATATCCAGTTCGATCAAGTTCTGTCATTGCGAGGGAGGTACGACCGAAGCAATCCCCTGAAAACAGGGAAATTACTTCGTCGTTGGTTCCTCACGCCTCGTAATGACAGCTGGTTTTATACAGATTACAGCATCAACTTGCGTTAAGTGGATAACCAGATTAAAAAATTTTAATCTGATTTTAATCCTTTTTTAATCTTTTATGATGTAGAAGCATATCGCGACAGGCGAGACCCCGTGTTTTACAGGACAGAACCTTGACAACAGACGAATCATGGTTATGGTAAACGACAAATTCCGGTTCCGGAATGAACCTTTTTTCATCTGTAATATCTCACACATCTCAAAATTTTTTCGTTTTCACACAAGGAGACGGTTATGGCGGTAGACGTAAAACAGATCGGCGAACGGGTGGCTGCGGAAAGCACAGTAATTCAACAAATCCGCTCGGAAATCCACAAGGTGATTGTGGGACAGGAAAAACTCATTAACGGCCTGCTGCTGGCCCTGCTCTGCAACAACCACGTGCTTATCGAAGGGGTGCCGGGACTGGCCAAAACCCTGTCCGTCACCACCCTTGCCCGGATGATCCAGGCCACGTTTCAGCGGATTCAGTTTACCCCGGATCTTCTGCCCGCGGATGTTATCGGCACCCTGATCTATAATCCCAAAACCGGAGCGTTCACCACCAAAAAAGGACCAATATTTGCCAATATTGTGCTGGCCGATGAAATCAACCGGGCCCCGGCCAAGGTCCAGAGCGCGCTTCTGGAAGCCATGCAGGAACGCCAGGTCACCATTGGCGACAAAAGTTTTCCCCTGGATGACCCGTTTCTTGTGATGGCCACCCAGAATCCCATAGAGCAGGAAGGCACCTATCCCCTGCCCGAAGCCCAGGTGGACCGGTTCATGTTCAAACTGAAAATTTCCTATCCCACCAAAAAGGAAGAGCATGAAATCCTGAAAAAAATGGCCCGCTCCGCTCCGGTTGTGGATGTCAACCCGGTGATCACGCCGGCGGACATCCGGCGGCTGCGCACCCTGAGCGATGAAATTTATATGGATGAAAAAATCGAAGAATACATTGTCAATCTGATTGAAGCCACCCGTCATCCGGAGGCTTACAAACTGGATCTGGGACCGCTGATCCGCTATGGCGCGTCCCCCCGGGCCACGATTTTTCTGGCCATGGCCGCCAAAGCCACGGCCCTGGTGGAAGGCCGGGGGTATGTCACGCCCCAGGATATCAAAACCGTGGCCCCGGATATTCTGCGCCACCGGGTAATCGTGACCTATGAGGCAGAAGCAGAAGAGAAAACATCCGAAGACATGATTGAACAGATTCTGGAAACGGTTGAAGTTCCATGATTTCCCGGGACCTGGCAAAAAAAATCCGCTATATTCAGATTTATACCAGCAAAACGGTCAATGACGCTCTGGCCGGGGAATATGCCAGTGTGTTCAAGGGCCGGGGCATGGAGTTCAATGAAGTGCGGCCCTACCGCATGGGCGACGATATCCGGTCCATTGACTGGAACGTCACGGCCCGGACCGGGGAGCCCCATGTCAAACTGTTTGTGGAAGAGCGGGAGCTCACGGTGGTGTTTCTGGTGGATCTGTCCGCGTCCGGGGCCTTTGGCAGCACCCGCAAAATCAAAAATGAAGTGGCAGCGGAAATCTGCGCCCTGCTCGCTTTTTCCGCTATTAAAAACAACGACAAGGTCGGCCTGATCGTTTTTACCGACCGGATTGAAATGTTTATTCCCCCGGCCAAAGGCACCACCCATGTGCTGCGGCTGATCCGGGAACTGCTGGAATTTACCCCCCGGGAAACAAAAACCAGCATCTCCGCGGGGATTGAGTATCTGGCCCGGGTGATCACCCGGCGGTGCGTGGTGTTTCTGATTTCGGATTTTCTGGAACAGGACTATGAAAAATCCCTGGCCGTGCTCAGCAAAAAACATGATCTCATTGCCGTATCCATCACCGATCCCCGGGAAATCACCCTGCCGGATGTGGGCCTGATTGAACTGGAGGACGCGGAAACCGGAGAGCTGATTCTCATTGATACCAGCAGCCGGAAAATCCGGAACAAGTATGAAAAAATGGGCCAGGATAGAACCAGAACCCTGAAAAAACTGTTTCGTTCCATGAATGTGGATCAGATTGATATCATGACCCACCGGGATTATGTGGTGGATCTGGTCCGGTTTTTCAAAACCCGGGAAAGACGACTTCAGCGCTGACCGGCACCATCACGGGAGATACACAATGTCACCGGAAAAAACAGATCACAACCTCAATTTTGACCTGCCCCCGCAAACAAACATGCCGCCGGCCCGGTTTTCGGCCGGGTTTCCGGCCTGGGCAGGGCTTCTCCTGATACTGCTGTTTGTGACAGCGGTTGCCAACCTTGGGGTCTCCATGGGGTTTTTCAGCTTCAACCCCGCATCCGCGCCCCCGGAAACCCGCATCATTCCCGGCCCGGACAAACAAAAAGCCCTGGCATTAAAACTTGAAGAACAGGGACTGTCCCGGCCGGCGGCCCGGGCGTGGGAACAGTATCTGGCCGTTGCAAATCCGGACGCGGAAGAAATTGCTCTTGTCTGGTACCGCATCGCCGGGCAGCTTCAGGACGCAGGAGATTATGAAAAAGCCCTGGCGGCTTATTACCGGTCTGAGAGTTTTGCCGCAAGAGAAGACATTGCCGCAGAAATTGCCCTCCGGGTGCAGGAATGCCTGGAGGCCCTGGGTAAATTTTCCGCCCTGCGGCATGAACTGGCGGATCGGGTCGGCCTTGATCCTGATGAAACCAAGGCTTCCGAAAACACCAAACCCAAGACCAATGAAAAAATACTGGCGGAGATCGGGATGCAGAAAATTACCCGCACGGACCTTGACCACCACATTGAAGCCCTGATTGACGGGCAGATGGGTCTGACCAAAAGCGCCATGCCGGAACAGAACCGTCTGGCCCGAAAAAAAGACCTGTTCAGCCAGCTGGCGTCCCCGGAAAACCACCGCATGGTATTGGGCCAGCTGATTGCGGAAACCCTGCTGTACCGGAAAGCCCGCGAAACCGGCCTGGCGGATGATCCAAAAATCCGGGAAATGCTGGATGCCAGAAAAAAAAGCCTGCTGGCCCAGGCATATGTGGAAAAAATCCTTTCAGAGCGCATCCACCTGACTGCCGCGGATTTGAAAACTTATTTTGAGGCCAATCCAGAAACTTTTAAAACCGAGGACAATCCTGAACCCGTGTTTGAAGATGTCAAAACAGCGGTGTACCAGAGCCTTTATGCCCAAAAAGCCGAAGAAATCCGTCAATCTCTGCTTTCAAGCCTGAAAGACGAATATGATGTGGTGATCCATCAAATTACCAATGAATAGTTTTTGCACATACAAATGTTCAGCCAAACGCCGGACGTTGCCGGCCCTCATGGCCCTCCTTCTGGCCGGCGTCCTGACCCTGATGATGACGCTGGCAGTCGCGTGCAGCCCCGGCGAATCAACGGTTGACGCGCCGGTTGACGCGCCGGATGGTGTCTCGGACGACGTTTCAGACGACGCACCTCCGGAAGCGGGAAAACCCGGTGCGAACAAAACACCCGACGCCATACACAAAACCATCACCCGGGGGCCGGTAACCGTTGACCTGGATATTGACAACGCATCCCCCACCATCGCGGATCAGATAAATCTCTGCCTGAGTGTGGAATTTGATGAAAACTGGGATGTTACGCTGCCGGCCATGGGCGAGAAACTGGATCCGTTCGGTATTGTTTCTTATCACACCGACCCGCCGGAACTGATTGCGGACAGCCGTTCCCGCATCCGCCGCTGCTATGTGCTGGAGCCGTTTTTGTCCGGTGAGTACACCATCCGGCCCATGACAATAAAATTTCAGGACACGGCCCGGCCGGATGATCCAGAGCATAAGCCAGAGCATAAGCCAGAGCATAAGCCAGAGCATAAGCCAGAGCATAAAATTGAAACCGAAGCCGTCACCCTTGAGGTGAAATCTCTGCTGCCGGAAAATTTTGAAGAATTAACCCTTCACGACATTCATCCCCCGGTGCCCCTGCCCCGGTCTTACACGCCCTGGATATGGGCGGGCGGCGGTTTGGCAGTGCTGCTGGCGGCGGGAATTGTCGGCGCCGGGATCTGGCAGAGAAAAAGGCGGCATGGCAGCGCAGGGGAACTCAGACAAATTCCGCCCCATGAACAGGCATTTGCGGAACTCCAGGCCCTGGTGGATGAAAACCTTGTTGAAAAAGGGGAAGTCAAAGCCTTTTATCAAAAAATATCAAATATTCTAAGGCATTATATTGAAAACCGGTTTCACCTGAAAGCACCGGAGCAGACCACTGAAGAATTTCTTGCCGTCATCCGGTCCGACAACAGTTTTGCCCGCCAGGAGAAGGCCTTGCTTCAGGCATTTCTCACCCATTGCGATCTTGTGAAATTTGCAAAATTTGCACCTGCAACAGAAGATATTCAGAAAACGTTTGACGCCTGCAAGGCCTTTCTTCTTGAAACCCGGGAAAAGGAAACTGCGATCTGATGATGCATTTTGAATCACCATGGGCCTTTCTGCTGCTGGTTCTGATCCCCCTGCTGCCGATGATTCAGCGGTATTGGCAGCAAAAAAAACGGCAACGGGGCGCCATCCGGTTTTCTTCCGTGAGCAACGCGGCAAATGCGGGCCGCTCCTGGCGGCAGCGGCTCTACAACCTGCCGATGGGGATCCGGATGCTGGCCCTGATCTGCCTGATTATTGCCCTGGCCCGGCCCCAGACCGGACGGGAGGAAGTGGTGGACATCAGCAAAGGGGTGGCCATTGAAATGGTCATTGACCGCTCCGGCAGCATGGCAGCGGAAATGGAAATCAACGGCCGGCAGAAAACCCGGCTGGATGTGGTAAAAGACGTGTTTAAAAGCTTCGCCCTGGGCGACGGTAAAGACCTTTCCGGCCGGCCCAATGACCTTATCGGCATCATTGCGTTTGCCCGTTACGCGGACACCATCTGCCCGCTGACCCTGGCCCACGGGGCCCTTGAACCGTTTCTGGATACGGTGAAGCTCGTGCAGGTGCGCAGCGAAGACGGCACAGCCATCGGCGACGCCTTGGCCCTGGCCGCGGCCCGGCTGGAAAAAGCAGAAGACACCCTTGCCCGGCAGCAGCAGGACAGGAAAAAAACTTATACCATTAAAAGCAAAATCATTATTCTGCTGTCTGACGGAGAAAACAACGCCGGCAAACGAAAGCCCCTGGAAGCGGCAGAAATGGCAGCAAAATGGGGCATTCGGGTTTATACCATCGCCATTGGCGGAGACGCGTCCATGCAGTCCATCCGGACCCCGTTCGGGGTTTACAAGGTTCCAATGGGACATGCCGTGGACACCACCACCATGCAGCGGATTGCCGAAGAAACCGGCGGATTTTTCCGGGAAGCCGGAGATGCCGCCTCTCTGGCCGCCATTTACCAGGAAATTGATGCAATGGAAAAAAGCAATATTGAATCCGTTAAATACGTGGACTACAAGGAAGCCTTTCTGCCCTTTGCCATGCTCGGGCTGATACTCGTAGCCGCGGAAATCGTGCTTTCCAGCACTGTTTTTCGAAAACTGCCCTGATCATTATGATACTTCAAAACATTACCATACTGCATTTTCTGTGGCTCATCCCGTTGCTGGCGGGCATCTGTGCTTATGCGTGGCATCGCCGGAGAACCGGGCTGCAACGGTTTATCGACGCCGGTCTGCTGGACCGGATTCCGGTTTCCGTGAGCTACGGACGGCGGTTCTGGAAATCTGTTATGGTACTTGGGGCTTTGATGTTTCTGATTCTTGCCATGGCCCGGCCCGCATGGAATCCCAAACCGGAAACCGTGGAGCGGAAAGGCCGGGATGTGGTCTTTTTGCTGGATGTGTCCCGAAGCATGCTGGCCGAAGACCTGTATCCCAACCGCCTGGCGCGGGCTAAACTGGCCATCCTGGACTGCATTGACCGGCTCGAAGGGGATCGGGTGGGGCTGGTGGCCTTTGCCGGCACGGCCGCGGTAAAATGCCCCCTGACCCTGGATTATGGCTTTTTCCGCATGATGCTCAAGGATATTTCAACAGACAGCATTGCCCGGGGCGGCACCATGATCGGCGACGGCATCCGCAAAATCTTAACCGACGTGTTTGACAATCAGGAAAAAGAATACAAGGATATTATTTTGATCACGGACGGCGAAGATCATGACAGTTTCCCCGTGGAAGCAGCCAAAGCAGCCGGTGAAAAAGGCATCCGGATTATCGCCATCGGTCTGGGGGATGAAAACGAGGGCAAACGGATTCCCGTAACCACGGCGGCCGGTGAAAAAACCTTTCTCAAATACAATGGCCGGGAAATCTGGTCCCGGCTGGACGCGGACACCCTGCGCGAAATGGTAAACGCCACCCCCGGCGGCAAATATCTGAACGTGGCCACCGGCGCCATTGATCTGGGCAATGTTTATGCCCGGCTGATCGCCACGGCAGAAAAAAAACACCTGGAATCGGAAACCATCAAACGATATGAAGAAAAGTTCCAGATTTTCCTGGCAGCGGCATTTTTTCTCCTTGCTGTGGAATTTCTGGTCACTGAACGGAAAAAAATCAAAAAATGACGGCTTCTCACGAAACAGTCCAAAAAATGACCGTTTTTTCACTGCGTTCCCGATCTGCTGCCAGGATTCTTGCCTGGCTTATGGTCTGTGTGCTGCACGTCTTTGCGGGTATTGGCACGGATTCCGGGTATGCCGGTGACACAGAAAGTCTGGTAAAAAAGGGCAACGCGCTGTTTGAAAACGGCGATTATGACGGGGCTCTCAGGGCCTATGAAGAAGCTGCGGTCTTTGATCCGGAATCCCCGCGGATTCTTTTTAACAAAGGCACTGCATTGTTTAAAAAACAGAATTTCACCGCGGCCCGGGAAGCGTTTCAAAAGGCGGCGTTAAAGAGCCGGGACACAAATCTGGAAGCCCGGGCCCGATATAATGCGGGCCTGTGTTTTTTCCAGGAAGGAGAACGCCAGAAAGACAGTGATCTTCAAAAGACCATTGACGCCTATACCAGCAGCATTCAATTGTTTCAGGAAGCCTTGAAACTGAATCCCGAATTTACCCGGGCCGCGGAAAACCTGGAAATGGTCCGGCTGATGATGAAATCCGTGCTGGATGAAATCAAAAAACAGGAAGAAGCCGCGCAAAAACAGCAGGCGGCGGCCCGGAAAACAGCAGAAAAAATTAAAAATTTAATTGACCGGCAGCAGGCCCTGCTGGATACCAGCCGGGCCGGCATGGAAACCCCGCCCCCATCTGCTGCCGATCAAAGAGCGAAAAACCAGGAACTTGCGGACCAACAGAATCAATTAAAACAGGATACCACAACTTTTTCCGAAGAACTGGCAGCTTCCGCCGGAACCACCGCCAATCCGGCAGCGGGGAACGCCCCTGGCCCGGGCTCACCACCGGCAATACATCCGGCCAATCCCCATCTGGATGCTTCCGCAAATGCCCAGGACAAGGCCGTGGGAAAGCTCACGGACAATAATCTGCCGGAGGCCGCAAATCACCAGGAAACATCCCTTGACGCTTTGGAAAAAGCCCTTGAAGCCTTGAGCCAACAGCAAAGCCAGAATCAGGGCCAGAACCAGCAGGCCGAAAAACAGCAAACCGGAGAACAGCAAACTGCCCCTGAAAAACCAGACGATGCAGCAAACGACCCGGAAAACAACCCGGCAAATGAAACTGATAAAAATGCAGGGACCGAAGACAGAGAAAAAGATGAAGCAGCAGACAACAGCGACCCCTCAGATGCGGCCCGGGCCTTTGAGCTGACGGATGATCCGGAAAGCATCATCGAAGAAGAAAGAAAAAACAAACAACAGCGGATGCCCGTGTCCAGCGGCGCTTTTAAAGATGTGGACAAAAACTGGTAAAACAAACGCCCGTAAAAAAGCATCGCTCAAACAAACCCCGGTAAAAAACAGGACTGGCAGGTGAAACGTTTTCTGTCCATACATACCCTTTTGATTCTGTGCATAACCGGCTTGTGTATCGCCGGCTTATGTATCGCCGGGCCGGCGGCTCAGCCGGCTTCCGCCGCTGCCCTTCAGGCGGAAGCCGTGGTGGAGCAGACCACTGTATATCAGGGGGAACCGTTTATGCTGCGCATCCGGGTAAGCGGCAGCGACCAGGTTGAGCCGCCGGATTCCGGCATCCTTGAAAATATGGACGGCTTTTCCGTGACATATCAGGGCGGATCCGGCAACAACAGCACTTCCATCACCATTGTAAACGGAAAAATGACCCGGAACATCAAACGGGGGTACGTGTTTTCATATGAGCTGATTCCTCAAAAAACCGGCACCCTCACCATTCCGCCGATAGAAATCCGGGCGGACGCTCAAAGCGTGAAAACCCGGTCCGTCCGGATTCATGTGAGAGCGCCCGGGGAAACCGATGATGTCAAACTCCGGGTTTTTTTGAGCAAAAATCACTGTTATACCGGCGAACCCGTTACCCTCACGGCCCGGCTCTATCTGCGAAAAGATGTGCGCACCGCTGTTTTTACCCTTCCGGCCCTGAACCGGACCGACTGGTTTTACGTTATTGATCCAAAGGCAGCGCAAAAACAAGGGAAAAAATACTACCGGATTCCCGTAAACAACGAAGAGGTCATCGCTCTGCAGGGCCAGGAAACCCTGGACGGGACACTGTATTCCACTGTCTCGTTTTCAAAAATTCTGATTCCCGGAAAACCCGGCGCATTTACGCTGGATCAGGCCACTGTGGCCTGCGAGGTGTTCACCGGATATCGTGAAAATCAGCGCCGGAATCCGTTCGGAGATGAATTTTTCTCTGATTTTTTCAATACCCGTCAGGGGGTTTATCAAAAAGTGGTGGCTCCGTCTCCAGCCGTGGACCTGACCGTTCGCGAACTGCCGGTTCAGGGCCGGCCGGACAATTTTGCCGGCCACATTGGCCAATACGGGATTTCCGCCACCGCCAGCCCCCTTGAAGTCAGTGTGGGGGATCCCATCACCCTGACCATCACCCTGAGCGGGCCGTCCTATCTGGAACACGTCAATCTTCCGCCCCTGGAAAATCAGAAAAACCTGGCCCGGCAGTTTAAAATACCCGAAGAGCGGGCCACCGGGGAAATCCAGAACCACAAAAAAATTTTTACCCAGACCATCCGCGCGCTAAGCGCGGATGTCACCCATATTCCCGCCATCCAGCTTCCCTATTTTGATACAGAAAACAGCACCTATAAAACTGCCGAAACCCGGCCCATTCCCCTGACGGTCAAAGAAACCCGCGTTGTCACGGCAATGGATGCGGAAGGGCGGTCCCTGTCCGCGGCTCAGGGCAGAACCGTGGAGACCTGGGACCGGGGGATTGCCTATAATTACGAAGACGCCTCTGTGCTGGAAGATCAGCGCACCGGACTGCAGCTGATCCAGACCCCGGCATGGACAGGTGCCATTGCCGCGCCCCCGGTGCTTTACCTGATGGTGCTGGCAGTCTCTGCCGTGATCCGCAGAAAAAAGGCAGATCCCGGTGCCCTGATGGCCAGAAAAGCGTTTCGCCGGTTGTCAAAAACCCTTGGGGCCATTAAAAAAACAGAACCCGCAGCAGATGAAACCGACAGAATTTTAAAGGCCCTGTGCCAGTATCTCGGCGCCCGGCTGGGTCTGTCGTCTCTTGCCATTGTATACAGCGACGCGGCCCCTGCTCTGGCGGAAAAAGGGGCCTCATCCGAACTGCTGCATGATCTTGAAAAAATTTTCACGGCCTGCGAAGCCGGGCGCTATGCCGGTGCCCGGGATCGGTCTGCTTCCGGGGAACCCGTGGCGGAACTTTCGGAAAAAACCTTGAAAACAGCGGCAAAAATCGAAAAATTATGCAAATGATATATCAAATAACCTTTATCCTGATGATGATTTTATGCCCTGTTTTGGGCGGGACACCTCCTGCTGATGCAGCATCGGCAGCCGCCGACACAACACCAGACGCAGCCGCCGACACAGCCGGACACCTGACAGAGACAGAGATCTCGCGTTTGTTTCACGAGGCCAATGACCTGTTTGCAAAAGCCAACCAGGCCGCGGCAGCCGATCCGGAAAAAGCCATGACCCTGTACCGGAAATCCCTTTTACGATACCGAAAAATCGCGGAACAGGGAAACATTGAAAACGGCAGGCTCTACTATAATATCGCCAACCTCTATTTTAAAACCCGGGATATCGGCCGGGCCATCCTGAACTACCGAAAAGCAGAAATCTACCTGGGAAACGATATCAATCTGGAGAAAAATCTGGCCTTTGCCCGGCAGATGCGCAAAGATGACATCCGCGTTAAACAGGAAACAAAAATCCTGAAAACTGTGTTTTTCTGGCACTATGATCTGTCTTCGAAAACCCGGCTGTTTCTTTTTGCCGGATCATTTGCCCTGTTCTGGGGATTTGCGGGAATCCGCATTTTTATCAAACGACCGGCGGTTAAAGGCGCAGCCGTGGTCTGGGCCGTTCTTGCGGTGCTGTTTGGTACTTCTTTAATCGTGGAATACACGGTCCGGAAAAACACGGTGCCCGGGGTGGTGGTAAGCGAGAAAGTGGTGGCCAGAAAAGGAAACAGCCGCTCCTATGAACCCAGCTTTAAAGATCCACTGCACGCGGGCACGGAGTTTATTGTGCTGGAACATCGGGGAAACTGGATTCAGGTGCGGCTGCCCGACGACCGGACCTGCTGGCTGCCGGCGGCAGATGTTGAACTGGTGGGCTGAAACGCCTTTAATTCACGCCCCTGTTTCAGATATACAGCTCACAGTGCCGGGCCGCGGCCTTATCCAGCATGGCCGGCAGACCGCCCTGTTCAGACGGCAAAAATCCCAGAGACTTCTGCCACACTTCATCATCTTCCATGCAGAAATACAGGGTAACGCCAGGGGCCAGCCGGCGGATCATTTCTACAATGCGCCGGTACATGCGGATGCGCAGGGGTTTGAAATACCGCATTTTGCCGTCAATGCCCCGGACAAACTCGCCGTAAACAATTTTAGACTGTCCGAACCGCTTCTCAACCACTGGTTTTAAATCCGGCATAAACCGGAAAGACCCCAGGCTGATCCAGACAATATTGTCCGGATCGATTCGGGAAAACAGCAGCGCAATCACTTCCTGATACTCTTTTTCCCACCCCGGATAAACGATCAGGGGATCAAAATGAAATGCCAGAGGATATCCTGCCTTCTGGCATTTTTCCGCGGCTGCCAGCCGGGCGTGTATGCCGGCCGTGCGCCTTTCTTCCGCCGCCACGACCTGAAGCGTGTTCAATGACCAGGCCATGATGGTTTTGCGCTGGTGGCGCAGATCCAGAAGAGATGCAATGTTGACGGTTTTGGTTTTGAGCTCGAGAACCGCCCGGTGCTGGCCGGCAAAAGCGGAAATCAGCATTTCGGAAAGGGGATAAACCTCTTCCCAGATCAGGCTGTCCGTGTATTCGCCAGTGCCGATGCGGGTGAGCCGGGGCTGGGCAAACCACTCATCCAGGGCAGCTGTCATGTCGGTGTGATTTACAAAAAACTGCAACACCGGCGGGTGAAAATAAGACTGAAGAATACAGTAGGCGCAGTCCATGGTACAGAAGGTGCCCACATGCAGAATCATATAATTGCAGCAGGTATAATATTCCGTGCCCGGGCACTGCCGGATGAACCGGCCCCGGTTCCGGGTGAGAAACAGTACTTTCTTCCCCTGGTCCACCGGAGATTGGGCCGCCGTAATCCGCCGGTACATCTCATCCGGCGCATCAATAATATGACAGGGGATATCACGGGAACCCTTCAGATTCGTGCAAATCCGCTGTGTGGCCGGAAAATCCTGAATCGAAGCATCAATATATAATTCATCAATCTTCATGTCGTCTATCGACCTTCATTTGACCGGCAGATCTTCAAAATCTTTTTCCAGGATGCGGATAAAATCCGGATGATCCCGGAGGCGTTCCAGCGCCCGGACAAGGACGGTGAAGTCTTCTCTGGTTGAAAAATCCCCCTGAAACGAAAACCTGTTCCCTTCAAAATCCCGGGGCGGTATCAGCCGCAGGGCTTCGGGAAGCTTGAGCCGGGCCGCATGGGCGGCATATTGTTTTTCAAACCAGACCATTTCCGGATACCGCATCCGCCGCAAAAGGGTTTTCAGTTCCCGGATTTTCCAGTTCCGGTCATGCTCTGTGTCCTCGAGCACCGCACGGATCTCTTCTGCGGACAGCACCGCCTTGAGGGTCACGTCGTTAAGCCGGGCAAGGGCTTTTACCATCCGGAGAATCTCTTTTTGATGATTCAGGGTGGGATTAAGGGCGTCAAAAATTTCCAGCAGCATCAGGGCATCGGGTTTTTCAAGGGCCCCGAGGGCCAGACCGATGGTCAGGGAAATACGGTCCAGGGCCACCTTTTCCTGAATGGCCCCATCCGCCTGATTCAGTTCCAGAAGTTTTTCAAGAAGCCCCGGATTCAGGGCCAGACCGGCGGCGCCGGCGCAGCGGCAAAGCGCCCGGGAATCTTTGAAGTATTCAGATAATTTGGCGGCGGCAACCGCCTGTTCCATAAGGTTCAGCTTCCGGTGAAAGGCGTTGTCGCTGATGGCGATCAAAAGCAGATCCGGATCAGGCGCGGCGCTGTCACAAATCCGGGCATGAATCCTTTCCCATCCCAGCGCCCGGCAGGCAGCGATGCGGCGAAAACCGCACACCACCCGGTAACGGCTGTTCGGTGAATCCCCGGGGGAATTTTCCGGTAAACGCTCGGAAGCATCTTTGGGGCGGCGCCAGAGCACGGGCGGTGACAGCAGGCCCGCCTGTTGGATGGATGCAGATAGAGCGGTCCCGGAAAGCCCGGTGATTTCCGCCGCCTCCGCAGTTGTGATTTTATAAAACGTATCCCGGGTGTCAATATCACGGATCGGCACCGTATCAAAAAAAAGGCGCATCAATTTATTGGTTTTGGTTATTGGTTTTGGTTGGTTGCTTGTATGGGTTATTGGGTCAGGGCCGTGAGGGCTTCCATGTATTTCCGGCGGGTATTGGCGATCACTTCGCCGGGAAGCGACGGCGCGGGCGGGGTTTTATTCCACTGGATGGAGGTAAGGTAATCTCTTAAGTACTGTTTATCATAACTGTTCTGGGGACCGCCGGGCTGGTAGGTCGCTTTGGGCCAGAACCGGGAGGAATCCGGGGTCAGCACTTCATCAATCAGAATCAGTTGATTTCCCACAGTTCCGAATTCAAATTTGGTGTCTGCAATGATAATGCCTTTTTCCGCAGCCAGGGCCGCGCCTTTTTTGTAAATGGCAAGGCTTAGCTCCCGAACGGTTTCTGCCAGTTCCGCGCCGATGAGATCAACCGCCGCGTCAAAGCTGATGTTAATGTCGTGGGCTCCCTGCTCTTCTTTGGTGGAAGGCGTGAAAATGGGTTCTGCGAGCTGCTCTGATTCTTTAAGTCCGGCAGGCAGGGAAATGCCGCATACCGTTCTGTTTTCCTGATAGGATTTCCAGCCGGATCCGGAAATATAGCCCCGGACAACACATTCAATGGGCAGCGGAGCGGCTTTTTTCACCAGCATGCTGCGTCCGGCCAGATCCGCTGCATAGGGCCGGCAGGCCGCGGGAAATGCAGCCACATCACTGGCAATAAGATGGTTGGGCACAATGTCCGCCATCACATTGAACCAGAACAACGATATTTTTGTCAGAATTTCACCTTTTCCCGGAATCGGATCCGGCATGACCACATCATAGGCGGAAATCCGGTCCGTGGCGATCAACAGAATATTGTCATCCACTTCATAAATATCTCTAACTTTTCCCCGTTTGATCAGGTTCAGCCCGGGAAAATCCGTTTCCAAAATTGCCGCTGGTGTCATTTATTCACTTCCTTGTATCATCACAACAAAAAATTATAATCTGGTGTTCAGGACCTTATCGCAACAAAACCCTATTTTTCATATTGCCTGTTAAATTCACTGATATATTTTCGCAGAATTGCCAGGGATTCCGGATTCACTTCGATAAACTCAATGCCGGTTTCAAACATATTGCTGTCGCCGCGGTTGGTGTACACCACCTTGCCTTTAATGTCCACCAGGTCATCTTCAATTCCAATGGAAATCAGGACAATGTATTTGGTCTGAATCGGCTCATTGGTTTCCAGCTGAAGACCGCTTTCACTGATATTTAATGTCCGGCCCATCCCCTGGTTCCACTCTTTTCCGTCTGAATCAAGGGTCACATAGCTAAGGAGATTCAATGCGTCGACCCGTTCATGTTTGCGCTTATTAATTCCCATAGGACAGCTCCTTGTTTCCAGGATACATTATAAACCCTGACAAAAAAATTGTATATTTTGTTTATATGCGGTTAGGGGCAATTATTTGACCTTTATTCAATTATTTTTGCAGATAAAACAAAAAGAATCAACCTTCATTCACTGCTCCGGTCAATTTTTAAAATGTCCATGAGCCGGCCGGTGGTAACGGACAGGCAATTGGCCGTATGCAGTACAATATTTTTCAGGGTCAAAGACATTTCATCAAATTCTTCTTTCAGATCGATCAGGTCCAGGGGCACCGCCTCCAGATCCTCGGAAGCATAAACTTCCGCGGCATGGGGCTCGTGAAAGGTGCTTAAGAACGGAATCTCACCAATAAAATCCCCGGGTTTTAAGCGGCATAAAAAAACATGCTGTTTGTCCGCGGGCTTCACCACCACGGCCTGGCCTTTTTTGATCTGGTGAATCCGGTCATTGCCGTTTCCTTGAAGCGCAATGCGTTTGAGCCCGTCTATGTTCTGGATCAGGCGGTCATTTTTCAGGTAAGCCCGGGCGCAGCCGGTGGTTACCTGGACCAGCCGGTTTTCAATGGAAGCAAGAATCTCCTGCAGCGGACCGGACAGCCGGACATAATCTTCCATGATCCGATGAAAATCCAGTACCCCAAGCTGCACATCCGTGACCGCGGTCACTGTGGCGCTCCGGACATAGCTTTTTCTGGAAAGGGCACTGACCGCGCCGATAAACGCCCCTTCGGTCAGCTTGTTAACGGGAACCTGGCCTTCGGGCAATACCCTTCGCACTTCCACAGTGCCTTCGAGAATCACCCACAGCCAGTTGCCGAATTTTTCCTGAGCCACAATGGTCTGGCCCTTGGAAAATTCGTCTTCATCCACAATATACAGATAATCTACCAACGGGCCTTTGATTACCGGGATGCCGGAAGTATTGTCAGTCTTCGTTCCGGTGCTTCTGGTGGCAGACTCGCCCAGAGTTTCAATCAACCCGTCATCCAGCAGCCGCAATCCGTCCAGGATTACTTCCATGCGGTTTTTTAAAATGGTTTTGCGGCGAAGAATTTTTTCACTGTAAAATTCAAATGTCCCGTCCAACCACCCGAAAAACTGATTCAGGGCTTCCAGGCCTTTCCGGTCCTGAAATTCCGCGTCAACCGGATTACCGTCCACAATATACACATGCCCGGTATTTTCCCCTTCGGCCCGTATCATGCGAAGGATGCCGGTGCTGCCGGCGTTGCCGAGCATTTGAAGCAGCTCCCCCAGATCCAGAAAACTCAGCTTGCCTTTTAATACAACCTCTGAGGTAATCATCATAACTGCCTAATGGGCCCACTTGAATTCTTTCTGCAGGGACTGCAGGGTCAGTTTCAGGGCCGCCGTCAGCGTATTTCCCACTCCTTCGCCGGTTACCGCACTGGCGGGGAATGACGGGACTTTAAGCTGGCGGTTGAGTTCATGCTCCATCTTTTCAAGGGGCATCACCGGCAGCCCCTTGGTTTCAAGATCGCGCTTGTTGTATTGCAGCACCAGGGGAATTTTCCGAATATTCAGGCCCATTTTCATCAGGTTCTCATGCAAATCCTTCAGGGACACCATGTTTTTCTCCCGCCGGACCGCCAGGGAATCCGCCACAAAAACCACCCCGTCCACTCCTTTGAGCACCAGCTGGCGGGTGGCTTTGTACTTCACCTGCCCGGGCACGGTGTAGAGCTGAACCTTTACATCGCACCCTTTTATTTTTCCCAGGCCAATGGGCAAAAAATCAAAAAAAAGGGTCCGGTCGCCTTCGGTGTCAATGGAAATCATCTTGCCAAGCACCTGTTTTTGAAACTTTTTATGAATAAACTCCAGGTTGGTGGTTTTGCCGCTGCGGCCAGGTCCGTAAAACACAAGTTTGCACTCAATTTGCCGATTTTTAAGATTAATTACCGCCATGTAGTATTCTCCAGAAAACCGTGATCCAAATTATTATTAGGCGCAATGGAATTTCCGCTGGATACGACCTCTATGAAACGATTTTGATGATTTTAATTTCAAGACTGAAATCTCCTTTTTTCGGCCCTGCGTCAATGGCATTGTTGGAAGAAACAAATCCTTCACCATAAAAAATAGCCACTGGTGAATAAAAAATCATATTTTTGATCAGGGCCCCGACATGAATGCTGTCCGTCAGCTCCTTTTCCCGGCGGGGAATAATCATCTGAATGTATTTACCAGACTGAAAACTGATTTCGAGTTCAATGGATTCCCCTTTGCGGGGTCCTCCGGGCAAAACAAATTTCACCGCGCTGATATCCAGAATGTCTTCATCTTCCACTTCTGAATCCGGCTCAATGGTCTGCTGGCATTCCAGTTCCTCAAGTTCATGCTCAACGCCGGCGCCGTCCATTAATTCGTTGAAATACGCCTGAATGACCTCTGTTTCATCCGGGGGAAACAATTTTTGTTTGCGCCATTTCTGATACAGGGACACGGCATATTCCCCATAATTCTGCTGCACCCAGCACCAGAGTATATTTTTTGCCGCTTCCAGGCGCAGTTTGTCATATTCCAGCAGACGGTTCAACTCTTCAATGGCTTTATCATACTGCCCGAACTTGGCCAGGGCAACGGCACCGCCCAGGACAGCCGACCCTTTTGCTTCGGGATCATCAAAAGTGTACATCTCTTTTATCAGAGACTGCGCGTCTTCGTTCACCTCCCGCATCGGCTGAATCCGGTCCAGTTTGTTCAACTTTTGGCTGGTTTCCTTAATTTTCACCGCAAGTTTATTCAAAATGCCGTCCCGGTTCCGGATTTTGCCGGATGACCGGACAAGTCCTTCCACGGCCTGATATTTTTCCAGGGCTTCCGCCAGCAATCCATGAGAGGCGTAGAGTTCCGCTTCCTGAAAATATTTTTTGATTTTCTCACCAAGATTCATGCGCTGGACTCCGGATAAGATTCAGGATAAGTTTGCTGTACGGATATATACCACATGATCAATCACTTGAATATATAAAAAACATGAAAAATTACCGGCGGTCATGGATTACCGGGCCGACGCTGAATTTATGAGGGTGTTGTCAGTTTCGAGTCTGTTCATTCGTCAAGTATTATCACATGAATAACAATTAAATCAAACAGGTTTTTGGTGATTTTTACTGCAACCCCGGACAAAATACCTGCTTTTTGATAATGGCATTGGCGGAAACCTGCTTTCGTATTCAATACCTGCACGGGTGCCCCTTGTCAAGATTGCGGAAAAATAACCCGCGCCACCAAGCATTGTAAGTAAAACTTACAATTTTATAATTTTAAATTATCATAAAAATTCAAATATATAAATATTTTTCATTATTTTTATTGACATTTTTTTTTAAAAAAGTAATGCATACTTACAAGACTTTCCCGAATGTTGACCCAAGCGTTAACCCAAGCGTCAACATTGATTATCGATCATCTGAATTCATTATTCATTACAAGGAGACAATTATGGACAAAAAAGTAACAGTTATCGGGGCCGGCAATGTAGGGGCCACCACGGCCCAGCGGCTGGCTGAAAAAGAACTCTGCGATGTGGTGCTCATTGATATTGCGGAAGGACTGCCCCAGGGCAAAGCCCTGGACCTGGTGGAGGCCGCGCCCATTGAAAAACATGACGCGTTTGTGCAAGGGTCCAACACCTATGATGCCTCCGCGGGTTCGGATATTATCATCATCACCGCCGGCATTCCCAGAAAACCGGGCATGAGCCGGGATGACCTGCTCAAAACCAATATGAACATTATGAAAGGCGTCACCGCTGAAGCGGCAAAACAATCGCCCGAAGCCATCATTATTATTGTCAGCAACCCCCTGGATGCAATGTGCCATGTGGCTTTTGACGCCAGCGGATTCCCCAAAAACCGGGTCATCGGCATGGCAGGCGTCCTGGATTCCGCGCGATTCCGGGCCTTCATCGCCATGGAACTGAAGGTGTCCGTGGAAAACACCCATGCCTTTGTGCTGGGCGGCCACGGCGACACCATGGTTCCCCTGCCCCGCTATTCCACTGTGGCCGGCATCCCCATTACTGAACTGATGTCTGAAGACCGCATTGAAGCGCTGGTGGACCGGACCCGCAAAGGCGGCGGGGAGATCGTGGGCCTGCTGAAAACCGGCAGCGCCTTCTATGCCCCGGCGTCCGCGGCCGTGGAAATGGCGGAAGCCATTTTAAAAGACAAGAAAAAAATTCTTCCCTGCGCCGCCTATCTTGAGGGAGAATACGGCATCAACGGCCTGTTCATCGGTGTGCCGGTGAAACTGGGGGCAAAGGGCGTGGAAGAAATTATTGAAATTAACCTCACGGACAGCGAAAAGAACGGCCTGGAAAATTCCGCTGAGGCTGTTCGGGAACTGGTGGCGGCTCTCAAAAAACTGGCCTGATCCCGGGACACCGCCTCATTCCTTCAGCGCATTCCGCCGGCTCATTCCGCCGGCCCGTTCAAGCCGGTCCGGTTCAAATCAGTCCGGTTCAGACAGGCCTGAACCGCTGCCGCAACTTTCCGGTTCATTCCCGGGGCCGCCGCAAGTTCATCAATTGTGGCGGCCCTGATTTTCTGCATGCTGGAAAATTTTTTGAGGAGCGCGGCTTTTCGCTGTTTTCCGATGCCGGGAATGCTGTCCAGAGCAGAGTGCAGCGCGGCTTTGGACCGCTTTTTCCGGTGAAAGGAAATAGCAGACCGGTGGGCTTCATCCCGGATCTGCTGCAGAAAATACAGCAGGGAAATCTGCTTCCCGAAATTCACCGGATTCATCCGGCCGGGTTTAAAAATTTTATCATGGGGCTCGTCTTTGGCCGGGTCTTTCTTGGCAATGCCGATGACATCAAAGGCCCCGGTCAATTCTAAAGATTCCAGCACCTTGCAGGCGATGTTGAGCTGTCCCTTGCCCCCGTCCACCATGAGCAGATCCGGCTGCGGGCCGCCTTGTTCCTGTTTTTTAAACCGCCGCGTGAGCACTTCTTTCATGGCAGCATAATCATCCTGCTGATCCACACTTTTAAGAGTGTATTTGCGATAACTGTTCCGGTCCGGCGTTCCGTTGGTAAACACCACCATGGCCGCCACCAGATGAGTGCCCATGATGCCGGAATTGTCAAAGCATTCAATGCGGAGCGGCAGCCGCTCCAGCCGCAGCAGTGCCTTCAGGCGCGTCAGCAGCTCGGTCCGGGCCGCGGTATCCTCCATTTTCTTCTGCAGCCGCGATTCCGCGTTTTCCCGGGCCATCCGGATCAGGCGGGTTTTGTTTCCCCGCCGGGGGGTCTGAACATGCACGGCCCCGCCCCGGATGCCGGAGAGCCACTCATTGTAGACACCGGCATCCGCGAGAAATTCCGGCACCAGGATTTCCGGTGGAATATAACCGGTTTCCGGATAATACTGTTTTAAAAATCCTTGGATGATTTCAATATCAGATGACATTTCATCTTCAAGTCCGTACTCGCGAACCGTTTGAAGATATCCTTTGCGGATCAGCAGCACCACCACCGCTGCCAGAGCCCCGGAACGGGCCACACCGATAACATCCCGGTCCACAAAATCCGTTGAAACCGCCATCTGCCGCTCCACGGTTTTTTCCAAAGCCCATATTTTATCCCGCAGCCTGGCAGCCCGCTCAAATGCCTGTTCCCGGGCCGCAGCCGCCATGTCGTCTTTGAGCTGGCCCACCAGCTCATGGATCTGGCCGTTTAGAAACATGCGCACTTCACCTACAATGGCATGGTATTCGGACGGGTCCACCGGATAACAGCAGGGTCCCAGACACAATCCCATCTGATAATTCAAACAGGGCCGGGACCGGGGTTTCACCGGCCCGGGGCCGCATTTGCGAAGCCGGAACGTTTTCTTGATCAGCTTGAGGGTCTGGTGCACGGCGCCGGGGGAAGAAAACGGACCAAAATACACGGCATGATCTTTTTTGGGCTTTCGCACAACCTGAAGGCAGGGAAAATCGGATTTTATGTCAATACGGATAAACGGGTACCGCTTGTCATCTTTTAAAATGACATTATAACGGGGCTTATAGCGTTTGATCAGGGTGGATTCGAGCAGCAGGGCTTCTTTTTCCGACCCCGTGATAATGGTTTCAAAATCCGCAATTTTTTTGACCAGCACCCCGGTTTTAATATCCGGCTGGGTGGTGCGGGCAAAATAGGAAGAGAGCCGTTTTTTTAAACTGGCCGCCTTTCCCACATAAATTACCCGGCCCTGTTGATCTTTCATCAGATACACCCCGGGACCGGCAGACACCAGACGCAGCCGGCCGGAAAAATTCCCGGCCCTGGGGCCGGATTTTTTTTCAGTCATCGGGTCAGGCATGTGGCCTTTCATCAGCCTGCGGCTTCAAAGTCAAAAAGCATTAATTTTTTGAGCGTATTGATGCGGTCCCGGTATTCCGCGGCCTTTTCAAACTCCAGTTCCCGGGCCGCGGCCTGCATTTTCGTTTCTAATGAAGCAATCCGGGCCGCGATACTTTCATGGTCATGATACGGCAACTGATTTTCTTCCACCTGTAACTGGCCTTCGTCAGACCGGGGGTAAAACCGGCTCATGAGCGCGGAAGAAATGTCTTTGACAATGGTCTCCGGCGTGATGTTGTTTTCCTGGTTATACTGTTCCTGAATCTTCCGGCGGCGGCCGGTTTCATCAATGGCTGTCTGCATGGACGGCGTAATCACATCGCCATACATCAGGACTTTGCCGTTGACGTTCCGGGCGGCCCGGCCGCAGGTCTGAATCAGGGACCGGGCAGAGCGCAGAAACCCTTCCTTGTCCGCATCCAGAATGGCCACCATGCTGACTTCCGGAATGTCCAGCCCTTCCCGCAGCAGATTAATGCCCACCAGCACATCAAATTCCCCCTTGCGAAGATCCTGGATGATTTCAAGACGTTCCAGGGTTTTAATGTCTGAATGCAGATACCGCACGGCCATGCCCAGATCAGAATAATAATCCGTTAAATCTTCGGCCATGCGCTTGGTCAGAGTGGTCACCAGCACCCGCTCGTTTTTTTCAATGCGCCGCTGAATTTCTTCGAACAGATCATCCACCTGATTTTTGGCATCCCGGATTTCAATAACCGGGTCCACAAGCCCGGTGGGCCGGACAATCTGCTCCACCACATGTCCTTTACTGGCGTCCATTTCATAATCCGCGGGCGTGGCAGACACATAAATCACCTGGGCGGTGCGGGCCTGAAATTCGTCAAATCTCAGGGGCCGGTTGTCCATGGCCGACGGCAGCCGGAACCCGTAATTCACGAGGGTTTCCTTGCGGGACCGGTCGCCGTTGTACATTCCCCGCAACTGGGGCACGGCAATATGGCTTTCATCAATAAACAGCAGAAACTCATCCGGAAAATAATCGAAGAGCGTGGGCGGCGGTTCCCCGGCCCGGCGGCCGGTGAGGTGGCGGGAGTAATTTTCAATGCCATTGCAGTATCCGAGCTCCTGGATCATCTCCAGATCAAACTGGGTGCGCTCTTCAATGCGCTGGGCCTCAATCAGTTTGTTCTCTCTGGTAAAATAATCCACCCGGTCCCGCATTTCCGCGTACACATCCCCTATCACCCGTTCCCGGGTGCGTTCCCGGGTAACGTAATGACTGGCCGGATACAGAAACAGATGGTTCAGATGTTTTTTCCGGGTGCCGGTGAGAGGATCGATTTCACTGAGAGCGTCAATCATGTCTCCGAAAAAATCAATGCGTATCGCTGTGTTTTCTTCGTAAGCCGGAAAAACTTCCACCCGGTCCCCCCGGACCCGGAATGTGCCCCGGTAAAAATCCATGTCATTGCGCTCATACTGAATTTCCACCAGCCGGGACAGGAGCTGGTCCCGCGAAAACGCCATGTCCGTTTCCAGTTCCAGGCGCATGGCAATATAATCTTCGGGCGCGCCCAGGCCGTAGATGCAGGAAACACTGGCCACCACCAGCACATCCGGCCGGGACAGCACCGAACGGGTGGCGGAATGCCGCATTTTGTCAATCATTTCATTGATGGCGGAGTCTTTCTGGATATAGGTATCGGACACCGGAAGGTAGGCTTCGGGCTGGTAGTAATCATAATAGCTGACAAAATATTCTACCGCGTTTTCCGGAAACAGGCCCTTGAATTCATTATAGAGCTGGGCCGCCAGGGTTTTGTTGGGGGCCAGCACCAGGGCGGGTTTCTGAATTTTTTCAATGATGTTGGCCATGGTAAAGGTTTTGCCGGAACCGGTAACCCCCAGCATGACCTGATGGTTTCTGCCTTTCACAAGCCCCTGGCTGAGGGCCGCAATGGCCCGGGGCTGGTCCCCCTTGGGCGTCATGGATGAGACGATTTGAAAACGGGACATGGAAGTGGTCAGGAGATCACCCGCCAGATGGTGCCGTCCGGCCGGTCTTCGATTTCAATGTTCATTTCTTTGAGCTGATCCCGGATGGCATCTGCCTGCCCGAAATCTTTGGCCTTGCGCGCGGCCTGCCGTTGGGCGATCATGGCATCGATTTCCGCGGCATCCACTGCCTGACGGTCCATGGCCCGTTCTTTTTTGCTGTTAAAATACCCCTGAGGGGAAAGGGTCAAAAGCCCCAGAATATCCCCCATTTTTAAAATTGCACCGCAGGCCGTCTGAATTTCAACAAGGGGTTCCGGATTTTCAGGCGTTGCTTCTGATGCTGATTTTTCAGCATGGTCAAGGCGCCGGTTGAGATGCCGCACGGCATCAAACAGCACGCCAATGGCCTGGGCCGTATTAAAATCATCATTCATGGCATCATAAAAAAGCGCCAGAAAATCCCGTTCACCTGCAGGCGGCACGCTGATTTCCGTATTTTTATCCAGCAGGCCCCCAAGATATTTTTCAAGGCGTTCCAGCAGTGCGTAAATTTTATCAAGACCGGCCCCTGTGTTGCGCAGGGCCTGATCCGTAAAATCCACAGGGGAGCGGTAATGATGGGACAGCAAAAACAGCCGGATGACCTCGGGATGGTATTCTTTTACAATGTCTTTGATCATGAGAAAATTGCCCAGGGATTTGGACATTTTCTCGTGGTTGATGTTCACAAATCCATTGTGCACCCAGTATTTGACAAAAGTCTGGCCGAACGCGGCTTCGGACTGGGCGATTTCATTTTCATGATGGGGAAAAATCAGATCCTTGCCCCCGCCGTGAATATCAAAACTGGCGCCCAGATAATCCTTGCTCATAGCGGAACATTCAATATGCCATCCCGGCCGGCCCCGGCCCCAGGGACTGTCCCAGGAAGGCTCGTTGGGTTTGGCGCTTTTCCACAGCACAAAATCAAAGGGATTTTTCTTTCGCGGGTCCACCTCTATGCGCGCGCCGGCTTCCATATCGGAAAGGTTCCGGCCGGAAAGCCGGCCATAACCCTCAAACGCCGTCACGGAAAAAAACACATCCCCGTCCGCGGCATACGCATATCCCTTGTCCACCAGAATTTCGATAATCGCGATGATATGGGGAATATGTTCCGTGGCCAGGGGTTCCAGGGTGGGCCGGAGCACATTGAGCCCGTCCATGTCATGATGAAATTCATCAATGTATTTTTTTGCCAGGGATTCCGGAGACAGTCCGAGCTCATGGGAGCGATTGATGATTTTGTCGTCAACATCGGTAAAATTGCGCACATAGGTTACCTTGTATCCCACAGCGGTCAGATACCGGTAAATCACGTCAAACACAATCACGGACCGGGCATGGCCGATATGGCAGGAATCATAGACCGTGGGACCGCACACATACATTTTGACCTGGCCGGGGGTAATGGGCGCAAAAACTTCCTTTGTCCGCGTCATGGAATTATAGAGGGTAATACGATTCATAACACTCGCTTTGTCTGTTTGATCGGTGAAAATTGTTTTTTAGTATTTTATCAATTCGGTGTTCAGTTCTTTGAAATCGGGATTCGATCCCGATTCCGGATTCGATAGCGATAGCGATTTCGATCCCGATTTCGATTTTGATTCTGTTGCCGGAACCGGAGTGAAACAGATCAATCCTTTTGGCAATCCAGCAGCACCACACACATGGCCGCGATCCCTTCCCCCCTGCCAACCGGTCCCAGGCCTTCGGTCGTGGTGGCCTTGATGTTCACCCGGTTCGGCAACACCGGCAAAACAGCGGCGATCCGCTCTTTCATCCGGTCCGCCCAGGGCGCAATTTTCGGGGCCTGGGCAAAAATGGTGACATCAATATTAACGATTTTCGGGGTGATAATTTCGTGATCAACGATTTCCGAACAGTGCTGTTCCACCAATGCCCATGTTTTTTCAAGCAGGGTGACACTGGCGATATTTTTATATGCCGGGTCCGTATCCGGAAAATGCCTGCCGATATCGCCCATGGCAGCAGCCCCCAGAAGGGCGTCGCACAGGGCATGCAGCAGGGCATCCGCGTCGGAATGACCGTCCAGTCCTTTCTCAAAAGGGATTTCAACCCCCCCCAGAAAAAGGGGCCGGCCCTCTACCAGACGATGCACATCATATCCCTGCCCTATGCGCATTTCAGAACCAGTCTCCTTTTATGCGGCATTTCACCTCCGAATGCTAAAAATGATAAAAAAGACCAAATTTAAAAGACCAGCCCCCGATATTGGTCTCATTGTCCCCAAACCGGTCAATCTGAGAATATGCGGCTTCCACCAGTGCCCCCGTGCCCCGGGTGTCTTTATCCGTGCTATAGAGGCGCACCCCGATATTGCCGTGATATCCTCCTATCCATTCTTCAATCTCACTGTCGGGTCCGCTGGTGTCGACTTCCTCCTGGCAATACCAGTAATCCGGGCCGGCACCCACATACCCCACCACATACGGCATGAGCTTCAGGCTGAACTTCAGGGAAGCCGCCACCGGCACCAGGGTCAATTTGGTCCGGATGCGTGTTTGCGTGCCGGACTCGGACAAAAGACAGCCTTTTTCCTTTAAAAAACCCGCTTCCAGATTCAGGGAAAAATGTTTCGACAAAAATCGCTCGTAAAACCCATACACCGGAAAGGTATCTTCACCATAGAAGTCTTCAAATTCCGATTCCTGAGCCATAAAATACCCAACTGAAACCCCCGCGATATTATTGCCCGGCATTTCCGGTATTTCCGGCGGCGGCGGGTTTTCTGCCCGGGAAAAAGCCGCCGTGCCGACGACACTCAAACAGCAGAGAAACAGCACAGCTGCCCTTTTAAAACCGCGCCGCTGCAACCTGAAGAAAAATAAAACACCGGCCATGAAACCGCAGAAAACCAGAATACGCCCCAAATGGCCGGCGCCGGCCGCGGCCGTGATAAAACATCCGCCGTCAACCGCTTCCGGCTGGTTCAGAAACCGGCGGGTGTCTTCCACGGTTACGCTGATTTCAAGGGTTCGGGTACTTTCGTTGCCGCTGGTGTCATAGGCAGAGGCGGAAAAATACCACACCGATCCCACCGGAAGGTCATCAAGGGTATAGGTAAAGCTGCCCCCCAGATCCACCTGCTCGTCCAGGGCACCGGCAGTGGTGCCGTAATATAAAATGGTTCCGCTAAAATCCGCCATTCCCTGGTTGCTGTTTCCAACATTCACCTGAATGGACCGGTCCCCCTCAAGGCCTCCGGAAACGCCGGCCGGCGGAAACGGGGCGAGACGGTCTTCTTTCGTATCCACCACCACCTCGTCCGCGGCTTCGGATTCATTGCCGGAGATATCCACGGCGGTAAGGGAAAAATAATACCGGGTGGCGGTTTCAAGCCCGGTTACGTTAAAATAGGATTCATCACCGTCCGCGGCCTCCAGAACCGTTGTATAAGAACCAGCGCTTGTGCCGTAATAAAGATTATAATAATCCAGGTCTTCGGCCGGGCTCTGATCCCATTTGAATGCGGCCGAAGTTTCCGTGACCGCGTTTAAACCGGTAATAAAAAAGCCCGTGGGCGTGGCCGGTATGCTGGCCTCCGCGGAAGTGGTGGCGGATATCACGACGGACAGATCACTTTCTTCTGAATTTTCATTGGACGACACTGCCACGTAATAGGTGGTGGAAGGCGTGAGACCGGAAATAGTATATTTCGTCACGGAATCATCCACCGTGGCGCGGTTGTCGAGATTGCCCGATGAGGTGCCCCAGTAAACAAAATAATTATCTGATTCACTGTCCCCGTTCCAGTCCACCAGAAGGGTGGTTTCTCCGGCAGACAGGGTCACATTATCCGGAATATCCGCAGCAAAGACGACTGCGGAAAAAAAAACCAGCACCAGACACACAAATGGCAATCCGTTTTTCATTGCTTGGCTCCTGCATTAAAATTTTTTTATTCCGTGCGCAACAACCGCCATATTACCGGGCAAACCGTTTTCCATAAAGCCCGGCATTCATGTTACCTTACAAAACAACTGCTTATTTTTCAAATGCTTTCCACATGGCATGGGCCGGTACATCCGTCATGATCACATCCACTGCCAGATCCAGCAGCCGGTCCAGCGTTTCAGGCCGGTTGCACGAATACGTCATGACCTGCCGGCCCGCATCCTGCATTTTTTCCACCAGCTCCCGGCTTAAAAGGGAGTGGTGCATGCAGACGCCGCAAAGAATGGACGGATCAATGTTCAGGCCGGCCAAATCCGCAAAACCCTTGTGCAGGTTCAAAACATAATTCAGGCTTGGATCATTTAAAAAACCGGTCTGAATCAGCATTGGATCAAAGGACAGGATATACATGTGCTGCAGCCGGTTTCGCGGCACCAGATTCCGGACCTGTTCCACCACCATGGCTGCCAGTTCATTATACAGGGACAGTGCCCCATATCCGGGGGACGGCTTGATTTCGATCATCAGGCAAGTCCGGGAGCCGTAGGCGGTCAAAACTGCTTCCAGGGTCAGCATTTTTTCGCCGGCAAAGGCCGGGGAAAACCACCCTCCCCAGTCATATTTTTCCAGTTCATCACAGGTCAGGTCAGAAACAGATTGTTTGCCGCCGCCAATCTTTTCAAGAATTTCGTCATGAAATATCACGGGAACACGGTCCCGGGTGATCCGGACATCCAGCTCAATGCCATCCATACCACAGGCCAGGGCTTTGTCAAATGCCGGTCGGGTATTTTCCGGCGCAACCGTCATGGCGCCGCGATGGGCCACAATTAAGGGTTTCATGGTATCAGGAACTTTCCTGCGGTATTGATGGCATCCAACAGCCGCATCTGTTCAGGAAGCCCGGTAGTTATGAATATCTTTGACATAGGCGTCAAAACCGCGGGTTTTTAAAAAACCAGACACCATTTCATTGACTTTTTCCGCCGTATCTACCCGGTAGATCCCTTTAGCATCGGTTCCGGCGATTTTTTTGGCGTTTTCCACAATGGTTTTCAAGGTTTCCACACTTATATCCAGGGTCACATTAATGGCAATGGTTTCGTCAGATTCAGCCATGGGTTTTTCCTTTTTTCGTATAATAAATTACTGCGTTGTGGGCGGGGTTATCCGAATTCAGGACGCAAAAAAATTTCTGCGCTAAAAACAACCGTCAAAACCCATCATCCTTCATGCAGGATAATCCCGGACGGCAGGGATTCACCAAAAAGTGTGGTTTCTTCAGCCGTCTGTACCGGCCGGACACGCTTTAAAAATTCCGCTTCAGCCGGCAGGTCATGATTTTCCAGCCAGGCAATGATCTTATTTATGAATTCCGGGTCCAGATCCCGCACCCGGTCCCCGGTTTTCCGGGCCAGCTGGGCAAGGGCCGCGCCAACCGGCCGGGGATTTTTCCATTCCACCGCCATGAGCCGGCCAGCCCAGTCCGCAGCTTCCCGGGCCGGTACCACCCGGTCCACAGGACCGTAAAGCAGTTCCCGCGCCCCGATCCGGGACAGGGACCAGAACAGCGGGGCCCGGCTTTTCTTAGGGTGCAGTTCAACGAGCAGCTGCCGGCCGAATTCGATTTTATCTTTCAGGGTAAGCCGTTCCATATTGGCCAGTGCCATCCAGATCTCGGTGCGCTCCTGAGCGGACATCCGGATTTTGCCGCCTTTTTTCGGCATGAGCACGGACCGAAGATCCTGAACAAACTGGCGCTGTTTTCCCGCGGGCAGCCCGGCCGCCACCCGGCGCCACAGAATCCACCATTCATTGTTCACCTGGGGATTTTTTCTAAAAAGAATGCCCTGGGGATAAATTTTCCACAGGGCCTGAATCCGCTGGTCATCCATGCCGTCTCCGAATCCCGGCCGCAGGCAGTATCCGGTTAAGTTCAGCCACCGGATTTCATGTTCCGGAGACAACCGGCGATTCTCGCTGATGTCCAGCAGCTCATCTGCCAGCCGGCGGATAAACGCCAGGGGCCATTTCTCTTTTGGCCGGTCCACGCACCGGCTGATGGTTTTTGCAAGCGCAATCAGCGCATCCGCCGAACCCGCCGGGGAAAATGCCTGCCGGACAGTGGCAACAGCCGATTCAATCACGCCGGAATCAAATACCTCGCTGTCCGCCACGCCGGTGACACCGTCCGGATCCCGGAGCTGAAACTGCAGCCGCCACCGGTGAGGGGTGGACACGGAGCGGCACCACAAAAACAACACCCCGGTTTCACTGAATTCCGCCTCTACCTGCACCGGGATTTCCTTTTTCACGCCTTTCTGGCCGAATTGAATCACCGTCTGAATGGGGGGAAGGGGCGTCAGGGTATCGTCGATGGCGATTTCATCGCCGGTCTTGTCACCGGAACGAAACGTGGAACTGTAGAGATCAAACACCACCGGCTGATTGGTCAGCACCTGAAATTTTTTATCCGGCAGCGCGATGCGGGCCCCTTCGTCAAGGCCCCGTTCCACAAGACACACAGCGGATTTTTCCATTTCATTGTTTTCATTTTTTCGCTCAAACCCGAGATAATACGCCCGGGCGCTGCCACTGCCCACCCGGACCCCCTGCCCGATTTTTACCAGCCCGTAATAGGCCGCCCCAAGGGCCACGGCCAGGTCCGGAGACGGGTTGTTCAGCAGTACCGGTCCGTTATCAGCATCCTGGTCGAACCACCGGGCCACGGCCTGCCGGATGCGGTTCTGGATCAGTTCGGATTTTAAGGATCCGCCATTAAAAAGGATAAAATCCGGTACCGGTGGTTTGGCAAGCAAATTCCAGACATCCTCCCGGTGTTTTTCCAGAAACTGGCCGATATGGCGGGTAATAGCCGGCTCTGTCGCATAGGGGAGACCAAATTCGGAAATGCCTTTGCGCACCATTTTTGCCGACGCATCGCCTTTTTCCACTTCCGGGAAAAACCCGTCCAGCACAATGGCTTCCAGGTGTTCGCGCTCCAGCCGGGCGGTGAGAGTGCCGCCGATAAGACTGCTCCCCTCCCCGATCATGGTGATGGTTTCATACGCCAGGCCCTTATCCAGGATATTCTCTTTGGCCTGGCGGCATAGATGACAGAGGGTTTTCCACCGGTCCGCGGTCAACTGGGCGGATTGCTTGAAAAGGGTTTCCACATGCCGGGCCAGGGCCAGGTCAATGTTGTCCCCGCCGAGAATCAGATGGTCTCCCACGGCAATACGCTCAAACCGGGGCGAGCCCTCGGTTTCCCGGAGGGTAATGAGGGTGAAATCACTGGTGCCGCCGCCCACATCGCACACCAGCACAAGCTGCCCCGGGGCAATCACCTGCTGCCAGTTCTGTTCATGCTGAATCAGCCAGCTGTAAAATGCCGCCAGCGGCTCTTCGAGCAGGGTGACATTTTTCAGTCCCGCCAGCCGGGCCGCTTCCATGGTGAGATCCCGGGCCACTTCATCAAAAGACGCGGGCACTGTGATGATCAGTTTCTGATTTTCCAGAAACTGGTCATCATCATCCCCTTTTGAATGATTCCAGGCATTGCGGATGTGCAAAAGATAACTGGCCGTGGCTTCCACCGGAGAAATCCGGTTTACCTCTTCCCCGGCCCCCCAGGGCAATATCTTTGCCCGGCGGTCTGCTTTGGCATGGCAAAGCCAGCTTTTGGCCGACGACACCAGGCGGGACGGAATCCGGGCACCGTAATCCCGGGCAAAACGGCCCACAAACAGATTGTCCGCACCGTGCCAGGGCAGCTGAACAGAATCTTCAGATATGTCATATTTTCCGGGAAGATAGCAGAACGACGGCAGCACCGGCAGGGGCGACACTTCCCCCGGGCCGGTAAGCTGGGGCACCTGAAACAGACGGATGCCGTTGTTCTTTTTTCCCTCGGCCTTCAAATCAACATAGGATACCGCGGAATTGGTGGTTCCGAGGTCAATGCCGACAATATATCTGATGTTTTCCACTGCCACCCTATTCCTGCTCCCGGACGTTGAATTCCAGTTTCCATTTCTGGTCATTTTCTCTGGACACGCACCACAATTCCAGGGTCCCGATTTCCGTAACCTTAATCTCCAGGGTCACCCGCACCATCTGGCCGGAGGTTCCGTCGAGCACGGTTTCAATGGAAGTGATCTCTTCGATTTCATCCTGCCAGTCTTCCACAATTTCGCCGGCAGCATCTTTTTTCCGGCTGAGGGATCCCAGAAAATCAAAACTGACCGGCTCCCCCACCACCAGCACAAACTCCCGGTCCGGAATACGAATGTCTGTTCCCTCTTCCGTGCCAAAGGCCGCCACGCACAGGGCTTTTACCGGCGCGGGCATGCCCGGCACCGCCGGCATGGAGGCGGCGATGCCAATATAATAGGACCGGCCAAGACCGCCCCGGATGCGGATTCCCCGGCCCCGGCGGGCAAGCCCGTAATAAGCGGCCCCCCGGGCCACGGCCAGATCAAAATCCTCGGAATTAAGTTCCCGGATGGCAGCAGATGCGCCATCTTCCTGCCAGCCATCCATAATTTGCATGATATGCCGGCGCACTTTTTCAGATTTCATCACCCCGCCGTTAAACAGCACGGCCGTGGGCAGTACATTTGGAGTGGCTGTGTCTTTCTGCTGCTGATAGATGAATTTTGCCAGGTGCCGGGAAACGGCAGGATCGGATTCATAGGAGAGACCTGCTTCCTGAAGCCCCAGTTTCCGGGATTTTTCCGGTACAGCGGTCTTTGGGCAGGACGGAAAAAATCCGTCTAACACGGCATTTTCAATTTCAGTGCGGGTAATGGCGGTTTTAAGGGTGCCGCCGATCAGCTGAGTCCCCCGGCCCAGTATGGTCACCGGATGTTCAGCAGATGACGGATCCGTCAACACGGTTTCTTTGGCGTTGCGGCAGCTGTGCACCAGTCCCCGCATCTGCCAGGCATCCAGCCGTGTTCCGGCGGCAGCCATTTTTGCGGCCACCCCGTAGGCCAGGGTCAGGTCCATGTTATCGCCCCCCACCAGGAGATGATTGCCCACGGCCACCCGTTCCAGAACCAGTTCCCCGTTGCCTTCATTCACATGAATAAGGCTGAAGTCGCTGGTGCCGCCGCCCACATCGCATACCAGCACCCGGTCCCCGGTTTTTACTTTTTTTCGCCAGGCATTGCCGGCAGCATCAATCCAGGAATAAAACGCGGCCTGGGGCTCTTCCAGCAGCGTCACATGCCCCAGCCCGGCCTGCTGGGCCGCCTGCAGGGTCAAATCCCGGGCCACCGCATCAAAGGACGCAGGTACGGTAAGAAAAATTTCCTGGTTTTCCATTTTCAGGGCATCATCGCCGGATGCCATGACATGGTTCCAGGCATCCTTGATATGCTGAAGAATCACGGAAGATGCCGCCACCGGCGAGAGTTTGGCCAAATCCGCCGGTCCCTCCCAGGGCAGCACCGGCTTGTTCCGGTCGATCATGGTATTGCACAGCCAGGATTTGCTGGATGAAATGAGCCGCTGGGGCACTTCAGCCCCCCGATCCCGGGCAAAGGCCCCCACAATGATATCATTATCCGGGTTCCATGGCAGGGCGATGCTGCCGGCCCCGACTTCCCGGGATGCAGGAAGATAAATATAGGACGGCAGCAGGGGGCGGTTTTCCACTACCCCGCCGGCCACCAGCTGCGGGATGTCAAATACGGTGATCTCAGGTTCCGGGTCTTCAGGAACAGAAATTTTTGTGTAGGCAACAATACTGTTGGTGGTTCCCAGGTCAATGCCGATAATAAATTCTGGATTTAACACGCTCGAATACTCCTGAACACAGGGTTTACATTACTTCCACTTCCGCGGGGGCCAGGACGGAAGGATCTTTGACCATGGACAGGGTGGGCAGTTCCAGCCGGGCGGCCCGCCAGCCTTTGTGCCGCAAAATCCCTTTGAACGGTGGTTCACCAGTGACATTACCGGTCAATTTAAGGGTGTTGGCATCAAAATCCGCGGGCACGGAAATGGTGTCGCCTTCGGTCGCGTCCATCACAGGTTTTGGATTCAGCTGTTTATTCAGGGAATTTTTGCAGTTATCCTGAATACTCCGCACGGCCGCGCCGATCTGGGCATCTTCGTAAAGGCTGAGATCTTCGGCAAAAAAATCAATAAGCCGCCCTTCCCGCTGCAAGACGGACAGCAGGTGCAGGTAATACCGTTTATGGGTCTCGGCAATTTCTTTTTTGGACATTACAGGTTCGGCCAGAACATCTTCCACGGGTTTTTGTTTTTTCGGCTTTTGTTTTTCCCTGCCTTGGGCCGGTGCCCGGCCGGCAGGTTGTGCGCTAAACTTTGAATGGGCGCGTTTTACAGAAGATCGCAGGATCAGCCACAGCAAAAGGGCGGCCAAAAAGAACCCCCCTGTGACCACGGGATAATAAAACCGGCTGACAGCGTCCCACAGGGGCAAAGCCGTATTAAGTCCCTTTTCCAGGGCTTCCGAATGCACGGCAGCGTCTTTCAGCGACTGCGCCGGTAAAACAGTGCTCATAAACCGGACGCTGTAATAAAATGCCGCATTCGCCACAAGGCACAACAGCATCATTACAAAAAACGTCCACAAAAAAATCCGCCTGGAAAATGACTTTATGACATTCATGTCCCATACTCCCGTATTTTTTAAACCCGTGGTTAACAATTGCTTAAAGGATTAATACCTAAGTTGATCGCTCAACTCAGGTAATAATAAGTCGTCCGCCACATTTTTCAAGGGCGTGAATCTGTAAACAGCTTAACGGTAAAATAAAAAGCAATTGTTAATTGAATTTCACACTCAGTGTCAAGTATCAAACCGTGCCAGGCACGGTAAATTTGTTCTATTCAATTTGATTGGCTGGCACGGTGGCCAGCCCTACGACACGCGTCGCAGGGTCGGCCACCGTGCCGACCCTCAATATATCAAGAGGCTCATGTTTATGGACTTTGCGGTTAAAACAAATTTACCCTGAACCTGCCGGATTAAGCTTGATCCCCGTTACCCGGTTATGCTATACATAGATTTACCAATGCGCAAAAGGAAGAAAGTGATGACAATTAAAAGAGACAGATTTGATTTTGAGATCGGCTATCTGGTGAAAAGCCCGTGCAAGGAATGTGTTCACCGGGATTGCCTGCCCGAATGTTCGGAAAAATGCCTGCTGCTGGAAAGAATTCAGACCGCCATCGCCCGCGGGGTATCCTGCACCGGCCGGGGGCGGTATCAGTCGGTAACCCTTTAAAATATAACTTGCAAAACCCGCCCCTTCCGTCTTCCGGACGGACGTACCGGTTTTATCCGTTAAATCCTGCCACCCACTGCCCCTTATCTCCCAAAATGAGTTTTTTGTTGCGCCTTTCAAAGGATTCAGATAAAAAAAACAGCATTTTGACGGCTTCGTAAAAAATCAAAACGTCTTCCTCTGTCATTCCCGCGAAAGCGGGAATCCAGCGATTTCAAAATTTCTGAATGCCGGTTCAGGCCTGTCCCGGACTTTGATCCGGGATCCGGCATGACGGAATCCGACTTTTTGCAAAACCGTCAGCAGATACCATTTTTCAGGCCGCTGCCGCGCCACGCGGGCAATTCCATTAAAAATGCTGTAAATGTGCCATGCTGATCAAACGTCTCGAAATCACGGGATTTAAATCTTTTCCCAACAAAACCGTCATTGATTTCCCACCCGGGGTCTCCGCCATTGTGGGACCCAATGGATGCGGCAAAAGCAATATCATTGACGCCATCAAGTGGGTAATGGGGGAGCAGAGCATTAAGCAGCTCCGGGGAAAATCCATGGGCGATGTGATTTTTTCAGGTACGGAAAAACGCCCGGCCCTGAACATGGCCGAAGTGGCCATGGTGCTTTCCAACGACACGCCCGCGGATAATGACAATCTGGTCAGCCAACTCACGGAAATCATGATCACCCGCCGGCTTTTCCGGTCCGGCGAAAGCGCCTACCTGATCAACAAACAGCCCTGCCGCCTGAAAGATATCCACAATATATTTATGGGCAGCGGCATGGGGGCCCGTTCCTGCGCCATTGTCCAGCAGGGAAATATCGGCGCTATTACAGACGCCGCGCCGGAAGACCGCCGGATTTTTATTGAAGAGGCCGCCGGCGTCACCCGGTACAAAACCCGAAAAAACGAAGCCATCAGCAAAGTGAGCGCCACCCGCCAGAACCTGCTGCGGCTGGAAGATATTGTTGAAGAAATCAGAAAGCAGATGACCTCCCTGCGGCGTCAGGCCCGGAAAGCCCAGCGTTACAAGGATTTCCGGCAGGGGCTGAAACAGTCGGACATGCTGGTATCAACGTACTATCATGAACAGTTTACCGCCCGGATAACCGAAACCCAGGCCCTGTTGTCCGAACTCAAAGCAAAAGACGCGGCCCAGGCCCGGGAACTGGCTGCGCTCAATGCCGCGCTGGATAAAATATCAGCTGAGCGGTCAGAGAAAAACCAAAAAATTTCCCATAAAAAAATGGAAAAATCAGAAGCGGAAAAACAGATTGAAACCTGCAAAAACGACCTGAAATATCTTAAAACCGAAGAAAAACGCCTGAGCGAGGAAATCACCGGGCTTAATGCTGCCGTGGGCGATCTCTTCGCCAAAAGCGAGAAAATCAAAGATGAAATCGCCGAAGAAACCGCTAAAATTAAAACCCTCAACGCCCGGACCGAAGAAAATAAAATCGCCCTTGATAAACAGGTGGCACTTACCAGCGGTATCCGAAGCCAGCTGGCAGAACAGCAGAAAATGCTGGATTCCAGAAAAAAACAGCTTATGCAGGTGATGGCGCAAAAAGCCAAATTCCAGAACATCTTTCAAAATGCCGCTGCAGGCAAAGACCAGCTTCAACAGCAACTCCAGCGCCTGGAAAAAGAAGAAACCACACTTGATGAGCAGATAAAAAAATTACAACTGGCCATTTCCGAAACCGAAAAGGCCCTTGAAACCCTTGAAAGTGCCCGGGAAAATGTCCTTCAGCGCATCAGCGAAGCCAAACTGCAGCTGGATCATCAAAGTTCGGCCCTGGGAAAACAGATTAAAACCGTAAACGAATTGCAAAATCAGCGCCATAAAATCCACTCCGAGCATCTGGCCCTTAAAAAAATGGCGGATAATTATGAATGGTACCGGGACGGGGTCAAAGCCGTGATGCGGGATCTTGGAACCGGCAGCCCAACGCATCGCCCGAATCATCCTGAGCCGGAGCATCGTGAAACGAATCCTCCTGCAACCCGTGACCTGAAAATCATGGGCATTGCCGCAGACGCCCTGGAGCCGGAGCCGGGATATGAACTGGCCCTGGAAGCCGCCCTGGGAGAGGCCCTTCAGTACATTATCGTCTCTGACCGGCTTCAGGCGGTCCAGGCGATTCAGTATCTGAAAAAAAACAACACCGGCAGAAGCGGTTTCCTTCCCCTGCCTGAAAAAGAAACCGCCGCAGCCGGGCCTGTTTTTGCGGAAGCCCTGCCCCGGCAGGATTCTGACGGCGAGGCCCTGCCCCGTCTGATCAACCATGTGAAAATCACCGCCCCCCACGGGGCAATGCTCGCTGATCTGCTGAAAGATATTGCCGTGGCAGCGGATTTTGAAGCGGCTCTGGCCGCGACTGATACTGAAAACAAATTCAGCAAAATTGTCACCCGGGAAGGAGATATGATCACCGCGGCTGGCGTGCTGGTGGGCGGGAGCGAGGAAAAGCTCTCCGGCATTTACAAGAAAAAAATGGAACTTAACGCTTTGAAACGCCAGCTTGCCGGGCTGGATCAGGCCCTGGAAACCGCCCGCCATCAGCAGATCAATCTCGAAACAGCGGTCAAACAGCTGGAAACAGATCTTCAACAACGCACGGTGCGAAAAAATGAAATTGAAAAAAAGATCACTGAAACGGAGAAACAGCATTTCCAGACTTCTGAAATCCTGAAAAACACCAGGACCCATTACCGGGTTTTGGCCCTTGAAAAAGAAAAACTCCAGGGCGAAAAAACCGATATGGAAGCGGAAATCGCTGCCCACGACGCCGCGCTGGCGGAAATCCGGGCAGAAGAAACCGCTGCGGAAGCGGATGTTGCGGACCTGACAGACCAGCTTGCGGAACTCAATGACCAGCTCACCTCCGTGGGCCAGGCGGAAATGGAATTAAAACTGACCCGGACCCGGCTTGAAACGGAACTGGAAAACGCGGAAAAAACCCTGGGCCGGCTGAAAGAATATCAAAGCGACGGGCACCGCCAGGCAGAACAGGTGAAAAACGACATTATCGTCAAAACCCGGAAAAAAACAGACACCGCCCAAAAAATTTCCCAAACGGAAAAAAGCCTGTCCCGGCTCACGGCATCCCTGGACGCCATTGTTCAGGAACTCCGGGATCAGGATGATACCTATCAGCAGATTGTAGCGGAAATTGCCACCACCGACACCACAATTCAATCCACCCGAACCCTGAGAGAAGAAATTCAGGAAAAAGTTCATACCCTTGAACTGGAACTCTCCGGGCTGAACATCAAACGGGAAAACATTGTCAACCGGTTTCTGGAACGATACTCCCGATCATTTTCAGACTGCCTTGAGGAGCACCGGGAAAGCGTGCTGGCCGATGATTTTTCCATTGAAAAAACCGAAGCCGCCCTGGCCGCCTGCCGGCGAAAAATCGACCGGATCGGCGATGTGAACCTGGGCGCCATTGACGCCTATGAAGCCCAGAAAAAACGCTATGAATTCCTGGTGCAGCAGCGGGAAGACCTGGTAAAGGCCATGGATGACCTGGAAAGTGTGATCAAAAAAATCAACCGGATCACCCAGACCCTTTTCATGGAAATGTTTGAAAAGATCAATACCCAGTTCAAGGCCATATTCCCGCGGCTGTTTTCCGGCGGATCAGCGTGGCTGGAACTGACCCAGCCCAACACGCCCCTGGAAACCGGCGTAGAACTGATGATCCATCCTCCGGGAAAAAAGGTAACCCGCCTCAGTCTTTTGTCCGGCGGTGAAAAAGCCCTTTCCGCCATTGCGTTTATTTTTTCAATCTTCCTTATCAATCCGGCCGCCTATTGTCTGCTGGATGAAATTGACGCGCCCCTGGATGAGGCCAATACCCACCGGTTCAATGAACTGCTGAAAATTATCGGTGAAAAATCCCAGATTATCATGATTTCCCACAACAAACGGAGCATGGAATTTTCAGACAGGCTTTTCGGGGTTACCATGAATGAAAGCGGGGTATCAAAGCTGGTGTCCGTTGATCTTGAAAAACTGGCGGCAGCGCGGGATTCGCAACCTGCCCCTTGATTAGCGTTAAAAAAGACAGGTGTTAAAAAACCTGATATTTATTAATGAAAAAAGTCGGATCCGTCATGCCGGACTTGATCCGGCATCCAGGACATATTGAAACTGCTGGATTCCCGCTTTCGCGGGAATGACAAGAAAAGACGATTTTCGACTTTTTACGAACCCGTCATTAATGAAAAAAGTACAAAAAGAGGTATAAATGATTGATCAATTAAACCAGGCCTGGCAGATTATCGTTGATTTTCTCTCAGCCCTGCCCCTGAATGCGTTTCTCGATAAAATCAACGCTTATCTCTATGAAATCGCCGGTTTTGGGGCCGTGGTCCTGCTGCTTTTGCTGCTGTTCCGCACCATCGGAAACCGCAGACGCGCCAGACACCCGGTTTTTACCAAAGACCCTGATGCGACACCAGATGAAAAAAGAGGTGAAGCAGCAGACAAACCGCTTATGGAACCGCCGGTGGCACTCTCCGAGAAAATACCGTCAAAAGTGACGCCAGAAACACCACCAGCGACAACAACGGAGACAACACCTGCGAAACAACCCGAAAAACAACCGGAACCGCCGGAGCCACAAAAGACACCACCTGCGCCGGATGAAGCGGTGGTGCCTGAAGAAGAAAAAACAAAGAAAAAACCTGCCCCCGGCGTCCCTGAACCTCCGACCGCGGAAAAAACCGGTTTTTTCAGCCGGCTGAAATCCGGACTCTCAAAAACCCGGAACTCGCTTTCCACCCGGTTTGACGCGGTGTTTTCCGGCAACCAAAAGCTGGATGATGACCTGATAGAAGAAATTGAGGAAGTCCTGATCACCGCCGACATTGGCGTTCCCACCACCATGAGGTTAATGGAACGGATCACCCGCCAGGCGGATCAGATCACCGGGGTCAACGATTTTAAAGCGGCCCTGAAAAAAGAAATGCGCGATTTGGTGAGTATTTCCCATGATACCAAAATCACGGAATCTCCCCATGTGATCATGGTGGTGGGGGTCAACGGCGTGGGAAAAACCACCACCATCGGAAAACTGGCAGCCCAATTCACGTCTGAAGGCAAAAAAGTTCTGTTAGCTGCCGCCGACACCTTTCGGGCCGCCGCAGTGGAACAGCTTGAAATCTGGGCCAGCCGGGCCGGGGCCGATATTGTGCGGCACAAAGACAAATCCGATCCCGCTGCTGTGGCATTTGACAGCGTTGACGCCGCAATGGCCCGGGGCATTGACGTGGTGATTGTGGATACCGCCGGCCGGCTGCACACCAAAGTCAATCTCATGGAAGAACTTAAAAAAATAAAACGCAGCATCGGGAAAAAAATACCCGCGGCGCCCCATGAAACCTTTCTGGTGCTGGACGCCACCACGGGCCAGAACGCGGTGTCCCAGGCCCTGCTTTTCAATGAACACATTGATATTTCCGGCATCATCCTCACCAAGCTGGATGGTACGGCAAAAGGCGGAATCGTACTGAGCATCTGCAGTCAGCTCAAGGTGCCGATCCGGTATATCGGTATCGGCGAAGGCGTGGCGGATCTTCAGAAATTTGATCCCGCCCTTTTTGTGGACGCGCTTCTATGATGGGGAGAGGGTTTTTCCATGAAGTTGAAAAATCGCGTTGCGAATTCCGTACAATGTTTACCTTTTTCAGAAAAAACCGTATAATTTTTTAAAAAACCGTATTTTTCAGAAAAAAAGTCATCCCCGCGATCCCGGGGCGCCGGCAAAATTTCAGCCGAAAAAGTAGGTTTTTCTATAGAATTTTTTTAGGAAAGTTCAACAACCCGGGCGGCAACAATCATGTTTCAATGCAACCCTTTGAAATATAAGGTTTTGTTATTTTGTTAATCTGTAACTATCTATATTTACTTAAAATTAAAAAAAGAGCGCATTGCGTTGTTTTTTTTCTCTTCGATCCTGTGTAAAAGCGGCAAACCCTTATTTTTTATTACTAACCGCGCTTCATTAGTGATGATCAGGGGGTTTATAATTTCTAAAAACATAAAAACCCCGTATCAAGGCGGTTAACAGGATATTATTTTTAAAAAAAATCCCTTTAACAGCGTTTTATCTATTGACAACCCCCGGAACCTCCTTTACCGTTCGAATAAATCAGGACATTGCGGTAATTTTTTGCTAACTTTAAGTTAATTGGAGGGAACAATGACAAAGGCAGAACTGGTAGAAAAAATGGCCAAAGAAGCAGGCATTTCAAAAGTCGCTGCATCAGCCGCACTGAATTCATTTATGGACGGTGTTACCAAAGCCTTGAAGAAAAAAGACGGCAAGGTAACCCTGGTGGGATTCGGAACATTTGCCAAAATTCGTCGTAAAGCCAGAACCGGTAGAAATCCGCAGACAGGCGATCCCATTAAAATTAAAGCACGCAATGTGGTAAAATTCAAACCCGGAAAAACACTGAAAGACGCGGTGTAGCTGAAATCACAGTTGATTTTCGACTCCCGGGATCCCATCAAAAAATTACACCCGGGGACCTGGTTCTGATACGAAATCTGAAAAGGACCTGATGCGCTAACCTGCATTTGGTCCTTTTTTTTTACTTTTGGGTTTTGGCTTGATTTCTGCAAATCCAATCCGGATAAACCGGAAAAGGTAAAAGTGAGCAAAAATTTGAAGTGAGCCACGCCAAGGCTTGATTTCAGAGATAAAAACTAAATTTACCGCCGGCCAATCCTAACGCCAGCCAATTCTAACGCCGGATGGAAAAATCCGCAAAATCTCCGGTAAACGGCACGCTGACAATTTCAACATCTGAAACAGATGCCATGGGCGGCCCCTGCCTGCACCATTCAACCATCTGATCCACGGATTGGGAGGATCCTTCAAAAACCGTTTCCACACTGCCGTCCGAGAGGTTGCGCACCCATCCGGTAACGCCCTGCCGCCCGGCTTCAGCCTGAGTTTCCATGCGAAAAAACACTCCCTGCACCCTGCCCCGGATGATCGCATGCACCGCTTTTGATGCCATTACAAATCCTCCACCAGTTTTTTAAATGCCGTTTCATCGATAATTTCAACACCGGCTTTTCTGGCTTTTTCCAGTTTGGACCCCGGGTCCTCCCCTGCTACCAGATACCGGGTTTTGCTGCTGACGCTGCTGGTCACGGTGCCGCCGGCCGCTTCAATGAGCGCTTTTGCTTCAGACCGGGTCATGGCCGCCAGTTTGCCGGTCAGCACAAAGGACTGCCCTGCCAGCCGGGCAGCATTCCCATTTCCTTCGCCGGCCGCAAGCGCTTTTTCGATAATGATACCCCTTTGGAGCAGCCGGTCCAGGGTTTCCCGATTTTCCGGCTGGGCAAAAAAATCCGCAATACTTTCCGCCACCACCGGCCCAATACCTTCAATGCCTTCAAAATCAGCCTTTTCCGCCGTTCGGACAGCCTCAAGACCCCCAAAAGCCGCTGCAATGAGCCGGGCACTATGTTCTCCCACATGGCGAATTCCTAAAGCATACAGAAACCGGGACAAACCAATGGTTTTACTGCTTTGGATGGCAGCGATAATGTTTTGAGCGGATTTTTCCCCCATGCGGTCCAGATCTTTCAACACATCGGGGGTTAACGCAAACAGGTCCGCATAGGAGCGGACCATTTTAAGATCCACCAGCTGGTCAATGAGCTTTTCTCCCAGACCGTCGATGTCAAATGCGCCTTTGCCGGCAAAATGACGGAGATTGCCTTTGACCTGGGCCGGGCAGCTGGCATTGATGCACCGGGTAACAGCCTCTCCCTGAATCCGGACGGTCTCTGACCCGCACACCGGACATTTCTCGGGCATTACAAAGGGTCTTTCCGATCCGTCCCGGGCGTCGGCAATAACCTTGACCACTTCCGGAATCACGTCCCCGGCCCGCTGAACAAACACCCTGTCCCTGATACGGATGTCTTTTTTCCGGATTTCATCCTCATTGTGCAGGGTGGCCCGGCTGACCATGGCCCCGCCCACATTCACCGGCGCCAGGTGGGCCACCGGCGTGAGCGCCCCGGTCCGCCCCACCTGCACCTGAATATCCAGAATCCGGGTACGCTCCTGAAGGGCCTTGAATTTCACGGCCAGGGCCCAGCGGGGGCTCCGGGATGTGCTCCCCAGAATCTCCTGTTGCCTGAACGCATCCACCTTCACCACCATGCCGTCAATTTCATAGGGCAGACCTTGGCGTTTTTCATCAAGCTTTCGAAAATAATCAACCACCTCATGAAGGTCCGCCCGGGTCAGAATCAACGGATTGATGCGAAACCCCAGATCCTTTAACGCCGCCAGCGTGTCTGCCTGGGAGGTGGTTTCAAGCACCTTGGGATCGCTCACATTATAGATAAAAATCTCCAGGGGTCGGGTGGCGGTGACGGCGGAATCCAGCTGCCGCAGAGAACCGGCCGCCGCATTTCGGGGATTGGCAAACAAGGGCAGGTTCTCTTCCGCCCGTTTCTCGTTCAGCCGTTTAAAATTATCCCGGCGGATAAATATTTCTCCCCGTACTTCCAGCAAATCCGGAATCTGCCGCCGGGATTCGGACGGCAACCGCATGGGCACCGTCTGAATGGTTTTCACATTGGCGGTGATAACTTCTCCGGTAATGCCGTCTCCCCGGGTGGAGGCCAGCCGCAACACCCCTTTTTCATAAACCAGTTCAACCGCCACCCCGTCAATTTTGGGTTCTGCGGTATAGACAATTTTTTCTTCGGTTTTAAGCAACTTTCGGACCCGCTCGTCAAAACTGAGCAGGTCCGCTTCCGTAAACCCCTTGTCCAGGCTCATCATGGGAACCGTATGAGGCACTGTTTCAAACTTTTCCAGAGGCGGCGATCCCACCCTGGCGCTTGGTGAATCCGGGCTTGAATACCGGGGCCAGGCATGTTCCAGCGCGATCAGTTCCTGCATCAGGCGATCATATTCCGCATCCGAGATTACCGGATCATCCAGCACAAAATACCGATGGTTGTGCTCGTGAAGTGCCTGCCGCAACCGCTCAATCCGGCGTTCAATCTCCGGATCCACCTTCGGGGTCGCCGTATCCGCCATATCCATTTTCCCTGTTCTTTTCTTTGTATAATTTTGTACCGGATTTTAGGCCCAATACTGAAAAATCAGGTCTGCGATCTGCTGACGCTGCTTTTTAAAGGCTTTATGGGTAAAACCCGGCCGCCATTTCAAATCTTTCATTTCATCAGACACCACCAGAATGCATCCAACATCCACATTGCGAAAATTTCCCACGGAAAACACGGCAGCTGCCTCCATGTCCACAGCCAGGGCCCCTTTTTTCCGAAATCCCATGACTTTTTCCGGGGTTTCCCGGAAAATGGCATCCGTGGACCAGACCGGCCCTTCATGAAACGCGAGATTATGGTTGACGAGCAGGGTCTTGACGCGGGATTGAAGGCCGGCAGCGGGAACGGCGGCATCCCGGGTTCCATCCGTGTAACCGCGGGAGGTGCCGTCATCCATAAACGACCGGTCCGGCACGATAATGTCTCCAATGTGGACTTCCTTTGAAATCGCGCCGCACCAGCCAAAAAACAAAATCTCACGCACATTCCAGGCAATCAGGGATTCCAGGAGAATGGCCGCAAACGGCGCGCCGATAAAGGGGCCAGCCATGGAAAGGATTGTTCCGCCATGGCCTTGACCACACAAAAGCCGGCTCAAAAGAATTTTTCGAAAGTGACAGGGGCTTTCTTTTACCAGACCACACAAATAATCCATGTCCGGCTGAGTGGCAACCATGACGCATGTGCTGCCCAGCCAGGAAGGCCGGTTGCCTGCCATTGGATTCACAATTGCCGTGGAAGGATTCATCTTAAAAAAAACCGACCCTATTCCATGGGGTCCACCAAAGCGGCCATTTCATCTTTTATTTCATCAATATTGTCATAGAGCCACAGAACATCTTCAATAGTAAGACGCCCGGCTTTTGCGGGCCGTCGTTCGGTGCCGTCTTTTTTCAGCAGAATCCGGGGCCCGATCTGCAGCTTGGGCTCCCCTTCCCCGTATTGATTAATGGATACCATCAATCCGGTTTCTTCACATTTCCACTCTTTCAGCTGTTTATCCTTATCCGGATCATAACCTGCCATATGTTTTGTCCTCCGCTATCTTTTTTATGTATTTTTTTTTAGGCCCATCAGGTTGAAATTCTGGAAAAATCCGCCAGCAGGGCAAACAGCCCGGAAATCTGCCCCAGCAGGGCCAGGCGGTTCCGACGGATTGCCATGTCATCGGCCATAACCATGACATCTTCAAAAAACCGGTCCACAATTTCGCGCATGGATGCAATTTCATGGAACGCCTGGTCAATACGCCCGGCGTCACCGGCATCAACATGGTCACGCACCTTTTGTGAAATGGTTTTAAACGTATCAAACAGCAGGGATTCCGACGGATGTTCAAAAAGGGCCGGATTCACCTCCCGGGTGACGGTTTCAGACGCATCTGCTTTTTTGATGATGTTCACCACCCGTTTGAACGCAATGGCCAGCACATCGAAATCCGGCTGGGTTTTCAGCTGCTGCAGGCTGCGGGCTTTTTCCCAGATGGTGGTGACATTATCCCGGGACACGGCCAGCACCGCAGCCACCACATCTCTGGCAATGCCTTCTTCTTCCAGCAGATGGGCCATGCGATTTTTTAAAAATGCCGTGACATTGCCGGCCAGGGCAGCGGAATCAGCCGTTGCTGCCGCAGCCTGGGGAAAGAGGGTCAGGGTTTCATCCACAAGGGATTCAAGGGAAAAAGGAAACTGCCGGGCAAGAGCCGTCAAAACAATCCCGTTTGCCTGCCGCCGCAGCCCATAGGGGTCGGATGCACCGGTGGGAATCAGGCCAATGGCAAAACAGCCGCAGATGGAATCAATTTTATCGGCAATGCTCACCACCGCGCCTTCCAGGCTGTCCGGCAGGGGGGCGCCGGCCCAGGCGGGCCGGTAATGCTCTTCAATGGCGGCGGCAACAGCCTCCGGTTCATTCTGGGCCAGGGCATACACCCGACCCATGATACCCTGAAGCTTGGGAAACTCCACCACCGCATGGCTCACCAGATCGGCCTTGCAAAGCCTGGCGGCCCGCAGGATCCAGCGGGTCCGGGTATCCTCAAGCACAAGGCGGCCTGCCAGATACCGGGCAATGGCTTCGATGCGGTCGGTTTTGGCGGCCATGGAACCCAGTTCCGCCTGAAACAAAACCGCTGCCAGCTTTTTCTGCTTTTCATCCAGGGTTGTTTTTAAATCCGCGTCAACGAAAAACCGGGCATCGGCAAGGCGTGCCCGCAGCACCCGCTCATGTCCCCGTACCACCAGGTCCATATCCCGGGGCCGGGTATTGTTAACGGCCACAAAATACGGCAAAAGATTGTCCTTGCCGTCCACTACGGCAAAATATTTCTGATGAACGCGCATGGCCGTGATCAGAATTTCCCTGGGCAGACAAAGAAAGGCCTCATCAAACCGGCCCACCGCCACAGCAGGGTATTCCACCAGATGGGTCACCGTATCCACCAGTTCCGCATCCGGTATTACCTGACCGCCCACAGCGGTAACCGCGCGCTCCATCTGTTCCACCAGCACCTTTTGCCGTTCTTTTATGTCCGCCAGCACAAACGCCTCCGCAAGAAGGGAAAGATACGGGTCCGGGTCCGACAACCGGATTTTTTTCGGGGCCATAAACCGGTGGCCAAAGGTTTGCCGGCCGCTTTTGACATTGCCCACGAAAAACGACACCACCTGTTTTCCCAGAAGCGCGGCAATGGAATGGATGGGACGGGTAAAATAAATGCTCTGATCCGCCCACCGCATGGTTTTGGGAAAACTGATGCCCAGAATAACCTCCGGCAGCATCTGCCGCAGAATGGCTTTTGTCGTCAGCCCGCGCTCGGTCTTCACCGCGCACACGTATTCGCCTTTTTCCGTTGTTACGACCTTCAGGGCAGATGGGGGCACCCCCACTTTTTCCGCAAACCGGATGCCCGGCACAGTGGGGCGTCCGTCCTGATCCAGGGCCACCCGCGCGGGGGGACCTGTCATTTCCACCGCCAGGGCCGTCTGTTTGTCCGCCACATCATCCACCACCACGGTTAAGCGGCGGGGTGTGCCGTATGTCTGGAGAGTTCCGTGGGTAATGCGGCATTCCGCCAATTTTTTTTCAAGACCGGATGAAAACGATGCCAGGGCCGGTTGAATATATCCCGCCGGAATCTCTTCGGTTCCGATTTCAACCAATAACCGGTTCATAATAACTCCTGTATATGCTGAAAAACTTATCTGATTAAAGGAAATCCCATGGATTCGCGCTGGGCCACATATCCTTCGGCGCAGGCCCGGGCCAGATTCCGTATGCGGGCAATATAGCCGGTACGTTCGGTTACGGAAATTGCTCCCCGGGCGTCCAGAAGATTAAAGGTATGGGAGCATTTCAGGCAGTACTCGTAGGCCGGCAGCACCAGGCCCGCCTGGATGGCCCGCCCGGATTCCGCCTCATAAGTGGAAAAAAAATGAAACAGCATGTCCGTGTCCGCCACTTCAAAATTATAGGTGGACTGCTCCACCTCCTGCCGGTGGTGAACATCACCATAGCGCAGGGCCGGATTCCACTGAATGTCAAACACATTGTCCACGCCCTGAAGATACATGCAGATCCGTTCCAGGCCGTACGTAACCTCCACGGGAACCGGATGCACCTCAATGCTGCCGGCCATCTGAAAATAGGTAAACTGGGTAATTTCCATGCCGTCCAGCCATACTTCCCAGCCCAGCCCGGCAGCCCCCAGGGTGGGAGATTCCCAGTCATCCTCCACAAACCGGATATCATGGTCCAGCGGATCAATGCCCAGCTTTTTCAGACTCTGAAGATATAATTGCTGAATATTAGCGGGAGAAGGCTTCATGATCACCTGAAACTGGTAATAATGCTGCAGTCGGTTCGGGTTTTCGCCGTAGCGTCCGTCCGTGGGCCGTCGGGAGGGCTGGGCATACGCCACATTCCAGGGTTCCGGCCCCAGGGCTTTGAGCAGGGTGGCCGGATGAAAGGTACCGGCCCCGACTTCCATATCATAGGGCTGCACCAGAACACACCCTTTCCGGGACCAGAATTTTTGCAGTTCTAAAATCACTTCCTGAAAATACATTTTCTTATCCTTATCAAATTAACAATCAGAGAATCCGTCGCAACTGTCAGCATCCAAAGCGCAGGGTCAGCTTGGGTCTCAGCTTGGGTCTTCCAGCAGCAGCCCGTCCGGATCAATGTCCACAGCCAGGAGCTGCCCGGGATTTTCTCCGGAAAGCAATGGTTCCCAAACGGTTCCCAGGTCCCTGATCTGACTTTTTTCTCCCAGAGCCCAGATGCAGCCGCCGCCGCCGGCCCCGGTAAACCGGGCACCACATCCGCGGTCCAGGGCCGCGCCTGCAAGGGCCCGGCCGGTAGCATCAAATACATCCGGCGTCATTTCAACGCGCATGGCGGTTTCCCGGTTCATGAGCGCGACCGCTTCCGGGATATCCCCTGCAACAACAGCATCGGCAAAAGCCTGGGTGGCACGGGCAATTTCAATCCAAAGGCTTCGGAACCGGCCTCTCACAAACTGCTCGACCCACTGGCTGTTGATATTTCTGGATTCATGGGGAATGCCGCAGTAGGCCAGCAGCAGATGGCCGGACAGGTTTGAATATTGTTCCGGCACGAGCACCGCTTGCCGCACATAGGGGGTTTCCGCGCCGGCGCCCCGCCAGTGCCAGCAGTTAACCCCGCCGAAAACCGCGGCCAGCTGGTCCTGAAGTCCGCAGGGCACGCCGGCCACACTTTCTTCAATCCCGTGGGCCAGCAAGGGTATTTTTTCAACTGGCAGCGCGGGCCGGCCCGCTTTTTCCAGCAACCGTTTAAATGCGCCGATCAGGGCCACCGCGGCCGCCGAAGACCCGCCAAGGGCGCTGCGGGGCGGAGAGCCGGATTCAATGTGAATATGAATGCCGTCAACCTGGAAATAAGCCGCAATGGCAAACATCAAGCCCAGGGGGTGGTCAAACGGCACTTCTTCCATTAAAAAATCCGCACTTTCAAATCCTCTGGAGGAAATTTTCACCCGGCCCTTTGCGTGGGGCCCGATGCTGACCCGGGTGCGCATGGACAGGGCAATATTAAAGGTGCAGGGATCTGCAACGGCAAGGGGATAATAAAAGGTGCTGATATCAAGGGTTCCGCCCATGTCAATACGGCAGGGAGCCGTGGCCTGAACCGGTCCGGCGGCCAGAACCGACTGAATTTCCGTTTGCATTTTATTTCCGTTAAAAATTGGGGTCATTGGTGACGGCTTTGTAAAAAGTCCATATTCTTTGCCGTCGGAATCCGATTTTTGGCGAGAACATCATTATTGATACTTCTCAGACCGCAGGGTCCGCAAAAACCGAAGGCTTTTGGGGGCTCTGCCAACGTGAAAGACGACAAACTTTTCCAGAAAATCAAGGCCCTCTATCAGGGACGAACGGCTGAATTTTAACCGCTCCGCTTTTTTCAGATCATTGGATTGAATCCATAAAAGCTGTTTTACCGTACCTTTGGATAGTTTGATGGCGGACAGGGCGCTTGAGGAACATCCTTTGCACAGTATCCCGCCCTTTGCAAGTTCAAAAAAAAAGACGTCCCCGTCCATGGCATCCACCGGCACCCGGCACCGCCGGCACTCGGAAAAATCCGGGGACAACCCGGACAAATGCAGAAACCGAAGCTGAAAAATAACACTCAATTCCGCATTGCCCAAGACCCCTTTATCCAGAGCGTCCAGAAAATAGCGCAGCAGCGAAAACATCCGGATCTGGGGTTTTTCCGCTTCCAGCCAGACGTTCATCAGCTCCGCCCAGTAGCTGGCATAAGCGGTTTTCATCACATGGCCCCGGATGCCGGAAAACGGCTCTTCAAGGGACGCTGCCACCAGCACCGGCATGCCCTGGCCCCGGGGCCGCTGGCATTCAATGTTTAAAAGCGCGAAAAGCTCCAGGCGCCCGGCAAAACGGCGGCGGCTTTTTTTGGCGTTTTTGGCGATCACCGTGATCTTGCCGCTGGACAGGGTCAGAAAGGTAATGATCATATCATAATCGCCATACACCGACCGGCGAAGCAGAATGGCAGGGGTGGAAAATTTCGGCATTGACCGGTTAAATTCCCAGCAGAATCGTGGCAACCTGAAAATAAATCAACACACTGAGAATATCGATGGAAGAGGTGACAAAAGGTCCGGTGGCAACGGCCGGGTCAATGTGCATGCGGGCAAATATCATGGGCATAAAGGAACCCACCAGGGCGGCCACGGTCATGGAAGACATCACGCCGATGGCCACGGAAATCGCAAGGGCATTCAAACTGTAATGAAACCGGACCAGGCTGCCCAGAATCAGGCCGTAAAAAACGCCCAGAATCATGCCAATGGCCAGCTCCTTGGACACCACCGTCCACAGGTGCCGGATATTGATCCGTCCGGTGGCAATCCCGCGCACCACAATGGTGGAAGACTGAATGCCGATATTGCCGCCCATACCCATAATCACCGGGATAAACAGGGCCAGATAGGACACCTGTTTCAGGCTTTCTTCAAAATGAGCGATAATAAAAATTGCCAGAATGCCGCCCAGAAAACTGGCAAACAGCCAGGGCAGGCGAATCCGGGTGCTCCGGACAATGGACTTGGTTTCAACAAATTCTTCCCCCACCCCGGCCATTTTCAAAATATCTTCGGTAGCTTCTTCCCGGATAACGTCAATAATATCGTCAACCGTGACAATCCCCACCATCTTCGCATCCTGATCCACTACGGGCACGGCCAGAAAATCATACCGGGCCACAATTTTGGCCACTTCTTCCTGGTCAATGTCCGTGGTAACGGAAATCACTTCTCTGGCCATAAACTCCCGCAAGGGCGTGGACGGCGGCACCACCACCAGCTGACGCAAGGAACTGACCCCCACCAGGCATCCGTCTTCATTGATTACATAGATGTAAAAGGGCATTTCCACATCCATGTACTCCTGGGACTGAAGGGATGCAATCACTTCCCCGGCAGTCATGTTTTCCTTGAGGGCAATAAAATCCGGATTCATGATGGAACCGGCGGTATCATCGTCATACCGGAGCAATCCCTCAACTTCTTCGGACTCGGTTTTTTCCATCATGCCCAGCACGGCTTCCGCCTTTTGCTGGGGCAGCATCCGGATAAATGCCACACTGTCGTCAGAGGGCATGTTTTTGATAATTTCAGCAAGATCCGCAAGGGAAAGATCTTCAATGATATTCAGACTGATATCTTCATCCAGCTCACTGATGACAATGGCCCGCTTTTCCGGATCCCGAATCAGATAAAACAGTCTTCGCTGATTGGAGTAGGACAAAGATGAAAAAACAGAGGGCAGATCAGCGGCATGGACTTTGCTGATAATTTTGGCAAGCCGGGCCTCGGACCCGCGACGCATCAGGCGCTTGATGGTTTCCGTTAAAATTCGGTTGCGTTCAACTAACATATGTTTATTCTGATTCTTTAAAATGGAAAAAATCGCTTACGGCAATTCAAGGGTGACGGGGTCACCGGTTTTGCCGGGAATATCCACTGGCGCGCCGTTTAACAAAATATCCACACCACCGGCATTATCAAGCCTCAGACAAATGGCGGATGCCGCTTCCAGCTCAATATGATCCATGGGCTGAAGGCCGTACGTTAAGGGCGCGGCATCATCCACAATGATCTGAAGATCCGTTTTTTCTGTTGCATCAATCTGCAACAGCAGTTTTTCCGCTGCAGCAGGTAATGCTTCACCGGCTGCTGCAATAACCGGCGCCCCGGTTTCCGGAGGTTGCGCGGCAAAAGCCGTTGTCACCTTCCGGGGGCCGGACGCGCGCTTTGCTTCAGGATCGTGGCGGGAAAAACCTTCGGACCATTCCAGTCCGGCATAGATGAAAACAACGATCAACACCGCGGCCATTCCCCCGATTCCGGCAAGCAGGCCAGCCCGGACAATTCTCAGGCCAAGCCTGTTCCGGGAAAACGCAATCCCCTGATTTTTCTCATACATGGCGCGGTTAATGTGATACCGCTCCTCAATATCATCCGCATCCACCCCGATGTAAGCGGCATATGCCCTTAAAAGAGCGATAACACGGGCAGGGGCCGGAAGCGCGTCATGATTTTCCGCTTCAAGTATGGCCAGCTGTTTCCGGCTGATCCTGAGATGCCCTGCGACAGCATCTCCGGAAATTTCCATCTGCCGGCGAAGAAACCAGAGATATTGCCCGAAAGAAGAAAACGACGGATCGGAATCCACAAGCGCCGGGTTCATGGCGCGCCGCTTTGAAGCAGATGGGGAATGAAGCGGATAATTCATAAAAAATCCCCGCAGGTCTCTCTGCGTAAATAAGAATAAAAGAGAATTTACCGAATAATTTTAATATGGGCTTCCTGCCGGAGCGTTTCAATCCATGCCTGAAATTTCCGGTTGACGTTTTCCTCATAGAGCAGCCTGCGGATTTCATCTTCAGCATCTTCCAGGGAACGGCCCGGCGTTTCTTTTATTTCCCGAACATAAAAAATCTGAAGCCCCTGCTCTGTTTCGGTCACGGCAGAAAATTCCCCTGGCGAAAGATCTCCCACAGCCGTCCGGATGGTTTCCGTCAGATCCTCCAGCGCGAAAAATCCCAGCCGGCCCCCTTCCGCGGCATTGGGGGCCTGGGAATACATTCCGGCAGCCTCTTCAAAGGGCATTCCCTTTTCCAGCTGTTCATACACGGTCTGTATTTTCGGGTCTTCCAAAGGATCGGTAATCAGAATATTTTGCAGAAAATATTTTTTCCGGGACGCATATTTTTCCGGATGCGCGCTGTAATAAGCTTCAATATCTGAATCCGTCACAATGATTTTGGATTCAATTTTCTGGCTGACCAGCTTGTTTCGCTGCATCTGATGCCGGATTTCCTCCCGATAGGCATCCATGGTAATGCCGCTGGCCGTGAGGGCCTGGCGCAGATCTTCATCAGAATAATAATTTGCCGCCTTGACCTGTTCAATGGCACTGTCGATCTCCCTTTCTTCCACAAAAATGCCGGCCTCCCGAATTTCCTGGTCCGCCAGGGCTTCATCAATAAGATTGTTCAGCACCTCGGTTCGGATTTTGTAAATTTCTTCCTGTTCCCGCAGCAGGGGATCATTTTTTTCCCGGATCTGTTTTTCCATGGGCGCCACGGCCTGGTTCAGTTCCTTCAGACGGATGATATCATCATTGACCACGGCCACAATCCGATCAACAATTTCCGCGGAAAACGCAGACACGCTCAAACACAAAACAGCGGCAGCCAAAAGGCCCATGGGGCGTACAATTTTTTTTATCATAACCAAATGCCAATCCCGGGAAATTCTAACGGGTTACAAGATTAATTAGTTGAATTTATTAAAGTTTTATTAATTAACACATCCAGCAATGTCCATCAAGACATTTTTGGTCCGGCCCATGATTCTTCCCAGGCCCCGGACATCTAAACGCACTCTCAGACCATTGTCCGGCATGAACTGATACATTTCAGGGCTTTTTTCCACCAGATCCAACAGGGCAAAGGGCCGCTGCTGGTGCAGCTCGGAAAACCACAGCAGCAATACCTGGTCTTTCAGATCCAGCTTTTTCACCCCTGCCTTGACAGACAAAATCTTCAGCATGATTTTGAGCAGCAGATTGCCCACTTCCGGCGGCAGGTTGCCGAACCGGTCGATGAGTTCCGCCTTAAAATCCGAAACCGCTTTTAACTCGGTCATTTTGGCCAGACGCCGGTAAGCCATGAGCCGCTGATCAATATCTTCAATATAAGTTTCCGGGATAAAAACAGACACCGGAATATTAATCTCCGGCTCCAGTTTTTCCACCACCCGCTCCCCTTTAAGTGAACTAACGGCATCTTCCATGAGCCGCAAAAACATATCATAGCCCACCGCTGCGATATGACCGGACTGGGAAACCCCCAAAGCGGCCCCCCCGCCCCGGATTTTGAGATCATTCATGGCAATCTGAAAGCCGGCGCCCAGTCCGGTATGTTCCATCAGCACCCGGAGGCGTTTTTCCGCATCCCGGGTCAGGGCCGCTTCTTTGGATATAAACAGATACGCATAGGCCTGTTCCTCCGAACGGCCCACCCGGCCCCGGAGCTGATAAATCTGGGCCAGCCCGAACCGTTCCGCCCGGTTGATGATAATGGTGTTGGCATTGGGAATATCCAGTCCGGATTCCACAATGGTGGTGCAGACCAGCATGTCAATTTCCTTGTTCAAAAACTGGAACATGGCTTTTTCCAGCTCATCCTCGCTCAGACGGCCGTGGGCCACCGCCAGCCGGACCTCTGGCACAATTTCCTGAAGATACCTGGCAATATTCCAAATGGTATTGATATTATTGTGCACAAAAAATATCTGGCCCTTGCGCTGCATTTCCCGGCGGATGGCATCTGCCGCCACCACAGGATCAAATTCCGAAATATAGGACATAATGGCCTGCCGCTGTTCCGGCGGGGTCTGAATGATGCTGATATCCCGCACGCCCATAAGGGACATGTGAAGGGTCCGGGGGATGGGGGTGGCGGTCAGGGACAATACATCCACGCTGGAACGCATTTTTTTCAGTTTTTCCTTGTGCCGGACCCCGAACCGCTGCTCTTCATCAATGACCGCCAGTCCCATATCCTTGAAATGAACATCTTTTTGAATGAGCCGGTGGGTGCCGATGACAATATCGGTTTTACCTTCTTTAAGCCGGCTTAAAATCGCCTGCTGTTCTTTTCGGGTGCGAAACCGGCTTAAGCAGTCCACAACCACGGGATATCGTTCAAACCGCTGGGAAAAAGTCTGAAAATGCTGTTCCGCCAGCAGGGTTGTGGGCACGAGCACGGCCACCTGCTTGTTGTCCATCACAGATTTAAACGCCGCGCGCAGGGCGATTTCTGTTTTTCCATACCCCACATCACCGCAAATAAGCCGGTCCATGGGGGCATCAGCTTCCATGTCCGCCAGCACATCTTCAATGGCTTTTACCTGGTCCGGGGTTTCCTCAAACGGAAAGCTGGCCTCAAAATCCTGAAAATAATTATCCGGCGGCGTAAAGGCATGGCCTTTGATGACTTTTCGGGAAGCATAAAGGGAAAGCAGATCCCCGGCAATTTTTTCAACGGATTTTTTTGCTTTTTCCCGCACCCGCTGCCAGGCTTTGCCCCCCATTTTATCCAGGGACGGGGAAATGCCTTCCACGCCCATGTATTTCTGTGCCATGTCCAGGCGATCCACCGGCAGATAAAGCTTGTCCCCGTCCTGGTATTCAATCAGCAGAAAATCGCTTTCAATGCCTTCAAACCGTAATTTTTCCAGCCCCTTATACCTTCCGATCCCGTGTTCATCATGAACCACCAGGTCGCCGGTATTGAGTTCTCCAAAATCCAGCAGCGCGGTTTTGACGCTTTTGCCCGAGGGCTTTGTCCGGCGGCGGCGCTTTTTGGAACCAAATATTTCCGTGTCCGTAATAACGGCAATGGATTCATCATGCCAGACAAATCCGGCGGTGAGCTTTCCCTGGCAAAGGTACACGCCTTTTTTCCGGGCAAAAATTTTTTCCACGGGTGAGGCAATTTCCCGGGCATGAATATCATAGGGCGCAAGCAAAAGTTGCAGTCTTTTGATCTGAGACGCGGACGCGCAGACAATGAGCACAAGAAAGCCGGCAGACTGTTTTTCCCGGATCCATTCAGACAGCGGATCCAGAATATGCCGGTCTTTCTGGCCTTCTAACAGCAGGGTGCTGATTTCCGTATTGGTGGCAATGCTAAAATCAATGCGAACCGGTGGCAACGGGTCCTTCGGCATGGGAACACGGGTCTCTATGTCCTGCAAAACAAGGTGCGGCTGTTTCTGAATCCGGTTTTTCACCGATTCCCAGCTTACATAGAGGTTTTCCGGCGCAATACAGAGCCGCGCTTCCGATTTGGCGCTCAGATAATTTCGCACGGCCGTTCCTTCCGCTTCTTCAGCCGCTTTTTCCAGCAGCCGGCCATCGGAAAGAATCCACAGGGCGTCTTTGGGAACATAATCCAAGAAGGTGTCAAGCCGGGGAAATATCAACGGCAGAAGACTTTCAATGCCAGGAAACACCCCTTCGTTGCGAATACGCTCGACAAATTCCTCCGCGATATTTCCGGACAGCCCGTCTTGATCCACAAGGGACCGGATATTTTCAATGGCCCGGCCCATTTGTGATTTTTCCAGAATGATTTCTCTGGCCGGCAGAATAATCGCTTCTTCTATACTTTTTATTTTACGCTGGGTAGCGGAAGAAAAAAACCGAATGGCATCCACCATATCCCCAAAAAATTCAATGCGAAGGGGGTCCGGATACATGGGAGAAAAAATATCCACAATACCGCCCCGCACCGAATATTCACCAAAATCCTCCACCAGGGTGACATGCCGGTATCCGCCGGCATGCAGCCGGGCAATCAAGGCATCCCGATCACAGGTTTCGCCGCTGATGACAATTTCCGCATAATCACACAGCACCTGCCGGGGAAGCAGTCGCTGCAGAAGGGTCTGCGCCGGCGTTAAAATAATGTTCGGCGCGGCCCCGGTCCCCAGTTTGTAAAGGGTATGAATCCGGCTGGCCGCGGTTTCCGTATGATAGGAAATTTTCCTGAACGGCAGAAGGGTATAGGGCGGAAACAGCAGGTGGTCCGGTGCGTCAAAACGGGAAAAAAAATGCAGATTTTCGGAAAAATCAGCACAGGCTTTGACATCGGGCAAAACCACAACAATGGGTTTCTGAATTTCACTTTCCAGCCGGGAGATCAGGTACGACCGCTCGGAAAATCCAACACCGGTGCAGCAGACACTTTTCGTGCCCTTGCGAACAGCTTCCAAAAAAAATTGTATTTTATTTTCAACTTCAAGCATATGATTACCCATCTGTTGCATCTGTATCTTTTGATTCCGTATCTTCCGGGTGCAATGGACAAAAAATGCCCTTATCCCCCGCTCTTTTGATCGGCTTAAAAACCCCTTGACCCCCTGAAAAGGGCGTGCTAATGAAACATGATTATTTTTGATCTGTCAAGCAAGCCGACGTAGCTCAGCCGGTAGAGCAGCTGATTCGTAATCAGCAGGCCAGCGGTTCAAATCCGCTCGTCGGCTCCATTTTCCAAACAAAGTTTTGTTTCAGAAAATTGATCTGTTTTCTAACAGAACTTTCTCTTGTTTTACAATCGGATTTACCATCAGCTTTTTAATATGCATTGCCGAAGCCTGATGGGGCGCACCGGCAGAATGTTTTTTTACGGCGTCAATTGCCGGTATATTTTGACCCGGCCAATAAAAAAACATTTCGATTACACATACTTAAAAATATAAATTTACTTGACATCCCCGTTATATATCTTTATTTATAATAATATTAGTTATATTTGCACTAGTTAGAAAAAATTATCAATAAAAATAAGCAGATAGCGCTGAAACGGGATGATTGCCCAAAAATAAAATAAACACTATAATAACATGAACTTACCAGACGATCTGGCATTAAAGGAAGAAATCAGGGAAATTTCCGAAAAAATTGACAGCATCATCAGTACGGTAAATGAAATTTACCCCATAAATCAGGATCAGGTATGCGCAGTTTCCGCCTCTCTTGATGCGGACCCCTCTGAAAGCCTGAAACCGGGTAAAATCTCTGGTGTGCAAAAATAAAAAAACAACCGACAGGACAAAAAACAGAGCAACGGATCGGGACACATTCAAACCGGTTTTTTAAAATTTTTATCTATCCAGCCTAAGCAGGAGGCATAATGGCGTTAACAAAAAATAAAATCGTGGAACATGTTAATGATCTCGGATTTACAAAGAAAAAATCCGTGGATATTGTTGAATCTCTGCTTGAGATCATCAAAAGCAGCCTGGAAAACGGGGAAGATGTTCTGGTTTCCGGGTTTGGAAAATTCTGTGTAAAGAAAAAAGCCACCCGCCGCGGCAGAAATCCGGCCACCGGGGACGACCTGCTGCTGGATGAAAGAAATGTCGTAACCTTTAAGTGTTCCGGCAAACTGCGCGAAAGCATTAACGGCAAATAAGTATCGCGGCAAATGGGCGTTATCACCCCGGCAAGCCGGAACCTTCAACGGATTATACGTCTCATGCCGGTTTTGTCTTCATTTCTTTTATGCATCGCAATTTATACATACCAACGATACACACGAACAGATCAATTCACCCGTGGTCCTAAAAACCAGAAGACCGGGAAAACCGGCGAATTGATCTGTTAATTTTTTTTTACATCTGAATGTCATAGAGCTTCATTTTCCGCAGCAATGACGGGTGGCTGATTTCCAGCAGTTTCGCCGCGTGGGTGCGGTTTCCTTCCGTGGCCTCCAGGGCCCGCTGGATCAGATTCTTTTCCAGTATTTCCCGTCCCGCCGGAATTGAAAATCCACTGAAAAGCGATGCGATTGATTTTTCACCCGATTCCGGCCCGTTGACCATTTTTTGCGGCAACAGCGCCGGGGTGATCCGGTCGCTTTCCGCCATTACCGCAGCCCGCTCAAGCACATTTTCCAGTTCCCGCACATTGCCGGGCCAGTGATGCTGAAGCAGCAGAGACATGGCGCCAGGCGTGATACCGGTGAGATGTTTGTCGAGTTTTTTATTCAACCGCCGGATAAAATAATCACACAATACCGGAATATCCTCTGAACGTTCAATCAGGGCCGGCAGCCGGATCGGCAGCACATTCAGGCGATAAAACAAATCCTCCCGGAACTTCCCGGTTTCCACTTCCGTTTCAAGATTTTTGGAGGTGGCGGCCACCACGCGGACATCAATCAGTTTTGACCGGGTATCCCCCACCGGCCGCACTTCATTTTCCTGAAGCACCCGGAGCAGTTTTACCTGCAATGAAAAGGGAAGATCCCCCACTTCATCTAAAAAAATCGTTCCCCCATGGGCTGCCTGAAACAACCCTTTGGTGTCTCTGGCCGCGCCGGTAAACGCCCCTTTTTTAAATCCAAACAATTCACTTTCAAGTAATGCTTCAGGTATTCCACCACAATTAACTGCAATAAAAGGATTTTTACATCTGTTTCCATTATAGTGAAGGCCCCGGGCGATCAATTCTTTTCCCGTACCGCTGTCTCCGGTAATCAAAACCGTGGTGTCATACTGGGCGACTTTTTCCGCCAGCCGGAAAATGGCTTTCATGGACCGGCTTCTGGCAATCATTTTTCCGAAAGAGGACTGGTCCGCTATTTCCCGAATCTGTTCCTTTAAAAGAATATTTTCATTTTTCAGCCGCTCCCGCTCATCTGCTTTTTGCAGGGTCAGCAGCACTTCATCGGTTTTAAACGGTTTTGAAATATAATCATAGGCCCCCAGTTTCATGGCCTCCACTGCGGTTTCAATGCTGCCGTAGGCAGACATCATAATCACATTACTGTCTTCCAGGCGGCCGGCAGCGGATTTCAAAAATGTCATCCCGTCCATGCCGGGCATCCGGATATCGCAAAATATAAAATTATAATGAAGGGTTTGAATTTTATCCAGGGCGGCATTTCCATCTCCTACGGCATCCACTGAAAATCCCGCGGACAAGAGAAAGGTCGACAACATATGCCGCATGTTTTCTTCGTCATCAATAATGAGAATTCGTTTTTCCATTTACGGAAAATCCTTTTTAAACCTGCAATTTACGGTTCCCGGCAAAGGGGCAGAACAATGGAAACCGTGGTGCCTTTTCCAGAGGTGCTGTCCATGGAAATATGCCCGCCGGCCTTGTCAATAATCATATAGCTGACGGAAAGGCCCAGCCCGGTGCCCTTGCCCGGGTCTTTGGTGGTGAAAAACGGATCAAACACATAATTGATATCCTGTGGTGAAATGCCGATGCCATTATCCGCAATCGTTAACACCAGTGCCGGCAGCCGCCCCGGGCCGGCAGCCGCGTCTTTCGCTGATATATTGCCGGCTGATATCTTTCCGGCAGGCGCATCTCCGGCGATATTGCAAGAGGCGATAATTATTTTACCCGGTTCTTCCCGGGGCAAGGATGCCTTAATGGAATCCGCGGCATTGATAATCAGGTTAATCAGCACCTGGCGAAACTGGTTCTGATCAATTTCTACCCTGTCGGCAGCCTGCCCGTCGAGCCGGCAATGGATCGCAATCTCAGACAACAGCGGCTGGCAGGACATCATCTGAACCACTTCCCGAACAATGGTATGCAGTGCCACTTTTTTAACGTCCACAGGGGTGCTGCGTGAAAAATCCAAAAGCTGCCGGATCACCTGATTAATCCGGTTAATCTCACCCTGTGCCCTTTTGACAAAATCCTGTCCAGCATCATCTGTTTTCATCCCGGGCCGGGATTTTAAAAGATCCAGATATCCCAGTACAATTCCAATGGGATTTCCGATTTCATGGGCAATGCCGGCGGAAAGGCGGCCCACGGAAGCCAGTTTTTCCGCGCGGACCACCTCCCGCTGAGCGGTTTTTAATTCTCTGTTCGCTGTTTCAAGTTCATCAAGGGAGCGACGCAGATGTTCCCTGTCCGCTTCTATGGTATCCACCATATGATTCAATGCAGTGGAAAGCTGCTTGAATTCCTGATGACGCGTACCATAGGTGAAATAAAATCGATCCTTTTCCCTGAAATTATCCGTCATTTTAATAAACCGGTGAATCGGCCGGACAATCAGGCGTGACAACCGATAAAGCCCGAACAGCAGGATTAAAAAAGAATTTCCCAACACATAAAAGCCGATCAGTTTATGAGCGTCCCTTAATGTCGCATAAATCGGCTCCAGATCCATCAGTGCGATCTTCACACCAGCAACAGCATCACCCTCCGGGCCGGTTAATGGCTGAGACAATATTAAATATTTTTTTTGCTGCCAAAATACCCCAAAGGTGGTTCCGTAATATTCAAGCGGCAAAGACGCCTGATGAATGAGGGCTTTTTTCCGGGTTTCAAGAAATTCTTCAATCCAGGGGGCACCATCTCCAAACACGGTTATCGCGGTATCACCGGCAAGGACAAAAACATGCGAAACCGGAGCCAATGACGGTTGAACCGTAATCGGTTGATTTTGGACGGATCCGTCGGGAAAAAACAGCGTGATATCATCCGGAAGCAGGGCCAGGGCGGATTGTCCCTGATCTGCGCATCTGGCGATCAGCTGTTTCTGAATAACATACACTGCCACAAAATCCGTAAGCACAACGCTCAGTAAAATAATGACTGCGAGATTTAACGCAATTTTAAATTTAAGACTTTGAAAAGACAGGCCCATATGCGTGATTACATCAACAACGTTAAAAAAAGAAAGGTAAAAAGCCGGAAGCGGCGGCATGGTGTTTGCCAAAAAAAATACCACGATGATACCTGATTGTAAAGCAATCAGAATTTGAAATCCCGGTAAAATTGTTCTGCTGTGAAAGCCATTATCATACCGGAAGTTGAATGTAATACGGATCACTCCTTTATGGATTGAACGTCGAACATCGAACATTGAACATCCAACGTCGAATGTGGAACGCCTGCGGCGATCATTTTTATGGTTAGACCTGCCGAAGCCTCACCGTTGACCATGATTTTGGGTGGTTATGGAAAGCCTCCGGGACAATAGACTGTGGAGCGCCAGCGACTTTCCTTATTCGACGTTCAAAGTTGGACGTTCGATGTTCGATGTTCATAAATATTTTTGCGTATATCAAAATGCGAGAACAAATTCACCGTGAATTTGAAATCCCGGCGGACCATATCCGGCATTGTTTTGGGGTTTTAAAAATTGTTGTTTTTTGCAACACTTTTGCGGCAAAACCCGACAGTATAATAACTACTTGATAATAATATTTAATTTTAAAAGAAACCCTTGACCATCATAGGAAATGATGCTTTTCCCGCCGGTTTCAATTTTTTTAAATCCCGTCTTAGGGCCGCCTTTTTATTTTTAACAATAAATTAAAATACTTATTTACCATAGAGACAATGGCACGCTCTTTGCCTTATTATTTTACAATTGTTTCTGATTAAAACGGTTTGCTGAACACAGGCACATTAACCCCCCATTTAAAAAAGGAGGCCTGAAATGAAAAACAAACCAACACGCACCAGATCGCTGGAAGAACACAGCAACAATCCCCTTAAGGGGTTCCAGGTGATCGACAATGAATGCATCTGGATGAAAGCCGGGGTGGTAAATTTTAAATTATGCAACAATAACTATGATTGTTTTCATTGCGACTTTGACAAAGCCATGCAGCAGTCCCTGAACAGCCGCAGGCAGACAACAGATCAAAAAAAACGGGAGCATTGGTCCGCGGCATTAAAAAACAAATACAACGGATCTGAGCGTCCCTGCCGCCATGCGCTGACCGGCCGGGTGGATGCCCCCAAAATCTGTACCACAAATTATGATTGCCGTCATTGCGCCTATGATCAACTGCTGGATCATCTGGATGCCACCGGATCGGGAAAAAATCCTCACTATACGCTGGCAGCGGGATACCGGGTGGCGGATGGATATTATTATCATCCAGGTCATTGCTGGATCCGGCGTGAACACAGCGGCCGCCTCAGAATGGGGTTTGATGAATTCTCCACCCGTGTTTTCGGAAAACTGGATAAAATCAGCCTTCCCGGTTTGGGCATGCGTGTGGAACAAAACAAAACCGGCGGCGCCATTTATCGCGACGGCCACCACGGAAATTTCAAAGCGCCTGTTGCCGGAACCGTGGTGGCACAAAACACTAAAATTTTGAAAACCCCGGAAATCTGTCATGCAGATCCTTATCATGAGGGCTGGCTGCTGATGATAGAGCCCGAAAATCTCAAACGCAGCCTTAAAAATTTATATTTTGGAAAAGAAAGCATCCAGTGGACTGAAGCGGAGACCGCCAGGCTGTTTGCGCTATTGGGGCCATCCTATGAAAAACTGGCAGCCACCGGAGGTCAGCCCATTGATGATGTTTACGGCACCCTGCCCGAGATCGGATGGGACCGGCTGGCCCGGACATTTTTGCTTTCCTGACAGATTATTGAAACTTTTGCCAAAAAACGGATTATGCGGATGCTGAAAACGCGGCATGCAATTTTCTGAGGCAGGATTTACAAAAATAAAGGGGCAAGCGATCCAGATGGTCAATCCCGCCGGAAAAATGCATCACACATTCCGGATCGGAACAATGAATCAGACTGAACAGATGGCCGATTTCATGAAGCGCTACTTTTGCGCCTCTCTCCATGGCGAGATTTTCGGGTCTCAGCATCTCTGATGCCGAAATTTTCAACGGGTTTTCATTGGGCCGGCGGGAAAGCCGGAACAGAGACATGGCCCCGGCACGCCCACCCATGCGGGCATCGCCAAACACATGGGTAAAAATGGGCAGGAACAGATCAACACCCAGAATCCCGAGGATTTTCCCGTGAGCAATATTTTCCATGGATTCAAGATATTCGATAATTACAGCCGCATTGTATTGATCGCGGGAAGGATGAAAAGCCGTCTGATGCAATGGCACGCCGGGCAAAATATCAACCACCAGGTCCAGGCATCCGGCAATATTGCCCGCGATAACCTTCAGCGTCATTCCGGGAACCTGTCCCATGGGAACCAGGGCAACAGCAGGACTCATCCCTTGAGTCCATAACGTTTGATCTTTTTATGCAGGGTTGACCGGTTAATTCCCAGGAGCTTGGCAGCCCGGGTGATATTATGGTTGCACTGGGAAAGCACCTGCCGGATATGGGACTGTTCCACTTCTCTGAGTGTACCCCGGGAGAAAGAATTGTTGTAATTATCAGGCTGAATAAAAGAAAAATCCGCAGCTTCCAGGATTGGAGACCGGGCGAGCACCACTGCCCGTTCAATGGCGTTTTCCAGTTCCCGCACATTGCCGGGCCAGTTATACTGGTTCAGCAGTGCCATTCCCGCCGGAGAAATACCATCCACCTGTTTTGTGGTCTCACAGCTGTATTTTCGCAAAAAATGCTGTGCCAGGAGCGGAATATCCGCTTTTCTGTCCCGCAACGGCGGAATGGATACGGAAATGACGTTAATACGATAAAAAAAATCAGACCGGAAATCGCCCCTGGCAATAGCTGTTTTTAAATCACGGCGAGTGGCGGAAACCAGTCTGAAATCCACATCAACCGCTTGGGAATCCCCGACCCGTAAAATTTTTTTCTCTTCCAGCACCCGCAAAAGATCAACCTGCATTTTGGGGCTGATTTCCCCGATTTCGTCAAGAAACAGCGTGCCGCCGGACACAATCTCCAGAAGCCCTTTCCGGGTATGGGCAGCTCCGGTAAAAGCGCCTTTTTGATATCCGAACAGTTCGCTTTCCAGCAATGTTTCAACAAACGCACCGCAGTTAATGGGCACAAAGGGAAGTTCAGAACGCTGGCTGCGGGCATGAATGGCTTTGGCCACCAATTCCTTGCCGGTGCCGGTCTCCCCGGACAAAAGCACGGGTGCGTCACTGGCAGCGATTTCCGGAATCATCTCAAACAAGGCTTCCATGGCAGGAGACTGGCCGATAATGTTTTCAAAACATACATCCCCGGACCCTGTCATTTTCTGAAGCTGATTTTCGAGCAGTTGATAATGAAGGGAAAGTTTTTGCTGCTGTTGGACTTTTTCCATCACCAGCGTGAGCTGATCCGGCTTAAACGGCTTCAGCAGGTAGTCAACAGCCCCTGTTTTCATGGCTTCCACGGCGGTATCAATGGTGCCATAGGCGGTAATAATGACCACAGCCACATCCGGATACCCTGCTCTGACCGTTTTCAAAAGTTCCATCCCGCTCATACCGGGCATTTTGATGTCTGCAAACAACACATCAAAAGCGGCGTTTTCAAGTTTTTTCAAAGCCTCCTGACCGGACGCGGCCATATCAACGCTATACCCCTGTTTTTCAAACCAGTGATAAAAGGATTCCCGCACAATCATTTCATCATCCACAACCATGATGCGCATTTTTGATTCCACATTATCCCCTTTCAGGTATTTCCACCGGAAAAGCGAGGCAAAAAAGAGTGCCTTTTCCCGGCTGGCTGTTAACAGTGACATCTCCCCCATGTTCCCGCACCACGCCATGAACAATGGAGAGCCCGAGGCCGGTGCCTTCCCCCGGCGGTTTGGTGGTAAAAAACGGGTCAAAAACCGCATCCAGATCTTTTGGATCAATTCCGGTACCGGAATCCCGCACTTTAATCAGTATTTTCTTTTCCGGTGCTGCCTTTTCCGCGGTAATACAAAGAACGCCCCCTGCAGGCATGGCCTCAATGGCATTAAAAACAAGATTGAGAAAACATTGCTGCAGCTGATTGACATCGCCTCTGATTATCAAGGGCGTATCCGGCCTGCTGACCGTCAGCTCAACATTGGAAAGCACCATTTTATGCCGGGTCAGCTCAATCACCTGATCCATAATCCCGCTTAAATCCACAGCCTGGTGACTGCTCGCAGGTGTTCTGGAAAAGGAAAGCAAACCGGACACAATATTGCCGCACCGTTCCAGTTCACTGATCATCAAAGCAAGATAATGTCTGAACTGATCCAGATCTTTGCGATCAGGGGCTTTCTCTTCAAGAATATCATGCATCAGATGGGAAAACGTCAGCAGGCCCTGGATCGGATTATTAATTTCATGGACACAGCTGGCCACTAATTTTCCCAGAGAAATCATCCGATCTTCCTGAATCACTCTTTTTGTATCATCTTTTAGCGCGGCAAGGCGTTTTTCCCAGGAAAAGGAAAGCTGTTCGGTAATATCCCGCCAGATTTCAATGATTCGAAGGATTTGGCCGTCCTTTCCTTTCAGGGGATAGGTGACCAGATTACAGAACTGAGGATGATTCAAACCTGTGGGATGTTCATGAATGACATGAGCGGATTTACCGGTGCGAAGTGTTTCCGCCATGGGACAGCTTATATCGGCATGCAAATCCGAGCATGGTGATGTCAGGCCGTGCGAAACCTCGTAACAGTGGGCGCCGACAACGTCTTCTTTTTTTCTGCCAACGGCTTTTAAATACGCGTCATTGGCCTCCACAATGGTATAATCGGTATTGAGCATCACAACAGCGGCATTGCTCTGCTGAATCAGGAAATCAGAAGACATTTTTTCCAGAACAACTTTGTTCTGGGAAGTTCTCAAGGCTTCGTTCATGTGATGAAACTGGCGGATAAACCATCCCAGATTATGCTCTATAATGCCAATCTCTTTGGGACGCAGCCGGATCAGTTCCATGAGGACTTCCGGGTCATTGGTAAGTTCCACAATGCCGTTGATCGTGATATCCGGAAGCGTAAAAAGGTCCTGAAACCGAGTTGTTGTGTAGATCCCCATTTTCCGGGCCAGTTTCATGCCAACGGCATCATGATCCTGATCGCAGACAGCCACAAACCGGATATTCAAATTGGGAAATAAATTTTTTTGGGATAATTCCAGAAAAAAAATGCTGGGTTTTCCGCCCCCTACGATGGCCAAATTTAATGGCCATACAGGCTGTTCCAGATCCTGAGAAATCACGACGGCTATGCCTCGCAGAAAAAACTGGTGAGTCTTTTACGCCTTAATAACGGTGCAGCCAAAAAAAAAGGCCCCGGGGACTGATGATAACCAGTCTCCGGGGCCTTTTCAAGTGATTTTTCGGCGGCGTCCTACTCT
>JAABSH010000012.1 GCA_011390465.1 Desulfobacteraceae bacterium
CTGGATGAGGATGATGATAAAAACAACGCCATTATGTCCATCAATGCCGGTGCCGGCGGCACGGAAGCCCAGGACTGGGCGGAAATGCTGTTTCGCATGTATTCCCGGTGGATCGAGCACAAGGGGTTCAAGCTCAACATGATCGATTATCAGGCCGGGGATGAGGCGGGCATCAAAGGGGTGACATTTTCCGTGAGCGGCGATTACGCATACGGATATCTCAAAACCGAATCCGGGGTGCACCGGCTGGTGCGGATTTCGCCGTTTAATGCCAATGGCAAGCGCCATACCTCTTTTGCTTCTGTGTTTGTTTATCCGGAATTAGATGATGATATTGAAGTGGATATTGATGAAAATGATCTTCGCATCGATACCTTCCGGGCCAGCGGGGCCGGGGGCCAGCATGTGAACAAAACCAGCAGCGCCATCCGCATCACCCATTTTCCCACGAACATTGTGGTGCAGTGCCAGCAGGAAAAATCCCAGATCCGGAACCGGGAACTGGCCATGAAAGTGCTGGCCGCCCGGCTGTATCAGATGGAAAAGGAAAAACAGAAAAAGAAACTTCAGGAAATGCACGACACCAAAGATGAAATCGCCTGGGGCAGCCAGATTCGCTCCTATGTGCTGCATCCCTATCAGATGGTCAAAGACCACCGGATCCACATGGATGTGGGAAATGTGGACGCGGTGCTGGACGGGGATCTGGATCCGTTTATTGAGGGTGTGCTGTTGTCCGGACGATCGTGACAGCCTGTTTTGCCGGTATGAATCCTTTTGATATTATTGCCAGATATTATGACCCGGCATCTGATGCCGGCTCCCGGCTGATCCGGCATTCAGAAGCAGTGGCGGAAAAAGCCCTTTTTATTGCAAAAAATCGGGTTTGCCGCAAACCGGATCTTCAGTTTATTAAAGACGCCGCGCTTTTGCATGACATCGGTATTTTTTACACCAACGCGCCGTCCATCGGGTGTTTGGGCACCTCCCCCTATGTGTGCCACGGGTATCTGGGCAGAGCGCTGATGGAGGAATTGGGGTTTCCCCGGCACGCTTTGGTGTGTGAACGGCATGTGGGCGCGGGGCTGAGCGCTGATGAGATAAGCACCTATCATCTGCCCCTGCCGGTGCGGGATATGGTGCCGGAAACTCTGGAAGAGGAGATCGTCTGCTATGCAGATAAATTTTTTTCCAAAAACGGGGAAAACACGGAAAAAGAACTGCCCATGGCCGCGGTGATGGCAAAAATTAAAACCTATGGCCCGGCCCAGCTTGCCCGGTTTAAAACCTGGGCAGAACGGTTTGAGGCGTCGGTGTTTCACCTCTGGCAGTTGGAAACCAGTGGCGCTTAAATTTTTTTTTGTTAATCGGGATCGGACGCACGCCAACATGGACATTCACCAGATCATACGGTTTTATTTTATTACGGATGAAAATGCCCCGGATCTCTCTATGCTCCAGCAGGTCGAGATTGCTGTGCGTGCCGGCGCCACAGCGGTGCAGTACCGCAACAAGATTTTTTCGCCGGAAAATTTCACAGAGCTTTCAGCCATCCATGAGTTGTGCGCCCGCCACAGCGTGCCGCTCATTGTAAACGATGATATGATTCTTGCAAAAGCCGTGGACGCGGACGGCGTGCACCTGGGCCAGGATGATGAAAATGCCGCGGCTGCCAGACAGATTTTGGGTCCGGACGCCATTATCGGTATTTCCGTGTCCACATTGGCAGAGCTGGCAAAAACCGATCTGCGGCATTGTGATTATATCGGCACCGGCCCGGTTTTTGCCACATCCACAAAACCCGACGCCCATGCCGTGATCGGTCTTGAGGGGCTTGCAGCAGTGGCAGCCGCCGCTTCCGTGCCCATGGTGGCCATTGGCGGCATTGATGCTTCCCGGGCCGGGTCCTGTTTTTCCCATGGGGCTGCGGGCGTGTCCGTGATTACCTGTATTTCAAGGGCCCGGGATCCCGCAGCACAGGCGGTAGCGCTGGCAGCGGTCTGTGGATGTGCGCCGCGCACTTTGCAGCCGCCGTGGAACAGTGAATTCGGCCTGATTGAAAAACTGACAGCCGGGCCTTTCCAGGATGTAAAAAAATCCCCATCAGTGCTTAAAGTCGGACCCGGCGATGACGCGGCCCTGCTGGAGACCATTGCCCGGCCCGTGGTGACCACGGACACCCAGCAGGAGAATGTGCATTTCCGGCGGCGGTGGCAACGGTGGGATCAGATCGGTGAAAAAGCAGTGGCCGTCACGTTCAGTGATCTGGCAGCGTCCTATGCCCGGCCCCTGAGCCTTTTTGTCAACTTGTCCCTGCCGCCGCATATGGCGGATACGGATCTGGAAGCCGTGTATGCCGGCATCCGCCGGGGGCTTAAAAAATATGGCGCGGTGCTGGGAGGCGGTAATATTTCCAGGGGCCGGGAGTTTTCCCTGGATTTGTTTGCCCTGGGCAGCGGCCACCCGGAGATTTTTCCCCGGCGGTCAAATGCCCGGCCCGGTTACGGCCTCTATGTAACCGGCCCGCTGGGACTGGCCCGGGCCGGGATGGAATGCCTGAAAAAAAATGACACGGCATATTCCGGGCTAATTGAAAAATTTATTTGTCCGGTTGCCCGGTTTGATGCGGCGGAAATTCTGGCAAAAAACCGGGTCTGCTGTGTGATGGACATCAGCGACGGCCTGGCAGGCGATGCCGGACATCTGGCCCGGGCGTCCCGGATTTCCATCCGGTTTTATCCGGCCGGATTTGTGATCGACCCGGAACTCTCAGAATTTTGCGGAAACTATCACCTGCAACCGGAAACCCTGCTCCTGGCCGGCGGGGAAGATTATGAACTGCTGTTTGCCTGTCCGCCGGAAGTATTTGAGCGGATAACACCCGCATTGCCGGCCGCGTTTCAGGTGGGAACATGCGTGCCGTTTTCCGGTGTTCTGCTTGAAAATTGTCCTGAATCGGTGGTGCCGTTTCAGCATGGTTCCCGGTCAGCACAGTTTTAGGTCAGCATGGTCTTTGGGAACAATAGACTACCAATAAAAGGGGATGAAAAGTGAAATACAGTGAAGCCTCCCAGGGCCGGATTTTTGTGATCCGGCTGGAAGACGGGGATATTGTGCATGAGGCCATCGAAGCGTTTGCCAGAGAAGTATCCTTGCGTGCTGCGGCTTTGATTGCCGTGGGCGGCGCGGACAAAGGAAGCCGGCTGGTGGTGGGGCCGGCGGATGGACGCGCGGAAACCATTGACCCCATGACCCGGGTGCTTGCCAATGTGCATGAGGTGGCCGGCACCGGCACGATTTTTCCGGATAGGGCCGGCACCCCCAAGCTGCACATGCACATGGCCTGCGGCCGGAACAATGATACCACCACCGGGTGCGTGAGAGCCGGCGTCCGGGTATGGCAGGTGCTGGAGGTGGTGGTATTCGAGCTCACCAATACCCGCGCCGGCCGATTTCATGATCCGGTGACCGGATTTGAACTGTTGGTACCCTAACAAACCAGCGATTGAAAAAGGAGAAAATCATTGATTATTCCTGTGATCCTGGCCGGCGGATCCGGCACCCGTCTCTGGCCCCTGTCCCGGCAATTATATCCCAAGCAGCTGCTGGCCCTGACGGGAACCCATACCATGATTCAAAATACCCTGCTGCGCCTGGCGAATTTTGACCAGACCGGTCCGCCCATGATCATTGGCAATGAAAATCAGCGGTTTCTGGTGGCCCGGCAGCTGGCGGACATCAATATTCAGCCGTACGCCATTTTTCTTGAGCCGGTGGGCCGAAACACCGCGCCGGCAGTGGCGGTGGCGGCCCTCAAAGCGGCGGCCTTGGATCCCGGCGCCCTGATTCTGGTGCTGCCGGCGGATCATCTGATTGCGGATGTGGCCGCGTTTCATGAGGCCCTGGGCCTTGCCGCAAAGTTTGCGGATCGTGAATTTCTGGTCACCTTCGGCATCGTGCCGGACCGGCCGGAAACCGGATATGGATACATTCGCAAAGGCGATCCCGCAAGCCTTGAAAAAGCCCAAACTGATCTGGAAAGTGAGGCTTACGCGATCCGGGAATTTGTGGAAAAACCGGATGCTGAAACCGCCCGCCAGTATCTGTCTTCCGGAGAATACTGCTGGAACAGCGGCATGTTCATGTTTAAAGCCGAAACCGTGCTGGCCGAACTCCGGCGCTATGTGCCGGAGATCGTGGCCGCCTGTGAAAACGCCATGAACATGAACCCGGGACGGCCAAAACAGGATCAACCGGAACAGGCCTTTTTTTATCTGGACCCTGCGGCATTTCAGGTCTGTCCGTCGGATTCCATTGACTATGCGGTCATGGAAAAAACGGATCGGGGGATTATGGTGCCCCTGGATGCGGGATGGGATGATCTGGGTTCCTGGGAGGCCTTGTGGAATATCGGTGAAAAAGACGATGCCGGCAATGTGGTGGAAGGCGATGTGGTGTGCGTGGATGTGAAAAATTCCCTGATTCAGTCCCACAGCCGGCTGGTAACAGTGCTGGGATTGCGGAATCTGGCAGTGGTGGAAACCCCGGATGCTCTCTTGGTGTCATCTTTGTCCGGCACCCAGGGAGTCAAGAAAATTGTGGATATCCTGAAAGCGGACCGGCGAGCGGAAACCCGGACCTTTCCCCGGGAAGTCCGATCTTGGGGAACTGTGGCGCTCCTGGAAAAAGGCAGGGATTTTCAGGTCCGCAAAATCACGCTGGACCCTGGACAGCAACTGCGCTCAAGCGCTCATGCCCGCGGCACCGGCGCCTGGACCATTGTCCAGGGTGTTGGCCGGCTGAGTTCAGCAAATGGCGCCAACACGGGAAATTTATTTCAACCGATTGAATTGTCAGCCCATCAATCCTGTTCTTTATCCCTGGAGCAGGGCCTTGTGCTGGAAAATACCGGCCAGGCCCCCCTTGTTTTGATCGAAGTGGCCGCCGGCATCCAGCCGGAGCGGGATCACTGGGAGAGTGCCTGACTCGGGCATTTGTCAGCAATCTGTAAAACAGAGAAAGAAAGATATCTATGGCGCCATTACAAGCGGTCATTCTTGGGGCAATTCAGGGGCTGACCGAATTTTTTCCCGTGAGCAGTTCCGGGCATCTGGTAATTTTTCAGCAGCTCATGGGGCTCAACGAGCCGGTGCTGCTGTTTGACATCAGTGTGCATGTGGGAACCCTGGCCGCGATTTTATGTTATTATGTTAAAGATATTCTGCGGCTGGCAACCGCTTTTTCCCGGGTGTTTCCCTGGGGAGAGCCAAAAAACAGCCAGCCGGTTTCTCCGGAAACCCTGGCGGACAGCCGAATGGCATGGCTGATTATTGCGGGAACCGTGCCCACGGCCCTTATCGGTTACGGGCTGAACACGGTTTCAGATGTGCTGTTTTCTTCTCTTGTCCTGGTGGGACTGGCCCTGGTGGCGACCGGCACCATTGTTCTTGCTACCCGGTGGGCCCAGCCGGACCCGGGAAAGGGGTCCGCGGTAACCCTTAAAACCGCGTTATGGATCGGAACCGTGCAGGGCGTGGCCGTGATACCGGGAATTTCCCGCTCCGGTTCCACCATTGCGGCGGCGTTGTTTTGCGGGATTGACCGGGATACAGCGGCCCGGTTTTCGTTTCTGCTGTCCGTTCCCGCGATTCTGGGGGCCCTGGTGCTGGAAATATCAGGCGGTGATGCCGGTACCGGCGGGGTGTCCGCGGGTGTCATTGCCATTGGGACGGCTGCGGCGTTTGTGGTGGGGTATGCCGCCCTCAGCCTGCTGGTGAAAATGGTAAAAAAAGGGCGGTTGTATGTGTTTGCGCCGTATTGTTTTTTGCTCGCAGCAGCTGCCCTCATGGCGGGGGGATAACAGGCAGTCTGGTGAGTCTCTTAGATGCCGGGATGTTCAAACTGCACAACATGATTTTTGCCGTGGCTTTTTGCCATGTACAGGGCTTTGTCCGCCCAGGCGATCATGTTTTCCGGTTTTACGGACGGTTCGGGAACACAGGATACCACCCCGATGCTCACGGTTACCCAGTTGCTTACCATGGAAGATGAATGCGGGATTTGAAGCCCGAAAATATGCTCCCGGATGTTTTCCGCCAGACCCGCTGCAATATCGCTTTCCACGCCAAACAATACAATGGCAAACTCTTCTCCGCCGTAACGGGCGATAAAATCACTTTCCCGTTTGATGGTATCATGGATGGCGCCGGAAATAAGTTTTAAACAGTCATCTCCGGCCAGGTGTCCGTAGGTGTCGTTATAGAGTTTGAAATTGTCGATATCCATCATTAACAGGGAAATGGGAATGGCCAGCCGGGTGGCGGACGCCATGAGTTTTTTAAACATGTAATCAAAATACCGGCGGTTGGGAATGCCGGTAAGACCGTCGGAATTGGACAGCCGTTCCAGCAGAACATTGGCCTGCTCCAGTTTTCGGGTGGTCTCTACCAGATGGTGTTCCCGCTCCCGGAGCCGGTCCACCTCGGATTTGAAATGCAGAATGGACCGGACCCGCGCGTGCAGTTCCAGTTTGTTGACCGGCTTGGCCAGAAAATCAATGGCGCCGGCTTTAAAAGCCGTTTGAATATGCTCTGATGAAGAATAGGCGGTAAGGATTACAATGGGAATGTCGGCACTGCGGCGGTGATTTTTGATCATCCGGCAGGCCTCGATACCGTCAATCCCCTGCAGGACAATATCCATGATGATCAGCTCAATCTTTGGCAGCGGTGTTTCACTGTTGTCCGCATACAAGCCGAGAATCCGGAAGGCATCTTCCGCAGATTCCGCCTGAACCGTATCTCTGAACCCGCCATCCGCCAGAAAAGACGTGATGATTTTCCGGGTTACCGGTACGTCGTCAATGATCAGGATGCTCATGGCCGCTCCGGGTTAAATTTTTTTTTGCATGTCCTGATTTTGGGCAAAAAACCCGTCAAGTGAAGTGGAATACAGGAAACCGTAGGATATTTTAATGCACTATGGTTAATTTAGATGCGCCAAAAAAATTTGTCAACGGCTCTTTTTCATCCTTTTTTGTTTTGACTGCCCGCCGGACGAAGGGCCACATCAGGGGGCCGGCTGGTGATGGGGGTCCAGGAGATCCGTAACTTCCTTGACCGGGTTGAACGTAATTTTCGGAACTTCTACAAATACTGAATTCCAGTATGCCATGGCCCCGTTCCACAGCCCGGGAAGTTCCAGGGCTTTGAGATCCCGGCCGTTTTGGGATTTGGTGGTGATAAAGACTGCCAGATTGTCCACATAATCCAGAAGGTTGAATTTTTTGCCCTGCCAGTTCCGGACACCGCATACCAGATCCACGGGATTGAAATGGGCCAGACGGTTTACAATGGCGCGCTGATCCGGCGCGTCAAGGTTGATCTGCGCGGATTCAACAATCTGCGGCGCCCTGTAGTCGGTGCGGTTTTTTACCCAGAACGGCCCGCCGCCGGGATCGCCCGTATTTGGCACCATGCCGCAGACCCGCAGGGGCCGGTCCAGCATCCGGACAAGGGTTTGTTGCTTTTCAGCATTGCTTTGGGAATGAAAATTTTTCGGCAGGGGAAGCTGGAGCTCTTTTTGCAGGAAATCACAGATGGCAGTTGTCAGGGACGCATCCGCGGTTTTTTCATGCAGCCGGCGCAGGAAATCAAAAATCTGCTGCTGGAGCCGGATAAATTCACCGCACAGAATTTTTTTCCATTTTGTCAGTTCCCCGCTGAACCGGTCGTGGGCCACGTTGTCGACGTTTTTAATAAAGATAATGTCCGCATCCACTTGGTTGAGATTTTCAATCAAGGCGCCATGGCCCCCGGGCCGGAACAGGAGACTGCCGTCCGGCAGGCGAAAGGGCTGGTTGTCCATGTCCACGGCAATGGTATCGGTGCCTGGGGACTGGGTGGAAAAAGAAATATGAAACCGTACTCCGTGGCTGTTTTCGTATGAATCGCGAATGGATTCGGAAAACGACATAAACCGGTCCTTAAATGCTGCCGGCACCGTAAAATGGAGCACACACGCCCCTGTTTCAGAGCGCGCATAACCGTCGGCTTCCACCAGATGTTCTTCAAAGGCCGTCCGGTGGCGTTCAGGATAGGAATGAAATTTGATCAGTCCTTTGGGCAGGGCCGCATAGCCCAGACCGGCGTCGGTAAGCAGATGGCGGAGCACCGGCGCCATGTTTTTCCCCGCGATCAGGGCGTCAAGATCCATGCCCCGGTCTGCCAGAGACGCTTTGAGATCCGTGTAAAACGCGAACCGGCGGCAATTGTCCCCCAAAAAGGATAAAAGCGCCGTATCCGGCGGGGGCTGGTTTTTGCCGAGGGCGTCATGGGCCTTGATCAGGTTTTTGAACATCCGGGTGGCGGCCCCGGATGCAGGGACAAATTTGACCAGTGTTTTTTGCGGCGCCGCGGATGCGTAGCGGTCCAGGTTTTTCCGGATTTGATTTTCTTTCAGTATTTTAATGCCATCGCCCGGGGTGCAGGCACGATCCAGCGCGATAAACGGAGTGCCCCGGGAGAATAACTTCAGCTGGGATTGTATTTTTTCCGGTGTTTGTCCGGTTTTCGTGATCTGATGGAGGTCTTTATCGCTCAATGGGCATGTCATGGTTCGCTCCTGATGAAAAGCAGGGTAAAGGGGTCTGTATATTTTTTTTTACTATTGACGAAAACACGCATAAATCACTACGATAATCCCGCAGTTTGGAATTCCGTGTCAAGGGAAACCTTTTTATAAAAACCTGAAGAAAGCCGCGGCCGATGACGACATTGACAACCGAAACCGGTAAGGCGCTGCCGGTATTTGATTATGAGGATTTTCTGAACCGCATTGACGGGGATGAGGAACTGCTGCACGAGGTGATTGAAATTTTTCTGGAAGATACCCCGCGGCTGATGCGAATTTTTCATGCCGCGGTTCAAACAGGCGATCCTGTTGCCGTGGAGCGGGCGGCCCATACCCTGAAAGGCGCTGCTGCCAATATTTCCGCCCGCCGGCTGCATGCCCTTTGCCAGCGGATTCAGCAGGCAATCAAGCAGAATGAACCGGATTTTTTAAGTACCGTCCCCCGGCTGCTTGAAGAAAATTTTGACCTGCTGGAACAAGCGCTTCGGGCTGCCGTTAAACCATAGACGCGCCGGAAGCGCTTTTATACCGGCTGTGGAGGGGATGGTCCCGGTAGGTCCAGAAGGGCCGGTACATGGCATTCAGCACCCGGTCAAATAAAAACAGCAATAGATCGCTTGCGGGCATGGCGGTTTCAAGTTTTTGGCCGAGCATCTCATGCTGTTCCAGTTGCTGCTTCAGGCTTTCCATTGTTTTTAAAATCGTGATGATTTTTTCCCTCTGGGCCTTGGAAAGAGATGGGTCACCTTGCCCTTTTTCCCACAGAAGCCGGTGTTCAGCGGTTTTTTTCGCTGATGCCGGATAGAGTTTCCGGCCGATTTTTTTAAGCACCGGTTTGGAGTTGATCCGGTCTTTTATCATTTTTTTGATGACGTTTTTTTCCGTTTCCAGTTCCTGTCTGAGCATTTCAACAATGGGGTCCGGAAGGGTGATGTCGATAAAACGGAATTTATCGGAATGCAGGTTCAGCTTTTTTTCACATTCCTGGGCTGCCGTGTTCCAGAAGATCCAGGATACGCTTTTCAGGGTATCTGAAAGGGATTGCTGGTCCCGGGCCGCTTTTTTCTTGATTTCAAATATTTTCTGCATCAGTTTGGCGGTTTTTAAAAACAGAATTTTTCCTGTCGCCACATTAAACATGATGGCAATGACCGCAAACCAGTCCTGCATGTACAGCACCCGGCAGAGCTCTTTGCCGAAAAGTTTGTAAAGATCCCGGTTTCTAAAAAGGTGATGCGGGGTCATGAACGGAAATGTGCCGGCCAGGGCCGGTTGCCGCATCCCTGAAATATCGTGGGGATGGAGGTGGACGGCGGTTTCCAGATCAATCAGCCCCAGTGAATAGGTATCGGGGTGGCTGAAAAAATAATCTGTTCCATCAGCAGGTGCGGCAATATAAATATTATCAGGTTTGAGATCCCGAATGGCCACGTTCTGATTTCTGAGGTGATAAATCAGAAACAGGGTGTTGACCATCAGGCCTTCAATGTTTTTGCGATTGGTGTCAAAAATTTTTTTGGAGATGTATTTTTCTGAAATGCCCCGGTACTGGATGACGGCGGCTTCGTTTTCTTCCATCAGAATGTCGATGAGCTGGTTCAGATCCTGGAAAAAAATATCATCCAGCCCTTTTTCGTCTGTTTCAAGAACTTCCTCGCCCAGTTTAAGGTAAAACCACTGCTGTTTTTTGTAAGCGGGCACTGCATGGTAGTTTTCATGCTGGGGCAGCAGAATATCAATGATTTTCCCGTATTCATGATACATTCTACTGAGTTTGAAAAATACATCGTCATACTGATGGCCGTAAAGGGCTTCAAATGCGTAAGGGTCCTCAAAAATACTGGTATTGTTCAGCATTTCCTGCTGGATGCGGGTTTTGTCGTGAATTTTTTTGATGACCTGATTGAAAAATTCACTGCGGGTCAGGCTCATGAAAAAAACAAATCCCGGCCCGATTTTGAGATGCTTTTGAAGGTGGGAATGGGTTTTCAGCAGGTTGCTGTATTTATTTTCAAGATCAGCCGTGTCGGTTTCCGCTGTGCCGGCGGAAAACTGCAAATCCGGGATCATGCTTAAAATCGGCGCAAGACCCGGCGACAGGCATTGGATGGCCGGGGTCAGAGAGGCGACAATATGTCGCTCATTATTGATATATTCCAGGTATTTATTGAAATCCGTAAATGGTTTGGGCGGAATTTTGATGACGAGCTGCTGATCATAGATGACTTTGTAGATGGTGCTTTTGCTTTCCACGGTTTCACCCAGCTGGCAGATGCTCATGCGCCGGGTTTGCCATTCCGTGCCGCATTGAATCCGGAGTTCATAAATTTCATCCGTATCAGCGCAAAGCAGGCGGTATTCTCCGGATCTGGCGCCGGGATTGGGATTTTCGCACTGCAGCCTGAAAATATTTAAGAAAAAATCAAGGATTTGTTCTTTTTCAGCCATTTTTTCGTCCTGGAAGTTCTTTTGCTGTCAAACAGACAAAGCGTTTCAGCCATTTTACTCCTATCGGAATCCGTGATCGTTTGCAAGCAGGTTTGGATTACCCGCCGATGGAAACCATCTGTTCGGGCTGGGACAGGGGGGTGAGATGCTCGGGATGCTGAAACGGTTTTCGGGCCACTGCTTTCAGAAACACGGCTTTGAGATCCGCATCCAGCAGCCCGAGCCGCAGCGGGGTTTTGATGTCTTCGGCAATATCGGACAGGAGGCAGGTCAGGATATGGCCGTCCGCGGTGAGCCGCAGGCGGTTGCATTCCCGGCAGAAATGATTGCTCACCGGACTGATGAAACCGATTTCGCCGGCGGCATTTTCAAATTTATACCTTACTGCCGGGCCATCCCCCGGTGTGTGGCGCACCGGGATCAGATTTCCCAGCGTCTGAACCCGGTGTTTGATTTCAGGAATCAGCAGGGGCGGGCCGCCGGGGGCAGCCATTTTGCCGATGGGCATCAGTTCGATAAACCGGATGTGCAGGGGATAGGTAAGCGACAGGGCGGCAAGGGCTTCCAGTTCATTGTCATTGACCCCGCGGATGGCCACGCAGTTGATTTTGACCGGGTAAAAATTTTTTTCAAGGGCCAGTTCAATGCCGCTCCAGACCCGGTCGAATCCAGCGTATCCGGTAATTTGCGCATATTTATCCGGATTCAGGGTATCCAGGCTGATGTTCAGCCGTTTGACCCCCGCGGCTTTGATGCTGTCAATGTTTTCTTCGAGCAGTATGCCGTTGGTGGTCAGGGAGATATCCCGCAGCCCTTTGATGGCGGCAAGTTTTTCCAGAAGCCCGCAGCAATCCCTGCGCACCAGCGGCTCCCCGCCGGTGATCCGGATTTTATCAATCCCCAGGGTGATGCCGATGCGGGCAATTCGCAGAATTTCTTCATACCGCAGCACCTCTTTATGCTTCAGTTTTTTTCCGGGCAGGCGGGGGTTGCAGTAAATGCACCGGAGATTGCACCGGTCCGTGATGGAAATGCGCAGATAATTGAGGTGCCGCCGGTAGCGGTCGATAAGTTGTTGTTGCTGCAATTTTTTAAGCTCCAAAAAGTATCGGGTATCAGGCAGTCGGCGGTGTTGCTCCTGGATCGCCGGGCCGGTGTGGATAAAATTTTTCCCGGTAATCCGGTAACTGTATCATGGCCGGCCGCTCTGTGCCGGCAAAATTAAATTTTTCCGCCTCATAATCCCCGTGGGTGAGTCTGTACTGAATCATTTCATTAAAAAGCGCGGTATTCAGCTTTATTTTTTTTTGTTTTTCAATGCGTTTTAAAAAGGTCTGGAGAATCACAAATGCCATGCGGCCCAGGGCTTTGGTATCCTGGTTGCGGTGTATCCGGCGGTCCAGATCCACCTGGGCCATGACGTTCAATCCCCATTTTTCATAAATATCTAAAATCATGCTGGTTTCAACACCATATCCAATGGGGAAGGCAATATTTTCCAATAGCGACCGGTATCCGGCATATTCCCCGGACAGGGGTTGGAGAATCTGGGTCAGTTCCGGAAAAAACAGGGAAAACAGCGGCCGGATCGTGAGTTCCGTGACCCGGCCCCCGCCGGTGGCCCGTATCTTCTGCTGATCCAGGGTAATGGGCCGGTCGTAAAACGCTTTGGCGTATTTGATGGGCTCATAAAGCAGCAGCGGTCCTATAAGGGCATAGGCAAATCGATGGTGGATGTTTTTGATGTCCGCATCCAGGTAAATGAGAATATCGCCGCTGGTGACAAACAGGGCTTTCCAGAGGTTTTCGCCTTTGCCGGTATAATGGCCCATATGGGGGAGAATATCTTTTGCCGCGTACACGTCGGCCCCGTATTCCGCGGCAATATCTAAGGTGTTATCCGTAGAGCCGGAGTCCACCACCACAATTTCATCGATCAGGGGAAATCGGGTCATGAGCTCGGATTTCATGATGATGATTTCCTTGGCAATGGTCTTTTCTTCGTTCAGGGTGGGCAGGCACAGGGAAATGGTTACCTGCTGCTGATTTTTGGCGTGCACCAGTGCCTTGATGTCTTTAAATTCAGAATGGTGAAAGGTGTTTGATATCAGCCAGGGCTTATTCATCGCAGACCCCGCTGTCAATGGCCTTGAGAACCCCCAGAATCTGGGAAATGCCCGTGAACAAAGGCGTGATTTTCATGGAGGCGTTTTCCTTGTGCACATTTTTCCCTTCTGTAATGCCCAGGGTGATGGCAGGGATTTTTCGGGCAAGGAAAATGGACAGTTCGGATTCACTGGAATCCGTCACCGGGTGCAGGCCTAAGGTTTTCATAACCGTTACCGTGGTTTTGACCAGGGGGTGCCGGAAACCCAGGTTGGCCGGGGTCAGGCTGCTGATAATGTCGAGCTTCAGGCTGACATGGTGTTCATGGCCGATGCCGCTTACAATATCCTTGATTTCCGAATGCATCCGACGGACCATGTGTTCACTGTCGCTCTGGATTTCAAAACCCAGCCGGGCATCATAGGCAATGACCCCGTGTTTGAACCCGCCGTTGATTTTTCCAATGATGATCCGGGAAAGCGGACGCTGGGGCAGCTCCATGGTCAGGATTTCATCAATCACCTTGTTTAAAATGATAATGGCGTTGGGTTTGTAGCGGTGTTCCCAGCCGTTGGTTGCCGTGACATTGCAGATGATTTCCCCCCGGATAATGCCTTCGGAATAATAACTCAGCCGGCCCAGTTCTTCCCCTTCCATGATAACGGCGCCCCGGATGGGGCCATTCCAGGTGTCGATAAGATGCTTGATGCCCTGGAGGTTGCCTTTGCCGATGGATTGGGGGACGCCGGCCAGCACGATATCGGATTCGAATTTAAGGTTCAGGTGCCGGCAGATGACCGGCAGGGAGGCAAGTACGCCCACGCTCACGGAATTGTCCAGAATACCTGGGCCGGTAATGGTATTTTTGGTGATCACATAATTGTGATCAATTTCCGCACTCATAAAGGTGTCCATGTGGGCCACCACAAAAATCGGGGGCCGGGTCCCGTCTGAAGTACCCCGGATGATGCCGGTGGGGATATTGAAGTCCGCGGTGGCGCAGTAGTCGGCCTGGGCGTCTGCCAGACGTTCCAGAAAGATTTCAATCCGGGCGGCTTCATGATGGGTGGGTGCGGGAACCTGACCGATCAGCAGGATATTGGAAATAATCACTTCCTGAATATCCTTGATCTGATTGACAAATCCGGGCAGTTTTTTCAGGATAGCCTTCATGATGCTATCATATCACCAAACCCACTGCATGGGGAATGTTTTTTACGCGTAATAGTGTATAATCGCCTCGCACAGCCCGGGAATGGTGTAGGTGGCGGCTTCAACATGCACGGTGAACCCGTTTTTTTGCGCGGTTTCAGTGGTAATGGGACCGATGGACGCGATGGTCACGTTTTCCAGAAGGGAGTTAAATTTCTCCGGCGGCAGGAGACTTTTGAAGTTCGTGACTGTGGAGGAGCTGGTAAAGGTAATCAGGTCAATTTTGTTGTCTTCCAGTTCCCGGATCAGCGGGGCCGCGTTGTTTATGTCTTTCACAGTATGATAGGCCGCGATTTCATCAACTGCGGCCCCCATTTTGGCAAGTTCAGCCGGCAGGACCGGCCGGGCTTCGGCGGCCCGGGGCAGCAGCACCCGGTTTCCGGCAATGGATTCACTGGCAAAGGCTTCCACAATGGATTCGGCCCGGAAATTTTTCGGCAGAATATCGGTATTGATTCCGTAAGATTTTAATTTTTCAGCAGTCACCGGCCCGATACACGCGGTTTTGAGATTTCCCAGGGCCCGGGCGTCTTTTCCCTTTTCCAGCAGCCGGTTGAAAAAAAACAGCACCCCGTTGACGCTGGTGAAAATAATCCAGTCATAGGTGGATAGATTGTCGATGGCGGCATCTAATTTGGAAAAATCCGTTGGGGCCACGGTTTTGATCACCGGGTATTCCAGGCAGCGGGCCCCCAGATCTGTAAGCCGGGCAATCATGTCGCTGGCCTGGGCCCGGGCCCGGGTCACCACAATATTTTTCCCGAACAGGGGCCGGTTTTCAAACCATTTCATTTTTTCCCGCAGCCCGATTACCTCTCCGACAACAATGATGCAGGGAGCTTTTAACCCGGCGGCCCGGACATTTTCCACAATGGTGTCAAGGGTGCCGGTGACGGTCTGCTGTCGCGTGGTAGTGCCCCAGCGCACCAGCGCGGCCGGGGTTTCTGGGGCCATGTGATTTTCCAGAAGCCGCCCCGCAATATGGGAGAGATTTTTTACCCCCATGAGAAAGACCAGCGTGCCGCCGGTGGCTGCAAGCCCTTTCCAGTTGATGGAAGAGTCGGGTTTGCCCGGGTCTTCATGGCCGGTGATAAAGGTCACGGTGGAGGTAAATTTTCGGTGGGTCAGGGGGATGCCGGCATAGGCCGGCGCGGCAATGGCGGATGTGACGCCGGGCACCACTTCAAAGTCCAGGCCTTCCGCCACCAGGGCCTCGATTTCCTCGCCGCCCCGGCCGAAAATAAACGGATCGCCGCCTTTGAGCCGGGCCACAACATGTCCCTGGCGCGCTTTTTCCACCAGCAGAGCATTGATCCGGTCCTGGGTCATGGTATGATCCCCGCCTTTTTTTCCGGCGTAAATCAGTTCCGCATCCGGCCGGGCGTATTGGAGCAGTTCGTCCGCTGCCAGGTAATCATAGACCACCACATCGGCTGTTTCAATGCAGGTTTTTCCTTTTAAGGTGAGCAGGCCCGTATCACCGGGGCCGGCGCCTACCAGAAAGACTTTTCCGTTCATTTAGACCCCGCACCCGGCACAGTTGGACGCGGTACAGCCGGCGCAGGACGCGGCCCCGGCGGAACTGCTCACGGTTTCACCGCCACTGCCTTTGCTGATGAACCCGCACGCGGACATAACCCGCGTTACGGTTGCGCTGTTACAGTCCGGGCAGGCCGGCCGGTCCTTGCCCATGACCAGCATTTCAAATTTTTTATTGCATTTGTCGCATTTATATTCATAGATCGGCATTTTAGTGCTCCTCTTTTATAACGCTTCGCCAAATCCCTGTTTAAAAAATGTTAGTCTTTAGCGTATTTGTGTTGCAATGTAAATAAAATAACGCTTGTGCGCGGTTGGGATCAGGCCTGCGGCGGCGCAATTAATCCGCAGAAGGGGCCGGGGCGTTCTGGAGCGTTTTAAGCGTGGCCGCGATTTCTTCGTCTGCGTCATACCCCAGTTCTCCTGCTTTTTGAAATTCGGCGAGGGCCTCCTCCAGGCGGTTTCGCCTGCGGTAGAGCCGGCCAAGCCGGTATCGGAAAAGGCCGTTTTCCGGGGCCATTTCACTTCCCTGAAGGCAGAACATGAGGGCGATGTCCGCGTTTTTTTCCTGGATTTCGTATAAATATCCCAGCGCGGACAGGGCATGGGCGTCTTCAGGATTTTGTTTCAGCGCGGTTTTATAGGCCGTGACCGCATCGGTGATCCGGTCCGTGGCCGTATAAATATCCCCCAGCAGCCGGAACGTGGCCGCGGACTGAGGGTTCAGGGCCGCGGCTTTTTCAAGGCAGTCTCCGGCTTTCTCGATCTGGTTGAGTTCCTGATAAATCCTTCCGGTCTGAAACGCCAGTTCAAAAATCGTGTCATCAATTTGTGCTGCTTTTTGAAAATATTCCAGGGCGAGCCCATATTCTTTTTTCAGAAAATGAACATATCCGGCATTGTAGACGGCCATGTTTTCTTCCGGGGCCAGGCGGATGGCGGTTTTGAATTCAGACAGGGCGTTTTCCAGGTCTTCCTTGATACCGTAGCACACCCCCAGGCTGTTGTGGACATTGGCATTGGTTTCATCCAGTTTCAGGGCCAGGTAATATTCATTCATGGCCCCTTCCAGATCGCCGGCCTGATAAAATTTGTCGCCGCTGATGTTGAGGCTGACGGAATCAAATGCCACGCAGCTGTCCGGGCCGAAAAATGCCGCATGATCCAGGGCCTTGTGCGCATTTTCAAGGATTTTGTCTTTCCCGTAAGCCAGGGTGGGGTAAAGGGCAATGCCGGTGGATACGGTTTCAGCACATTTTTGCGAAAACCGGGATTTTATTTTTTTGACAAGTTCAACACAGACGGGTTCATCCGCGCCGGCAAAAAAACCGCCTGCCGTGGCATGATCCAATATCCCCCAGAGGCCGGAAGTTTCTTTGCAAACCGCGTCAACGGCACCCGCAAGGGCAGCCATGACTTCTGCGGGGTTGATGACATAATGACTCTCGTCCAGCCGGATCAGGACGGCGCTGAAAGTTTTTGTGTCCGCCAGAAAATCCATGGCCGCGTCAAGAAAATCATTTTCCACCAGCAGGCCGGGAAATTGTTTTGCAAGCGCTGCGGCGGCAAGGGCCGGAGACGGGGCTTCCTGCAGGGAAACATCAGCCGTCTCAGCACCGGAAAATAAAAACTGCTGATGGGAAAACCGGCTTCGATGAAGGTTTTCGGTGAGTTGTGTCATAATCAGCCTTTTGTTACACAGGTTTCAAGGGCATCGACGATTTCCGTCAGTTCATCGTCCTGAACCGTCCGAAGGTCCAGTAAAAACAGGTCGTTTTCAATGCGTCCGATCACGGGCGGCGTGTTGTTCCGCATGGCGATTTCAATGGCTGCGGCACTCATGCCGGCAATGCTCACGGCCACACATTTTGTGGGCAGTTCAAACAGGGGAAGCGACCCGCCCCCGGCTTTGGACGCGGCATCTTTCAGGCAGACACTGATTTTTTCGCTGCCGCCGGTTTCAATGCGGGTTTTCAGGGTTATGGCTTTTTTTTCAATGGTTTCCACCGGATCCGTGAGCATGCGCAGAGTGGGAATGGCGGAGATGGCGGTTTTTTCATCCCGGTACAGTCTGAGAGTGCTTTCAAGGGCTGCCAGCGTCAGTTTGTCAATGCGCAGGGCCCGGGTCAGGGGATTTTTTCGAATTTTTTCAATAATGGGCCGGGAACCGACAATGATGCCGGCCTGGGGTCCCCCAAGGAGTTTGTCCCCGCTGAACGTGACAATATCGGCCCCGGTACTGACGGATTCCCGGACCGTGGGTTCCCGCTGCAGCCCGTATTTTGAAAAATCAACAAACGTGCCGCTGCCCAGATCTTCCATGACCGGCAGCCCGTGGGCGCTGCCCAGATTCACCAGTTCGGTCAGGGAAATGCTGGCGGTAAATCCCACAATACTGTAGTTGCTGGTGTGGACTTTCAGGAGCAGGCCGGTGTGCTCGCAAATGGCCTGCTGGTAGTCCGGCAAATGGGTGCGGTTGGTGGTGCCCACTTCTTTTAAAATGGCACCGCTTTTTTCCATTACATCCGGAATCCGAAAGGCGCCCCCGATTTCCACCAGCTCGCCCCGGGAAACAATCACTTCCCGCCCTCTGGCCACGGTGTCCAGGCTGAGCAGCACGGCCCCGGCATTGTTGTTCACCACCATGGCCGCTTCCGCGCCGGTGAGTTCACAGAGAATGTCTTCCACGGCCGTGTACCGGAGGCCCCGCCGGCCCGTGGCCAGGTTGTATTCCAGGTTGGAATACCGGCCCGAGATGTCCGTCATGTGGGCCAATGCCGCTTTGGCCAGCAGGGACCGGCCGAGATTGGTGTGAACGACTACGCCGGTGGCGTTGATGGCACGCGTCAGGTTCAGGGCCATGGCGGATTTAAGGATGTTTTTGACCTCGCGGAGAACCGCATTGTCAGAAATATCTGTTTCAGAGACCATCGGCCGGCCGTTGATAATGGTTTTTCGAAGACGGTCCAGACAGTTGCGAACGCTGTCCGTCAAAAGCCTGCGGGGGACATCAGATAGTTCCGTGGTTTTTCCAGCCAGTTCCAGAATGTGGTCCACTGCAGGGAGTTTTTTTAATAATGCCTGCTGTTCCGGTGTGATGCCGGGCCGGGGAGTGGGGTGCGTCATATTGTATTCTTTTTTTTCAGGAAAATCCCATGTGTCTGCACAGGTTCAGATCATTTTGTTTTTATTAACTATTTGTCTACTTTTGCCTTCATAGCATTTAAAACCCGCAGTTTTCAACAGTTTTTTAGAAAACTCAGGGATTTATACCGTGGAAAGCGGCGAAAAAAAAGAAGGCCCTCCTATGATGCAAAGATTTTTTTCAGGCCCCGTGGCTTTCAGAAAAAACTTTATACAGCAACGGATCTGAGGTATAAAAAACGTAAGCGTTCACAGGGCACCGCATCTGCTTTGTTCCCGGGCACTTGAAGTACGACGGGTACGTCTTCGTGCCCGGCGCCTCGCATCTGCAGCACCCTGCAAACGCTTACAGACCAATAGGTTAAAAAAATTTGAAAATTTTGACTCCGTAAGCGGGTATAAAAAATGGGTCTGATGGATGGTATTTTAGTCGCTATCAAAATCAAAATCGGGATCGGGATTGGGATCGAAATCGTTCCCAATTCCCACGGTGACGGCTGGACATACGTCAACTGAAAAAGCAGGAGCAGCAATGAAGACGCCCAAAGATTATATTGTTTTTCCCCTGGATGTGGCCACGGCAACGGAAGCGGCCCGGTATATTGATCTGCTTTCAGACAAGGTGGGCATGTTTAAAGTGGGGCTGGAACTTTTTATAAATACCGGACCTGAAATTGTCCGGATGATTCAGTTGGCAGGACCAGCGGAAATATTTCTGGATCTTAAATTTCATGATATTCCGGCCACTGTGGAGCGGGCCACTGCCCAGGCCGCGGAACTGGGCGTGCGGTTTCTTACGGTGCATTGCGGTGAGACGCCGCGTATGCTGGCGGCGGCCGTGGCCGGCGGCGGGGACAGGGTCGGGATTCTCGGGGTTACGGTGCTGACCAGCGTTTCTCCGGAAGAGATTGCCGCCGCCGGATTTAAAGATGCGTTTACTTCCGATATGACCGTGCTGGTCAAAAAACGGGCCCGGATGGCAAAAGCTGCCGGGTGTGCCGGGGTGGTGTGTTCAGGCCGGGAAGTGAAAATGATCAAAGAAAATTTCGGCAAAAATTTTTACGCGGTGACCCCGGGCATCCGGCCGGCATGGCAGGCGGCAGATGATGACCAGCGCCGGATTGTAACGCCTGCAGATGCCATTAAAAACGGATCAGACTATCTGGTCATCGGCCGGCCCATTCGGGATGCGGAGGACCCCCGGGCTGCGGCAAAAAGAATTGCCGATGAAATCGACGGGGCACTGAATCAATCTTAGAATAAGTGGAAAAGGAAAAAACGCCGGCAGGACAATTCCCTGACCGGCGTTTTTTCATCACTTTTTTAGGGTCGCAACGCTGCCAGCCTTCCACCTTCCACCTTCCAGCTTTCAGCTTTCAGCTTTCAGCTTTCAGCTTCTACCTCACCCCGCCACCAGCCGATACACGGTGAGTGCGATAATCCCCGCGCCGATGACCAGCGCCAGTAAAACCTGATCCGGGCTGAACTGTTTTAAAGGCATAAAACGCGCTCTATGTTATTCCGCATCCAGTCCAAAGGCCGTGTGCAGGCTCTGCACGGCCAGTTCCGCGTATTTTTCTTCAATTACGCAGGAAATCCGGATTTCAGAGGTGCTGATCATGAGAATATTGATGTTTTCCGCGGCCAGGGTGGTGAACATTTTGGCGGCAACCCCATAGTGGCTGCGCATGCCCACGCCGGTGACGGAAATTTTGGCGATATTTTCATCCCCCATCACTTCTTCGGCATTGATCTCTTTTGCCGTCTTTTTGGAGATTTCCAAGGCTTCTTTGTAATCCGCCTTGCCCACGGTAAAGGTAAGATCCGTCATATGGCCGGAACGGGTGTTCTGAATAATCATGTCCACAATAATACCGGCCCCGGACACCGGCGACAGAATGCGGGAGGCAATGCCCGGCGTGTCCGGGATTTTTTTCAGGGTGATGCGGGCTTCATTTTTATTGTGGGTGACTCCGGAAACCACCACTTTTTCCATATTGGCGTCTTCATTAACCACCATTGTTCCTTCCTCCTCATTAAAAGACGATCGCACATGGATCGGGACATTGTATTTCATGGCAAATTCAACAGACCGTATCTGCAAAACCTTGGCGCCAAGACTGGCCATTTCAAGCATTTCTTCATAGGAGATCCGGTCCAGCTTGCGGGCTTTGGTGCAGACATTGGGGTCCGCGGTATAGACGCCGTTCACATCCGTGTAGATTTCGCATTGATCCGCGCCAATGCCGGCTGCCACGGCCACGGCCGAGGTATCGGACCCGCCCCGGCCAAGGGTGGTGATGTCGCCCGCGGCATCGCATCCCTGAAATCCGGCCACAATCACAATATGATTGTCCGCCAGCAGTTCTTTGAGCCGGGTGGCTTTGATACTGAGTATCCGGGCGGCGCAGGACTGGCTGTCCGTGAGAATCTCCGCCTGATATCCCAGCAGGGATTTGGCGTTGTATCCCATGGATTTCAGGGTCATGGCCATGAGCGCCACCGTGGTCTGCTCGCCGGTGGCAAGGAGCACGTCCATTTCCCGCTTGTCCGGAAAATCCGTGATCTGATGGGCGGATTCAATCAGGGAATCCGTGACCCCGCTCATGGCGGAGAGAATAACCACCACCTGATTGCCCTGATCATGGGTGCGGGCGACCCGGGCCGCCACATTCCGGATTCGGTCGATATCCCCCACAGATGTGCCGCCGTATTTTTGTACGATAAGTGCCATGTTTACCTCGTTAGGGTGCGCCTGGGCGCGTCAAAAGTTTTTTTCCAGGGTCTTTATTAAACAGGATTTTTATCAGAAAGGACCTTTACCAGATTTGTATTTTCTCGTCCATATAAAAATAGCGTAATTTTCCGGATGGAATCGTCAACCACGCGGATGGAGACCCCCATGTCCGGAACCGGGGCATCCGGCCCCATGCGCTCAGCCCATTCCACCACCAGCACGCCGTGATCAATATCAAGGTCGTCAAATCCCATATCCTCCAGTTCCAGGGCACTGGATATCCGGTACAGATCCGCGTGAAAAAGTTTCAGGCGGCCGGGGTATTCATTGACCAGGGCATAGGTGGGGCTGGTGATATAATAATCTGCCGGTACGTCCAGCCCCCTTGCGAGCCCCTGAACAAAAACGGTTTTTCCCGCGCCCAGGTCACCGGAAAGAAAGATAAGGGTTTTTTGGTCAATTTTTCGGCCCACGGATTCTCCGAACCGCCGGGTTTCTTCCGCGCCATGGGTGGTGATGTTAATGACAGCTGATGCCCGCGGGATCGGATCACGGCTCATAAAAGTTCCGTTTGTACCGGTTCAAAAACATGCGGGGACGCGAATCCGTTCTGCCCGGTCAGGACGCGAACAGCCTGGGGAATGGCGGTTGCGACCTCCGATGCAATGTATCCGTAAGGACCTTTTGATTCAGCCGCCTGGTCCGCGGCCCGGCCGTGGACATAAACTGCCAGGCGGGCCGCAACTGCCGGCGGATATCCCTGGGCCAGATAACCGGCCACCATGCCGGTGAGCACATCCCCCATGCCGCCGGAGGCCATGCCCGGATTTCCCGTGGGGTTGACGAATGTGTGGCCGTCCGGGCCGGCAATCAGGGTGCGGGCGCCTTTAAGGACAACAAAGACATCATGATCCGCGGCAAACTGCTTGGCCGCATCCAGACGGTTTTCCTGGATCGCGTTTGGGGTGCAGGCCAGCAGCCGGGCCATTTCACCGGGATGGGGGGTTAAGATGATGTCTGCTTTTTTTTGGTTTAAAATTGCCGGATTATCCGCTAGGCAGTTTATTCCGTCCGCGTCAATGACCATGGGCACCGGGCAATGTTGAACCAGAAGCCGGACCAGGGCTTTTGTCGGCGCATCCGTGCCCATTCCCGGACCCAGGGCCAGACATTTTTTGCCTTGCGCAAGTTCCAGAATGGGTTGAGCAGCAGCCTCCGTGTGGGCTGCGGCGCTGGTTTCCGGCAGCACACAGGTCATGACCTCCGGCACCATGGGTTCCAGCATCGGGTTCAATGTCCGCGGGATGCCCAGCGTTACCAGTCCGGCGCCGGACCGCAGGGCCGCCATGCTGGTCAGGGCAGCGGCCCCGGTTTTGCCGGGAGATCCGGCAATCACCAGCACATGACCGGTGGCGCCTTTGTGCAGATCCACGGGCCGGGGCCGGATAAGGGTTTTGATTATTTTTTCGGTTGTCAGATGATGCCGGGGCGGGACGTTTTTCACAATATGGGGCGGGATGCCGATGTCCACCACATGCAGGCGTCCGGTGTATTCCGCGCCGGGCAGCATTAGATGGCCGATTTTGGGAAACGCAAAGGTAGCGGTGGCCGCGGCCCGGATGCAGGTGCCCCAGGGCATGCCGGTATCCGCATTCAGGCCGGAAGGGATGTCCACGGAAAAAACCGGCCGGCCCGTATTCCGGCTCAGTTCATTGATAAAGTCAATGATGGTCCGGAAAACCCCCCGGACATCCGAATTAAGGCCGGTGCCGAGGATGGCGTCCACAAAAAAAGGATGATGGGCCATTTCGGTTTTTACGTTCTGGAACTGGTTGTCATCTGTGATCTCCCGGATTTTCAACTCACAGGCCTCCAGAAGCCTGAAATTTTTCAGCGCATTTCCCGTAAGCCGGTCTTTGGCCGACAAAAGGTAAACCGTTACCGGAATACCGGCGTTTGCCAGGTACCGGGCAATGACAAATCCGTCGCCGCCGTTGTTGCCCCGGCCCGCTATTACCGCTCCCCGGCCGGATGAGAGCTCCGGAAAGGTTCGCATGAGAATCCGGGCAGCTCCCCGGCCCGCGTTTTCCATCAATACCCTGCCGGGCAGACCAAAGGATTCAATGGTCTGCCGGTCCATTTCCCGCATTTCTTCGGCCGTGACTAAATGCATATTTTATTTTATCCCCAAAAAAGAATTTATTTAACCACAGAGAACTCAGAGATCTCTGTGGTTAATTTTTGTTACAAATTCAACGAACTGAATTTCCTTATTCGACGTTGGATGTTCAACGTTCGATGTCCAACGTTCAGGCCGTCTATAACGCGTTAACTAAATTTAACATGTCCTTCACTGCCTGCTGCATTCCCACCAGGGCGGCCCGGGCAATGATGCTGTGGCCGATGGAGAATTCATCAATTTCGTTTAATCCGCGAAACCATTTAATGGTGTTGTAGCACAGGCCGTGGCCCGCGTTGACCCCCAGGTTGAGCCGTGCCGCTGTTTTGGCGGCCTCTATGATGGCGGCAAAGGCCGTGTCTTTTTCCGCCGGCGTACGGGCGTCGCAAAAGGCGCCGGTATGAATTTCAATCATGTCCGCATCAATGTCCCGGGCTTTTTGGATTTGATCAGTGGCCGGGTCAATGAACAGGCTGACCTTGATTTTGTGCCGGTGAAGCGTGGCAATGGCCTTTGCCACGGTGTCTGCGTGGGTGATAACATCAAGGCCGCCTTCAGTGGTGAGCTCTTCTCGTTTTTCCGGCACCAGGGTGACCAGTTCCGGTTTTACATCCGCGGCAATGGTGAGCATTTTATCGGTGGCCGCCATTTCCAGAATCAGTTTGGATAAAACGGTTTTGCGCAGCAGGTAAACGTCCCGGTCCTGAATATGCCGCCGGTCTTCCCGAAGATGCACCACAATGCCGTCCGCGCCGGCCAGTTCCGCCAGCACCGCGGCCGCCACCGGGTCCGGATAATTGACACCCCGGGCCTGCCGCAGCGTCGCGATATGATCTACATTTACTGCCAGTCCTGCCATGGTTCTATTCCTTTGATATGATGTTGAATAATGCTTCGGTTTTGCGGTCCATTTCCGCTTCATCCGCCTTGCTTCGCTCATGGTCATATCCGAAAAGATGCAGAATACCGTGAATCAGAAGAAAGTCAAGGCGCCGGGTGAAGCTGATATTGAGCACATCGGCTTCCCGGGCCGCGGTTTCCGCGGAAATAACCACATCGCCGAGCAGTTCCGGGGTGAGATCGGCAAATTCCCCTTCTTTCATGGAAAAGGCCAGCACATTGGTGGGGCCGTTCCGGTGCCGGTACTGCTCGTTGAGCTGTGCGATTTGCCCATCATCCATGATGACAATGGACAGTTCGGCATCAGGACTGCCCAAGGCGTTTAAGAGTGCTTGGGCCGTCGTCTGCATCCGGGTCAGGGAGATCCGGTGCCGGTTCTGGAGGTTGTCGATCAGTATGCCCATTTTTTTCCTTTGGTTCACCGGAAGTGATACCGGCGGCGGATTTGGGGGAAAATTTTTCCGGATATTCTACCCGGTGATGATAAATGCCGTTTAATATTTTATTAAAACTGCGCGCAATGTTGTGCAGGTCCTTGAGGGTGAGCGGGCATTCATCCAGCTGGTTGTCTGAAAACAGTTTGTTGAAAAGCTGCTGCACCAGCCCCTGAATGCGCGCCGGCGTGGGATGCTCAAGGGTTCGGGAGGCTGCCTCCACCACATCCGCCAGCATGATAAGAGCGGTTTCCCGGGTCTGGGGCTTGGGGCCGGGATACCGGAAATTGTCCATATTTACCACCTGGTCTTCTTTGGCCTGCTGTTTGGCTTTGTTGTAAAAAAAACTGATCAGGTTGGTGCCGTGGTGTTGTTGAATGGCATCCACAATCTGCTGGCCGAGTTTTTTTTCTTTTGCCAGTTCAATACCGTTTTTCACATGGGCGGTCAGGATCAGGCAGGACATGGACGGGGCCAGTTTGTTGTGGATGTTTTTGCAGTCCCGTTGATTTTCAATGAAATAGAGAGGGTTTTTCAGCTTGCCGATGTCATGGTAATATCCGCATACTTTTGCCAGCAGGGGATTGGCCCCGATCTCTGATGCGGCCGCTTCCGCAAGAGATCCCACAATCACGGAATGGTGATAGGTGCCCGGTGCTTCCAGCATGAGGCGCCGCAGCAGGGGCTGATCCAGATTGGCCAGCTCGTGCAGGGTGCTGTCCGTGGTGTAGCCAAAGGAAAGCTCCATGAGCGGGGTGAGACCGGCAGCGATAATGCCGCTGATGATGCCGCCGGAAAAGGCGAATGTCCAGTCCCACATCAGCTTGAAGCCGGAGAAGTCAATGAGGTAAATGTCAATGATCAGGGCCAGCACCATGTTCAGCAGCCCCACTTTGACCCCGGCCTGAATCAATCCCTTACGTTCCTTGCAGTTCTGGATCCAGAAAGCGCCCATGATGCCGTTGAGCAGAAAATACAGGCAGAAGGCATAGCTGTTTTCAAAAGTAATGGCGGCAATCAGAGATAATACAATGGCAAAGGGAAAGGCGATGTTGAATCCCAGAAACTGGCAGATGGTCATGGGCCCGGCGGCCAGGGGAACGCTGTAGTAAATGGAGGACGGGGACAGGGCAAAAGAGGCGTCCGGGGCAATGGACTGGGCCAGGGAGGTGACAAACTGCAGAATCAGCAGAAACAGGATCACCACGCTGCTGATGAAAAAAAGGTTTTTATTGTGGTAAACCAGGATTTTCCGCTGGTATTTCAAATGGATCAGATAGGTGATGGTGAGCAGGGCCAGGATGATGAGGGCGGTGCCGATGCCTTTTTCAATGGCCTGTTTTTTCCCGGCCTGTTCTTTCAGGGCCTGGAGTTTCAAAACATGTAAAGGGGTGACCCGTTCTCCTTCCCGAAGGATCATTTCTCCTTTTTGGATTTTATAATTGATCGTGTTTATCAGGTTTTCGGCATTTGTTTTCCGCTGCTCCGTATCGCTGCGGTTCAGGGTGATATTGGGCTGAATCAGGCGCTGGGTGAAATCAACAATCAGGTTGACCACAGTGTAATCCGTGTTTTTCAGGATGGGTTCTCCCACAATCCGCACCATGGTCTTGGCCTGGTCCAGGCCGTAAAACTGCCGGAGATTTCTTACAATTTTTTCGTCTTTTTCGCCAATGGTTTTGAGAACAATGCCTTTTTCATTTTCCCGCAGCAGCAGATCCTTGTTGGCAACCACACCGTTTCTCAGGATTTTGGTCAGAATTTCAATGATCAGTTCGGAAACCGCCGGGGAAAATTTTTCTTTTTCCAGAATGGAATAGGCCCCGTCATCTACCGGAATGCCCAGGGTTTTTTCAAATTCAGGTTTCAACTGTATGATTTTAAGGTGAAGGTCGGTGGCAGCGGCAACATCAGCGGCTGCAGTCGTGCTGTCCTTTGCGGCAGTCTCAAAAACCGACCGGGGCAGGGCAAAAGCCTTTTCAATCTGCCGCCCAAGGGTGTCGGCAAGGGGTTTGTTGTAATCATAAACCGTCAGCACACTGTTGCGGGCAATTTCCCGCTGCCGGGCCGTGGCGGCTTCGTCCTCGATAAAAAAATTCGAAGTGGCTTTGACGTTTTTATCCGCAATTTCCCCCAGCTCATAGGTGGTGCTCATGACCACCAGGCGGGGGGAGAGAATCAGGGTGGAGAGGATGGTCACTGAAAACAGAAGCCCCCACATAATCCAGAAATCGGCGGAAAAGCGTTTTTTGATCGAAATATCGCTGGGTTTTGTATTCATAGGACCTGTCCGGTTATCTGTCCGGTCATGGGGTTCAAAAAATCATGCAAAAAAATCAGGACCGCCGCATAAAAAAAACTATAGCAGAAAATTGAAAGATTATGCAACCGTCGCCGGTGCTGCTTTCTGCTTTCGGGCTTCCTGCTGTTCATAAGCATTGATGATTTTCTGGACCAGTTTGTGCCGCACCACGTCGTGCCGGGTGAAAAAGACAAATCCAATGCCCTTGATGCCGTAGAGCAGCTCTTTTGCCTCAATCAGTCCGGAGACACGATTGCCCGGCAGATCACTCTGGGTGATGTCGCCGGTGATAACGGCCTTGGAGTTAAATCCGATGCGGGTGAGAAACATTTTCATCTGTTCCGAGGTGGCGTTCTGGGCTTCATCAAGAATGATAAACGAATCGTTCAGGGTCCGGCCCCGCATAAAGGCCAGCGGTGCCACTTCAATGACATCCTGCTGCATCAGGCCGGCGGCTTTTTCAAAACTCATCATGTCATGCAGGGCGTCATACAGGGGCCGCAGGTAGGGATTGACTTTTTCCGCCAGGTCGCCGGGCAGAAACCCCAGGGCTTCGCCGGCCTCCACCGCCGGACGGGTGAGAATAATACGGCTGACCTTTTTTTTTGCCAGGGCCGCCACTGCCATGGCCATGGCCAGGTAGGTTTTGCCCGTGCCGGCCGGGCCGATGCCAAAGGCAATGTCATGGTGACGGATGGCATCAATATATTCTTTCTGATTGGGATTTTTGGGGGTAATGGTGCGTTTTTTGGCTGTGACATAAACCGTATCCATGAAAATGGATTTCAGCGCCACGCGGCTGTCCCGGCGCAGCACATTGATGGCGTATTCCACGTCTTTTTCATAGACCGGATATCCCTCCCGGATCAGGTTGTACAGCTGATTGAGGATGTTTTCAGCCAGATCAGCGCTGATGGTGTCCCCGGAAATGGAAACCATGTTTCCCCGGGCGGTGATGGTCGTCTCCACTGCGTCCGCAATCTGCTTCAGGTGGCTGTTGTGCACGCCAAAAAGCGCGTGGGCCGCGTGGTTGTCGGAAAAAGTGAGTTCCCTGACGGTTTGCTCTTGATAATTGTTCATATAAACCAGACGGTTGTTTAAATAAGGATCTGGGGTTGCATTTAAATGAAAATTGTATGAGATTCAATTACACCTGAAGATAGTGAAAAAACAAGAATTTTCTTGACCCGAACCACCGGCTTGATTAGGGTAACCTGCTGATACAGTTATTTTTTACGGGTTATCCAGCTGCCGGGAGGTCAGTTTTCGATCCCGATCCCGATTTCGATCCCGATCCCGATCTTGATTTTGCATTTGATCTCAAAAAACAGCATTGTTCAGGGGGTGAACCGCCCCTTGTGCGAACCGGACACCCCGAAAAAGGAGATTCATGAATCCGTTTGACATGATGATTGTTGTGGTGCTTGTTTACTGTATTGTCCGGGGTATTTTTCGGGGACTGATCCGGGAAGTGGCGTCTATCGTCGGCCTGGTGGCCGGATTTTATGTAGCATATTCCTATCACAGCGCCCTTGGGCCGCTTTTTGCGAAATGGATTACCACTCCCGCCTATCTTCATATCACCTGTTTTATCATCTTGTTTTGCAGTGTATTTCTGATGATTGTGCTGGCCGGCATGCTGGTGCGGTTTTTTATCCGGCTGGTGCTTCTGGGGGTGGTGGACCGGATTTTCGGCGGGGTCTTCGGCGTCCTGAAGGCCGTGCTGATCGTGTCTTTTGCCTATATTCTGCTGGTGACATTTTTGCCGGCCGGGGGCAGCGCGCTGGTGCGGGAATCCACCCTGGCACCCCAGATCAACCGGATTTCCAGTGGCATGATCCGGCTGGCGCCGGCGGATGTCCGGACATCCTGGCAGCAAAAACTCTCTGATCTTAAGCAAAAATGGGACAATCCATCTTGATCGGTTTTAAAAATTGACAGCCGTCCCGTAATTTGGGTATTTGATGGTTTTTGAAATTTGAAATTGCATTGCCGGCGCGTAGCCGGGAAATGAAACCAGAACAGGCACAGAGGCAGCAATGATTGCAGTTATTGATTATGACGCAGGGAACCTGACCAGCGTGTCCCGGGCCCTGACGCATATAGAGGTTGAAAATGCGGTCACCAGTGACCGGGATATTATTGCCGCGGCAGACCGGATTATTTTTCCCGGGGTGGGGGCTGCCGGGTCGGCCATGAAAAGTCTTGTCCGGCTGGGACTGGATCAGGTGATCCGTCAGGCGGTGGCAGATGGAAAACCCGTGCTGGGCATTTGTCTCGGTACCCAGATTATTCTGGGGTTCAGCCGGGAAAATCAGACCCCGTGTCTTGGCATCGTAGACGGCACGGTGGCGTCGTTTTCCGAAGTTTTTGCCGCAAGCGGCATCAAAGGATTGAAAATTCCCCACATGGGATGGAACCGGATTCAGATGAAAATCGCTCATCCGGTGTTTGCCGGGATAGATGAAAGCGATGAATTTTATTTTGTGCATGGATTTTTTCCGCAGCCAAAGGACGAGGCCCAGGTACTTGCCACAACAGATTACGGCATTGACTTTCCGTCCGTCATTGGAAGCGGCAACCTGGTGGCCACCCAGTTTCATCCCGAAAAAAGCGGCCCTCCGGGGTTGATGATGCTTAAAAATTTCAGCAGGTGGCAGCCATGTTAAGCAAGCGGATTATTCCCTGTCTGGATGTACACGCGGGCCGCACCACCAAAGGGGTGAAGTTTAAAAACAATGTGGATATCGGCGACCCCGTGGAAATGGCCCGCATGTATTACGAAGGGGGTGCGGATGAGCTTGTTTTTTATGACATCACGGCCTCCCATGAAAACCGCGACATTATGATTGACGTGGTGCGGCGGGTGGCGGAAACCATTTTTATTCCGTTTTCCGTGGGCGGCGGCATCCGGACCCTGGAGGACATGCGGCAGGTGCTGCTGGCCGGAGCGGAAAAAGTCAGCGTGAATTCGGCTGCTGTCCGAAATCCGGATATCATTGCCCGGGGAGCGGCCGCCTTTGGCAGCCAGTGCATTGTGCTGGGCATGGATGTAAAAAAAGTTGAGAAAAGTGAAAAAATTCCCTCCGGCTATGAAATTGTGATCAACGGTGGCCGTCAATACATGGGCATGGATGCCCTGGCCTGGGCCCTTGAGGCCCAGGCTCTGGGTGCCGGCGAAATCTGCCTGAATTCCATTGACGCGGACGGCACCAAAGACGGATATGAACTGACGTTGACGGAACTGATTGCTACCCGCGTGAATATTCCGGTGATCGCCTCCGGTGGGGCCGGAACACCGGTTCATTTAAAAGATGTCCTGACAGCAGGCAAGGCAGACGCGGCCCTGATTGCCTCTATGGTTCATTACGGCACTTATACGGTTGCCGGAATTAAGCAATATCTGGCGGATCAGGGGGTGCGGGTGCGGCAGACGTGGTAGGCGGCAAGGGCCGGGGGGAAGTTATTGGTTCCGGAGAAATTCTTCAATGCTTATGGAAATGTCTTTCATTCATTGAAACTCCCTCAATGCTTTGTTTATGTTTTTTCAGGGTCTTTTTCAGTCTCATCCGATTTTCTTAAATTGCGGAGTAAAAAATCAGAATCCTGAATTTTCATGGCAGTGAAAATTTTTTTTCCGGTTGCGGTAATCCTGTTGTACCGGATGGCTTCCGTTTCCGGGTCGGCTTCCGGGTTGGCTTCCGGGGGATGCGGGGCGGTGGTGATAATGCGCGGCCCAGTCCCGGACCGGGTAATGTTTTCAATGATAACCGTGGATATTTTGTCAATGATAACCCGGCGTTTTGCCTGCGCGGAATCGGAAAAGCCTGTGTCGTCGTCTGCATCGTCTGCACCGGCAATATCGCCGTTGCGGCATGCCTGCTGTTTTGCCAAACCCCGGGTATAGGCATCCAGTACATTATAAATCTGATGGGCGGGTATTTGCATAAGCTGAATAATAGAGTTTGATAAATTTCCAGTGGCTGTCAAAGGCAATTTCCGGCAGATCGTCGGCCGTAAACCAGGCAACCGCATCCGCATCGTCTCCGGCAACAAGATTTCCGGAAAATGACCGGACCAGAAATCCGGTCATCATCACGGTTTCGTAAAGGGTGCTGTGATTGCTGGTAACCCCTAAAAGCATGTCGATTTTTCCCTTGAGGCCGGTTTCCTCGGCCAGTTCCCGCAGGCCGCCCTGTTCCGGTGTTTCCCCCAGTTCCATAAATCCGCCTGGAAGACACCACCAGCCTTTTTTGGGATCCACGCTGCGTTTTACCAAAAGCAGCCGGTCCCGGGCGTCCACCGTGACCATGCAGGTGGCGGGCACGGGATTTTCATAAATCGGCATCTGGCAGGCGTCGCAATACAGCCGCTGTCTGCCTTCATGATATTTTTTGCTCAGCAGGCCGCCGCAGAAATGGCAGTGGGTTTTTTTCAGCATTTCTGAGTCTTTTTATTATGATGCAATCGTAAAAACTTGGAGTTAGGCGGCAAAGTATAAAAGTTCAAATGCAAGGCGCGCAAATCCCCAGCAATGAGGCGTACTTGGCGTACGTTGAAGCAGCTGGGGATGCAGCGCAACAAAGAATTTGGACTTTTTACGAAGCCGTCAGTCGTCAAAATTACCTTCCGGCCCCTTGTCGCCGTCAATGGCCCCTGCTTTTTCCGCGATTTTTGCCGGGGTCCAGTCGTCCGGATTTTCAATACGGCCGGCTTTGGGGCCGGGATCATGGGAGCCCGCCTTGATAATCGCGTCAATGGCCAGATCCGCCGTATCCTGACTGTTGAACACATTCACCAGCAGGTTATAAACAAAATCTTCCACGCGTTTTGCCATGCGTTCCCGGATATCCGCGGGCTGAGACAGAAGCAGGTTTTCAAAAGGCAGATTGAGTTTTTTGAAATCCCCTTTTTTGAGTCCCCGCTCAGCCGCGTACGCGGTCATTTTTTTCCAGTTATCCTCGGACATGCCTTCGTTTTCAACTTTGATGAAATTGCCGTCATCATCCAGCTGGGCATTGCCGTAATCATTAACCGTCAACCCCCAGGAAATCATCTGAAGGGCCGTGGCCACGTTGGCTTTGGTGGTGCGGGTGCTGACAGCGATTTTGCGCAGGCGCTCGGAGCTGTTGCCCGAAGTGCCGTGCTGGGCCCCGGAAATATGATAGGGGGCCAAGGCCTCATGAATTTTGGCGGTAAGTTCCACCTGGATGCCTTCGGCCCCGGCTTCAATGCCGTGGGTGGTGCCGTTGTTCAAGGCGATCCAGTCCGGAAAAATGTCATGGGCGTTGAGCCCCTGAATCAGAAACAGGGCTTCTTCAACGGTGGAGAGGCCGTGTTTGCCTTTTATTTCACCAACTTCGGTTTCATAACCCGCCCAGTTGGGAATATACGAATTCAGGGTGAGATTGGCTTCGAGATTTTCCTTGTCCGGCAGATGGGAGGCGTCAATGGCAATGGAGGTCATGCCCGCGTCAAACATGGACGGAATTTCAGTTCTGGCGGTTTCAACGTCTTTGGGTCCTTTGATACCGTAATGGTCCGCGTGAATGGCCACGGGAACGGTAATGGCGAACTGGTTGCACAGGTCATCCACCAGACGGGCAATATTCCAGTAATTGACCGCGCAATAGGCATTGGTGCCGCCTTCGGACTTGGCGATTTCAATCATCAGGGTGGAATTGGCGCGCTGGGCCGCTTTTAACGCGCCCTGAATGACAAACAGATTTCTGCCGTTGGCAGCAATGGAAATGGCATTTCCTTTGGCCAGCATGGCCCGGTCAATGAATTTCCCGCTCACAATAAGGGCTCTGGAATGGGGAAAAAGGGATACAATATTGGGCGGTCTGCCGATTTCAAGGGCTTTTTCAAAAGATGCGTGTTTTTTGGATTCATTCATGGGGCACCCCTTTTCTGTGTATTTTATAAAAATTAAAGTAAAATAAAATCGGTATATTATTCTAATGTGGGTTGCTGATCCGTATTTCGTATTTCATCAAGGATTTTTTGGATTGCTGTTTTCCGGCGCTGCGGCCCCTTGATTTCACCCCATCCTTTCTGAAGCTGATACAGACCGTCATAAGCGGTATCGTGATGGGAGATGATCTGGTGAGGGATTTCCTGTTCCGTTAAAATGGAGGAGATGAGCTGCGCTTCAATGGCATTGTCGATCACATCAATGGTGACAAAAGACGCGTTATGAGCATTGCTTGTTTTCTCCATTTTATACCATCCAGCCGGTAGCAGGTTTTTATGTTTTTGGGTGTACGGCGCATGGTATTGCGCGCTCCGGTTTTCATTTTTTGCAGTTTACAGGTAAACTATAAATTTAATAAGAGAAAAGAGTCAAGGCAAAAGCAGTTGGACGGATTCTGAAACAAAGGTATTGTTTCCCCGGTCCAAGTCATATTAGACTGCCCTTGCTTTCCGGCGGTGGTTGAATATAGTGGCACCTGAATTTGCGCAATTATCCAGGTGGCAGCAACGCCGCAAACAAATTTCAGTTAATATGGTATGAAATTTGCTATATAGTAATTGCAATCAAACAACTCCTAAAAAAAACAGACAAAAATGGAAATTTTAGCTTCAACCGATTATCCCGCAGAACCCGTGGTGCTTGAAAAACTCTCTGCCAAGTTTATGAAGCAGTCCAGATTTGTGCCCCTGTCCATGGATGGCCGAACCCTGTGTATTGCCATGGTGGATCCGAATGATTTCTGGACCATTGATGCATTAAAGCAGGGGCTTGGGGTGGATGTGGAAGTTGCCGCCGGAAATGAAGCAGATGTGATCGAAGCAGTGGAACGGCTGTACGGCGCCGGCACCCAGTCCCTTGAAACCATCATAGAGGAAGCGGGCCGGGATATTTTTGAGATTTCAGGCACCGGCAAGGAGGATGTGGCCCAGCTGCGGGATCTGGCGTCTGAAGCGCCCATCATCCGGCTGGTAAACCGGATTATTTTAAAAGCCATTGAGTTTCGGGCCAGTGACATCCATTTTGAGCCGTTTGAAGACCAGTTCAAGGTCCGGTTCCGGGTGGACGGGGTGCTTCATGAAATTGAATCTCCACCCAAACGGCTCCAGGCCGCCATTATTTCCAGAATTAAAATCATGGCGGATCTGGACATTGCCGAACGCCGCCTGCCCCAGGACGGCCGCATCAAACTCAAAATTGCGTCCCGGGACGTTGATTTCCGGATTTCCACCATTCCCACCCTGTTTGGGGAAAGTCTGGTTATGCGCGTGCTGGACCGGGACATGCTGATTCTGGATCTTGAAAAGATCGGATTCCCGCGCCGTCTGCTGGAGCGGTATATGACCCTGATTCATCAGCCCTACGGCATGATTCTGGTGACCGGTCCCACGGGCAGCGGCAAGACCTCCACCCTGTATACGTCTCTTGCCAAAATCAATGCGCCGGAAAATAAAATTATTACGCTGGAAGACCCGGTGGAATATTATCTTTCCGGGGTGAACCAGATTCAGGTGAACCGCAAAATCGGCATGACGTTTGCCAGCGGTTTGCGGGCCATTGTACGGCAGGACCCGGATATTATTCTGGTAGGGGAAATCCGGGACCGCGAAACCGCGGAAATCGCCATCCAGTCGGCCCTTACCGGGCATCTGCTCTTTTCCACCCTGCATACCAATGACGCGGTGGGCGCCATCAGCCGGCTTTTGGACATGGGAGTGGAAGGCTTTCTTTTGAGTTCCACCCTGCTGGGAGTTCTGGCCCAGCGGCTGGTGCGGGTGATCTGCGAGAACTGCAAACAGCCGGTGGCGCCGGATGAAAAGCATCTGAGCGCAATGGGGCTTTCGGAAAAGGATATTGAAGGGGTCACTTTTTACAGCGGCAAAGGGTGCGAAAGCTGTCGCCACACCGGGTTTTCCGGCCGGACCGCGCTTTTTGAATATCTTGCCATTGACGCGGACATTCGCAATGAAATTTCCAAAAAATCCGATTCGGAAACAATTAAAAAAATTGCCCTGGAAAAAGGGCTTAAAACCCTGCGCCAGAACGGGTGGGAAAAAATAAAAGACGGGGTGACCACCTTGTCCGAAGTTCTGCGGGTGACATTAGAGAAATAATATGCCGGTATTTTCCTATAAAGCCAGTGACGCGTCTGGCAACGTGGTAACAGGGGCCCTTGAGGCGGCCGAAGAAAAGGATGCCGCAGTTAAACTCCAGGCCATGGATTACATTCCTATCCGGATTCAGGCTGATAGCGGCAGAAGCAGGGGGGTATCGCTGAACCGCTCGATTGATATTTCCGCCCTGTTCCAGCGGGTGACAACAAAAGACGTGATGATGTTCACCCTGGATTTGCACGCGCTTCTGCATGCGGGCCTGCCTGTGGACAAGGCGCTGTCGCTTTTGATCAACGTGGCGGAAAAAGCAAAATTTAAAACGGTCATTGCCGGTATATTGAAAAATGTGCAGTCCGGGAATTCTCTTTCCGAGGCCCTGGCAAAATACCCGAAAATTTTTCCCACGCTTTATATTAATATGGTGAAAGCCGGGGAAACCGGCGGGGTGCTGCCCGCCGTGCTGGAGCGGCTGGGCAGTTTTCTGGAAAATTCACAGGACTTGAAAGATTATATCACGTCTGCCATGGTGTATCCCCTGTTTCTGGTGTTTGTGGGCGGGATTTCCATTGTGGTCATGCTGGCTTTTGTGGTGCCCCGGTTTGCCATTATTTTTGAGGATATGGGGCAGGCAATGCCCGCGTCGACCCAGATGCTGCTGGGAATCAGCCACGGGATCAGGAATTACTGGTGGCTGATTTTACTGGTAATCGGCGGCATCGTTTATATTGTGAAAAGATATGTGCGCACGCCGGATGGCCGGTTGCGGACGGATCGCGCCAAGGTTGCCGCGCCGGTGGTAGGGAATCTGGTAAAATCCGTGGAAGCGGCCCGTTTTACCCGGACCCTGGGCACGCTGATGAACAGCGGGGTGCCCATTCTCCAGGCCCTGCGGCTGGTACAGGAAATTATAACCAACCACATGATCGCAAATGAATTGGAAAAGGTCTATCACCGGGTCAAGGAAGGGGACAATCTGTCCGGCCCCCTTGCGCAGGCGGATGTGTTCCCGCCCCTGGCCGTGCAGATGATTTCCGTGGGAGAGGAAACCGGCAAGCTGGACCAGATGCTCTTGCGGGTGGCGGAAAATTATGAAAAAACCGTGCGCAACATGATCAAGCGGTTTGTCAATCTCCTGGAGCCGGTAATGATTCTGGCCATGGGGCTGATGGTGGGCTTTATCGTGATTTCCATGCTCATGGCCGTGTTCAGCATGAACGAGGTTCCGTTTTGATGGCTGCGGAAAACAGCTGTGCTGGGCAATTCCAATCGAAATCAAAATCGTTATCGAAATCTGATTTTTTACGGTTTTGTATATTGAAACTATATATAAGGATAAAGGAGTATCAGGGATAATGCATCGTCATCTCAGAGACAGAGACAGAGACAGAGACAGAGGGTTTACTTTAATTGAGTTGTTAATCGTAATGATTATTCTGGGGCTCCTGGCAGCCCTGGTGGGACCGCGGATGTTCGGCAAGGTGGGAAAATCCCAGCAGAAAGCGGCCAAATCCCAGATATCGCTTTTTGAAACCGCCATTGATACTTACCGGCTGGATGTGGGACGCTTCCCAACGGCCCAGCAAGGACTGTCCGCGCTCCGGGAAAAGCCTGATGACGCGGATAACTGGGACGGGCCGTACTTGTCCAAGGAATTGCCCTTGGATCCCTGGGGAGAGCCTTATGTATATAAATATCCGTCCGAGCACAGCGATTATGAAATCATTTCCTATGGCGCGGACAAACAGCCCGGCGGGGACGGGGATGATGCGGATATATACAGCTGGAAAAGCCTTGAGTGATGAAAAACGGGTTTACCCTGATTGAACTGCTGGTGGTGCTGGTGATTATATCGCTGGTGTCGGCTTTTGTGGCACCGCGGTTTATTTCGCCCATGGGTAATCTGCAGCTGAAAACCGCGTCCAAAAAAATTGCCGGTGCCATGCGGTACAGCCGGAGTCTGGCGGTGGCTGAAAAACAGGCCCGCGTATGTGTGTTTGATTTTGACATTCAGCAATTGTCCATATTTGCGGGCATCATGCCGGACAACGGAGATGCGGCGGCAGAAGGTTCAGGCACACCTCCGGAAATCCGATATGATCTGCCGGAAAAGGTTTTTTTAAAAAAAGCCATGACCGGAGATGCAGTGTTTGAAAACGGAAAATTCCGGGTGATTTTTTTTGCCAATGGCAGCGCCAGCGGCGGTGAGATTGTGCTTACCAATGACCGGGACCGGTCCGCGACGATTCGCATTGATTTTATCACCGGCATGGTGTCTCTGCCGGCAGCGGAAGCGGCCGGGTGAAAAGCGCGGGATCAGGATAAAGGTATTACCAAGGGAGACTGAATTTTTTAATGCACGGTTTTTGATTCTCTGATCATAGACTGCAGGCTGAAGGAATTTAGGCTGAAGAACCAAAGGATTTGATTCTTTTTTATTCCTTCCCTTGAGTCTTTAGCCTATTGATAAATATTTGTATTTTAAAATTTTCCCGGCCTCCAACACAAATTTTCCCGCAGAGACGCAGAGTCGCTGAGATTTTACTCTGCGAGCTCTGCGTCTCTGCGGGGAATAATGGTTTTTGAACCGAATTGAGTTAAAAGCGTTCCATTGCGGTCATTTTAGGTAAGTAGCAGTTTTTATGAGATTTTTTTTATTTCAGCCGAAAAATTTAATTTCCCCGGAAAAAGGGTTTACCCTCATCGAAACCCTGGTCGCCATTATGATTCTGAGCATTTCCCTGGTGGTGATCATGCAGCTTTTTTCCGGTGGGCTCAAGGCCGGCAAGATCTCAGATGATTATTTACATGGCATATTTCATGCAAGAGAGAAGATGGAAGAATTGCTGATATCCGATGATCTGCTTCCCGGCAATTACAGCGGCACATTTGAAGACGGCTATCAGTGGGCGGCAGCGGTTGATATTGTTGAAAATCCGGTGGAAACCGAAGAACAGGCGGAAATTTCAGAAAAAATGCCGGTGGTGCTTCTGCAGATTGATTTGGCGATCACCTGGACGACCGGCCTCCGGGAAAAGCATTACCGGCTTTCCACCACACAGCTCATTGACAAAAAATTGGTTTCAGAAGATCCCCAGGACAACAGAAATTCATGAGACCGGCCCGGAACAGCAGGGGATTTACCCTGATTGAGCTGTTGATCTCCATGACCATTACGGGAATGATTCTGGTGGTCATCATGGGGGCTTTTCGTATTGGCATCCGGGCATGGGAAAAAGGAGAACAGGACATTGAACAGTCCCAGCGTCAGCAGATCGTGCTTTCCCTGCTGAAACGCCAGCTGGCATCGGCCTGCCTGCATCCTGTTCCCATAGAAGACGACGATCCGTTTGTTTTTTCCGGGGACGGTCAAACTGTGGATTTTATTTCCAGCATGCCGGTGGTGCCGGGGCCGGATACCGGCCGGGTGCGGGCCACCTACCGGGTGCGCCGGGAGCGGAGTCCGGAGCGTGGTAGCGATGTATATGTCCTGGAAATCGCGGAACGGGGATTTCTCTCCGGCGGCCTTGGTCAGCCAATCGACGAATTGGATGAGGACCGGATTTACACGCTGATACCCCATGCGCACGCGGTAAAATTTGAGTTTTTGACGCCGGCTTCAGAAGAATCGCCCGGCGAGTGGCAGCCGGAATGGGAAAACAATCCGGCCACGGGGCTGCCGGCAGCCGTAAAGTGTGTTCTTCAGATGGATGAAAGCGCTGCACCGGTTACCATGATTGCGCGGATTTTTTCCCGGGAGGATGTATTATAGCTGATGATGTTGTGCGGCAACAAAAAAGGCGTGGTCCTGCTGATGGTGCTGTGGGTATTGATGCTGCTGACGGTGATTGTCGGTGAATTCTGTTACGCCATGCGGACCCGGGTGAATATTACCCGGAATTTCAAGGAATCCACGGAAGCTTATTACATTGCCGTGGCCGGTCTGAACAAGGCCATTGAGCAGATGATCCGGCAGGAGATCGTTCCGCCCAAACGGGTTTCGGTCGACCCCAAAACCGGTGAACCGCTTGAGGGAGTGGAAGAAACGCCGGTCTGGCGCACCGGCACGGACCTGCCGCCCATGGATTTCGGCGGCGGCACCTTTAGGGTCCGTATGCGCAATGAAAGCGGCCGGGTGAATATCAATCAGGCCAATGACGTCATGCTGAAAACCCTTTTGGAAGGATTTGATCTGGACCCGTCAGAAAAGAGCGTGATCGTGGATTCGATCCAGGACTGGCGGGATACGGACCGGAATCACCGGTTAAACGGGGCGGAAGATGATTATTATCAGTCTCTTGACACTCCCTATGCGTGCAAGGACGCTCCCTTTGACACCCCGGAGGAACTGTTTTTTGTCCGGGGGATAACCCGTGAAATCTACAACCGCTTGAAAGACCGGGTGACGGTGTTCCCCAAAGAATCAACATTGGCGGAAAAAACCCTGGGTAGCCGGTCCCGGCAAAAGAATAAGAAAAAAGGGTTTAATTTTGATCAGTTGAATGTAAATTCGCTGTCTGCTGCCATGTGGGCGGCGCTTCCCGGGATGACCGAAGATCTGGCCGCAGATATTATGGCGTTTCGGGCGGAGCAGGATTTTCAATCTTTGACTGAAGTCCAGGATATTATCGGCATGGAAGTTTTCCGGGGGTTTGCCCGGCATCTGACCCTGGAAACCATTCCCTATTACACCATCAGTGTGGCAGGGAATGTTGCCGGCACCCTGACCATGGACGGGGTCACTGCGGTGGTCCGGTTGGATCGGCAGCATCAGGAAAATTTTCAGATTGTGGAGTGGATTGACGCAGCGGAACACCGGCCGGGGCAAATTCATGGGCCGGCGTTATGATTTTATGCCGGTTTGCGGATTTCAGTGCATTATTAAACACAGCCAGCGGTTGAGAGGATAAAACTTTTGCTTTTTAATTCAAGCATCGGCATCGATATAAATGACCATCAGGTGAGCATTGTTTACCTGAAGGGGTCTTTTAAGGGCATGCATCTGGCGGCAGAGACGGATTTTCATCCGGCGCGCGGCATGTCACAACCTGATACGTCCAAAAAGGATATTCAGAAAGAAACCATAGATTTTATAAATAATTTTGTCAAAACCGAAAAAATAGCCGCCGCAGATATGTTTATGGGGATTTCCGGAGATCAGGTGATGCTGCGGGAAATTGAATTTCCCCTGGCAGTCCGGGAAAATCTCAGGACGACCCTGAGTTATGAAATCGAAAAGTATTTTCCCCTGCCGGCGGATGATGTTTATTTTGATTTTCATATCATTTCAGACGACAAGGAAACTGAAAAACTCCGGCTGCTGCTTGCAGCGGTAAAAAAAGATGTTTTTGCGCCTTATCTGGAAATTGCGGAACAGATTGAAAACGGGATTTCCGGAATCAGCATCATGCCGGCGGCCCTGGTTAATTATTTTTTAAATGGCTGGCCAAAGCTTGAAAAACCGGTGTTGCTGTTTTACTGGACAGGGTCGCGCTGTGAAATCGCGGTCGTCAAAAACAAGGCCCTGATTTACGGGAAATCAATGTCTGTGGCCGATATTCCCGTTGCGCCAGGTGAATGGACCAAACAACAGGCCTTGAGCCTTCAGGAAATTTTCTGCGCAGATGAAACTGCCGGCATTGCGGTGTACGGTCTTCCCGCATCGGAACGGCCTGTTGAAGCTCTGCTGCCGGAATTAGAAATGATGTCTCCGGACCCGGCGACGCTTCAGAACGACCAGTTTATTCCTGCCTACGGGCTGGCCCTGAACGGCATCGGCGATGTTCCGGTGGAAATTAACCTGCTGCCGCCGGTGCTGCGCAAAAAACCGGATAAAACCGGTTTTTACACGATGATGGGGCTGATGGTTTTGGTGGTGCTGGTCTGCGGCATCTGGGCGGGCAGCCATATCGTGCGGCAACGGCAGGCACTGGCGCTGCTGGATGCGGACCTGGCCCGGTTGCGGTCCAGTGCGTCGGAAATCCAGCAGATTCAGACTGAAACCCTTGAAATGCAAAAAAATCTTGATTATATCCGTTCCCTGCGGCCGGGTAACGCTTTTGCCGTGGAACTTCTTAACGAGGTCAGTTCGATTCTGCCGCTGGATGCATGGCTTACGGATTTTAAACTATCCGGCAACAAGATCAGCATTTATGGGGTGGCGGCGTCGGCCACGGAACTTATCGCACTGCTGGAGGCATCGCCTTATCTTGCCAGGGCTGAATTTATTTCCACTATCCGCAAAGACCGGGACGGCCGGGAAGTGTTTCGCATCGGATGTGTCGTACAGAATGGAGGGCATAAAAAATGATGTTTGACAATGTGGAAATGACCCGGGAACGAAAATTTATTCTGATTGCAGGGGCGGTTTTGCTGGTACTGGGCGTGATTTACCGGTTCTGGCCGGCCATTGCATCTACGGTGTCGGTTGCCGATGAAATTGCCCTGAAAACGGAACATGTGGAAAAGTACCAACGGATTGCGGCGCGCAAGGATCAGGTGGTAAAAGAAAACGCGGCTGTCCGTAAACAGTTCCGGCAAATGGAAAATCGCCTGCTCTCCGGATCCACCCCGAGTCTGGCTGCCGTGGAAATTCAGAACACCCTGAATACCATTGCTGAAAATGTTAACGTAAAGTTTTCCACCATGCGGGTGATGAAGCCGCCGGAAGATGAAATCGCCGATTATATGCGGGTGCCGGTGCAGTTTTCCGTGGATCTGGATATTGTTCAGTTTAAGGATATGATTTACCAGATTGAAACCAGTTCCCGGCTGCTGCTGGTGGTGAGTGAGCTGGATATCCGCCAGCTGCGGTCCCGGGACGGATATCGCATCCGGTCTGTGGTCACGGTGGAGGGGGTAATGAAAGCCCCGGCGGTTGCCGGATAAAGCGCTGCGGCGGGGAAAGGACAAAAAATGTTTTTAAATTCAAAAATCTGGCTGGTCAACGGGCTGCTGCTTCTTGCCCTGGGGATTGGCTGTGTAAAGATATGGGACGTGTGGCAGACACCATCAACGGTTTTGGCCGGCAGTAGTCCGGCCGCCAATGAAAAAACCGGCCGGGCGGTAAAATCAACGCCGGAGAAGCGTCTGGCCATTGACGCCCGTTACGCGGAGATTGTGGACCAGAATCTCTTTTCACCGGATCGTGCCCCGGCGCCGCCGCCACCGCCGGAATCGGTGGAAGCGACACCGGAGCCTGAAGAAGTTAAAGCGGAAGTTCGGATTTCCGGTGAAAAAGTAGAACTCTATGGGGTTGTTATGCTGGATGAGTATAAAAAAGCCCTGACCAATGACCCGGCCGACCGGACGGTCCAGACCCGTTGGGTCAGTGAAGGCGATAAAATCGGAAATCTGGTGGTCCGGGAAATCTCCCAGGATACTGTTTTGCTCTCAGATGCGGAAAAGACCTACCGGGTGTTGTTGTATGATCCGAAAAAAATTGCAAAGTCCGGTTCGAAAACACCACACAGATCTCCGGAAAGCGGCAGTCCGCAAATTGTCAGTGCAGGAAGCGCTCCCCGGCAGGCCACATCCGGATCGCCAGCTGCAAAGACAGATAATGTTTCAAAACCAGCGGCATCAAATGATCAGGATGAATACGAAACGATTGTAACCCCGTTCGGTACAATTAAAAGAAAGAAGAGATGATAGTGAAAAAAAATAAAATCAAGCAATTACTGGTTGGTGTGGGATGTGCGCTCATGGTGACGGCCCTCAGTGTTGGCGGGTTTTTGCAGCCGGCATTTGCGGCGCCCGAGGAAGTTGGGGAATCAGGTGATGCCGCTGGCCAGGCAGATGCGTCAGTGCTGAGCGAAAACGGAAAGCTCGTGCTGAATTTTGACAATGCCGATTTGGTGGAGGTCATCCGGACCCTGGCGGATCTTCTGGGGATCAATTACATGGTGGATACCGGGGTGGGCGGCAAGGTGACCATTCATACAGCCGGTGAATTGACCCGGGAGGATCTCTTTCCTGTTTTTTACCAGGTATTGGAGATCAACGGGATGACAGCGGTAAAAGACAAGGATATTTATAAAATAGTTCCCCTGAAAGACGCCTCCCGGCGACCGGTTATCATGTCCCGGATCGGGGCCAAAGAAAGCATCCCCCCTGATGAACGGGTGATTATCCAGGTGATTCCCCTGGCCTCTCTGGCGGCGCCTGAAATGACCAAGCTGCTCACGCCTTTTCTTTCAGCGGAAGGAACAATCGTATCTCAGGACAGCCGCAACCTTCTGGTGGTGGTGGACCGGGCCGAAAATATCGACAAGATTCTGCGGCTGGTGCGGGTGTTTGACACGGATGTGTTTGAAAAAGTGGATTATCGTTTTTATCCCCTGTCCTACAGCGATGTGGAAGAGATGGTAAAAATCATCAATGACTTTTTTGTGCCGTTTGGGGATGCCGTGAAAACCACCACCAGCCTGATTCCTATCATTCGGTTGAATACGCTTCTGGTGGTCAGCAGCAATGAAAAAGTGTTCGATATGGTGACGGCTTTTTTAGATGATTATGATGTCCCGAGCCTGAACACGGAACCCAGTGTTTATGTTTATCCCCTTGTGAACGGCAGAGCCGAAGATATCGCCGATATTCTGGGACAGGTGTTTTCCGGAAAAAACGCCGATGATAAAAATCAGTGGAATTCCCAGGTTTCGGCCGCCACCCGAAATCCTCTGGGAAAAGCGGCAAAAGCCGAAAAATCCGCGGCTGCTCCGGCTTCAGCCGAATCTGCGCCGATGGCAGCAGGAGCAGACAGCTCCATCGGCTCTGGCACCTTGCGGGGTGAAATCAATATTACGGAAGATAAAAGCAGAAATGCCCTTATTATCGAGGCAACGCCGGGGGATTATCAGATAGTAAAAAAATTACTGCAAAAATTGGATGTTATGCCCCGCCAGGTGCTTATTGAAGTGACATTTGCGGAAATTACCCTGGATGAATCCACTGCCATGGGCGTGGAATGGGCGTATAATAAGGGCGATGCCAATTTAAGCACCAGCCTCATGAAAGCCACCATGGGAGATTCCGGGCTGAATTTCACCATTGGCAATCCAGACCGGTGGACCGCGGCCCTGTCCGCCCTGGCCACGGAAAACAAGGTCAATATTTTATCCAATCCTTCGGTTATGGCATCCAACAGCCTGCCGGCCAATATTGATATTTCCCAGGAAATTCCCATTGCCAGTTCCCAGTATCAGTACACCACCGGAGATGATGCGCTTCTGGAAACCGATATTCAATACCGGGACACCGGAATCATGCTGTCGGTAACGCCCAATATCAATGAAAACGGGCTGGTGACCATGGAAATCGATCAGGAAATCAGCGAGCAGGCATCCAATGTGTCTGTGGGGGGAAAAGATTACCCCTCATTTTTTAAACGCAGCACCGCCACAACCCTCACGGTGCAAAGCGGCCAGACCATTGCCATCGGCGGCCTGATTCGGGAGACCGTATCTGACGGGTCCTCCGGTACTCCCTGGTTTGTCAGAATCCCGATCATCGGTTTTTTGTTCGGCCAGACATCGGATTCCATTTCAAAAACAGAACTGGTAATTTTAATTTCACCTTATGTCATTGCCACTCCGGATGACGTGGACGTGGTAACCCGGGAGTTCCAGGCCAGAATTACGGGCCTGTCAACGGACGTGAAAGAATCGGGCCAGCGGTAACGGCATGGGATGTCTGATAAAGATTTAGCTGAACCGGCCTTATGAAATTTTCCTGCACGGCAAATAAACGGCTCCTTTATTTTGTGGCAGTGTTCGTGCTGATGTGGAGTTTTGCCGGCTTTGCCCATTGCCGGGAACCTGAAACCCACCGGATTTTCCTTTTTGTTTCAAAAAATATCAAACCCTATGTGGAAGCGGTGGACGGCTTTCGCAGCGGACTTGAAGCTCCTGCTATCGCATTGCCAGATGTAAATCTCGAAGTCATCATGCTGGATCGCTACACTGAGGCATCTTTGGTGGATCTGGCAGGCCGAATGGCCAATCAGGCAGATATCCGGCTTGCGGCAGCCGTAGGACCTGAGGCGGCGGCTTTTGTCTGGGAAACATTTCCCGGGCCAAGCGTTGAAAAAATGTATTTTCTGATTCTAAATCCGGAAAAAGTCATCCCGGGCATCTCCCCGGCCGCCGGCGTTTCCCTGAATATCCCGCCACCTGATCAATTGCGGCTGATTCATAAAAGCCTTTCCCCTGTGTCCCGGGTGGGGCTTTTTTATGATCCTGCCCATAACACGGATTTTTTTACAGCAGCGGCCGCTGCCTCTCTGGAACTGGACATCACTCTGGTGCCGCTGGCGGTAGGTTCCAAAAAGGATATACCCTTTCTGCTGGAAGAATGCTGGGATTCTATTGATTGTGTCTGGTTGATACCGGATCGCACGGTCATATCGGAAAGCATTGCCCAGTATATTATCAAACAGGCGGTATTGAAAAAAGTGCCGGTTGTGGGATACAACCGGTTTTTTTATGATTCCGGCGCGGCCGCAGCCTTTGTTTTTGACTATGCGGATCTCGGCCGCCAGGCCGCGGGCCTGGCAATGGATATGTTGCGGGGCCGGGCCAGGGGGAAGGTGTCTCCGATGTTCCATGTCTGGTTGAACGCATCGGTTTTTCAAAAAACAGGCATTCCCCTGCCGGAACCCGTAGAACTGCCGCTGAAGGTGGGCCCGTGAAACGGCCCGGCATCCACGCAAGACTTCTGGTCACGGCGTTTCTGGTGATCAGCCTGACGGCCTTTGCGTTGGGCACCCTTGGGGTGAAAATGTTTCATGATTTTGCCCAGGACCGGTTTGTGGACCGGTTTGAATTTCTGGCCCGGTATCTGGCGCTTAATTCAGAACTGGGCATTTTGATTGACCAGCGGACCATGCTGGTCCAATTGGCCGAAAACCTGCTGGCGGAAGCAGATGTGGCCCGGGTGGAGATACAAAACAATGCCGGGGATATGCTGGCCCAGGCTGCCAGGGATCTTCCCCGGCCCCATGGATCGGTGACGGCCGCGGTTCGTCTGAAGGCAACCAGCGAGGAAGGCCAGGCATTTGGATGGTCGTTTCCCTCTGCTGTGAACGGGGGGGCTTCGGATGTGATCGGTAATGTCCGGATTGTTTACAGCACCTACCAGATCAACCGTCTGCTGAAAGCCCTGACGGTCCGGTATCTGTGGCTGACCGCGGGACTGGCCGGATTATGTCTGGTGATTTTTTATGTTATTTCCCGGTCCCTGGTGGCGCCGCTCACCCGGTTGGCCCAGACCGCCCGGAAAGTCGGGGAAGGGGAGCTTCAGCGGCGGATGATGCCGGGCAATGTTCCGGAAACCCGGGAAGTGTCCCTGGCGTTCAATGCCATGCTGGATTCCCTGGAGCGGGGCCGGCGGGCAGTGGAAGAAGCCCAGCAGGAAATGGCCCGGCAGAATCTGCTGGCCGAGATGGGAAAATTTTCCATGATGATCGCCCATGAACTTAAAAATCCCTTAGGGATTATTAAAAGTTCTTTTGATCTTTTGAAAAAAGATCCCGCTGATCCTGCCAATGCCATCCTTGTGGCGTACATTGACGAGGAGATCCTCCGGATCAACGGCCTGATTGAGGACTTTCTGTCTTTTGCCAAACCGTCCAAACCGTCTTTCCGGGTGGTGGATGCCAACAGCATGCTGCGGGACTGTGTTGAGCGGTTTGGAAGGATGGACACGGCCCGGGAGATTATGTTTAAAGAAAATGTGCCGGATGTATCGTGCCTGTCGTATCTGGATCCGGATTTATTCCGGCGGGCCATTGATAATATTTTAAAAAATGCGGTAGAAGCCTGCGAAGAGCGGGGCACGATTTTTGTGGATGCAGTGTGCGGGGAAGAATCGTGGCGGGTGGAAATCAGCGATGACGGATGCGGCATACCGGAAGAGGTAATGGAAAAAATTTTCAATCCGTTTGTTACCACCCGGACCAAAGGCACGGGGCTGGGGCTGGCGTACACCGCCCAGGTGATTCAGGCCCACAACGGCACCATCCAGGTGCGGAACCGGAAGGCAAAAGGCGCCTGTTTTACCGTTGAAATCCCCAGAGAGCCCAAAATGATTGATTTGTTTGAGCAAGATGACGTAAGAAGGTAGGGCAGGCCCACCGTGCCTGCCTGAAAAACAGGATGAAGTTACGGTGCTGTAAAGCACATATTGGTTTGATACAGATGACGTGGGTGAGTCAGTCATGGCATATATTTTAGTTGTTGATGATGAAGAAAAAATGCAGCACCTGCTGTCCATTATGCTGGGCCGGCAGGGGTACAGTGTGGACCGGGCCGGGGATGGTGTTAAAGCCCTTGAAATGATAAAGGAAAATCCCTATGATCTCGTGATATCCGATATCCGGATGCCCAAAATGGACGGCATGACCCTTCTCTCTGAGATGAAAACGGCGGATATTTGCTGCCCCGTGGTGTTCATCACCGCGTTTGCCACGGTTGATTCCGCGGTGGACGCCATGCGGCAGGGGGTGGCCGATTATATCACCAAGCCTTTTGACGAGGAGCGGATTCTGCTGACCGTGGAGCGCACCCTGGGCATTTCCCGGATAATTGCGGAAAACAGAGAATTAAAACAGCAGTTGCTGGATGTTTCCGGGGGCCGGGAAATTGTGTATGTATCCAAAGAAATGGCCCGGGTTATGGAAAACGCCGCAAAGGTGGCGGCCGCGGAAACGGCAGTGCTTATCACCGGCGAATCCGGCACTGGAAAAGAAGTGGTGGCGGCGTATATCCACCAGTCCAGCCACCGGGCGAAAAGCCGGTTTGTACCGGTCAATTGCGCGGCCATCTCCCCCAATCTTGTGGAATCGGAACTTTTCGGGTATGAAAAAGGGGCGTTTACCGGCGCGGATCGCCGCACCAAGGGAAAATTTGAGTATGCCAACGGCGGCACATTGTTTCTGGATGAAATCGGGGATCTGCCCCTGGAAGCCCAGGCAAAACTTTTGCGGGCGCTTCAGGAAAAAAAGGTCCAGCGAGTCGGGGGGAATGAGGAAATTCCCCTGGATGTCCGTATCCTTTGCGCCACCAATCAAGATCTGGCCGGTCTGGTCAAAAAAGGGACCTTTCGCCAGGATTTGTATTACCGAATCAATGTGTTTCCCATTGAAACGCCGCCACTGCGGGATCGTATTGATGATATCGTTCCCCTGGCGGAATATTTCTTAGGTCAGCTCTCAGAGGGCCGGGAGATCGGGTTTACCGACGGTGCGGTCCGGACCCTGCAGTCCTACAACTGGCCGGGAAACGTGCGGGAGCTGGCCAATGCCATGGAGCGGGTGATGATTCTTGCCGGCAGTGACGGCCGGGTGACCGCTGAAACCCTGTCATTTTTGCGGGCCGGGGCAAACGGGTGCGGGGCCTTTGAAGACCTGGCCCTGCCGCCGGAAGGGATTTCCCTGGAAAAACTCCAGTATAACCTGGCGCGAAGGGCCATGGAACAGACGGGCAATAACCAGTCCGCCGCCGCCACTCTTTTGGGGTTGACCCGGGCAAAGTTCCGGGTGCTGTTAAGGCAGGCGGAGGAGAATGATGAATAATGAATTACGAATATCGAACAAGGAATGATGAATGTTGAAGTGGAGTCATAGGCCAGGCAGTGTAAACTTCGTCATTCGACATTCGGTGTTCAAAATTCGATATTATGTTTTTTGAAGCCAATTATTTGCAAGGTACTGTAAGAGTGTGTCATCAGGCTTTTAAAATATTGTCAGTCTCTGTGGTCATTGCCTGTTTTCTGTGGCCAAAAGCAACTCTTGCGTCTGAGATGGAAGACACCATGCTCATGTTTGTGGGCGAGGAACTGGATGTGCTGTCTATTGCCTCCCGCCGGGAGGAAAGCGCGCGCCAGGCGCCGGCCGTGGCAAGCGTCATCACCCGGGACATGATGGAAACCCGGGGAATGTACACTGTCAGTCAGGCCCTTGCCCAGATGCCCGGGTTTTACCTGGCGCAAAAAGAATGGGGCTCCCGGCCGTATTTGCGGGGGATTCCGGATTCTGTCCTGTTTTTGTATGATACTGTTCCCATGCAATCGGATACTTCCAAGTCCGTGCATCCCCTGGATGATGAGCTGTCTCTTGCGCCGGTCAAGCGCATTGAAATTGTCCGGGGGCCCGGGTCCGTACTCTGGGGCGCGGACGCATTTGCCGGTATTGTCAATATTGTGCCCATGACCGGAAAGGACCTGAACGGCGTAGAAACCGGTATCTCCTATGGTGATCCGGGTGACTTTAAGGGGTATCACATCAATGCCGGGCATGACGGCGGCGCATGGGATGGATTTATTTCCCTGATCGGGCGGGAAGGCGCGGCTGATGACCGGACGGCCAATGTTGTGCGTTTTCAGGGAAATCAACAGCAAGATCCCACCGGCATACCCGTACCGCCGGATGAGCGGTATGGATACGAACGGGCTGACCGGCCCCAATTTATCGAACTGGTAGGCAACTTCAATGTCCGGGACTGGCTCACCGTGTCCGGCCGGTATTCGGACTATACCCGGCCCTATTCCATGGCGGACCGGGACCAGGAACGGGTGTGGCTGGAAAAGCGCAGCAATCCCATGAACTATCTCAAGCTGGAAGGCAAAAAAAATGTGGGCGTGAATTCCGCCCTGCGGTTTACGGGGTATTATTCAGCCATTGATTCATCTTATAAAGTCATCGACATGGGCTTTGAGCCCAGTGAATACACAACCTATGGGGAGCTGATTTATGATCATGATTTCCTGTCCGGCAAAGGCCTGCTCACCGCGGGCACGGCCTGGCGAAATAAAAGTGTGTCGGACGCGCCCATCTGGGACAGTTATCTGCCGGACTTTCTGGGTCCTGAAAATACCACGTTTCTGCCGGGCATCACACAAGAAGATTACCGGACCGAGCTGTGGTCCTTTTTTGGCCAGTATTCCCATAAAATCGGCAAATTGGATGTGTCCGCGGGCCTCCGTCATGACGCCCACGATGCATATGAGAACAGTTTGAGTTATAATCTGGGGGTTGTCTGGTCTCCGGCCGCTGCCTGGACATTAAAGGCGCTGTATGGCACCGGATACCGCACGCCTTTTGCCAGTCAGCTCCTGGAAGCCGAAAAGCCGGATCTTGAAGAAATCAACACGGCAAATCTGGAAGTGTCCTGGCAGCCGGACCATTGCTGGGGATTGACCCTTGGCGGATTTGTCAATCATATCTCGGATCATATCATGGAAGACCCCTATGCCGGGCTGTCGGATTCCAATCACCAGAAGATTTACGGCGTGGAAATGGAAGGCCGGATTCAACCAGTCGATTCGCTGGAACTTGCCGCCAATATCACGGTGATGAACAATTCCGGGCCGGATGAGGCTTATTTTTACAATGATTATACCTTCCTGCGGCCGGACGGCACCCTGGAGAAGCATTATGTCGAGATCAATTATCCCTTTGACACCGGGCCGGACACTCTGCTGAACTTTACGGCTGAATGGACGCCCATGGACCGGATTTCCCTGTTCTGCCGGACCGGTTATGTGTCGTCTCAGGATGTTATCTGTTCCACCTGCGACACCTGTGACAAGGTTTCCGGAGAGTGGATTGCGGATGCCGCCGCAACCGTCCGGGATATCCTGTTGCCCGGTCTGGACCTGCGTCTGTATATGAAAAATATCACAGACAGGGAATACAATCTTCCCGGCACCAACAGCACCATTGAAGGAGAACCGTTTTCCCTGCAGTTGATGCTTATCAAAAAGTGGTAATTTTATTTTATTGGCCAAACCTGACCATGTCTGGCTAAATATAGCCAGCTTCTCAACCTGGGTGTGTGCCTGAAAAATGCAGCAAAAAAAACTATTACACCACAGAGGACACCGAGAACACGGAGAAAAAAATCCCTCTGTGATCTCTGGATCCTCTGTGGTTTAAAATCATTCTGCATAATTTTTTTCAAATTTTCAGATCTTTTCCGTATATTTTCAGGTGAAATGCACTGGGCCAGTGATTATGGCACCATGATTGCAAGGTATAAAAACAATATGAAAACACGATTCCGACATATTGTTTTAATTATAACCATTGCGGTGATCACCCTGGCATTTCCGGCAGTCACTGTTGCGGACGATTCAGCCGCAGAGGAAACAGCAACGTATGAAACAGCAGTTCAGGATGCCCAGCCGGGGATGGATGAAAATGAGACCGCGCTTTTCACCCTCATCAACGCGGCCCGGCGGGATCCGTTGGGCATGGCTGAATCTCTGGGGATGAATCGCGATGAAGTTTTAAGCAGCTTGCCGGAATTATGCGATATTCTGATCAACGGGCTTCCTGAACTCTGTTTTAACAAGGCGCTTTACCGGTCAGCGGGTGCGCATAACCGGGATATGCTGGATCAAAATTATTACGCGTATGCATCTATTGACGGAAAAACACCAGAGCAGCGGATGATGGAAGCCGGATATGTGCCGGCTGTTGCCGGAGAAGTCCTTGGAATGATGTTTTTCAATAATTTTATCGATCCGAATTTGGCGGTTTCCCGGATATTTGAAAACATCTTCAAAGATGAGCTGTCCCCTGAACGGACAGCCCCGCGTCGCATTCTTAACCCGGATTTCAGTGATATCGGCGTGAGTATCGGCGGTGGTATCTACCAGATGAATAATTTCACAAGTAATGTTTATCTGGGGGTTTTTGATTTCGGCGCTTCGGTAAAACCTCATGAAATTCAGCTTCTGGCGCTGATCAATCAATTACGAAGCAAACCTGGAGCAGTGACCCGGAATTTTGGCATAGAAGTGGAGGAAATACTTGATTTGTTTCCTGAATACACACAGTTTTATTCGGAAGGCCTTCCTCCGCTGACTTTTAACGGTTTGCTGTATACTGCCGCAGATGTTCAGATTTCGGATATGCTGGAAAACAGCTATTGGGGGCATATTTCACCTGATGGCACCACTCCTCTCATGCGGATTCGTGCTCAGGGGTATGCACCGACGTGGGTAGCAGAATCAAAATACCGGCTTTCCACATGCAATAGAGTTATTTCTCCAACCAATACAATTCATGTTATTTTCAAAAATATGTTTTTAAATGCATTCAAGAGCGGAACGTATCGGGACCGCAATATGCTGTCCGAAAAAGCCAGGGAAGCTGGATTTCGCATTGTGGCCACTGAATGGGAATTAATTGAAAGTCTGTGCGGTAATCAAATGCATATAACACTTTGTGATTATGGTGCTTCAAACGTGTTTGAGGGTTTTAATGGTGAAAATAAAATTATACCAGCTTTAACCGGTGTCGTGTATGCAGACGGAAATGACAACGGACTTTATGATGCAGGAGAAGGCGCACAAAATTTTGCGGTAAAAATAGAAAGCCAGGAAACCAATGAACAAATAAAAATCGTTTTCAGCGGGGAAACAGGTTTTTATTCAGCGTATCTTTATCCGGGTAAATATGAGGTATCTGTGAGTTCAACGAGAACAGGCAAAGAAATAAACAGCCAGCAGGTTGCTGTTGAAGTGGAAAATACCTGTAACACATGGCTTCCGTTTTTAGTAAATTCAATCCCTTCTGATTTTTAGCAAACAGATGGTTGGTCAAATAGAAAGACGAAAGGGTTGACGAAACTTGTTTTTTTGTTTATATATCAAATTTAATTATATTATTGTGAATTATATAAAATTAAAGGGGGTGGTTGGGTTTTTTGGCATGTTTTTTGAATATTATTATATTGCAAGGTAAAGAGATTTTTTGAATGTTGAAATAGTATTTATTTTATATTGTTATTTTTTTTAGCACCTAATAATGTTAATCTACAAAATGGAGGAAACAAATGAAAAAAGTAATTACTGTGTTAATGGCATTGACCATGGTATTTGGTATTGCCGGAATCGTGTCTGCTGAGGCAATTGATGCGACGAACTGTGCCGGTGATGGTGGCAATCTTATCGTTCCGGGATGCGGCTTTCAACCAACAGAACAAGGGCCGCCCATGGATTGTGGACCTTTTGATTTTGAAGCAGACCGATGCACCGGCAAACAGGAAAATCGTGCCCTTTTCCCGGTTTGTGAGTGCGTTGAAGAAGGTTATTATGACGAATTATTGACAGATACGGAATATGGGATTCGCATGACCATTCTGGTGGACAAACATGACGGCCAGGGTCCCGTGGAAGGTGACAATTTTGTTTACTGGGCTGGAGAAGGCGATGCCGGCGGTGATGGCATAGCAGATCTTAACGATGGTATTGATGTGATGATTTTTGACCGGGAAGGTCAGGCTTGTGAAACAGACTCTTTAGGTAATTACACAGGCGCACCGCTTGCTTCTCCTGTTGAACCTAACGCCTTTGGGGCTTCCTTTGATGATTTTGATTTCAGACTGGCCAATGGCAATGCCGGTACACCGGATGCCTGTGCGAAACCGAATGATGATTGCGGAAACTGCGCTGATTTGTGGCGGGTGGTTGAACTTGAACTTAAGGACACGGTTGAAGGGTTTTTGACCGAATCCGGCGACAGCAGCAACTGGGTCATTGACATTCCGGATATGTGGGCTGATTTACCGAACGCCCAGGCAGGTTGGACCGTGTACGTTGAAGTTTGCCTGAATCAGAGAGGCGATGCTGGTCAGGGCAGAGAAAATATGTGTGTTGACTGCAACTGTTGCTTCATGCTTGAAGTGGGGACCCTGTGCTGTGACTCAGCTCCTTCAAGCTGCGAAGATATTCTGACCTTCCCCTACTTTCCGAGCAAAGATAATTTCTGGCTGGGAATGGCCATTACCAACACGGGCAGCGAGGAAGGCACGGCTACGATCACTATTTATGAAACTAATGGTGAAACAGCAACTATTACAGAAACAGTTGCCGCAAATTCAACAAAAATTATAACGGATTTCGCTGCCAACACAAGCGGTGGTGCTGTTCAGGCCTATGCGAAAGCGGTTTGTGAGTTCCCGGCATCCGGATTTGCCATGTTTGGCCAGGTGGGTGCAGGAGATGAATCGCTGGGCTACCTTGCTGAAAGATGCGGTACCTGCTCTTCATGTGATCACTAATCGATTAAATGAAGTAAACTGATAATTAAAATAATTTCAGTAAAACAAAACCGGGGAAAGGGGGCAACTCCTTTCCCCGTTGTTTTTTATGGTTGGCACCTTCAATTGGGGGCAAATATTGAAAACCTTATACCTGTTTATTATTATTTGCGGATTGGTTGTGGGAAGCGTATGGCCCTGCAGTGTTTCTGCCCACCGCCCATATGCGCCGGAATTACCCATCGCGGTTAAGACCGAATTGATAGTCACCGATACCCATCACCACACTCAATTCTTCCGTACCATGATTCGCGTCACGCAAAAAACCGAAACCAATTTTAAAATCGGATTTTTCCCCTCGGACCAGGACGATGCTGCAGGCATGTTGGATTTCGATTTTTTAGGGACGATTTCCTGGAGTGGTGTCGGTCAGACAGCGCCCACTTTCCATGCGAAAAATCTTTTTATTGTCTCTGGTGTAACCCTGCCCATTGATGTGCTTCCTGTCCAAATGATTATCAACGCAGGTACACCGCTTGAATATGAATTTACACAGATTGCCGGTGGGCGGAAGTTTTTCCGCAGAATTCAGATGACCGCAAGTCCTGTTAGTCGTGACGAAGCCCGTCAGGTCGGGTGGATTCTTTGTGACGACTGCTTTTGTGATGCTGTTGAGCTTCAAATGATCGTGGTGACGGATTTGCAGACTGGCGACCTGATCGTTAAGCAGCTTTGGGCTGCTGATGGTTGCTGGTGGCTTTACGAGCAGACCCCTTTGCGCCGTTCCTGGCGCGTTCAATAAATTCAGTGACCCAATTTATCAAGGGAAATTTTATCGTGTTTATGCGTTTTCTATTTCTTTTCCTGTTTATTGTGGGGCAGCTTTTTTTTGCACAGCATAATTTTTGTTCAGCCCAACAATTTGTCAGCGCTGACCCCGTGCCCTGGTCCGGCCACTGGTGGCCTTTTAGTCAAGGAAGTATTGGTACCGGTATTGGATACCGCGGTCATCCGTCCCCATTGGAAAAATATTTGCTTTTAACGACCGGGACAGAATCCGGCCCGGCACTCGACTGGTATCTGGAATATTATTATGATCCATTTGCTGATGACTGGTGGGGTCTGTGCCCGGCCTATGCCCGGTCCGCGGTAAAAGAAACATATTCTATATTACCGTCTGTTCATGACAATATCGTTTTTCGGGTGGGAGACAAAAAAGGACTGCTCGCTCTCTGCCACGATTCCAGGGGCGGTGTCATCTATACCACAGGCAATCCGGTGAATTTCCATTTTTGGCTTCTGGATTATATTCATGACCAGAAAAAAGCCTTTGCCGCGGATTTGATATTAGGAGAGGAAGTCTGGTATTTTCCGGTGTATGCCTATGAAATGACATCCGTTAGAAGCGGCCTTACGGAAAATGTTAATGTTGCTATTTTGTATGCCGCCCACATGGGACCGGATTATATGGGAACCCAGGCGATGGAGGCAGGGCCGTATACTTACAGCCTTGATCTGGATGCTCAGGGTAATATTGTCGGTGGCAGATGGACCGGGGACAGTGTTTTTAACCATCCTGAAACACTTTCTTATCCTGAATCCCCCGGATCGGAAAACCCTTACCTGAGCGCACACGATTGTACCAAAATCAAACAAATTGCGCGGGCCAAAGATGATGAACTGGAATTGGCCGGGGAATCAATTGCCAGACTTCTGCCGGGCGCTTATCATCTGGTATTGCTGGACGAGGATGTTTACAGCATTGAGGGTGAGGCGGGCGATATTGTAAATCTTGATATTTTTCGGGAAAATGGATCCAATCAGGCAATGGATGTTGTCCTTGCGGATTCAGATGAGGTATTGATCTGGGAACACCTTTTTGAGAAAAGTGATGATCCTGAAGTTTTTGAATTTACGCTTGCCAACCCGCCTTATACACTGAGGGTAACTCAGGAAAATTATGTGACGGATCCTAATATTTATTGTCTGACAATGGATTATCGCGGCGCCTATGACTGTATTATCCCCTATATCCCCAAAAACGGCCCCTGGTCCGGTTTTGCCGTGACCAACGCTTCGGTGCAAGAAACAGCTGAAGTGATGCTGGTGACACAGGATATGAATGGGATTCCTCTCCAGACCGTGTTTGGTCCTGATGTTCTTAAACCGGGCAAAAAGAATTTGTTTCACCTTTCAAGTCTACCAATACGGGAACATGAATTTTCCGGGACCGGCGGACTGAAACTGATTTCCAATCAACCTGTCAGCATGGTGAATCTGTTTGCGGATGACCAGGGGCCCATGGCCGGGTTTAACGTTGCCGGACTCACCGGAAACCGGATTATCATACCGGATATTTATGACAATGACCCTTGGGATCCGCAGTATATGACCGGTGCGGTGGTCAATGAAACATCCGGAAATATGGAAACGACCTGGAATTTTTATTCGGAACAGGGCGATTTAATTGATTCGTTTTCTGAAAATCTGTCGCCTTACAAAAAAATTTATATTGAGCCTGGAAGTGCTCCTTTTTTTAACGTCCCGGATGGCGGCTGGATGGAGGTTCTTGCCTCTGATGTTTCGGCAGCACTTAGCGGATACTTTTATATCAGCAGCCAGAAAAATCAGCAAAAGATTCTTGAAACCAGCCATGCACTGCTGGTTTCAGATGAAACACTGTACATCCAGCATGTCACACTCCCTTCCGGCCCATGGCAGACCACATTGACCCTTATTAATCCGAATCCTTATAAAAACAGGGTGGTTGTGCATCCTTTAAGAACAGAGGGGATCAAGCCGGCGGATATGATTATGCTTTTGAATCCCTATGAAAAGCGGTTGATCTCTCTTAGTTTGGACTTTGGAACGGATATCAATCGTTCTGTTCTGGAAATTTCCGGCAGTGCCGCGCTGTGCGGGCATGTTTCTTATGAGGGCAAAAGGGGGGATGCAGCTTTTTTGGAGATGCTTACAGATGATGATTTTAAGCCTGAACTCGTTTTGCCCCATACAGCATCCAACACGGATCGCTGGTGGACCGGGGTCGGGGTTTGCAATCCCAATTTCTATCCCGTGACCGCGTTGGTGATACCCTCTGACAAAAGCGGCGATCCCCTTATGTCAGAGGAGACAGAACTGGTCCTTGCGCCTGGTGGTTATGAAATTTTTACAATTAAACAGATGTTTGGACCCATGGCTCAGGATATTGCGTTTTTGAAAATTTTTACGGACCCGCTGGATTCAGGAAATATTGGCGGATTTTATCTTTATGGAAACAGGGAAACGCAGGATCTTAAGGCACAGAGCCAGGTGACCGGCGGGAATATGTAATATTTACAAATAAAACAAAGGAAATTAGAAGAAGATGAATCAGGTTGTTTCAAAATCGAATTTGTTTGCATTATTCATTGCGGTATTATTCATGACAGGTGGCTGTCAATCCTTTTTGTTTCAGCCAATTTCCGCGGAAGAGGCGATTGAAAATCGGGTCGTGGAAATGATGAGTGCGCGTGTGAATGGCGATTGGGGCAGAGTATATAAATATTTGTGCCCGGAATACAAAAATGCCGTTTCCAAAGAAAGTTTTATGGCCAAGCCAAGAAATATGTTATTCCGCAATTTTAATGTGGAGTCTGTCGAAATGGATTCTTCGGCTGAAAAAGCAACTGTCATTGTTTCGTATGACATGACGGTGATGAGTTATGAGGTTCCGGACCAGCGCGAGACTCAAAAATGGATAAGAAAAGGTGGAAACTGGTACTTTGTGATAAAGAATGTGTCACCTTTTGGGGGTGTTGATTAAAATCAGCACAGTAGTAAGACGGGAGACCAAGCAGTCCTTATTGCAACTGGTTTTTAGGAAATAAAAAGAGCCGCCGAATGGCGGCTCTTTTTATTTCTGGTGTGTTTAATGTTATAAAGAAATTAATGCAAAGAAGAGATAAAGCATCCACTGCTGCCTCCGCCGCCTGTCCGTACACGGACATCTACTTCATCTGTATCTGTTTTTCCACTGTAGTCTGTGACGGTGAGAGAAAAAGAGAGGATGTCTTTATCGTTTATCTGGTCTGGGACGGTAAATTCAGGTTGTTTTGCCGAAGCATCTGACAGGGACACCGGCTCTCCCTGGGTCTGTTGCCAGAAATAATTTGCAATCCCGTCATCCGGATCAGAAGAACCGGAACCATCCAGAACAACTGTTCCCCCTTTTTTAACTTCCTGATCAATTCCCGCATTAGCGGTGGGTGCGATTTCTGATTTTCGGACCACAATTTTTACCTGGTCTGATCCGTAGAGACCTGTTGCATCAATGACTGTCAGTTCAAATATCAGCTGGGCGGTTTCTTCAGTAATAACCGGTGCGGTAAACCTGGGAGAAAAACTGGCTGCCCGTGATAATGTGACATCTGGACCACTGACCTGAATCCAATGGTATGATTGAACTTGGCCATCCGCATCAAAAGAAGCAGACCCGTCTAAAATAATTTTCCAGCCCTCGTAAACAGGGTTTTGATCCGTTCCGGCATCAGCCGTTGGCGGATCACCTGCATCATTCACGGTGACAGTCATTGTATCCACGCTCTGGGATCCGGAAGGATCTGTGACCGTCAATCGAAATTCAAGTGTCATGTTACCGGAAACAACTTCCGGGGCAGTAAAAGAGGGTTTTTTTTCTGTCGGGCTTGAAAGACGAACGTTAGCGCTTCCACCCACCTGGGTCCAGGCAAAATTGATGCTTTCCCTATCCGGATCATGAGAGCCGGATCCGTCTAGTTGAACCGGTTGGGTCTCAAGAACGGTCTGGTCAGGTCCAGCGTTTGCTACCGGCGGTGTGTTGTTTTGAGTGACAAGGATGGTAACCTCGGCAGAATCCGAAAGTCCGCCTTTATCTGTCACGGTCAGCCGGAAAATCAGTTCAGCCTCCGGTGTGTCAATATCCGGCGCAGAGAAACGGGCGATTTGAAATGTTGCGTCTTTTATGGTCACTGCCGGGCCGGAAGTCTGTTCCCACAACCAGGAATTGATACCGTCATCCCGGTCCCAGGAGGCAGAGCCGTCTAAAGTAACAGTGGCTTTTTCCGGCGCGGATTGAAACGTACCCGCATCCGCCACCGGTTCCGAATTTGCCCAGGTGACGTTTATTTTGACGCTGTCTGTATCCTGATTGCCCTGGGTATCCGTTACCGTAAGGTAAATCATCAGGTCTTCACCGCCAGGATTTACGTAAGGAGTTGTTAAGAAAGGTTTTTGAGCATCAGAATTGTCAAATCTTACATCTTTATCACCGTCATAGAACCAGTTATAGGTCAGTGCGTCCTCTTTTGCCGTCTTGGAACCGGAGCCGTCCAACTGAACCTGAATGCTTTCCGCAGCCGTTGTATCGTCCCCAGCCAAGGCCATGGGCGGTAAGGAACATTCACAACTAAATTTGTCGTTTACTGTCTCATATCCGTTTTTGATCCAGGCATCAAGCCCGCCGGCCATGTGGTGGACGGCGGAGAATCCATTCTCGGCCATGAGAACAGCAGCATAGCCGCTATTTTTTTCATCCTGGTCATAGAGGATAATCGAAAAATCTTCAAAACCGAGAAATCGTTCTATGTTTATGGTGCTGAAGACACCCTCCCACTCCGTATTTTCAGCACATAAAATGTGGCTGGCATTAAAATCAAGAGGATCACTGACATCCACCACAATAATGGCCGGATTTTCATCCAGCATTTTTTTGGCTTCTGCCGGGGTGATATCTGTCGGCTCATAAAGCGGCGGCGGCGGAACATCCACATGTGCATAACCGGAATCCGGGGCGCTGAAAGGACTGTCGCCATACTGGTTTTCAGCCCTGACCCAATAATAATAAACATTATCGCCATAAGTACGCGTGTCTGTGTATGTGGTGGCCGATGTGTTTGCAAGCCAGCTTTTTTCGCCCTGCCTTGAATCCGCCCAGTACACTGAATAAGAAGCTGCGCCTCCCGCAATATCCCATGTTATGAGGACTTTTTCTGTTTCCGTGCCGTCTGTTGCCAAAACATTTTCCGGGGCTTGCGGAGGAGCTGCCACGGCTTCAAAATAAGCGGTTATTTCTCGTGGGTCATCGTAAGTCACATCATCATGTCCGTCATAAAGCAAAAATGTATTTGCGAAGGATATAAGACTGGATGTTTTATCCGTTCTCTCATCGAGATCTGATGGCCAGTAATTAAAATCCCAGTATCGGAATTGAAAGCCGTTTTTGGGTATGGCCGTCAGTGTAACAATTTCATTGCTGTGAAAGCAGGTATATGTTTCAGAAGGATAGGAGGTCGGTGTCTTGTAATCGCCTGACGAGCCCTGCAAGGTAATATTTCCGGCATTTTTAGGGCTGACATTCACGGTCAGCGGTGGGCCGCCTCAGGCTCCTTTTGCCGGCAGAGGATGGATAAGAATACTTCCCAAAAGCATTAATGCTGCAAGAAAAAGAGGTAACACACGAGAAAAATTGTATAATTGGTTTTTCATTAAAATCTCCATTTTTATGTTTTATTTGAGGATAAGTATTTGATTTTTTATCGTATAGGGTATTAACTTCTTTTTTCAGTATATTGATTCACATTGTGTCGCGTGCTGAAGTTTGTAAAGAAAGGCTTATGTCTGTCACGCATAAAATTATCGAAAACCTATCACAATGTGACAGTTAGTCAATAAAAAAATGTTTGCCATTGAGCGATGACAGAATTGTGTCCACTGAGCCGTTCCAAAGAGATGCGTATCAATAAAATTTAGAGAGGTTAAGGAGGACATCCGATCGGCAGGATGCAAACCGTGGATCTTTTTCAATAAATTCCATTGCTTTGTCAAACCCTTTCTGCTGTGCCCGATAAATCCATCGGGCTGCGTTTTTTGGTTTGCTTTTCATCGCCCAGATAGCCCCGATAAGGTAATCGACGTTCGGATAAATATCCGGTTTGATGGTAACTGCCAGCATTAAATGATCCATTGCCTTGTCAGGCTGGTTTAAATCCAGGTATGCCTTACCCAAATTATAATGCGTGTCAGGTTGTTCATTGTCGATCTGCACAGCCTTTTCAAAATATCGAATTCCTTTTTCGATTTGGTTTTGTTTCATATAGACCACCGCAAGGTTGTTATGCGCCTCGGCAAATCGCGGAAGCCGTTCAATGCTTTGAAGAAAAAGGGCTTCCGCCTTCTTGAAGCTGCCTCTCTGGACATAAATTTTTCCCAGATTGCAATAAGGCCATGCGTAAGATGGAGAGGCTGCAATGGCATTTTTAAATGCGGCAAAGGCAGCCTGCTGGTTGCCGTTTAAGAAAAGCGCATCACCGTAATTATTCCAGGCTCTTGCATTGTGAGGCGCTTTTTTTGCTGCATCCTGCCACAACAAAAATTCACTTTGCCAGATCTGTGTTCTTATGAAAATACTGATGGCGAAAATTAAAAATACTCCGATTGAAATAAAAAGAGCTAATACTTTCTGGCTTTGCGCGAATTTGAGCATTAAAAAAGCGAAAATCATACAGATCCCTGGCAATGCCAGGTACACCCGGTGTTCAAACATGGCGTCCCGGATCGGCAGAATGCTTGATTCCACGGAAAGGGCGATAAAAAACCAGAAGATCCCAAAAGAGATAATTTTGAATTTTCTGGCATATATTACAGACAGGATCAACAGAATAAGAAGAATTAAGCATGCGTAGGGTGTGAAGCCATGAAAAAATTCATTTTTCATGGGATAGCCATGGTCAATATTCAATCCGTTGGGAAATGCGATCAGGCGCATATATAAAAGGATAACGGTGAACTGTGTCATTAGATACTGCCAGCGGGAGACTTCCGTGGTTTCACGGGTCAGGCGGTCGATACGCTGCAAAACACCGGTAAGGTTACCCCCGAACGTTCCCGCAAGCCAGGCAAAGCAAAGAACCAGGAAACTGATTATTATGAGCAGAATTGCAATTTTTTTTATCTCTCTGGAACGAAAATCCGTAAAAATCATTAATTCTATCATTAAAATCATTAATGGCAGACTGGCGGCGTTTTTTTTGGATAAAAAAGCCATCATTGCAAACAGGATACATAAGACAAAAAATAAAAAGGATTTGATGTTTTGAAGGTTTTCTTTTTGCAGCATGCGGGCCTGGATATAGAAAATTGTGGACAGCAAATAAAAAAAGCAGGCCATCAGGGCCGCTCGCTGGGAAATATAGATGACAGCCTGGGACTGGATCGGGTGAAGGGCAAACAGACTCGCCGCGAAAAAAGGAGCCAGTCGCGCTACGGAAGCAAAAGTTTTGTCTGTTTTTTCTGTTTTCAGGGAAAGAGAGAAAATCTGGCGCGTCAGAAAAAAAACCAAAAATGTGTTCAAGAGATGAAAGAGCAGATTGGTGGCATGATAGATGCCGACATCCAGTCCGGCAATCTGATAGTTGAGCGCAAAACTGAGATTTACGAGCGGACGTGCGCTGAAAATTTCCCGAGCATCCAGAAAATTGGAAATATCCCTTATCTTGAGGCTTCTTTCCACCACCCGGGGATCGTCAAGAACAAACGGCGCATCCATGGCGTCAATGTAGGCGGCGATGACAACTGTCATGAGCAGCAGCAAAAAGACAGATTGACGAAAAAACTGATGAATTTTAAAGGATACCATTGGAAGTTATTACTGCTCAATTGTGTGGGGGTTAATAAATTTTGATTAAATTATTGAGGATTACGCGAAATATCAAGTATTTTTATTGAAACATGCCGAAGGTTATGCCATAAGGGAAAGCTGATAAATTGAAGGATTTTATGTGTCAGAGGTCTCTATGCTTTCGACATGCGCCAGCCCGTCATTTTTGTCTTTAGGACTTGGAAGGTTTCCAATCAACTGGACGCAGATTGTCCTTGAAACGTTTTTTTGGAATGGAAATGCAAACTTTTCCCACAGTTTTTCATATTACCCATCATAAAGCCGGATCCCAGTGGGTGGCGGAGATTCTAAAATATTGTGCTTTGGATCGATTCCAGCGTCCGGATGTTGATTTGTCTTTTTTTTACAATGTGCCGATCAAGCTGGAAACGGTTTATTTGACGGTTTATGTCCCCAAAAAAGATTTTAATCATATTACAGCAGCTCAGCCCTTGTTTTCAAGATCGGGGATAAAGTATGCGATAGTCCACCCGTCCGTTTATCTGAAAAACTGGATTAATTTTCGCAGAAAAGAAATGCCTTGCAGACATTTCGTGGTGATTCGTGATCTCAGAGATACGCTGGTGTCTTTATATTTCAGCTGGAAAATCAGTCATGCGTTTCATTTTCCGTGGCAATTTAAATCCCGTGAAATATTGAATAAGGTATCCGTGGAACAAGGATTGGCCGCCTGGATTGGAGATGGTGAACGATCAGTATATAATGGTCTGTTGGATCCGCCTTTTCTGAGAAAACATTATGACCGCATGAATAATGCCGATGAAAACGGTATCATGGCTTTTTTGCAAAATATTCTTGATTATATCGCAGATATTCAGGCCTCATGGATGAATGATGATGCATTGATGATTCGATATGAGGATCTTATCTCCGATGAAATAGGTGGTTTTGAAAAAATTGTGGATCACTGCCAGATACCGGTCAGTCGTGAACGACTGCATGAGATTATTCATTATAACCGGTTTGAAACTGTTACGGGGAGGCATCCCGGTGAAGAAGATGTTCAGGCCCACCAGCGGAAGGGCATCTCCGGAGACTGGCGCAATTATTTTTCTCTGTCTGTGAAAGAAAAGTTTAAATCACGCTTTGGCGATGTTTTGATTAAAACCGGATATGAATCTGATTTAAACTGGTAGTGAAAAAATATTACATAAATTTTATATAACTATGTTTAGGAAGCTATCTTTATATTTGTATACTGCTATCAGTCACTGGCTTTCGGCACAGAAAGACCGGCAGCTAAAAGCGGCCATGCATTTTTGCGGCAAAGATGTGACGTTGTATCATCCGGTGATTTTTTATGGGGCGGAAGCGTTGGATGTAGGGGACAATACATCTGTGGCACCATACGTGCATATGTGGTGCGGCGGCCGGGTCATTATCGGCGCCCGGTGCATGATCGGCAGCCATACCGCCATTACGTCCCTGACCCATGATTATGATGCGCCGGAAATGTGGAAAACAATTAAAGCTGCGCCGGTGATTATCGGTGATGATGTGTGGATTGGGTCGCATGCGGTGATATTACCTGGAGTGAAGATCCAAAATGGCGCTGTAATAGGCGCGGGAAGTATTGTTTCCAGGGATGTGCCGGAAAATGCTGTGGTATATGGAAGTCCGGCAGCAGTTCAGGCGTATCGACAAATTTCAGATGTAAAAAAACAGGCGTAATGGAGTTATAATACATGGGAGCGATCAGCTTCTCCATTGATAAAGATCTTGTGGAGTTTTTCAGCCGGCATCTGCCGTTTGATGTTTTTGTTGAAACCGGAACGTATAAAGGTGATTCCATTGACCGCGTCAAACCCTATTTCAAAGCGTTTTATTCCGTGGAGCTGTCTGAATATTATGCTGATTTTGCAAGGGATCGGTTTTTAAAAGATCCGATGGTGCAGATTGTTTGTGGCAATGCGCCTGATGAGATCCGGCGGCTTCAGTCTGAGATAAAAGACAGATCGGTTTTGTATTGGCTGGATTCCCACTGGTGCGATGCCCAGGCCACACAAGGAAAGACCTCCCAGTGCACGTTGGCGGGGGAACTCAAGGCTATTGAGAACCTCAACAAAAACAGTGTGATATTGATTGATGATGCCCGCCTTTTTTTAAGCCCTCCCGGCCCCCCGCATGATTATACCCAATGGCCGAATCTGAATGAAATCATCCAGTTGTTGAAAGTAATATCCGGCAGCCATGAGTTGATGGTCTTGAATGACGTGTTGGTGTATTGTCCGGAGCATATCAGGGAACATATTCGCAAATATGCTCATGAGAAGGGAGTTGACTGGCTGACCATTGCGGATATGTATCGGCAGACCGAGGCGCTTCTGGCTGAAATAGAGGCGAAGGAAAAAGAAATTGCCTCCATTTCCCTTGAAAATAAAATCCTGGTAAAGGAAATTGAATCCAAGGAATCTGAAATCCAGCTAAAGCAGCATGAAATCAAAAATATAGCATCTGTGGCGGACCAGCGACTCTTTGTCCTTCAGCAGTTTGAGGATGCCAAAGAGGCCATTCGTGTTGCCATGGCAGCGGAAAATGTAGAAAAACAGAAGCATATCGAAACACTGAAAGCGCTTTATGAAGAAAAAGACAGACATATTGCAAAAGTGGAGGCGATTTCCGAATCCCGGCTTCAGGTCATTCAGGAGCAGGAAAACGCCATCAACGCGCTTCGCCGCCGCCGGATCAAAGACCGGCTTCGCCAATGGCTTCAGCCTCGTCTGGGACTGTTGTATCATTATCCGCCCCGACCCTTGAAAATCCCTCCAAAATATTCCAGAGAACAGGAAAAGCAGTTTCCGCCCGGGGGATGGCCCCTGATATCCATTGTTACGCCTTCTTACAATCAGGCGGATTTTATTGAGCGGACCCTTCAAAGTGTTTTGGAGCAGCGTTATCCGAAGCTGGAGTATCTGATTCAGGACGGGGCATCGAATGACGGTACTGTGGAAGTTCTTAAAGAATATGAAGATCAACTGGCGCGCTGGGAATCTGCTGAAGATGAAGGGCAATCCGATGCATTGAACAAAGGGTTTGCCCATGCCACCGGCGCTGTCATGGCCTATCTGAATTCTGATGATCTGCTGCTGCCGGGGGCGCTTTATTATGTGGCTGATTATTTTGCCCGGCATCCGGAAGTGGATGTGGTGTATGGCCACCGGGTGCTGGTGGATGAATACAGCCAGGAGATCGGCCGCTGGGTCATGCCGCCTCATGATGATGCGGTGCTGTCCTGGGCGGATTACATTCCTCAGGAAACCATGTTCTGGCGGCGGGAAATCTGGGAAAAAGCCGGCGGTTTTATAGATAAAAATTTTAAATTTGCCATGGACTGGGATCTGATTTTACGATTTCGGGAAGCCGGTGCCAAAATTGTCTGTCTGCCCCGGTTTCTGGGGGCCTTCCGGGTGCACCCCCACCAGAAAACATCTGCGGAAATTTCCAGCCAGGGGGATCGGGAAATGCAGCAGCTCAGAAAAAGAAGTCTTGGCCGTACCGTATCTGAGGCGGAAATTAATCAGAACATTAAAAAATATCTTACCCGGCATGTGTTTTATCAGAAACTTTACCGGGCCGGGCTATTGAGATATTAAGCCGTCAATTTGATTGAATCCCCATGCCGCATTTTTCTATTGTCATCCCCAATCTGAACCAGAGCGATTTTTTGCCGGATGCGCTGGAAAGCCTTTGTCACCAAAATGTTTCCTTTGCGCTTGCGGTGATGGACGGCGGCTCTTCTGATGGGGTTGGCGAGATTGTAGAGAAATATTCAGATATTATCACTTATTTTCAATCCGGTCCGGATGGCGGGCAGGCACATGCCATCAGAGAGGGGTTCAGCCGGATCGACGGAGAGGTTATCGCCTGGCTGAATGCAGATGATTATTATTTCCCCGGCGCTTTGAATAAGGTTTTGGATTTTTTTGAAAAAAATCCAGGAGTGGATGTTGTTTACGGCGATGCCGTTCATGTGAGGCCGGATGGCGCATTTATATCTTATTTTCCTGCTATCGAGGATTTTGATTCCAAAAAACTGCCGTTTTCCTGTTTTATCTGTCAGCCGGCCTGTTTTGTGAGGCGAAGTGCCTATGATGCAGTTGGCGGCATAAATCCTGCATTAACATATGCCATGGACTGGGACCTCTGGTGCCGGTTGGCAGCCTGTGGTGCCCGGTTTGAACGCTTGCACGATGTGCTGGCTGCTGTTCGTTATTACCCGGAAACCAAAACTTTGAGCGGGGGCAAGCGGCGATATCTGGAAATATGGAAAATTGGAAGAAAATACGGCGGGCAGCTTTTGCCGGTATCATGGCCGGCCTTTTATCGGTTTGACCTGTCTTTTAAAAGCAATAGATCTGCCGGGGAAAATTTTGTGTTTCACTTACTGGAAGGCGCCAGGTATTTGAAAAAGAAATTTTTTAAAAAAAAATCCTTGCCCCTTTACGGCTTTTACCCATGGCAGGCCCGGGTAGCCGGCTGTGCTCTCATTCAGTTTCCGTGTTATCACGATTTTTCCCCCCAGTCCCTGACGTTAAATATTTTTCCTGAAAATGCAAAGTTTAATGTTGAAATTGACGGGAAATCTTTTCAGACAATACATGCCCGGGGGAATGTCCTGACTATTGACATGCCGGTATCTGAAGCCCCGTGCCGCCGGGTTGCCATCTGGTGTTTGGGACAGGAAAACTGGGAAATAATCGCATTTTTATGATTGTCACCGTACGGGTATGGAATCTGCAAGGCATAAAAGAAAAAAATCCAGTACCAGTGGCCCGGTAATGCCGCTGGTCAGTATTATCACCCCGGTTTTGAATTGTGGCAGGATGGTAGAAAATTACATTCGCCACATACATGCGCAAACCTATGAAAGAATCGAACTTTTAATTATTGACGGCGGCTCTAGTGATGATACGATAACTATTTTAAAATTATCAGACGCCAAAATAAATTTTTGGGTTTCTGCGCCGGATAACGGGATTTATGACGCCATGAACAAAGGCATTGATATGGCCAGGGGAGACTGGTTGTTTTTTTCCGGTGTTGATGACAGTTTTATTCATCCTGAAATTCTTGAAACCGTATTTTTAAATAGTGAAATTCCTGACTGTATACAGTTGATCTGCGGCAACATTATCAGAAGTGACGGAAAAAAGATAACCAGCAGATTCAACAGACAATTGTATATGAAAAACACCATGCCCCATCAGGGTGTTTTCTATCGGCGGGATTTGTTTGACCATTATCGGTATACCGGCTCTGGCAAGCACGGGCCGGGGCGTTTTTATCAAATATCTGGTGATTATCATTTAAATTTATTTTTGTACAGGTGTGGGGCAAGACATCAGTATATTGATTTGACCATCATGCAGTGCGGTCAGGGGAAATCCATGGCCGGAAATTTTCGCGGGTATTGGGAAGAAATTTTGATTCGGCATCAGCTGCTCGGGCACACCACCAGTATATTGTTTGATGGACTGACCCTGCTACGGTATTTGAGGCAGAGATGCAGGCCAAAGTTAACCGTTGAAAAGCGGTAAAACTTGGATTTGGAATGGATTCACGGACAGATGTATTCAGGATGCGTATCCTTTGCTTGATATTATCATAATTAATTATAACAGTACGGATTGTCTAATTCAGTGTCTTGGGTCGTTAGCAGAAGCAGCAGGCCGCATTCAAATCAATGTTTTGGTGGCAGACAACAATTCCCGGGACCATGCCCAGCGGATTGCGGCCATGTTTCCCGGGGTTCAACTGCTTGCTAACCACAAGAACATTGGATTTGCAAAGGCTGTCAACCAATGTATTCTAAAAAGCAGCTCCCCGTATCTGATGCTCCTGAATCCGGATACCATTGCAGCACCGGGCGCTTTCGCTTCTATGCTGTCGTATATGGAATCCCACTCAGATGTGGGAATCCTCGGGCCGGCAATTTATGATCATGACCGGAAAATTCAGGGGTCAGCCCGGTCTTTTCCAACGCCGTTTACGGCATTCTTCGGCCGCAGTTCTCTGCTGACCCGATTGTTTCCGAATAACCGGGTCACATGCAGAAATATATTAAACAAGGCATCTGATGGTGAAACCCCCATTCCGGTAGATTGGCTGTCCGGTGCCTGTATGCTGGTCCGGAGCAAGGCTGTGAAGGAGGTTGGTCTGTTGGACAGTAATTTTTTTATGTACTGGGAGGATGCGGACTGGTGTCGCCGGATGACGAAAAAAGGCTGGAAAGTGGTTTATTACCCAAACGCATCCGTAACACATTATATCGGTGTGAGCAGTGAACAGAACCTGACCCGGGCTGTGGTTGAATTTCACAAAAGTGCCTATTATCTGTTCAATAAATATTACCCGTCTACTCCGGGCAGCGCCAAAATATTGGTAATGCTGGGATTGACGGCTCGTGCAGGCTTTTTAATGGCGCTTCATTGGCTCCGCCGCCGGTATCTGCGCTAATGGTATTTTAACTCGAGGCGTCCTTTGAAAAATAAAGGATAAAGACAGGGCTGGATTTATGAAAATATTGATTACGGGAGGAGCGGGATTTATTGGCTCTCATCTGGTGGACAGGCTGGTCCGTGACGGTCATGATGTGACATCAGTTGATGATCTGAGTACCGGCAGTATGAAAAATATCCGGCAGCACCAGAATAACGGCCGGTTTAAGCTGGTTGTGGACACAATTTTAAATGAACGCCTTATGGATGAGATGGTGTCGGCATGCGATCAGGTTTACCATTTGGCTGCGGCGGTCGGTGTGAAGTTGATTATGAATCGTCCCGTGGAAACCCTGGAGACCAATGTCAAGGGCACGGAAATGGTGCTTTCCATGGCCAACAAATACAAAAAAAAAGTCTTAATCGCGTCCACCAGCGAAGTATATGGCAAAATTATGAATGGCAACGGCACGCCTCCGTTGAAGGAAGACACGGACCGGTTGATGGGGGCTACTACCAAGCGCAGGTGGGCCTATGCCTGTTCCAAGGCCTTTGATGAGTTTTTGGCCCTGGCCTATTATGAAGAAAAACGCCTGCCGGTGATTATTGCGAGACTTTTTAATACTGTGGGCCCTCGGCAGACAGGCCAATACGGCATGGTGCTGCCGAATTTTGTGCAGAAGGCATTGATTGGTAAACCCATCATTGTTTACGGGGACGGGTTCCAGTCCAGAAGTTTTACCCATATTGACGATGTGGTGGAAGCCCTGGTTTGTTTAATGGCGGAGCCTGCGGCGGTGGGGCAGGTGATTAATGTGGGAAATGAAGAAGAGATCACCATTAAGGAGCTTGCGCTGATGGTGAAAAAGATGACCCAAAGCAGTTCGGAGATTGAATCCATCACCTATGACCGCGCCTATGGTCCGGGTTTTGAAGACATGCAACGCCGGTCTCCGGATATCAGCAAATTAAGATCATTGATCGGGTTTGAGCCCCGCGGTGATCTTCATTCCATCATTCAAAGCGTTATTGATTATTATCTTTAACAATGATTCCGCTTACGGCTTACAGTGCTGCATTTTTTATCGCACTTGGCGGTGCGCTTGCGCTTACTCCCCTTGTCAGGCATATTGCTGTTAAATATCATTATGTGGCAGAGCCGCGAGCTGATCGGTGGCACCAAAAAACCACCGGGCTTTTTGGTGGCGTCAGTATTTTTGTCAGCATGATGGTTGCATGGCTGGTGGTGTCGGGCCTTTTTTTTTCGTATTCGCAGGTTCTTCAGCCGCTTTTGCCTGTTGCAATAGGCGGTGCTGCAATGTTTTTCCTGGGTTTGGTCGACGATATTACTGAAATTAATCCGCAGTATAAACTGATCGGTCAGGTTATCATCGCATCGGTGCTGGTAATTTTCGGGTTTCAATTCAGCTGGTTTGATTCCAGGACAGCTAACCTGCTTGTCAGTATTTTCTGGATTGTGGGTATTACCAATGCCTTTAACCTGCTGGACAATATGGACGGTCTTTCTGCCGGTGTTGCCTGTATATCCGGTTTTTTCCTTTTTTTATGGCAGGTTATCGGTACCATTAGCCCGCTGACGATACCGGTCCAGCTGATGCTTTCGGCCTATATCGGTGCGCTTTTGGGATTTTTGGTGTATAATTTCAACCCGGCATCCATTTTCATGGGGGATGCTGGCAGTCTTTTTATCGGGTTTATGATGGCCTGTCTCGCGTTATCGGAAACTCCCGCCAAAACACAGGCCTCTCCTTTTTTTAATCAGCTTTCCGTTATTGCCATACCCTGCCTGATCATGCTGATACCGATTCTGGATACGGCGTTTGTCAGTATTATGCGAAAATTGTTTGACCGGTCCATTTTTCAGGGGGGGCGGGATCATTCCTCGCATCGGATGGTGGCCATCGGGTTTTCAGAAAAAAAAGCCGTGATTGTTTTATATGTTTTCGCCTTTTTGTCCGGACTTCTGGCCATGTGTCTCCATCCTCTGGATGCCGGTATCAGCTGGGTGATAGTTACGCTTTATCTGATTTTGATTTTGTTTTTCTGGGCGTATCTGGCAAAAGTGGAAGTTTATTCACAAGATTCCAATACGCTCAACCGATCCTCAAAAACCTTACTGCCCCGATGGATAGAAATTGGTTACGGCCAGACCCTGCTGTCGGTTTTAATGGATTTAATTTTAATTACCATTGCCTATTATGCAGCCTATCTGTTACGGTTCGGCGGCGCAATCGGGCAGGATTTTGATTTTTTTATAAAATCCCTTCCTATTTTGTATGCCTGCCAGATATTCAGTTTGTATATCTCCGGGGTTTATCAGCGCTTGTGGTGGGGGTCGCGGCTCGGGGATGTTGCCGTTTATGTTAAAGGTGTTACCGGCGGCACCGTGCTGACAATGCTGGTTTTGCTTTTTTTGTATCGGTTTCAGAGTTTTTCCAGGGCCGTGTTTATTATTTACTGGGCCATCATATTGATTTTTATTTCATTCTCGCGGTTTTTTTTCAGGCTGCTGGATGAATGGGTCAGCCGGGGCAACCGGAACGGAAAACCCGCCCTGATTTACGGTGCTGGTATTGGTGGGCAGATGATGCTTCGGGAAATCCAGACCAACAGCAGTCTGGGGTTGTCTCTGGTGGGGTTTATCGACGACGATCCCGGAAAAAAAGGAAAAAAAATTAATGGTTATCCTGTGATCGGCAATGGGCGGCAATTGGAATCGGTTATCAATCAATACAACATTGAATCGGTGATTGTCTCGTTTCAGATTAATGGGGATGAAAAAAAACGGGAAATCCAGCAGTTGTGTGTTCGCAAAGGACTGGATACAAAAATTACCCGTATGCGCCTGATTCTTAATCCATAGTTGCGGGTCAGGTTTTTTTATTGTTTACATGCAGTTAATTTCAGTATCAGAATATGTCAGACATTAAGATTATAACCAAAACTTCAGGTGGCGGATTTGTAGCGTATTTGAATCCGCTGTCTCTTTTGAAGAGCATTAAACGTCATGGCTCACTCCTGCATCAGTTTGTACGGTGGGAAGTAAATGACCGGTACCGGGGATCCGCTTTGGGCATGCTGTGGACGGTTATTGTGCCGCTGCTGCGGCTCTCGGTCTATACCCTGGTCTTTTCCATTCTTCTGGGCGGAAAAAAGGTGGTCTGGGGTCTGGAATCCAACTTTGCGGTGGGAGAGATGATTTTTTGCGGATTTATTCTGTTCAATGTGTTTTCCGAAGCGGTTGGCAAAGCCTCCCGGCTGATGTGGATAAACAAGTCCTATGTAAAAAATATTGTTTTTCCCCTGGAGATTATTCCGGTTATCAGTATGGGCGTAGCGGTTGTGCATTCTTTTATCGGTATGATGGTCCTGGTGTTTCTGGAAGCGGTGTTTGGGGGGGGTATTCACTGGACCCTGATCTATCTGCCATTGATATATCTTCCCCTGATTTTTTTTGTCACAGGAATTTCGTGGATACTTTCAGTGCTTGGAGTGTTCAGCCGGGATATCGACAATCTGATGCAGAGTCTGATTCAGATGCTGTTTCTTCTATCCGCCATTATTTTTCCACTGGAACGGCTGATGGGGATGGTTCCGGACGGATGGCACTGGGTTCTGCGGCTGAATATTATTGCATCAGTGGTTGATGATGCCCGTCGTATTGTGCTGGAAGGAATCTCTCCAGACTGGTACTGGCTGATTGTCAATACAATTGCGGCATCAGCATTGTTGCTTATCGGATATGCCTGGTTTATGAGTCGCAAAAAGGATTTTGCGGATGTTGTCTGAACGATTTTCCGAACTCGATTTTTTTAAAAAGTCGGATAATGTTATATCTGTCCGGAATATAAGTAAAATTTTTCCGCTTTATGACAACCCGCTGGATCGGCTAAAGCAGCAGATGTTCAGAAGCAGTACATACTATAAAGAATTCTGGGCGTTGCGGAATATCAGTTTTGATATGAAAAAAGGGGAAGCCAGAGGCATCATGGGACATAACGGTGCCGGCAAAAGTACGTTGCTGAGAATTCTGGCGGGCACCATTTCTCCGAGTGCCGGAAAAATATTTATCAAGGGCCGGGTCGGAGCTATCATGACCATGGGCAGCGGGTTTAAACAGGATTTTACCGGCAGGGAAAATGTTTATGTGCTGGGGGCGCTTATGGATATCCCTAACGACCGGGTGGCGGCACGGATGGAACAGGTCCGGGAGTTTGCCGGACTTGGAATATTTTTTGACAAACCGGTGCGTACCTATTCCAGTGGCATGCTGGCCCGGCTGGCCTTTGCGGTGTATACGAATATGGAGCCGGACATCCTGATTGTAGATGAGGCCATTAACGTGGGGGACGCGGATTTCAAGCGTAAATGCCTGGAGCATGTTTCAGTACTGGTAGAAAAAGGGATGTCGCTTTTACTGGTATCTCACAGTCCTCTGATTGTTGAGCAGTTTTGCCGGACAGCAACGGTTTTTAGAAAAGGTGAGATTGTTTTTGACGGCGATGTCAAAACTGCCGTGGCGGTATACAACAATAACCGTCCTTCGGGCTCAGGTAAAGAACATGTTGCCTTTTAAAAAAATCGTAAAAATTGTCCTGAATATTTTTAAACCCTCTGTTTTTGACAAAAACGGGTGAACAAATGAAGTATCCTGTTTTTTTAGATTCCGTGCCGAAATCCGGCACTCATTTGCTGGCAAAAGCCCTGATGGGGTTTCCGAAAATGGATCACAGCGGCAGGCATATGGATCGTAAGACCATTGCGGAGTTTGTGGATAACGATGTGGAATTTCCTACGGAAGGCCGTGAAGATATCAATATTCAATCTGATTTTCCCTGGATAAAGCGACTGTTGCAGTCTGTTCCGGCCGGGCGGTTTATCACGGCCCACTTACCCTATCATTTTAAGATTCATCAAATCCTTGAGCAGATGAATTTCAAAATACTTGTGATGATGCGTGACCCCAGAGACGTGGTGCTTTCCTGGGCCGACTACATCGCCAAAGAAAAAAATCACCTTTTGTATCCCTTTTTCAGGAATACGGACCGCGAATACCGGATTATCTGCGGAATTAAAGGCGTCAGCAGTGATATCACCAAAACCCGACCTCAGCCGCCGATTGCACAGTTGATAAACGGCCATATGAAATGGAAACGGCAGGGCGGTGCATTCCTGGTGCAGTTTGAACAGCTTGTGGGGGAAAAGGGGGGCGGCACCAGGGAAAGCCAGTACCGGTTACTGGAACAATTGAGGGATTATCTGGAAATCGAAAAGGCTCCCAAATCATTGGAACATATCTGTGATACGCTTTTTGGGGGGACATATACATTTAACAGCGGAACCATCGGCCGGTGGCGCACCCAATTTAGTGATAAACACAAAGCAATTTTTAAGCAGGAGACCGGAAGGCTGCTGATCGACGCAGGGTATGAAAAAGATACCAATTGGTAGGGACCTTGCATCTCTGATAAAGGATCATTGTTGAAAAGGACGTTTTTGTGGGGCTGTTTTGAAATATATCAATAAGGTTAAAGAAAAATTTAATTTGAAGAAATCTTTTACGGAATCGTTGCCTTCCGTATTTCATATTACCCACTACAAATCCGGCTCCCAGTGGGTGCTGGCGGTTTTAAACGAGGTGGCGAAAAACCGGATTGTCGCCCCCCAGGTGGGAGCAGCCCATGTCACGGATAAGCCGATGATGCCAGGGATGATTTATCCCTGTGTCTATTTGCCCCGGCCAGCTTTTATCGCATCCAATCCTCCGGAAAATAAACGGATTTTCATTGTGATGCGGGATTTGCGGGATACCCTGGTGTCCCTTTATTTCAGTGTGCGGAACAGTCACCAGATTGTGAATTCTGCCCAGCAGGAGTTAAGAGATGCGTTAAGGGCAAAAAAGACGAGCGAAGGCCTGCTTCTTTTGATGGATAAAAGACTTCATGTATCAGCACGGATACAGACTACCTGGATAGATAGCGAAAATCTGATGGTGCGGTATGAAGATTTGATCCGGGACGAGCAGGCTGAGTTTCAAAAAATCATATCTTACTGCAATATTGATATTACGGATGATGCTTTGTTTGCAGCGGTGAATCGTCATTCCTTTGAGAACCGCGTCGGCCGAAAGCGAGGGGAAGAGGATGTGAATTCCCACCACAGGAAAGGAGTAAGCGGTGACTGGCAAAATTATTTTGATGAAAAGTTGATTCGGGAGTTTAAAAAACGCTATGGGGATGTCCTTATACAGACTGGATATGAAAAAGACACTGCCTGGTAGACGGTTTGTTTGATACTTGTTCCGGGTCGTGTTTTACAATCTGTTAAATTGATACAAAATTGCGGCTTTAATCTTTTCCTGTTTTTTGGATTTTTCGGTTATAATCTTCAATGGCAGCCTGAAGCGTTTTTTTTTCTTTTTTGTAGTGTTTGATTTTTAAGTTTAATATTTTTACATTTTTATTGTATTCCAGAACGCTTTTTTCGTTATTTTCATTAACACTGCTTTCAAGTTTTTCTTTTTCCTGCATCAATTCCTGAAATTTCTGGTTTAATGCTGCTTTTTTTTCAGCCAGGGTTTTCCGGGTGATTTGAAGGACTGCGAATTTCAGGTAGACGTCTTTTTCCTTGGCTTCTTTTTCAGCAATATTTTTTTGATCATCAAAGGTGGCAGCGGGTGTTTCCGATGAAGCAGCAGCCTGTTTGGGTTGCGGGCTATCCGGTGGTTTTTTATCGCTCAGTTCGGGTCGATGATCTAGGGGAACCGGCATTTTCAGCTCAATTTTCGGGGTAACGGTCTTTTCCCCTTCTGGCAGTTGCAGCGCCTTTTTTTCAAGGGCCTGGATATCCGTATCCCGGGGCAGGTTTTTGATTTCAGCATAGGCTTCAAGCTGGCAGCGGTATTCAGCAGGCACGGAATAAATATTATCTGTCAGGCGGGTGATGCCGTTTTGATCTTTGTACTGATACAGCTCCGCGCCTGCCGGCAGGGCAGCGGAGCATAATAAAAAAACAAGACCGGCGGCGATCAGTTTTGAAATGTGCGGCATTGACGCATTCTCCTCTGGTGTATAAAAATTAATGACTATCATAACGCCTGATAAACATAAAGTATTTATCAGGCGTTATGATAGGATCAGTTTTTCAGGGGTGATATTGACCGAAGCACGCTGATATTTTATTCTTGTGCTTGATTGCGGGCTGCTTTTTTGATTTATAAGAAGCAAAAGCACTGAGCGGGATCAGACAAAAAAACCAAACACGGATAACCAGCAGATGAACCGTAACATACAGATTTTTATTGTTATTTTAATGGGATTGGCCTTGTCGTGCGGTTGTGCCCGGCGGGGAGTGCAGCCCGGGCAGGGCACGCCGTCGGAACAATTATTTTACGCGGCCGGGCAGCAGTTTGCGGCCGGGCATTATGATACTGCCGCGGAACTCTATCACCAGTATCTGAATCAGTTTCCAGATGCCGGGCAGGTGCCGGCAGCCCTTGTAAAATTGGGCATGGCCCGGGTTTATCTCGGTCAGTACGGGGTCGCCGGCAATATATTTTCCCGGATTCAGGCACAATATCCCGGCAACCGCCATGCCCTGGAAGCAGAGATCGGCCAGCTCATGATTCATCATCAAACCGGCGCATATGAAAAAGGGGTTGCCCGGGCCGGGGAATTGCTGCGCCAGCCGCTTTCCCAAGCGCAGCGACTGCGTGTGGAACTGCTTGCCGGGGATTCCTGGATGGCGCTTAACTTTCCAAAAGATGCTTATCAGGCCTATTTGAATGCTTTTGCGGCCGCATCCGGAGACGAGGAGATTCAAAAAGTGATTTCCCGGATGAAAACCGCCCTTGCCATGATGGAAATGACGGATTTGTCTGATGCGCTGGCAGATTTGGGAAATCGTCATCCGGCCGGCTATCTCATGTATCAGCTGGGTCTCCGGTACATGGATGCCGGGTTTGCAGGGGATGCAGTGGCCATGTTTTCCACCCTGCTCAGAGAGTTTCCCGGCCATGAACACGCTGCCTCCGCACAACAATTCATGGAAGCGATAAATGCTTCGGCTGCTTCGGACCAGCACATTATCGGCTGTCTGCTGCCCCTGTCCGGCAAGTATGCCACCTTTGGCCATCAGGCCCTAAACGGCATTGAATTTGCCTTGTCAGAATTTTCCCGGGCCCGGGGCATTGATTCTATCCGTATTCTGGTAAAAGACACGGCTGCTGATCCTGAAACCGCTCTGGCGGCGCTGGAAGAACTGAACGCGGCCCATGTATCCGCGGTTATCGGTCCCATTGCCACGGCTGACCAGGTGGCGGTTCGGGCCCAGGCGTTGAGAATACCGCTGATTGCCCTGACCCAGAAACCGGGCATCACGGAAACCGGGGAATATGTTTTCAGAAATTTTCTCACCCCTGCCATGCAGCTCCGGACCCTTGTGAACTATGCCAGCGACTCCCTCGGGGCCAGACGGTTTGCCATTCTTTATCCGGATGAAAATTACGGGGATGTTTTCATGAACCGCTTCTGGGATGAGGTGCTGCAAGCCGGCGGGAAAGTGGTGGGCGTGGAAGCCTATGATCCGGACGGAACCGATTTTGCCGATCCCATTAAAAAGCTGGCCGGGTTGTATTATGATATTCCCGAAGATCTGGTGGAAGCCCCGTCCACAACACCGCTGGCGTATAATGAAAGCATGCGCCCGGAATTTCCCCGGGAATCCCCGGACATATCCGATGTTTTAACTGCTTATGATACCGACCAGTGGCATGCGGAATTGATGGAAGCCATTCAGGCCCGGCGCCGGGCATGGGAAACAGCAACAGCGGAAAAACAGGGGCCGGCCCCCATTGTGGATTTTGATGCCGTCTTCATACCGGATTCTCCGGCCAAGGCCGGACTGATCATTCCCCAGCTGGCGTACTATGATATCAGCAGAATGCAGCTTCTGGGAACCAATTTATGGCACGCGGACAAACTGATTCACATGGCAAAACGCTATGTTCAGGGGGCGGTGGTGCCGGAAGGATTTTTTTCAGGCAGCCGGACCGTGCAGGTGAACCGGTTTGTGAACCGGTTCAGACATACCTACACCGGCCTGATCCCCGGGTTTATGGAGGCCGTGAGTTATGACACGGCATGGATACTGTTTGATCTGGTCACCCCTCCGGAAGTCCGGTTCCGGGCCCAGGTCAAACAGGGATTGTACGCCATGCCCCCGTTTTCCGGGGTCACGGGGACAACAACATTTGATCCGTCCGGTGAAGCGATCAAGGATATTTATCTGCTGAAGGTCCAGGGCCGGCGGTTTGTGGAGATTGTCAAAAAAGGAAATTTACCCTGAGAAGAAAGCCACATGGGGCAATGCCATTAATGCGTATGGCATACGCCCGTCCCGGAAAATTTCATCGCAGGGGCGAATGCTATTCGCCCGTACGGGAGACGCTGATCACATTTATCAGGCAGGCGATTTTCCAGTATCGAACGGGCGAACGGCGTTCGCCCATGATTGCCATTCGTCCAGCCCTATTTTTTCGCGTTGGTCAGAACCCCCTGGCCGGTAGCCCCCAGCACGGTCTGCCAGAGTTTGCCGCTGGGATTGACCTGTTTGCGTCGGCCGGCGGTCATGGGAATGGGAACATGGACGAAAAAATTGTTCCAGTGTCCGATGATCATGTTGGTTTTCCCGGTCATTCCCGCATGCACCGCATCCCGCCCCAGAAATCCGCAGTAAACATGGTCGTTGGGGTTGGCCGGAAGGCTTCGGATCATATAACTGGGATCAATGTATTTGATGGTGACTTCTATGGATTTTTCATGGAAATAGGCACGGATCCGATCTTTTAAGAACACGCCGATATCATAGAGTTTGAGATTGCCGGAAGCATCATATTCCGGCGTGGTGTCTTTGAAAAAACGCTGGCCCGCGCCTTCCGCCACCACAATAACAGCGTGATTCCGTTCCTTGAGACGACGCTCCAGGCGCATAAAAAGACCATTTTCCCCTTCAAGGTCAAATTCGATTTCCGGAATCAGCACAAAATTGACATCCTGCTGGGCCAGGGTGGCAGTGGCGGCAATGAATCCGGAATGCCGGCCCATGAGCTTGATCAGGCCGATGCCGTTGCGGTAGCCTTCGGCTTCCTTGTGAGCGCCTTTGATGGCTTCCGTGGCAATATCCACGGCTGTATCAAACCCAAAGGATTTAGCCACCCGGTAGATATCATTGTCAATGGTTTTGGGAACCCCGATAACGCTGATTTTTGCCTTTCGTTTTTTTATTTCTTCGACAATTTTGGACGCCGCCATGAGGGTGCCGTCCCCGCCGATCATAAACAGAATGCCGATATTGATTCTTTCCAGACAATCCACAATGGCTTCGATGTTCTGGGGGCCTCTGGAAGAGCCCAGGATGGAGCCGCCCATTTCATGAATATTCACCACTTTTTCAGGGTTAAGCTCCACCAGTTCATGGCGGTATTCCGGAATAAAGCCTTCCAGGCCGTAACGGATGCCGTAAATGTGTTTGACCTGGTAGCGGTAATGCAGCTCCAGAACAATGGCCCGGATGACGTTGTTGAGCCCCGGGCACAGACCGCCGCAGGTGACAAGGGCGCATTTAAGCTTGCTGGGATCAAAATAAATTTTTTCCCGGGGACCCGCCAGTTCAAAAGCGGCCAAATTTTCCGGTGTGTTCAGGTTCTCTATGATTGTGGCCGGGTTGACATCAATTAAAATCCGGTCATCATCGGTTTTAAACATTTCATGACTGGTGCCGATGGCGTCGTGAAGCAGCAGGGAATTAATTTTGGCTTCGCCAAGGGCCTCAATATGGGTATCTTCAGGATGAGAACGGTTCATAAGGGCTCCTTTGTGCTGTGAAGGGCGGTTTCAATAACATCACATGCCGTTGAATTTGATGGCGCCTTTTCCCAGAATATCATGAAGATGCAGCACCCCGGCAATTTTCCCAACCGCGTCAATAACCGGCAGTACGGTGATCTGATGGGTTTCCATGATATTTAACGCATCATAGAGCGGCGCGGTTTCATCAATGGATTTGGGATTTTCGATCATGAGATCCCGGGCGGTTTGTTCAAAAACATTGACTTTGGCCACCAGCATGCGCCGCACATCGCCGTCCGTGATGATACCGGAAAGGGTATTGTCCGGCTTTGCGATCAGAACAACGCCTATTTTCAGGCGGTCCAGAACATCCAGGGCCGTGGCCATAGGGGTGTCTTCATCTACTTTTGGCACGGCATCGCCGGTGAGCATGATGTCTCGGGTGGTGTAGGCGGACAGGCGGTGGCCCAGATTGCCGCCGGGATGAAATTTTTTAAAATCCGTGGAGGTGAATTTCCGGCGGTCAATGAGCACCACTGCCAGGGCATCTCCCATGGCCAGAAGCGCCGTGGTGCTGGTGGTGGGGGCCAGGCCCAGGGGGCAGGCTTCTTTTTCTACGCCCACATCAATTACCAGATCACTGTGTCTGGCAAGGGTGGACCGGGGATTGCCGGTAAAAGCAATGATCGGGCACCCTGCGCTGCGGATGCTGGGAAGGAGGATGTTCAGCTCATCGGTTTCGCCGCTGTTGGACAGGGCGATAAAAATATCTTTGTGCGATAAAATTCCCAGATCCCCGTGCATGGCTTCCACCGGATGCAGAAAAATGGCCCGGGTGCCGGTGCTGCTCAATGTGGCGGCAATTTTTTTGCCGATAATGCCGGATTTTCCAATGCCCGCAACAATTACCCGGCCTCTGGATTTATAGATTAAGTCTACCAGTCTGGTAAAATTGTCATCAATTTTTTGAATCAGATGGAGAATGCCGTCAGCTTCTGTTTTAAGCACCTGTATGGCTTTTTCAATGGTCATGGATAGGTTCCCCGCGGGTGTGCCGGAACAAATAAGGTTTTAATTTATGTTTAAGGTTGAAAAAGAAGAATCGCAAGTTTTGAGCGGTAAATCAAGATTTGTTTTAAAAGGTTTCACTCCGGCGGTTTTAGACAATAAGCAGCCGGTGCCATAGCGTAACAAACCGGTAACCCCAAAAAAATTCGCATAAAAAAGATTGACAGGCCGGGCTGGTATGCATTATCCTTTCGACGCTTAATTCAGATGATTTTATAACGGCGCCGGCGATTTTTTACTTGCGGCGCCGTTATTTATAGAAAAAAAGAACGGAGGAAACACCATGATTTGTACGACCATAAGAAACGGGGAAGAATGTGTATTTATGACCAAAAACGGATGCTCCTACAAAGGAGGAGCCTGCAATCCGATAGTGGAGGCGTGTACTGGATGCAGCCGCTGCAAGGAATATGAAACCGGCTGGTATTGCACGGCAGCGCCGGATCCGGCATTGAAATGGAAAAACGGCGACTGCAATCTTGCCACTCATGTCACCATGACCGTAAAAGAAGAAAAAGCCAAGCTGAACCCGATCAAGGCATCCAAGCGCGGCGGTCACTAAATTTTTTGTGTTTTAAAAACGAACGGGCGCGGGGATTATCCCCGACGCCCGTTTTTTTTATGTTTTGTTAGCGCTGATCCAGCTTGGGCGCGTTGAATCCGCCCCAGGTCTGCTGGGAAATACCCACTACCATGAATGCATCCGGGTCAATACTGGATACAATGTGTTTCACATCGTAAATCCTGGAGCGCATGGCCGTCAAAAACAGCATGGTACGATTGGCCTGCGTGTATCCTCCGGTCACTTCCCAATGACTTAATCCCCTTTGCAATTCGTTGATTATCGCCAGCCGGATCGGATCCGGGTGCTCCGTTATAATGGTGATGGTCCGTGTCTGACTGATGCCTTCCAGCACAAAATCTGAAAAAATACCCACCAGAATCAGGGTGATCACCGCCAGCAGGGCGATTTCAATCGGGAATACGATTGCGGCCACCAGAATTACTGCCAGATCCGTATAGAGATAGGACTGGCTCATCGGGTATCCGGTTTTGTTGTAGATGATTCGGGCCGTGATGGAGGTCCCCCCGATGGTGCCGCCAAACCGGTAGATCAGACCGGTTCCCAGCCCGTAAAGGACGCCCGCATAAATGGCTGCCAGCAGTCCGTCTTCGGTGACCGCATGATTGTCCATCCAGATGGGCATAAAGTGAGAAAAGATATCCGCGGAAATGGAAAATGCCACCACGGCAACGCTGCTCGACCAGACAAACTGCCATCGTCCCAGCCAGTAGAACCCCAGTACAAACAAGGGGATGTTGAACAAAAAGAAAAACAGCCCAACCGGAAATCCGGTCAGGTGATTAACAACAATACCCAATCCGGAAACACCGCCCGCGGCAATATTGTGAGGGAGCTGAAAAACAACATATCCCAGGGCCCCAAGCACAGCGCCGATGATGATCATGACCTGCTGCACGGTCACCCGGCGGATCATCTGGGCGGTGGTAAGTTCCAATTTTTTTTTTACATTTTTGGGTAATTTCATTATATTGCTCCTTAGGCTCAGGGGCCTTTGTGTTGGCATTTAAGGTTTTTTTTATTTCAATATATTTGACGCAACCATAAAAACTCGAATTCAGACAGCAAAAAAGTACCACCCTGCCTCATGCCCGCGTAAGCAGCCACGGCCGGAAAAAACGATTTTTCACTTTTTACGCAACCCTTAACCCGGTTTGATTTTTCAGGAAACCGGTTTGCTACCTCCATACGGAAATTTTTTGCAGGGGTCAATACAAGCTGGTCTGCAAATCAGGATAATTGCCCCTGTCTGAGGTTTAGCCCGTGTCAGGTATTTGAAATAGTTAGAATATCGCAAGCCGCCGGGACGGATGAAAGGGGAAAAAGTATAAGTTTGATAAAATATTTCATTTTTTTGAAATATTTAATTTGACAAAACTAAATAATTTGTTTTTAATAAATTTAAAAATAAAAATAAGGAAAAACCCATGCTGACGGATTTATTTACCAACATTGCCAAACTGGGCATTAAAATGCGAATTTTTCGGGCGATTCAAATGGCCGACAGTGATGCCGAAATTTTAAAGGACCGGGAAATACTGATTCTCGAGCTTCTCAACACCCAGGGGCCCATGAGCATGACGGAACTTGCAAATTTTTTCCCCGGGGTAAAACAGAGTACCTTGTCCACCGACATCAAAAAGCTCCGCACGGAACTGGGGTTAATTGACATGAAAGTGGATACCCAGGATATGCGGATTCACCTGATTGAACTCTCTGAAAAAGGATGCGAAGAAATCAGCGACATCAAAGCCCAGCGGGGCCGGTCCTATAAGCCCCTGGAAAGTGCCATCGGCAACAATGCCGATGAAATTGATCTGCTGAATCAGGTGGTTCGGCGGGCCATTGCCCTGGTGGACCAGGAGATCAATTCGTTTGCGGAACTAAAGACCCAATTAAAGAAATAATAAGCGCTAAATTCGGTATCGGCCCTGCAAAAGCGCATGACCGTGAAGCAGGAACAGCGCTTGAGGACAACCACCAAAATCAAGGAGGTGACCTGTGAAAAAGATTATTACCCTGATTATTACGCTAATGATGACAGGTATTTTTTTTCTGACAATGAGTGTTCCCGCGGCCTTTGCCGGCTCAAAGCAGCGGCACCGGTGGGAGGGAGTGGCCATTGGTGTGGGGGCCGCCATTCTGGGAAGTGCAATTTTTAACAGTGACCGGTGGGATACGCCCCGGGAGCGGGTGGTGGTGATTGACCGGGATTGCCATAAGCCGCGCCATTATGACCGGCATCGCCCCAAGGACCACTGGGAAGAACGAAAAATCTGGGTGGAACCGGTATGTGAACGGGTATGGAATCCCGGCCATTATAACCGCCATCATCAGTGGGTGCCGGGCCGGCATATCATTATTGAAAAACGCCCGGGTTACTGGGACAAAAAGCGTGTCTGGGCGGGATGCCGGTAAGTTGGTTTTTTTCGTCCGAGCGGGGCGATGGCGGTATCGGGATTGTTTTGTGAACACCCGTATCGGATAATCAGAAATACAACCCTGAATTCAGATAAGGGCCTGATAACTTTTGCAGGGCTTGCCTGCCGGCAGTGGATACGTTGATCTGTCGGCAGCCAGGCCCTGTTTTGGTTTGTTTGAACAGGTTGTTTTTTGCCTGAATGAAAATATCCCGGCCAGATTGTTGATTTTAACATTTGTTTCAGATAGTTTCATTTAAAGAAATCAGTTTGCTGCAAATAAAACACCCTATGGTAACGGATGATAAAACCGGCAGGCCGCCAGATGACACCGCATATTGTTATTATTGATGATGAACCCATTACGCTCAAGCAGCTTCGACGGATTCTTGAAAAAGAAGGTTATTCGGTCGCAGCCTTTTCAGGCCCCCAGCGGGCGCTGAAACACATTGAAGGAACATCCTGTGATCTGGTGATCAGCGACGTCCGGATGCCCACCATGAGCGGCCTGGAATTAATGTCCCGGGTCAAGGCGCGGTTTCCGGAAACGGAAGTGATCCTGATTACCGGTTACGCGTCTCTGGACGGAGCCGTGGAAGCCACCCGGGAAGGCGCATTTTATTATCTGGAGAAACCGTTTACCCCGGATCAGGTCCGGGACCGGGTGGAACAGGCCTTAACCCGTGTCCGCGCCCGATCTGCTGCTGCGGAGAGTGTTGGCGCCGGCACCGGCGAACCCTCTGTTCCGGTCATCATCGGTGAAAGCACTGCCATCCGTGAGGTGGTCTCCATTATCCGGCAGATCGGCCCCACGGACTGCAACGTGATGATCACCGGAGATTCCGGCAGCGGCAAGGAACTGGTGGCCCGGGCCATTCACGCCGCCAGCCACCGGTCTGAGAGACCGTTTATGGCCTTTAACTGCGGGGCCTTGAATGAAACCCTGATTGACAATGAACTGTTCGGCCATGAAAAGGGGGCTTTTACCGGAGCGGAGACCCGGAGCGCCGGGCTGCTGGAAGCGGCCTCCGGCGGCACGCTGTTTCTCGATGAAATCGGGGAAATGCCGCATTCCATGCAGGTGAAACTGCTTCGGGTGCTTCAGGAGGGCGAGCTGATGCGGGTGGGCGGCACCCGTCCCATCCCCATTGATGTGCGCATCGTATCTGCCACCGCCGTGGATGTGAAGGCGGCAGTTGACGCCGGGGTGTTCCGCAAAGACCTGTATTTTCGTATCAATGTGGTCAACATCAAACTGCCCGGCTTAAGCGACCGCAAGGAAGATATTCCGCTGCTGGCCTATCATATCCTCAGCCGCCTGAGCCGAAAAGGCGGCAAAGACATCCGTGCCATATCCGGCAATGCCATGGCCCTGTTGCGCAATTATGCGTTTCCCGGAAATGTGCGGGAGCTGGAAAACATTCTGGAACGGGCCGTGGCGGTGTGCGCGGCCGACGTGATCCGGGTATGTGATCTCCCGCCGGATCTGATCGCGTTTGAGCTTCAGGCCTACCGGCCCCCGGACGATCAGTTTATGACCCTGGCCGAACTGGAGCAGGACTATATCGTCCATCTGCTTCATATCACCGGCGGGGTCCGTACCCGAACCGCTGAAATCCTGGGTATTGACCGTGCGTCGTTGTGGCGCAAAATGAAAAAATACGGCCTGGCATAATCGTTTTTGCAACGCCGGTGTTCGTTTTTGCAACAAAGCGTTCCGCGTCCTGTTTTACCTCTCATTTCCCGGATTGATTTTTGATTCCGTTGCATTCTGCAACATTCCGATCCCTGTAGTCTTTCTTGTTTAGAAATAATTATAATCAAATTCAAATAGTTAAAAATTTTTTTTCGCCTTGGCAGGCCTTTTGCAGTCCAATACCTGCCAGGAGGCGGCAATGTTCCGTAATATCTTACTGGTATTTGAAAACGAAGAAATTTTTCCGGAAGCTCTGGTCTATGCCCGGGAATTTGCCCGTCGCATTGATGCAAAAGTCACGCTGCTGATGATCGTCCCCATGTCGTTTGCCGGCCGCACCCTTATCGGTCCCAAAAGAAACACCATCCGAAATATCGAAATCCGGGGCGGAAAGATTCTGTCCGACTGCCTGCCCGCCTTTATCCAGGAAGGAATTGAAGTCAATTCCGCTCTCAAGATCGGTGACCCGGCCCAGGAACTCATGAAGTTTCTGGCCGACCGGCCGCCGTTTCAGTCGATTGTCTGGGGCAGCGGCCGGGATCTGCCGGACCGGAACCGGTCCGGTCAGCGGCACTGGATGGCCGGCGTGGTGGGCAGCCTGGAGTGCCCGCTGCTGACGGTGAGCAAAAGGTAAGCGTTCACAGGATACCGCATCTGCTTTGTTCCCGGGCACTTGAAGTACGAAGAGGACGTCTTCATGCCCGGCGCCTCGCATCTGCGGCATCCTGCAAACGTTTATTAGTCAGTAATTTACGAAAAATTTGAAACTTTGACCCCGTGAACAGTTACAAAAATGGCCTTAAAATTTTAAAGCGGAGTGAATATGGAACCTTTGACACTTGATATGATTCTGGTGATGTCCATGATCGGGCTGGCCATCTTCCTTTTTATTGTAGAATGGGTCCGGGTGGATGTGGTGGCGATTTTAATGATGGTCAGTCTGCCGCTGCTGCACCTGGTGACGCCGAAAGAAGCCTTTGTGGGATTGAGCAGTAATGCCGTGGTTTCCATCATCGCGGTGATTATTATCGGTGCCGGTCTGGACCGCACCGGCGTTATCAACAAGCTGGTGGCGCCGGTGCTGCGGATTGCCGGGAAAAGCACCTCCGGTATTATTACGGCAATTTCCATTACCGTGGCGGTAATTTCCAGCTTTATGCAGAATAT
>JAABSH010000013.1 GCA_011390465.1 Desulfobacteraceae bacterium
ATGTAGGGGAGGGGTTTACCCCCTCCCGTGAAAAAGGCGACCCATGCCGGGAGGGGATAAACCCCTCCCCTACGCATATGGCCTAAGTTAATGACATTGAACCGCAACCGGAATCAGGATTGGTGCTATTGATTATTGGTGCTATTCCGCAATATACCCCTGCTCCACCGCCTCATCCAGAAGTCCTGAAATATATTCCCACAAAATTGCCGAGCCTTCTTCCATGGGCCGGTTTTTGTCAATGACCTGAGAAATTGTGATCCCATGGGTTTGCCAGGCTTTTCCCTTCGTGATTACATTGTGAAGCATTGGCTGAAGCCGATCCAGGGCATAGGCAAATTTCGCGGTACGGGTGTTACGGGCCTCAAATTCCTCCCACAAGGCCCGGAACGCTGCTTCCTGATCCGCGGGCAGCAGGGCAAAAATCCGGTCGGCTGCCGCGATTTCCCGGTCTCTTTTGCTTTCGGTATTTTCCTGGTCATACAAAAACGTATCGCCTGCGTCAATTTCCACGATATCGTGAATCAGCACCATTTTGATGACCCGGAACATATCAATATCCGGGTTATTGGCATGCTCCGCCAGCACCATGGCCATCATTGCCAGGTGCCAGGAATGTTCAACGGAATTTTCCCGGCGGGAGCCGTCAGTGAGCCAGGACTGACGCACAATCTGCTTTAATTTATCTATTTCAACGATAAACCGGATCTGCTGGTTGAGACGGTTGCGGTTTGACATGGGGGGTGTCCTTTACCTGATAATCAGATTTTCAAAACTCATTTTTTTTGCGGATTTGTCTGAATCTGAGTTTTTACGGTTACCTTATTCAGGGTAAATTTGTTCTACCCTCAAAGCCCATAACCATAGGTCTTTTGTCATATTACAGGACGGCACGGTGGCCGTCCCTACAACGCACGGAGGCCTTGACCGGTTCGTAGGGCAGGCCACCGCGCCTGCCTCAAAAAAAGACAGAACAAATTTACCGTGTTACCTTATTTCCTGTGCTTTTAAAATCATAAAAAATATGGTATCTGTTTTTTATCATAAATCCCGGCAGGCCATTTGTGTGATTGGGTTATCCCCTTTGGTCAAGCTGCCGTGTTTTTATCGGGATCGAAATCGAAATCGGGATCGAAATCGGGATCGGATTCGATAGCGATCCCGATCCCGATAGCGATTGCCATGACTGAACTTGATCGAACCAAATAAACAAATCAACCAAATAAACAAATCAACCGGACAAACAAGTTAACCGGATAAACAAATTGTATTCTTTGCGTGAATGGAAAAACAGTCAACATCTGATGCTGTCGTTAACCTGAAAAACATCACAAGGAGTCCCATGAACCAGTCTTTAAAAAAAGTCGGCGCATCCCATCAAAAAATGTTCGGCCCCAGAGGCATTCTGGTATGCGGATTTTCCGCTGAGGACCGAGCTGCCATTTTAAAAATGTTTGCGGATAAAAAATTTAAAAAAATTTCCGTTGTGTTTACCGGTGAAAAAGACGGCGAAACCTTGGTGAAAAACATGCTGAGCCGGGAACACCAGACCGGCATGGCAGAATCCTGCAACCTGATGCCGGCCATTGTCATGAGCGGACTCACGGAAAAGGAACTTCATTATACCATGGCCACTTTTAAAAAAACCGGCCTGCCCCGGCCCCTGTGGGCCACCCTGACCCCCACCTCCCAGAACTGGACCGTGGCCGCCCTGGTGGACGAACTGAACGGCGAACGCCTGCATTTTGAGCAGCAACCATCCGGTTAAATATTCATGAAAGCGCAACAAGGAATTTGCACTTTTTACGAAGCCGTCAAATATTAATGACTTTGTCCGCCAACTGCATGGCAGTCACAATATCCAGCATATTGGTGGTTTCTCCCACCTGTTTTTCGTCCAAAAGATCAAAATGCATCAGGCAGGTGCCGCAGACCAGAATATGAACCCCGTTGTGAGCCAGTTTTTTGACGTCCTCCAGCACCCCGGACCCTTGGGTGGTCAGTTTGACCCCGCTGTTGACAAACACGAGGCGCCAGAGTTCCGGGCCCATTTCCCCAAGGGTTTTCACAAAACTCGCCATGAGTTTTTCCCCCAGCGCATCATCTCCGTGACCCATGCAGTCCGTGGCAATCATGACCATAATTTTTTGGGTTTCAGGGTTCGGGTGCGGCATCATTGAACCCTCAGAAACCGGTGATGCTGCACCCCCCTGCTTATCCCCCACATCTTCCGGCGCATCCCCCTCCCGGGTGCCGGTGACCCGGATGTCAACTCCGTCTGCCGCAACCGCAACCTGGTAGGCGCGGGATGCCAAAAACCGCGATACATTCTGGCTGGCCGCCGCATTGTCCACCAGCACCTGAATCACGGCCGGGTGTTCTGATTCCACGGCCTCTTTGGCCGCCAGTACCGGGGCGGGACAGGAAAGGTTGCGGGCATCGATTTGTTTAACTGGCTGTTTCATAATTTTTTCCTTTTTTGTTGCAGGCAGATTTTGCGGCGCCTGGGAGAACCCTTATGATTGCATTAACGTTAAAAAAAATATATATTTTTCACCAATATGACAAATTGTAATTTTCTATCAAAAAATTTATTTCCATAGATAAAATCTATCCACCTGTTAGCGGTTCAGAGGAAACGTCATGGATTTATGGCATTTAAAAGTATTTCAAAAAGTCATCGAAGAAAAGGGATTTTCAAAGGCGTCCCGTATTGTCAATCTGACCCAGCCCACCATCAGCAACCACATCAAGGAACTGGAAAATTATTATGGCTGCCGCCTGGTGGACCGGCTGGGCAAACAAACCCTTGCCACGCAGGCCGGGCTGCTGTTGTATGAATATGCCGGAAAAATTCTTGCGCTTTTTGAGGAAACCGATACCGCCATGGCTGAATTTCTGGGAAACGTCAAAGGCCGGCTGTCTGTGGGCGGCAGCACCATTCCGGGCAATTACCTGCTGCCCCGGAAAATCGGCCAGTTCATTCAAAGATACCCGGATGCAAAAATTTCCATTGTAATCGGCGATACCGATCAAATGATTCACAATATACTGGATTACCGCCTGGATCTTGCCATTGTGGGCGCCCAAAGCGATCACAGCCAGATTCTGCAGGAAAAACTGACACAAGATGAAATGGCCCTGATTGTTCCGAAAAATCACCAGTGGGCGGACAAATCCCGGATCACTGTTGACATGCTGAGCCGGGTGCCGTTTATTATCCGGGAGCCGGGTTCCGGCACCCTGACATCCATTGAAAAAAGTTTCGCCAAAACCGGCAGGGATTTATCGGCATTCAAGATCAGCGCCCAGCTGGGAAGCACGGCCGCGGTCATTGAAGGCATTAAAAACAATGTGGGGGTTTCCATATTATCCACCCTGGCCGTGGAGGCAGAGCTGGCCGCCGGCAGCCTCAAGGCCCTGGCAGTAAAGGGTGTAAATCTGAAACGGAATTTTTATCTGACCCGGCACAAAGGCCGGGACCTGTCTCCCCTTTGCCGGGCATTTACAGAATTTCTACAGGAACAATTCAACGGAAAAGCGTAAAAAATCATAATGCAAGAGAAAAACAACCTGAATAATATTCATATTGTGCTGAACCGGCCCCGGTTTCCGGAAAACATCGGCTCCGTGGTCCGGGCCATGCGGAACATGGGGCTCTCCCGGCTGCGGGTGGTGGCGCCTGAAAATTATGACACGGAAAAAATCCTGCGGCTGGCGACTCATGACTCCGCTGAAATGGTGGCACGGATAGAACAATACGCGGATCTGGCCGCGGCAGTGGGGTCCATGAATTATGTGGTGGGCACCACGGCCCGGCTGGGAGGGGAACGCCAGGCCGTGCGCAAGCCCGGGGATCTGGCCCGGCAGCTTGTTACCATTTCACAGGACAATCAGGTGGCCGTGGTGTTCGGGCCTGAAGACCGGGGGCTGGTCAATGAAGAAATCCGGCTTTGCCATGTGCTGGTCAACATCCCCACCGCGGACTTTTCATCCATCAACCTGGCCCAGGCAGTGATGATCATCTGCTATGAAATTTTTAAGGCCGTCAAAGCGCCGGGGGCGGAATTTGCCCCGCGCCTGGCGTCCCGGCAGGAACTGGACGGAATGTATGATCAGGTCAAAGACATGCTGGTGCGCATTGATTATATTTTGCCGGACAACCCGGATTACTGGATGAACAAACTCCGGGTGTTTTTTTCCCGTATGCCGCTGAGAGCCCGGGAGGTCAGCATTATCCGGGGCATCTGCCGGCAGATGAACTGGTATGGGAAAAAATGCTATGAAGACGGTCGAAACGGGAAGCTGCCGGATCCGGCCCTGAAGGTTTGAATCTGATGTTGATACCGCTTCAGCCGTGTTTTACAAAACAGGCTGAAGCGGCAGATGCTTTTGTTCTTCCAATGTTATTCCATGCTTATCCCACGGTTATTCCACTGCGTCGCTTAACTTTTTACCCGGTTTAAATTTGACCGCGTTCTGGGCCGGGATGTCGATTTCAGCGCCGGTGGCCGGATTTCTGCCCTTGCGCGCCTTGCGGTGGACTTTTGAGAAAGTGCCGAATCCGGTTAACTGAATTTTTCCGTCTTCTGTGCTCAGGGCCTCCTGAATCCCGTCGATAAGGGAATTTAACGCAATGCCAGCTTTTTCCTTGGTAATTTTTGCTTCCTGGGCCATGTAGTCAATCAACTCTGCTTTGGTCATCTTTGTCTCCTTTTTTTGATTGTAAAAAAAAACGGGGTTTTTAGTTACCACTGAAATGTACACAAAATAAAGCAATGCGCCGGTGCCGGCCATCCCTGAATTTTTTTTATTGAACCGACTTTACCAGAAAAATATGAAAAGACAAACCCAAAAAATATCCGCCTTGCTTTTCAATGTGTCAAAAAACCTGACATCCCGGCCGCCTGTTTTTCCCGTAATTGTCCCCCTGTTGCTATTTTAATTCTAACTGCTTGAAATATATTTTAATTATATAGCATAAGGCATTGTAAACTTTTCTAAAAACTGGCATTTTAGTTGCATTAGCTATCATCTGACATGCAAAATTACCTTAAAAATTTCAGCAAAGCAAATGACCCCTTTACAAAGTCCTTAAAATTAAATTGTGGAAAATTTCTATATCTGATAATCATTAAATATACGCCGCCGACCAGCCGCATGTACGTGCTTGCACTCAACCACTGTTGCGCCGATACACTGTCACAGCAACACGTTATAACAGTCCATGACCCCGACGTTTTCTTAGAAAAAACCTTCTGTAAATGGCTTAGCTGCTGAAATTTAATAGGTACATCAGACAAATGACAGATTTTCGACCTGAACAAACACCGCCGCCCCGCACCCGATGGGTAAAATTTCGCGGGGATACCATTACCTTTGTGCTTTATCCGGACCCCTATGCAAACCCGCCCCGCAAAGGAAAGGCCTGGCTCCGGACCACCCTGGGACATGCCAGAACCTGCCGGGAGGAACTCCGGGAGACAGTGCTTTCTGAAGTCCCTCCCCTTGGCCGGGCCTGGTACGATATTCCCATGACCCAGGTGAGCCCTGAAAAATTTGAAATCACCGTGGGCCTTTGTGAAGTGGGCCACTTTGAGGCCAAATGTTATTTCCTGCCGGAAAATGCGTCCATCCCGGTCTGGCCGGAAGGCGGCAACACCATCATTAATGTGGAACCCGCGGACCTGTGCTGCGCCAATATCATTTACAACGCCTTTGTCCGGCAGTTCGGCCCCAACAAATCCGGCACCTTTCACCATGAAAACGCTGACCAGGCGCCCATCCGGGAACTGGACCAGCAGGGATACACCGTCATTCCCCCTTCCGGCACTTTCCGGGACCTGATTCAGGAACTGGATTTTATTTTCACCACCCTGGGATGCCGGATTCTTCATCTTTTGCCCATCAATCCGACGCCCACCACCTACGGCCGGATGGGCCGGTTCGGCAGCCCCTATGCGGCCCTTGATTTCACCGGCATTGACCCGGCCCTGGCCGTGTTTGACCCAAAAGCCACCCCTTTGGAACAGTTTATTGAGCTGGTGGATGCGGTGCACGCCCGGCACGGAAAAATCATCATTGACCTGGCGCCGAACCATACCGGCTGGGCCGCCGAACTCCACGAAACCCACCCGGAGTGGCTGGTCCGGGATGAAGAAGGGGAAATCCAGGCCCCCGGTGCCTGGGGGGTAACCTGGGCGGATCTGACACGGCTGGATTATACCAACAAAGCCCTCTGGAAATACATGGCCCATGTGTTTCTGCTGTGGTGCGCCCGGGGGGTGGACGGATTCCGGTGCGACGCCGGATACATGATTCCCCTCCCTGCCTGGCATTTTATTGTGGCAACAATTCGCGAACAGTTTCCGGACACAATTTTTTTCCTGGAAGGACTGGGCGGCAAACTTTCCGTTACCCGGGAAATTTTAAGTTCATCCAATTTTAACTGGGCCTACTCGGAACTGTTTCAAAACTATCATATTCATGAAATCGAAACCTATCTGTCCCTTTCAGACAATATCTCAGCTGAAGACGGTCTGATGATTCATTTTGCCGAAACCCACGACAACAATCGCCTGGCCGCTGCGTCCCGGGAATACGCCGCCATGCGCACAGCCCTGTGCGCCCTGGTGTCCCACTGCGGCGGATTCGGGTTTGCCAATGGCGTGGAGTGGTTTGCCACGGAAAAAGTCAATGTACACGATGCCTGCTCCCTCAACTGGGGAGCGGATGTCAACCAGGTGGAGGCCATTCAGCGCATTTCCCTGCTGCTCAAATACCACCCGGCATTTTTCGACCAGACCACCATCAAAACCGTTCGTCAGGGAGATGGCAATTATCTTGCCATGCTGCGGCATCACCCGCCCACGGGCAAACGCCTGCTGGTGCTGGTGAATCTGGACACCCATCATCCCATAACCGCCAGGTGGGACCGGGCCGGGTTTCCCCTGGAAGATACGTCCGCCATTGACCTGCTTTCCGGCCGGTCCGTGGCCGTCGACCCGGAAGACGATCTGGGCGCCTGTTTTCTGGGGCCCGCGGAAGTGCTCTGCCTATCTCCGGACCCGGACGATCTGGACAGGGTTTTTACGGGCCGGGATCACATCCTTTTGCCGCACCGGATACAGGAACAGCGGTTCCGGGCCCTGGTGGTGGAATTGGTGCATTTTTTTACCGGCACAATTGTCCTTGATGCCCATAACGGATCGGATATGGACGCATTGAACATGGATGATGCGGTAAGCCGGCTCATTCTTGATCCTTCGCGGTTCTGCCGCAGCCTGTTTCCGGATGCAAAAGCGCCCCGGGTGGTGACATGGCAGTGGCCGGCTGACAGCCGGCGGGAAGTCATGATTCCGCCGGGCCATGTACTGATGGTGCAGGCGCCCGGTGCTTTTCGCGCCAGAATCGTCACGCCCGGCCGGGCCCGGGAAACGGATCCGGAAATCACCCTGGCTGCGCAGGAAAGTCTTGCGGACGCAAGCGGAAGCCATTTTGCCCTGTTTCCGGTGCGATTCAACAAAAAAACCCATGTCACCGCGCACCTGAAAATTTCCGTTTTCAGAGACAACGGGGCGGACCATGTTACCGCGCCCCTGCTCTATCTGGCCCTGCCGCGGCATGCGGCCTGCAAAACCGGTTTTTACAGAAAAGACCTTCTCGCCCAGCCATTGCGCTATCTGGGCACCAACCAGCGGGGCGCCATGATGCGGGTCAGCGCCCAATGGGGGGAGCTGGAAAGCCGGTACGACGGATTTCTGGCCGCCAACCTGAATCCGGATTTTCCGGACAACCGCTGGATGATGCTGATCCGGTGCCGTGCCTGGATCGTGTTTCAGGGATTTTCCCAGGAAATCGCCGCAAACTGTCTGACCCGGTTCCTGACGGATCCGGATACCGGGTGTCAGTGGGAATTTACCATTCCCACGGGCCAGGGCCAGCACATTGTACTGCACATTTTTGCCCACATGCTTGCCGACCGCAACCAGATCGCGCTGAGTTTCACCCGGGAGCCGGCCGAGGGCAAACCCGGTATTTTGAGCGACCGGCAGCCGGTTCGGCTGATCATCCGGCCGGATGTGGACGACCGGGATTTTCATTCCCTGACCAAGGCCTATGCCGGTCCGGAGCACCATTTTCCCGCCGCGGTCACGGCCATGTCCGAAGGCGTGGTGTTTGCGCCGCATTCGGACCGCAAACTTATCATCACCGCATCAAAAGGCACCTTTGTCCGGGAACCGGAGTGGCAGTATATGGTCTATCTGCGGTCTGACGGGGAACGGGGCATGGACCCGCACACGGATCTGTTCAGCCCGGGATATTTTTCCATTTTTCTCAAAGGAGACTGCGCCGTCTCCCTTTCCGCGGCCGTGCTGTCCCCGGGCTACACCGCTGCCCCGCCCGCCGGCCATGCACTGGCGGACGGACCGGTTCTCACCCCTCCCCCGGGCCGGTATCAGAGCATGGAAACCGCCATGAGCCGGGCACTGGCCCAGTTTCTGGTCCGCCGAAACCATCACAAAACCGTTATTGCCGGCTATCCCTGGTTTCTGGACTGGGGACGGGATACCCTGATTGTCTGCCGGGGCCTGATTGCCGCCGGGTTCATCCCGGAAACCCGGTCCATTTTAATACAATTTGCCACCTTTGAATCCAAAGGCACCCTGCCCAATGTTATTTTCGGATCAGACACCGCGAATCGCGATACCTCCGATGCGCCCCTGTGGCTGATTGCGGCCTGCCGCGATCTGATCCGTCAGCACCGGGAGGTTGATTTTTTAAATACGCCCTGCGGGGACCGGCCCCTGCGGCAGGTGTTGGGCTCTATTGTCGAGCATTATATTTCCGGCACCCCCAACGGCATTATCATGGACCCGGCATCCGGACTGATTTACAGCCCGTCGCATTTCACCTGGATGGATACCAATTTCCCCGCCGGTACGCCCCGACAGGGGTATCCCATTGAAATTCAGGCCCTGTGGCATCATGCCCTGAAGTTTATGGCAGAAACCGTTGATCCGGAAAATGCGCTCAAATGGGAATCCCTTGCCGCCCGGGTCGCCGGTTCCATCCAGGATCTGTTTTACTTAAAACCAGAAGGCTATCTGGCGGACTGCCTCCATGGCGGTCCCGGCGTACCGGCCAAAAACGCGGACATTGACGACGCCCTCCGGCCCAATCAGCTCTATGCCATTACCCTGGGGGCGGTGGATAATCCGGAGATACGGGAAACCATGATGCATCACTGTGCCTCGCTTCTGGTGCCGGGCGGCATCCGGAGCCTGGCGGACCGGCCGGTAAAACGTCCCCTGGAAATTATCCACAACAGCCATGTGCTCAACACCCCGCATCATCCTTACCAGGGCCAATATGCCGGCGATGAAGATACCCGGCGGAAACCCGCCTATCACAACGGTACTGCCTGGACATGGGTGTTTCCCGCTTTTTGCGAGGCATGGCCCATGGTTTTTGGTGATGATGCCAACGGCACGGCCCTGGCCCTGCTGGCCTCCAGTTCCCGTATTTTTGAGTCCGGCTGCGCCGGTCAGATGCCGGAAATTCTGGACGGAGATTATCCTCACCATCAGCGCGGATGCGATGCCCAGGCCTGGGGAGCCAGTGAATGGCTCCGGGTCTGGAAAAAAATGTCCGATGAACCCTAATCGAAAGTTTAAAGGAGGGAGATATCATGAGTATTAAAAAACAATTTCTGAAAACCCGGCCGGTTTGCAAGGTAACCTTTCGTCTCTCCTGCGAAGATGTGGAAAACGCAGACTCCGTGCATCTCACAGGGGAGTTCAACGACTGGAACAAACCGGGCACGCCCATGAAAGCCCTGAAAAACGGCGCTTTTACCCTGACGCTGGATTTGGAAAAAGACAGGGAGCACCAGTTCCGGTATTTTGTCAACAAACAAACCTGGATCAATGATCCGGAAGCTGATAAATATGTGAACAGCGGTTTTTCAGGCAGTGAAAATTTCGTGATCTGTCTTTGATGGATCTTTAACTTGGTTGTTTAAGAGGATTTGTTGATGAGCTATATCAAAACCTATCAGGTATATCCAAAGGTTCCGGAAAAACTGATTTTTGCGGAAAAACTGGTTAGAAATATGTGGTGGTCCTGGAACCTGGATGCCATTGAATTGTGGCGGCGGGTGGACCCCAGGCTGTGGAACCAGTCCCAGAGAAACCCGATTCAGTTCTTTTCCATGCTTTCCCAGTCCCAGCTGGAAAATATCTGCAATGATGAGGGCTTCATGGCGCACCTGAAACGGGTGGAGGCCTCCTTTGAAAAGCAGGTGGAAGCCCCGCCGGAAATGCTGGAAGCCGAAACCCAAATTCAGGGAACCGTGGCCTATTTTTCCATGGAGTACGGTATTCACGAAAGCCTCCCCCTGTATGCCGGGGGACTGGGGATACTGGCCGGCGATCATCTGAAAGCGGCCTCGGACCGGGGCACCCCCCTGGTGGCGGTGGGGCTGCTGTACCGCATGGGATATTTTCATCAGTATCTGGACCAGAACGGCTGGCAGCAGGAAAATTATCCTGAAACCGATCTGTTCCATCTTCCCATCCGCCGGGCCAAAGATACCAGCGGCAACGACCTCTATATCTCTGTTGCCGGCCCTGACGGCGACATTCACGCCCAGGTGTTCAAGATTATGGTCGGCCGGATTCCGCTTTTTCTCATAGACACCAATGTGCGGGAAAATTCTCCGGAAAAACGCAACATCACCTCCCGGCTGTATGTGGCAGACGCCAAAATTCGGCTGGCCCAGGAAATTATTCTGGGCATCGGCGGAATGCGCGCTCTTGACGCCATGGGCATTTATCCGTCCACATGCCATTTAAATGAAGGCCATTGTTCGTTTGTGGGCATTGAACGGGCCGTGCACCTGATGCACAACAACAACCTGGATCTGCCGACCACCCTGGAGCTGGTGCCCCGGACCACGGTTTTCACCACTCACACCCCGGTGGCGGCAGGTCATGACGAATTTCCCACGGATATGGTGAAACCCTATCTCAAACCCTTTGAAATTCCACTGAACACCAGCATTGACGAAATTATTTCCTGGGGCCAGAACAATCCTTATGAACCTTTTTCCATGTTCGCCCTGGGCCTTCGCATGTCCCAGTTCTGCAACGGGGTCAGCCAACTTCACGGCCAGGTGGCCCGGAAAATGTGGGCCAAGCTCTGGCCGAGCCGGCCGGAGGAAGAAATCCCCATCTCCCACATTACCAACGGGGTTCATATCCCTTCCTGGATTTCCATTGAAAAATCCATGCTGTTTGAACGTTATCTGTCGCCGAACTGGAATCTGCTCACCTGGAAAAACCCGGAAATCATCGACCGGGTGGATGATATCTATAATGAAGAACTGTGGCGGGCCCATGAAATGTCCCGGGCCCGGCTGGTTCGGACCTGCCGGAATCTCATGATCAAACAATACGGCCGCCGCAACGCGCCCAAAGACGTGATGGAAGAAGCCGCCTCCATACTGGATCATGATGCCCTCACCATCGGGTTTGCCCGCCGGTTTGCCACATACAAGCGGGCCTATCTGCTGCTGAGAGATCCCGACCGCCTTAAAGCGATGTTAACTTCCAAGGAATTTCCCGTGCAGATTATCGTTTCCGGAAAAGCCCATCCCAAGGACAATGAAGGAAAAGAAGTCATCCGCAAACTCGTGGAATTCGCGCGGCGGGAATCCATCCGCCACCGGTTCATTTTTCTGGAAGATTATGATCCCAATATCGCCCGGCATCTGGTCCAGGGTTGTGATGTCTGGCTCAACACCCCGCGCCGGCCCTATGAAGCCTGCGGCACCTCGGGCATCAAAGCCGCGGCCAACGGCGTGCTGAATGTCAGCATTATGGACGGCTGGTGGTGCGAAGGGTATGATGAAACCACCGGCTGGCGGATCGGCAACGGTGATGAATATCCGGATTACGATTATCAGGACGATATTGAAAGCCAGGCCCTGTACAATATCCTTGAAAACAGCGTTATCCCCTGCTTTTACGAACGCAAACTGGGAGATACGCCCAATTTGTGGATCGCCATGATGAAGGCATCCATTAAAATGGCGTTGAGCAGATTCTGTGCCCACGGCATGGTTCACAAATATGTCACAAGCTCCTATATCCCGGCATCCCGGAACTTTTTCGAACTGACCCGGGACAATGCTGCCGGGGCCCGGCGGATTGCCGAACTGCACAAGCACCTGAAAACCCACTGGCCCGGCATCAAGATCGAGTATCCGGTACGGAACATCGAAGGCCCTTATCGGGTAACAGACCGGATGGAGGTCACAGTTTCGGTTTATCTCGGCGCCATCCGGCCGGAGGAAGTGGAAGTGGAACTCTGCTACGGAAAAATTAAAAATGTGGACAAACTGGAATCCATCAGCATCCAGAAAATGGTTTTATCCCAAAATCCCGGAGACGACCCGGAGGACGGGCACTACCAGTACCGCACAGAGCTGTTATGTAACGCCGCCGGCCGTTTCGGTCTCACGGCCCGGGTCATACCGGCCGGCGATGATCATCTGAAATATTCCCCCGGACTTATTACCTGGGCTTAACATAATTTCTACTGCTGGACTTATTTAATCTGATGATAAAAAGTAAAACCAAAAATCCGAGAATCCTGATCGTCACTCCTGAAACCACCTATCTCCCCGAAGGCATGGGGAATCTGGCCAATGCCATGGTGGCCAAAGCCGGGGGGCTGGCGGATGTTTCCGCGGCCCTGATCAGCGCGCTGTTTAAGCAGGGAGCGGACGTTCATGTGGCCATGCCGCACTACCGGGCCATGTTTGACAATCAACTGGACCCGCTGCTGCGCAAACAGCACATAATGATCCGGGAGCAGATGCCCGAAGACCGGATTCATCTGGCCGAAGACCGGGCTTTTTTTTACATGAATCATGTCTATTCCAGCTATGGATGGGAAAACCTGCGCATGTCTTTGGCCTTTCAGCGGGAGGTGATGAACAATATTGTGCCCCGGGTCAAGCCGGATCTCATCCACTGCAATGACTGGATGACGGCTCTGGTGCCGGCCATGAGCCGGGAAATGAAAATCCCGTGTCTGTTCACCGTACACAACATTCATACCGTCAAGACCACCCTGGCCCAGATCGAAGACCGGGGCATTGACGCGGCCTATTTCTGGGACCATCTCTATTACGAGCAGATGGCCGATGAGTACGAAGACGCGCGGGACACCAATGCCGTGGATTTTCTCACTTCCGGCATTTTCGCAGCCCACTTTGTCAACACCGTGAGCCCCACCTTTTTAACGGAAATTGTGGACGGGTATCATGATTTTGTGGCCCCCCATGTGCGCCGGGAACTTTCCAATAAATATCATGCGGCCTGCGCCACCGGTATTTTAAATGCCCCGGACCCCAGCTACCATCCGGCATCTGATCCGGCCCTGCACCGTCAGTATGACGAAAAAACCCATGTTTCCGCAAAAAAAGAAAACAAGCAGTTTCTTCAGAAAAAGCTGGGCCTGCTTCAGGATGCAAAGGCCCCCCTGTTCTTCTGGCCGTCCCGGATGGACACCATTCAAAAAGGATGTCCGCTCATGGCGGAAATCCTGTACCATACCATTGATACTTTCTGGAAAGACCACCTTCAGGTGGTGTTTGTGGCCAATGGCGGGTTCCGCCAGCACTTTGTGGATATTGTGGATTTTCACGGCATCAAAGACCGGGTGGCAGTGTGTGAGTTTAATGAAAACCTGTCCCGGCTGGCCTTTGCGGCATCAGATTTTATTATCATGCCGTCTTTGTTTGAGCCCTGCGGCCTGCCCCAGATGATTGCGCCCATTTACGGATCGCTGCCCGTGGCCCGGGATACCGGCGGCATTCACGATACCGTGGCCCACTTAGACATCCGCCAAAACACCGGCAATGGCTTTTTGTTTGAAACTTATGATTCCGGCGGTCTGTTCTGGGCCATCAATCAGGCCATGGCGTTTTACAAAAAACCTTCCGCAGTCCGGGAAAAACAGATTAAAAGGATCATGATTCAGGCGGCCCAGAGGTTCAATCACAATGTAACGGCAAAACATTATATTGATTTATACGAAAAAATGCTGGACCGGCCCCTGATTCATGAGTAATGTTTCCGCTTATGGCCACTTTTTTCACAAAAACAGAAAAAGCCAGATATCTGGCCCAGCGCAGCGTCCGGTTTGATCCCCTGCTCAGGCCCTATGAACCCGCAATTGCCCGGCGGCATCTGAAAATCATCACCACTGAAGAACGCCTGACCCGCAACCGGTTTTCCCTGGTTGATTTTGCGGCCGGCCATGAATTCTTCGGCCTGCATTTCAAAAACAACCAATGGGTTTTCCGGGAATGGGCCCCCAACGCAACCGCAATTTATTTTATCGGTGAAACCAACGGCTGGCAGGAACTTCCGGATTACCGGCTTCGTCCCTGCGAACCGCCCGGGGCCTGGGAAATCGTGCTGCCGGCGGAAACCCTGGCGCATCTCTCCCTTTACCGGTTGCGCATTCACTGGCCCGGCGAGGCCGGGGACCGGATTCCGGCCTGGACCCGGCGGGTAGTTCAGGATTTCGACACGGGTATTTTTAACGCCCAGGTCTGGCACCCGGAAACTCCCTACCAATGGAAACATAGCGCCCCGGATGTAAACGGGGACGCCCTGCTTGTCTATGAAGTCCATGTGGGCATGGCCCAGGAAAAAGGCGGCGTCGGCACGTTCCGGGAATTTGAAAAAACCGTGCTGCCCCGGATTGTCCGCTCCGGCTACAACACCCTTCAGCTCATGGCCATTCAGGAGCATCCCTATTACGCGTCTTTTGGTTATCATATATCCAGTTTTTTTGCCGTGTCCTCCCGGTTTGGCACCCCTTTTGAATTCAAATCCCTGGTGGACGCGGCCCATGGGGCCGGCCTCCGGGTCATCATGGACCTGGTGCATTCCCATGCGGTAAAAAATGAAACCGAAGGCATCAGCCGGTTTGACGGCACCTTGTATCAATATTTTCATGAAGGCCCCCGGGGGGATCATCCGGCCTGGGATTCCCGGTGTTTTAATTATGGCAAGCCCGAAGTGCTGCATTTTCTCCTGTCCAACTGCCGGTTCTGGCTGGACGAATACCATGTGGACGGTTTCCGGTTTGACGGCATCACCAGCATGCTGTACCTGGACCACGGCCTTGAAAAAGCCTTCACCTCCTATGATGATTACTACAACCCGGATGTGGATGAAGACGCTCTGGTGTATCTGGCCCTTGCCAACCGGGTAATCCACGGGGTAAATCCCGCCCATACAACCATTGGCGAAGATATCAGCGGCATGCCGGGCCTGGCAGCGGCGGAGCAGGACGGGGGCATCGGGTTTGATTTCCGGTTTGCCATGGGCGTTCCGGATTTATGGATCAAACTGGTAAAAGAATACGCGGACGAAGACTGGCCCCTGAACACCCTCTGGTTTGAACTCAACAACCGCCGGTCCGATGAAAAAACCATCAGCTACTGTGAATCCCACGACCAGGCCCTGGTGGGGGATCAGACCTTGGCCTTCCGGCTCATGGGCCAGGGCATGTATGACCACATGCATGTAAGCGATCTGAATCTGGAAGTGGACCGGGGCATGGCATTGCACAAGCTGATCCGGCTGATCACCCTGGCCACCGCCGGCAGCGGCTACCTGAATTTCATGGGCAATGAATTCGGCCATCCGGAATGGATTGATTTTCCAAGGCAGGGAAACAACTGGAGCTACCACTATGCCCGGCGGCAGTGGTCCCTTGCGGATAATCCGGTGCTCAAATACCAGTTTTTAAAACAATTCGACCAGGGCATGATTTTTCTGGCCAGGGCCTGCCGGCTGCTGAATGCTTCTTCTGCCCGGCTTGTTTATGAACACAACAGCGACAAGGTGCTGGCCTTTGAACGGGCCGGGCTTGTGTTTGTGTTTAATTTTCACCCCGGCCGATCCTATACGGATTATCATATTTCCGCGCCGCCCGGCAAATACCGGATGATCTTTAATTCAGATGATGCCGGTTACGGCGGCCACGGACGGCTCGCGGAAAATCAACTGCATTTTACCCTTGACAACCAATCTGATAATTCAAAAGATAATTGCTTAAGTCTGTATCTGCCCACCCGGACAGGACTTGTTCTGGAAAAATGCAACACCGGAGGTTGATGATGCCCATTAAAACATTGCTTCAAAAAGCGGAAAAATTTGAAATCGAAAAATACAAAAAGCCCAGAGACCGGAAAACCCTGATTGAAACCCACCTCCCGTTTTCCGGCTCCCCGCACAAGCATCCCTATGACGGCAAAAAAATGATTCTGCTGGCGGATCCTTACTACACCACTACTTTTTATTTTGAATTCAACAAATCCGATATTTCATTTATTGAAGAACTGCCCAACCTGATCAATCTGGAAGGTGAGGTGTTCACCATGGTGCGGATCTGGGTGAAAAAAACCAGCGTTGCGGTGCATTGCACTCCCTTTATAGTGGGAAATATTCAACGATGACGGCTTCGTTAAAAGTCGAATCTGGTTATCTGCTTCCATCACAAGCTGTAGTGTTTTTATCGGGATCGGGATCGGGATCGGGATCGGATTCGATAGCGATTTCGATCCCGATACCGATTTCGATAGCTGAACTTAAGCAAACAGGATAAACAAAAAATCGAATCTGCTTATCCGCTTGGCTCAAGTTCGACCGGTCGGCACGGTGGCCGACCCTACACAGTCCGGAGATTTCGACCGGTTCGCAGGGCAGGCCACCGTGCCTACCGGAAATGAAATAAGGGTCTTTATTGTGTATCAACTTGAGTTAAGTGGATAACCAAAAAATCGAATTAAGACGGCAAAGAAAAAAATGCCACCAATCTCATAAAATTGGGGAGGCGCGCAAATCCACAGCAATGAGGCGTATTTGGCGTCCGTTGAAGCAGCTGGGGATGCAGCGCAACAAAAAAGTTGAAATTTTTTCAAAGCCGTCAACAATAGCTGACAAATAATACACATGACCCCCAAAGCGCGCTCCCGCACAACCGACCGTCTGGCCCGGGCCACCAGTATCCTGCCGCTTATCCTGTTTCTGGCGGCTGCCGCCCGGATTCCCGCTCTTGCCGCAGGGAAAACCTGGCGGTTCAGCCTTGACTGGGCACCGTCTCTGGGCATTCATCTGTCCTTTCTGTTCGACGGGCTGAGTGTGTTTTTTGTGCTCATTGTCACGGGCATCGGGTTTTTCGTCACCCTCTATGCGGTCACCTATCTGCACGGTCATTCCCAGACCGGCCGGTTTTTCTTTTTTCTGCATGCGTTTATGATCTCCATGCTGGGGCTTGTGTGCGCGGACAATGCCATCTGTCTGTTTGTGTTCTGGGAAATGACCACCCTGTTTTCCTTTCTGCTCATCGGGTTTGATCATGAAAAAGAAGCCTCCCGAAAAGCCGCCCGCCAGGCCCTGCTGGTCACGGGCGCGGGGGGCCTGGCCCTGCTGGTGGCGTTTCTGTTGATGGAACAGGCCGCCGGTACCTTTGAAATTTCCCGCATGGTACCTGTGGCCGGCGATATCAAAAATCACACCCTGTATCTGCCCATTCTGGTACTGATTTTTCTGGGGGCCTTTACCAAGTCCGCCCAGTTTCCCTTTCATTTCTGGCTGCCCAATGCCATGGCCGCGCCCGCGCCGGTTTCCGCGTTTCTGCACTCCGCCACCATGGTCAAAGGCGGCATCTATCTTCTGGCGCGGCTTCATCCGGTGCTGGGAGGGACTACCCCATGGATGGCCACCCTGGTGATTGTTGGCGCGGTGACCGCTATTTTCGGGGCCGTAACAGCGCTGGGCCAGACAGATCTCAAAAAAATTCTGGCTTATACCACCCTTACCGGACTCGGCATCATGACCCTGCTGCTGGGCGGCGAAACCCATCCTTCCCTGGTGGCGGCCATGACGTTTCTTCTGGTGCATGCCCTTTACAAATCCGCGCTTTTTCTGGCCGCCGGCATTGTTGATCACCAGACCGGCACCCGGGATATCCGGGATCTGGGCGGACTCATGCGGCCCATGCCCTTTACCGCCGCAGCTGTGTTTGCCGCCTGCCTGTCCATGGCCGGATTCCCCTTATTTTTCGGGTTTATCGGCAAGGAAATCATGTATCAGGGCACGCTTGCGGAAGCCATGATGCCGGAATTGGCCACTTTTGCCGCCGTCTTTGCCAACGGGTTCATGACCGCCGTGGCCGGCATTCTGATGATGCAGGCGTTCATCCATAAAAACACCACCGTTTCCGGACCGGTGAAGGAAGCCGGTCTTTCCATGTGGATTGGCCCCCTGGTGCTCGGGGCCACGGGCATTGTTTTTGGTATTGTTCCGGACATGGTGGGCACCTGGCTGATCTGTCCGGCAGTGCATGCGTTTCACCCTTCAGAAGAACATATTCAAATGGCCCTGTACCACGGCATTAATCCCCCGCTGCTGCTGAGCGCTGTCACCATCACCACGGGCTGCCTGCTTTATCTGTGGCGGCGGCCGGCCATCAAGGGGATTGCCGCCATCTTCCGAACCCTTCCCGCTGATGCCACGGGAATCTATGAATATCTGCTGGACGGGGTGGGAAAAGTGGCCCGTTTTCAGACCCGGATCATCCAGAACGGGTCCCTGCACCGCTACCTGTATGTAATCTGCGCGTTTTTTGTCTTTTTAGCCGGGTTCAGCTACCTCCGGGGAGGGGCCGTGGCATTGCCGGCCCTTTGGTCAAATACCCCTCTTCCGGCGGCGGATTTGGGAATGCTGATGCTTTTGATTGCGGTTGCGGCGATTACAGTGGTTTTTTCGCGCTCCGTGCTGCTGGCCATTTGTGCCTTAGGGATTATGGGCGCCGGCATTGCCATGATTTTTCTGCGTTCCGGGGCCCCGGATCTGGCCCTGACCCAGCTCCTGGTGGAAACCCTGACGGTAATCATTGTGGCCGTTATTCTCCTGCGCCTGCCCGGCCTTCAAAAATCCGGAAATACCGGATTTTTAAAAACCGCCATGAACGCGGTGCTGGCGGTTACGGTGGGACTGATGATGACCTTTATGCTGCTCATAGAGCCCGGCGGACCGCCCAATGATTCCCTGACCCGGTTTTTTGAAGAAAACAGCTATGTCGCGGCCCATGGCCGCAATATTGTCAATGTGATTCTGGTGGATTTCCGGGGATTCGACACCATGGGAGAAATTATTGTGGTGGCAGCCGCCGCACTGGCGGGCGTGGCCCTGATCCGGAACCGGAAGGAAACGCCATGAAACCGTCGCTGATTTTAAAAACCGCCACCCGCTTGCTGGTGAGCCTGATTCTGGTTTTTTCCGTCTATCTGCTCTTGCGGGGCCATAACGCCCCGGGCGGGGGGTTTGCCGGCGCTCTGGTGGCGGCCACGGGATTTGCCATGTATGCCATGGCCGAAGGGGCCGCATCCGTGCGCCAGGCCCTTCGGGTAGGGCCTTCCCGGCTGATTGTCGCGGGTATTTTTCTGGTCATCGCCACCGGCCTGGTGCCCATGTTCTGGCAAATGCCTTTTCTCACCGGTAAATGGTGGCAGATTTCCCTGTTCAACAACATGGAAATTACCCTTGGCACCCCGTTTTTCTTTGACCTGGGAGTGTATGCCATTGTTCTGGGGGCCATCCTAACCCTGATTCTGGCCCTGGAAGATAAAATGGAGGAAAGCTGAGGTGGAAATCCTGTTGTCCCTGCTCTGCGGCACCCTGACGGCGGCTGCTGTTTTCCTGATGCTCTCCGGCAACCTGATCCGGTTTATTTTCGGGCTGGTGGTTGCCACCAACGCGGTCAATCTGATTATCTTTATTGCCGGCGGCATTTCCCAGGCCCGGCCCCCGCTGATTCCGGAAGGCGAAAGCCTGCCGATACCGCCGGTGGCCAATGCCCTGCCCCAGGCCCTGATTCTCACGGCCATTGTAATTGGATTTGCCCTGCTGAGCTTTATTTTTATCCTTTTTTACAGAACCTACGAGCGCCTGGGCACGGTGGAAACGGAAGCCATGCGGGTATCTGAGCCGGCAGACCTGTATCAAGCGCCCCACGCCAAAAATGTGGCGGACATGGCGGACACCGGCACAACGCCCGCGAATACGGCAAATACGGCGAATAAAATCACTTCCGGAGAAAAATCATGAACTGGCTGCTGGTTGTTCCCATTATTCTGCCGTTTGCCACAGCAGCCGCCACATTAGGCTTGAAAAACCATCTCCGGCTTCAGCAGCAGGTCTCATTTTTCGGGGCCGCAATACACTCTGTTGCCGCAATGGTCCTGCTTTACACGATTTCTACCCAGGGCATCCTGGTCATGCAGGCGGGCAACTGGCCGGCGCCGTTCGGGATCACCCTGGCCGCGGATCATTTAAGCGGCATCATGACCCTGGTCACCGCTGTCCTCGGCCTTGCAACAATCATTTATTCCCGGGCGGATCTTGCTGCTTCCATGCTGGAAAGCGGATTTCATCCGTTGATGCAGATTCTTATCGGCGGGGTGTGCGGGGCGTTTCTCACCGGCGATCTGTTCAACCTTTATGTGTGGTTTGAAGTCATGCTCATGGCCTCCTTTGGTCTTTTGGTGCTGGGCCAGGAAAAAATGCAGTTTGACGGCGGGGTGAAATACGTGATGCTCAATCTCTTTTCCACCCTGCTTTTTATCACCGGCATCGGGCTTCTCTATGGCATTACCGGCACCCTGAACATGGCGGATCTGCACCAGGCGGTCCGGACCGTGCCGGACAAGGGGCTGCTCATGGCAGTGGCCGCCATTTTCATGACCGCCTTTGGCATCAAGGCCGGCCTGTTTCCGCTGTTCTTCTGGCTGCCGGTATCCTACCACACCCCGCCGGCCACGGTATCGGCCATTCTGGCGGGACTGCTCACCAAAGTGGGGGTATATGCCCTGATCCGGATGTTCACCCTGGTGTTTATTTTTGACGTGGCATGGACCCATGGGGTACTGATGGTCATGGCGGTGCTGACCATGGTGATTGGTGTTTTGGGTGCGGCCGCGGGCAATGATTTCCGGAGGATTCTTTCTTTTCATATCATCAGCCAGGTGGGATATATGGTGCTCGGTCTGGCCCTGTTCACGCCCCTGGCCCTGACCGGCGCGATTTTTTACCTCATGCACCACATGATCGTCAAAGCCAACCTGTTTCTCATCAGCGGGGCCGCCCGTAAAGCCGGCGGTTCCTTTGCCCTTGCCGATCTTGGGGATCTTTACAAAAACAACGGCTGGCTGGCCCTGCTTTTTTTCATTCCCGCGTTTTCCCTTGCCGGATTTCCGCCGTTGTCCGGATTCTGGGCCAAAATGCTGATCATCAAGGCAAGTCTGGAAAGCCAGGCCTGGGGATCGGCCGCGGCTGCCGTGGTGGTGGGGCTGCTCACGGTCTATTCCATGACCAAAATCTGGGGAGAAGCCTTTTGGAAGCCCCGGCCGGCCAATGCCCGCGGCCTTTCCGCTGAAGCGGCCGCAGCCGCCCCGCTGGACAGGGCGCTGCTCATTCCCATTGCGGCCCTTGCCGCCATCACCGTGTTTATCGGCCTCATTCCCGGGCCATTTATTGCCCTGGCGGAAAAGGCAGCATTTGAACTCACCCATCCGGAAATTTATGTCCGGGCGGTTTTGGGCCCACTGCCATAAGGAGGCCAAATGAGTCACCTGTTTATTCTGAATCTGGTACTTGCCATGGGGTTTACCGCGATCATGGGCCAAATCAGCCTGACCGGGTTTATCGCCGGATTCTTCATCGGCTATCTGGCCCTCTGGATTACCCGTCCTCTTTACGGCCCGGCCACCTATTTTAGAAAGGTGCCGAATGTGCTGATGCTGATGGTGAGCTTTGTGTGGCAGCTTATCATATCCAATTTCAGGGTATTGTGGGATGTGGTCACCCCCAGTCATTTCAGCAGACCGGCCGTGATCGGCGTTCCCCTGGATGCCAGCACCGATTTTGAAATTCTGCTGCTGGCAAACATGATTTCCCTGACACCGGGTTCTCTCACCCTGGATGTATCTGCGGACCGCTCCATGATTTTTGTTCATGTGATGTTTTTGGACGACATTGAATCTGCCCGCCGGGAAATCAAGGAAAAAATCGAAAAACCGCTTCTGGAGGCCATTCGGTAGGTTTATGGAAAACACCATTATCACCTTTTGCGCGGAAATCACCCTGATCCTGTTAACCCTTGCAATTTTTTTCGCGTTTATCCGCCTGTGCATGGGTCCGGACCCGGCAGACCGCATTGTGGCCCTGGACCTGGTGTCTGTGCTCATTGTTTCTTATCTGGCGGCCCTGTCCATTTATACGGGAGAAAAATCTTTTCTGGACGTGGCCATCAGCTATGCCCTGATTGCGTTTCTCGGCACCGTGGCCCTGGCCCGGTTTCGGGAACGCCTGGCCCGGCGCGGGCCGGATGGCAAATACCCGCCAGAAAACGGCACGGCGAGGGAGGACGGCAAATGATGGCCTGGGTGGTTGGATTTTTGATGATCAGCGGCGGTATTTTCTGCCTGATTGCTTCCGTGGGCATGCTGCGGCTGCCGGACACCATTATCCGGATGCATGCGGCCACCAAAGCCGGGGCCTTTGGCGGGGGGCTCATGTTTCTGGCCCTGGCCGCTTTTTACATGGACCTCAGCACCATCCTGCGGTCCTTTGCCGCGATTTTGTTTCTGCTGCTCACCGCTCCGGTGGCGGCCCATCTCATCGGCCGGGCCGCCTACTGCACGCGGGTCCAACTCTCCGAACGGACCCAGATTGACGAACTGGCCAATGTCTGCGACTGGTGCGAACAGCAGTCCGCCTGCGAACCCGATCCTGCCTTCATTGAAAAGCCGCCGGAAAAATCTTTCTGACGACCCGGTTGAAACGATTTGAATCTTGATGATAAAAAAAGTATAACCTGTTAACCACAGAGAGCACTGAGATCACGGAGTTGGTTCATTCCTGGAATAATAAAAGAATCGTTTCTCTGTGATCTCTGTGGTTAAAAGATTTATTTTTAAAACGCGACAATTTTGAGTGGCTTTTTATCGATCCATCCCATAGACAGACCCCCTTTGCGAAAGGAATCCAACGCTCTATGCTCAACCGTTTTATTGAAAACCAAACAGACAAATTCTATGACATCATCGTCATCGGCGGCGGCATTACCGGCGCGGCCGTGGCCTATGATGCCGCCGTCCGGGGGGTCAGCGTGGCCCTGGTGGAAAAAAAGGATTATGGCTGGGCCACATCGGCTGCCACATCCAAGCTCATTCACGGCGGGCTCCGGTATCTTCAGAATCTGGAATTTTCCCTGGTCCGGGAATCCTTAAAAGAGCGGCTGATCCTTGAAAATATTGCCGGTCATCTGGTGCATCCCATTCCTTTTCTGGTACCCGGATATACGGATCTCAAGCGCAACAAATGGATTCTCCGGGCAGGACTCACCCTCTATGATATCCTTTCCTATGACCGGAACCGGACCTGGGATCCGGGTAAACATATTCCCCATCACGCGTGGCTTGCCAGAAACAACATCATGGGCCTGGAGCCGGAAGTCCGAACAAAAAACATGACCGGCGGCTCCATTTACCATGACTGCCAGAGCATTTATCCGGAACGTCTGACCCTGGCGTTTATCAAATCAGCGGCCCGGCATGGCGCGGATGTGGCCAATTACGCAAAAGTGGAAAATTTTCTGCACGCAGACGACGGCAAAATTACCGGTGTCCGGGTGAAGGATCTGCTGCACGAAAAAACAACGGACATAAAAGGCGCACTGGTGATCAACTGTGCCGGCCCATGGGCCGATATTGTGCTGAACCTGGCAGACGCCACCGGCGCTTCCAAACACCAGATCAAGCGGTCCGAGGGCATCCACATTCTCACGAAAAAATTCAAAACCCGGCACGCGGTGGTCATGTGGACCCCGGCCGGCCGGCATTTTTTCACCATTCCCTGGCGGGGGTACCAGCTCATCGGCACAACAGACAAAGATTACGAAGGAGACCCGGACGATTACCGGGTGAGCCGTAAAAGCATCCAGGAACTCATTGACGACACCAATGCCTCCATTGGCGACGGTACCCTGGCCTATGAAGATGTGGCCCATGCCTGGGGCGGCCTGCGGCCCCTGGTGGATGACCAGACCGAAGGCACCTATGAATCCTCCCGCAAATATGAAATTTATGATAACGCAGAAGACGGGTTTGACGGCCTCATCACTGTGGAAGGCGGCAAATACACCACCAGCCGGCATCTGGCAAAAAATGTGCTGGAAATGGTGGAAAAAAAGCTGAACCGTTCGCCAAAATCCTGCATCACGGACCAGTCCCCGCTGGCCGGCTGCGATATTCCGGATATGGCCGCTTTTATGAAGGACCTGAACACCCGATTTTCCAATTTTGATCCCGCGACCGTGGCCTTTGTCGGCAAAAACTACGGCACGGAAAGCCAGGCCGTATTTGATCTGGCCCGGCAGGAACCGGGGCTTCAGGAAATTATCTGCAAAGACGGCCAGATCATGGCCGCCGTCATCTATGCCGTGCGCGAAGAATCCGCCCAAACCTTAACCGACATTCTCCTGCGCCGCACCGGTGTGGGCACGATCGGCCACCCGGGCATGGCAATGCTGGAAAAAATTGCAGCCGTGGCCGCAACAGAATTGGGCTGGGATGCGGCCAGAATGGAAAGGGAAATTCAGGCAGCAGACATGGAATTGCGGCTGCCCGGGGAATGAAACGATGAAGAGAAGTGCCCTGTCCTATTTATAACCAACCCCAAAGGGCACTGAGACCACGGAGAAGGTATCTTGCTGATGTAAAAATTATCTTCTCTGTGATCTCTGTGCCCTCGGTGGTTACAAAAAGGTTAAGCCAATTCCCAGAATCACGGCATGGGAACCTCTGTAATCCGGCTGCTGTCTCCGGATTCAAGGGCTTCATCACCATACACCGCATCCGGGATCACATGATTTTCAAATCCCCCGGCCGCGGCATCCGCGCCCAGAAATGTCAGCAGCGCCATCCATTCTTTGACTTCCTGAATTCCGGCCGTTGACAAATCCCGGTCCAGCCGGGAATCCAGCATCGTGGCCATTGTTACCGGATCTCCGGTAGTATCCAGGGGCGTGATGGGAAGATTAAGCGCCGTCAACAGCATTTGCAAATCCGCGCTCTGCACCATCATAAACAGGTAAATGTCAAACACGCAGGGGTATAGATTATCGTCCACAATTTCCGTTGCCGGCATCTGGCAGGTAAAATCCAACCCGTTGTAAATCTTCACAGATCCCGGCACCACCGTATATCCGCCGGCCGCGTCAAAATGCGCGTACTGAATCCCGGAAAGATTGAGAAAATAATCTGACTGGAGATGGCTTAAAGCCCCTGCCAGTCCCATAAGGGCTGCGTCACCGGATGCGGCAAGATTTGCCGTAAACGTGCTGTCCCGGGCGGCCGTAATATAGGCATTGAACTGACACATATTTTTAAGATGCGCGCCGGAAAGCATGACCTGCAGCAGGGGATATCCCGGTACATCCTGCTCGGCGGGATCCACCGTCATGCCCAGGGGAAGCACGCTGTACATATCGGCAAAACTCACCTGCTGGCCGAATTCAAACCCGTTTCGGATCACGCCGTTGGCTGCAATACCGATGGCCCCGTTAGCACCGCCCAGAAGATACCGCAGGGAATCCGCCACCAGATTTCCCATGCCGGTTTCCTGCGCCCCGGAAGGCTTGTTCACATTATCCGTGCCCACCCCGGCAATAACCGAATCAATCTGAAGCCCCAGCACCGGTTGGATGGCCGCGTTGATGCTGCTGTTGATGCTGTCCATCACCACATTCATGGCCGGATCACCGGCTATACTGTCGTCAATGGCATGATTGGTCAATTCCGCGTCTGTAATTCCCGTGCCGATTTCAACGGTCACATCCAGCTGGGCCAGATTTTTGCCGTAATTGCCCGCGCAGATAATCCGGGTGCCGTTTTCCAGCACCACATCCTGCGTCATCTGATGTTCATGGCCCGAGGCAATAATATCAATGCCGTTGACGTTTCGCGCAAGCTCCACATCATCCCCTTGAGGGGTGGCGTTGGGATCAATAATGCCGGAATGGGACAGGGCCACCACAACGTGGGCGCCCATGTCATTTTTCAGGGAATCCACCTGCTCCTGGATAAACGCGTAATCATGATCAAACACAAGGGGCGGTGTCAGCGGCGCGTAAGCATCCGCCCCGGGTCCGAGCAGCCCGATAATGCCGATTTTAAGGCCATTGTCCAATGTTTTGACCATCACATCCTGAATCACGCCGCTTTCCACATAGGCTTCAATGCCATCATCACCCGTACCGGCCACGCCGTCGGTTTTCATGTTGGTGGCAATGAGCGGAACCGTGAATCCGGCGCCGTCTTCCCCCAGGGCCTTATCCATTATCATTGCCAGCCCGGCCGGGCCGTAATCGAATTCATGATTGCCGATGGTGGCGGCGTCATAATTCATATATTCCAGAAAATAAAACCCCGCGGGCATGTCCCCCATGGTCAGGTCATACACCGTTCCCATGAGAAAATCCCCGGAATCCACCAGCAGCACCGGCTCGTCCCGGTCCTCGGCGTCCTGCCGGAGTTCATTGATTTTAGCGGTTAGTCGGGCATAGCCCCCTTCGGTCTGATCGCTGCCGCCGGGACCGGAATTATCAACGCCGTCCGCCGGGCTGTACGTCAAAAACGCGCCCGTACCGCTGGCCCGGTGGTGGACGTCTGTTGTCTGAAGCAGGGAAAAAGACGCCACATCGCCGGCTTTCAGTTCGGGAATTTTGTTTGGATCGTCGTCGTCTGAATTGTCGCAGCCGGCAACAAAAAAAACCACGAACACGCAGACCGTCAGCAGATAAAATTTTTTCATCAGATCTCTCATAACACCTCCTGGATATGGATTGTGAATGGAAAAAAGAAAAGCACAAAGCGGATTAACATGCCGGATCAGATGCAGGTAAAAAAATCACCTCCTTTTACGAGAACATCAATGGTAAAGGATGAAAACAGGTTAAAAATGACGGGATCCCGGGTTTTTGTCAATAAAAGAAAGGAATTTCAGATTGATAAAAATTCCTGTCACCGATAAGATTCCATGAAATGACATTGAACCTTCAGGCATCAATTTCTGATTGTGCAACCAAAGGACCCCAACATGCCGGACATTTCGCAATCCATTCCACCCCGCCCCCAGTGGCGAACGGGCATCGGCTTTCTGCTGGCCGCCATTGGTTCTGCCGTGGGACTTGGCAATATCTGGCGGTTTCCGTATATTGCCTATAAAAACGGGGGCGGTGCATTTCTAATCCCCTATTTAACGGCCCTCATCACTGCGGGCATTCCCATTCTGCTGCTCGAATTTGCCCTGGGCCACCAGAAAAAAGCATCCGCGCCCAAGGCGTTTGCCCTGATTCACGAGAGGTGGGAATGGATCGGCTGGTGGTCTGTGATTTTTATCATGTTCGGCATTATGGCCTATTACACCGTGGTCATCGGCTGGTGTTTCAATTATCTCTGTTTTTCTTTCACCCAGGCCTGGGGCAGTGATCCCAACACTTATTTTTTCAAAGAATTTTTACATACGTCATCCGGGGTATGGGATCTTCAGGGCCTCAACCTCCGGGTGCTGGGGGCCGTGGCCCTGATCTGGGCCGTCAACTGGGCCATTACCTGGAAAGGCCTGGAAAACGGCATTGAACGGGCGGTAAAATTCATGATGCCGGTCCTGTTTGGCATCACCGTGATCATCGTGGTCTGGTCCGTATTTCTGGAAGGGGCTGCAGACGGCATCCGGCTGTATCTGACACCGGATTTTTCAAAAATTGCCAATGTGGATGTCTGGGTGGCGGCTTACGGCCAGATTTTTTTCACCCTGTCTCTGGGATTTGGCATCATGATCGCATATGCCTCCTATCTTCCCCAGGATGCCAATATTTTAAAAAACAGCGTAATTGTGGCTGCGACCAACAGTTTCTATGAAATATTCGCCGGCTTCGGGGTGTTTGCGGTGCTGGGATACATGGCGTTCAAACAAAGTCTGCCCATCCAGGAAACCGTTACCTCGGGCATTGGTCTCGCCTTTGTGGCCTATCCCAAGGCCATTTCCATGCTGCCTTTTGGCACGGTGTTCGGCGTTCTGTTCTTTTTTCTGCTCTGCATTGCCGGCATTTCCTCTTCGATCTCGATTATAGAAGCTTTCACCGCGGCCCTCTCCGACAAGTTCGGCCTGAAACGCCGCCAAATGGTCAGTCTGCTGTGCGCCTTCGGGTTTGCCGAATCCATTCTTTTCACCACAGACGCCGGGCTGTACTGGCTGGATATTGTGGATCATTTTATCAATCACTACGGGTTGATTTCCGTGGGAATTTTTGAAGCACTGGTGGTGGGATGGCTATTCAAGACAGAAACCTTGAAAATGCACATCATGGAGCGAATGACACCCGCAAAAAACAAAACAGTCCTTCGCCGGGCGATTTTAAATATCTGGGTTTTCTGCATCCGGTGCATTACCCCGGCCGCCCTTGGCATTGCCATAATCAACAGCCTAATTACCGAATTCTCCGCCCCCTATGAAGGATATCCAGTCTCCGGCATCATTGTCTTAGGCGTCGGCTGGCTTCTGGTCACCCATATCGCGGCAATGGGGGTTTCCCGGCTGCCATGGAAAAACCGGCAAGAGCAGGAATAATTTTACATTGCCGGAATGGCTGAATCAGCCGCAGATAAACGCAGACACACGCAGATATATAAAGATAATCCGCGTTTATCTGCGTGAATCTGCGGCGAATGAAAAGGTGTTAGGCGCAAATAAGCAGAAAATTCAAACCGGCATCACATACATCCATGCGAGCAGAATCACCAGGGAGGCAGCGGTTACCGGAAGACCGATTCGGGCGTGGTCTTTGAATGTGATGGTCACGTCAAAATTTTTCGCCTGTTCAACAACAATGAGGTTGGCAATGCTGCCGATCAGGATCAGGTTGCCGGCAAAAGTGCTGGAAACCGCCAGCACATACCACTGGGCAGGATTTACCGGATCGATAAACTGGATGAGCAGCAGCACGGCCGGCACATTGCTCACCAGGTTGCTCATAACCGTTGAAACGCCGGTAAGCACAACCAGATTTTGGAAATTGATGCCGTATTGTCCCAAAAAATCCATGACCATTTCCGGGATGCCATACAGGACAATGCCCTGGATCACCACAAACAGGGCGCAGAAAAGGGTGATCAGATGCCAGTCCACAAGGTCCAGAATGCTGCGGGACCGCAATTTTCGGCTGCACAAGAGAATTCCGGCAATGGCAATGGCGGAAAATTCCCGGGGAATGGATGTGAAAAACAACCCGCAGAGCACCGCAGCAGCCAGCAGCCCTTTTACACTCTGCCTTTGATTGAAATCCGGCCAGACATCCTCATTCGGCGAGGGTTCTGATGCACTGGCCGGTGGAATATCAAAACGGCGAGCGAGCGATTCCCTGCACAGGCGGCAAATGATCCCATAAGCGGCAATCAAAGACAAAACTGCCGGCGGGGCACACCATAGGAGAAATTTACCAAAATGGAGACTTCCCATCTGGCCGATCAGCATGTTCTGGGGGTTGCCGATAATGATGGCGGCAGAGCCGATATTGCTGGCAGCGGCAAGCCCGAGCAGAAACGGCACCGGATTTCTGCGGGCGGACCGAACCGTCAAAAGCATCACCGGTGTAAAGGCAAGACACACAATATCATTTGCCAGCACAGCGGACAACACCGCGGAAAGCATCATGGTGATCATTAAAAACACCCGGGGCCGGGAAAGACTGGCCGTGCTTTTCAGCACCACCCAGGTATAAAAGCCTCCCAGCCGAAGCTGGGCCGATACGATCATCAGCGCATAGAGCAGCAGAATCGTGGGGACATTGATGGCCTGGACAGACTGGTCCAGGGAAACGACCCCGGAAATCACCATGGCAATGGCCCCGAGCAGGGCAATGCCGGTCCGGTCCAGCATGAGGCCGGGAATGCGGCCAAGGGCCACACCAATGTATGTGATGATAAAGATGATCGCGGCGGTGGTCACAGCAAAAGCAGACATTAAAGGATTTTATCTGACAATGGAAAAGCCGATCCGAAAGGCCCGGGTGCGTTCCTGATAATTGATCAGGTTTTCCGCCAGCGCATTGACATACTGAATCTGGAGATACAAATCAATATTCTCCAATAAATTGTTCAGCGGATAGGTCATGCCCAGCTCCACGGAACTTCCCTTGCCTGCATGGCGAAAAAGGGATCTGAAAACAAGGCCATCTGCTTTTCCTGCTTTTATCTCCAGGTCGAAATACCCCCTGTAGTCGGATAAATCCGGATTGGTCTTGTCATCATTTCTCACGTAGGTCCAGATTCTCGGCGCAACCTGAACCCCCAGCTCATTTTTCTTGTTAAAAAAAATGATCAGCGGTTTTACGTAAAAATAATTGGTGCTCCGGGAAAGGTCTCCATCCTGGCCGTTGGACTCATGCTGATACCCGGTCTGAAAAAAAACTTCCGCAAACCTGCAACATTTTTTCACAAGATTGGGAGAAAGAAAAAAAACCTCCGGCATATAGCTGCTGTCTTCGAACGGCTCGGATTTCGCTTCCAGATCCCAGAACGAGGTCTGAGTGTAGGCGATATGAAATCCCCGAATCCAGTGATGTCTTTTCACCAGAGACAGCCCGGGGCTTAAAAACCGGTACCGAAAGCTGAATTGAAACCGGGTTTCCGATGGATCCGCGCCCACCAGAAAATAGATGGGCTTATAGGCGGAAATGTTTTCCAGATAAGGCTGATAAAGGGAAAGTAAAGAATCCAGGGGTTGGGACGCCGGGCGGGTGTCTGTTTCAGACGCTGTCACAGAGGCCTCATCCGCCGGCAAGACGTCCCCGGCAATGACAGTTGCCGGTATCACTGCCCGGAAAAAAACACCGACGACAATCCAAAAAAAAACTGCGAAACGATTCACAAAATATCCTGACAAGGGTTGAGGTATTGGAAAATATTTATGGTAGTCTATAACAGAAAGCGTGCTTGATTTCAATCCGCGTCTTCTTTATTATTTAAAGGGTTTCAGGTTTCAGGTTTCAGGTTGCAGGTCAATGTCGTTAACTTAAGAGGTTTTAATGTAGGGGAGGGGTTTACCCCCTCCCGCGAAAAAGGCGACCCATGCCGGGAGGGGATAAACCCCTCCCCTACGCATATCGCCTAAGTTAATGACATTGGATTTCAGGCTGCACCAATTGGCGCAAATGATGGCGCAACAGGTCTTGCAGCCTCACAATAGAAAGAAAGGAGCACAATGCCTTCGTCTTCATCTCCGGATGAATCTGCCGGCCGGTTTACCATGGAATGGATTTCCACCAACGATTTTACCCTGCCGGCCGGCACCATTCAGACGACCTTTAAAACGCGGTTTTTGTCGTTTTTAAAATCCGGCCGGGCTTCCAAAAGCATGGATGACACCCTGAAACCGGAATCCCTGGAATCCCTTCCCCTGGAATTTCTGGATCACCTGGCCCCGACCCCGGACTGGAAAGACGAGGCCCTGAGCCTTGATGAAAAGCTGCTGCCGTGGTGTGAATCGCCGGGAAACAATTTTGTGCTGATCTTAAACGTACCCTGCAGTGGAAACGCGACAGTGCTTAAATACTGGGCAGCGGAACACGGTTATCGCATCATTGATCCGCCAAACCCCCGAGACCTTCTGAAACCGGACGAAAAATGGTTTGCGCAATTTGAAAACCCGGACACCATCTGGGTGCTGCCGGCCCTGGAAGAGTGCTGGCTCCGGCACGAATCCGGTCTCTGGCTGGTGCGGCAGTTTTTCCGGCGGCTGCTTTCCGGGCAGCTCGGGCCGGGAGTTCTGGGATGCGGGAGCTGGGCCTGGGCCTTTTTCCGCCATGCCCTGGGCGTCTCCGCGCCGGTTTCCCTGACGGTGCGGCCCTTTGACGCGGAAACCCTTAGAAGCTGGTTCAGCGCCCTGGCCTTTAAAAAAAACCACCGAAAAATTCATTTCCTGCAGGCGGATAACGGCAACCTGGTATTGTCCTGCGGAGTTGAAAGCAGCAACAGCCAAAACCGGAAACCAAGCCAAAAACCAGACCAGAAAACGGAACAAAGTTTTTTTTTAAAGGATCTTGCGGCATTCAGCTACGGGATTCCGGGTGTGGCAATGGCCTACTGGCGCGCCAGTCTTCAACTGGAACCCGACACCACCGAACCGGAGAATACCGGCAAAAACGCGGATCCGGTCCGCTCCACCATCTGGGTGAAGCCCTGGATGAATGTTGAAAGACCCGGGCTGCCCAGCGCGATGAAACGGCATCACGCGTTTATTCTGCACAATCTGCTGCTGCACAACACCCTGGATATGGATACCCTGTCCAAGCTGCTCCCGGCGGGCCATCACCTTTTTGATCAATGTTTTTATGATCTCTCGGACAATGGGTTGATCTCATTTTCGGAAAATCAGTGGCAGGTGACGCCAAAAGGCTATCCCGTGGTGCGGGGATTTTTAAAAACCGAGGGCTTCCTCTCAGACGATTTCAGGTAGATCAATGACTGAAACAGAAAAAGTTTCAAACATTTTCAGCCAGTTAAATGAGACTACGATAACACAGGTCTTTGTTATCATTGCAGTGGCCATTGGGTTGATCGTTTTTTCGCAAAAGTTTTTCCGCTGGCTTTCGGAAAGGCTGTCCGGCCGGTATAAGCTCTATGCCCTTGCCTCTGTTCCGGTGCTCCGAATGATCATTATTATCCTGGCAGTGACCATGATCATCCCCCGGGTGGTGGAGCCCTCTTTTGAAAATCTGGTGGCTGTGATGGGGGCGGTGGGCCTGGCCCTGGGGTTCGCGTTCAAGGATTATATCAGCAGCCTGATCGCCGGGGTGGTGACCCTCTATGAAATTCCCTACCGGGTGGGAGACTGGATCGAAGTGGACGGCACCTATGGAGAAGTCCGGTCCATCAATATGCGGACCTTGGAAATCGTGACCCCGGACGATACAGTGGTGGTAATTCCCCACATCAAGCTGTGGGACCGGATGTTTTTCAATGCCAATGACGGCTCCCGAAACCTGCAGTGTGTGGCCGGGTTTTACCTCCATCCCGGTCATGACGGAAACCAGGTAAAAAACATCCTCATGGACGTGGCCCTGACCAGTCCGTTTCTAAAACTGGAAAATCCGGTAAAAGTGGTTGCCAAAGAGGAAATTCAGGGCACTTATTACCGCATCCGGGCCTATCCGGTATATCCGGGAGATCAGTTTGAATTTATAACGGATTTGACACTGAGAGGAAAATCCGCGCTCCTGGCCGCGGAAGTTAAATTCGCGTATTTTCCGTTTCAAAGCAACGGGTAAAGCCAGCCCAACTGATCAAATAAAACAAAATCACCGTGGCCGCAGCGTCTTATTTCAGCTCCCGAATCTTTTGAATGTCGTTTTCTTTGCCGATCATAATCAGAATATCACTGTCCTTCACCATAAAATCCGCGTGCGGCACCATAACGAATTTTTCCGGCACCAGTTCCTTGACCGCGATAATGTTCACCTCATAGCGGTTGCGCAGGTTTAATTCTTTCAGCATTTTTCCGACAAACGAAGGCGGCGGGCTGACCTGGACAATGGTATACTCATCTTCAAACGGAAGAAATTCCAGAATATTGGGTTTGGTCAGACGCATGGCCAGCCGGCTGGCCATATCCATTCCCGGCTGAATGATTTCACCGGCTCCGAGCTGACGAAGAATCTCACCGTGATCCTTGTCTTCGGCCTTGACAACGATATTGTTGATCCCGAGTTTTTTTAAATAAAAACAGATCAGGATACTGGACTTGATGTTGGCGCCCGTGCTGATAATTACCGCGTCCATTTCCTCCAGGCCCAGCCCTTTCAGGGATTCGGCATCCGTGGCATCCTGCACAATGGCGGTGGTGACAAACGGGTCAATGGCCTGTATTTTTTCCTTGCTGCGATCAATGACAATCACCTGATTTTTATTTTCAAAAAGGGCTTTTGCCAGGTAAAAACCAAAGTTTCCACAGCCAATAACGGCAAATCGTTTCATATCACCTCTTTTTATCCGATCATCATGTTTTCTTCCGCGTACTGAAGCCCTCTGGGCGATCCGCTGCCCGCAATAATATAAGTAAATGCGGGAACCCCTACCCTGCCGACGATCATAAGCATCATGATCATTAGTTTGCCCGGCCCGGTCAGATTCGGGGTCACCCCCATGGAAAGACCGACCGTGGCAAAGGCTGAAACCGTTTCAAACAAATAGCTTAAAAACTGGCGCTCCCCGCCCACCCGACTGCCGTGTTCAGGATCAAAAAGGAGAATCAGAAAAACCACAACGCAAATGGTAACAAGGGACAGTACCAGGACCGTAACGCTTTTGGACACGGTTTCCTCGGAAAGGGTTTTCCGGAACAGATTAACGCACTTATACCGCCACAGCCGGCTCCAGGAAAATGCGGCCAGTACCGCCAGGGTGGTGGTTTTGATCCCGCCGCCGCAGGACCCGGGAGAGGCGCCCACCAGCATGAGAAACATCATGAATAGTAACACCGCTGTATTCAGAGAAGCAATATCAAGGGTATTGAATCCGGCCGTCCGGCAGGTCACGGATTGAAAAACCGCGGCCATCAGACCGCGCCAGAATCCCATCTCCGGTATGAGTTCCCGTTCCGCTGCCAGAATCACCAATGCCCCGGCCAGAATCAGGATCGCGCTGGTGGTCATGACCACTTTGGACTGAAGGGACAGCCGGCCTTTGGTTTTTCGTCGGCAACGCTCATAAACCTCGTAAACCACAGGAAATCCGATGCCGCCGAATGTAATTAACAGCACAACAGCGGCATTAACGGTAAAAGACCCGTTTTCCTGCATCAAGCTGGTTTCAAACAGGGAAAACCCCGCATTGCAGAACGCGGAAACCGAATGAAAAACCGCGTTAAACGCCGCTTCAGGAAAGGGATAGTGCCGGCTCCAGTGCAAAAAAAGAACCAGGGCCCCTGCCAGCTCAAGGGTAATGGTAAATTTAAAGACCGACCAGATCAGGTTGTAAATGTCGGCCCGGGGGGTATGGGAAAATATCTCCTGCATGGCCATGCGCTGCTGAAACACTACTTTTTTGCCGATAATCTGGAAAAGGGCCACGGAAATGGTCATGATGCCCAATCCGCCGATCTGGATCAAAAAAAGGATCACGCACTGGCCGAAAAAAGAAAAATACGTGCCCGTATCCACCACGATCAGTCCGGTAACGCAAACCGCTGATGTTGCGGTAAACAATGCGTCGATAATACCCATATCCCCGCTGACCGCCGATACCGGCAGCATCAGCAGTGCGGCTCCGACTCCGATAGCGGCCAGAAAGCTCAGCAGAAGCAAAAACGTGGGATGGACCCGGTTTAAAATTTTATGTCTGCCTGGAATTATCTTCACGGCGCCACCGGCAATGTGGGGGAAAATGATAACTGACTATTTATCGTAATACCCGCGGTACCACTCTATAAATTTTTCAATGCCGGTTTCAATGGGGGTTTCCGGCTTAAATCCCACGGCATTGTACAAATCATCAATATTGGCAAAGGTGGCGGCCACATCCCCGGGCTGGAGGTCCATAAACTCTTTTTTTGCTTCTTTGCCCAGGGCGTTTTCAATGGCCTGGATAAACCGGGTCAGTTCCACGGGATTGTTGTTTCCGATATTGAAAAGCCGGTAAGGTTTGTACGATGTACCAGGGTCCGGCGCGTCTCCGGACCACGCCGGATTGGGCCGGGGTACCGCGCGGATCACCCGAACCACGCCTTCCACAATATCATCAACATAGGTAAAATCCCGCAGCATTTTGCCGTGGTTGAACACCTGGATGGGGTTGTCTTCCAAAATGGCTTTGGTAAACAGAAAAAGCGCCATGTCCGGCCGACCCCAGGGACCGTAGACCGTGAAAAATCGAAGACCGGTGCACGGCAGATCATAAAGATGACTGTAGGTATGGGCCATGAGTTCATTGGATTTTTTTGTGGCCGCATACAGGGACACGGGATGATCCACATTGTCATGCACGGAAAAGGGCATGCGGGTGTTGGCCCCGTAAACCGAGCTGGAAGAGGCGAATACCAGATGCCGGATCCCGTGATGGCGGCAGCATTCCAGAAGGTTGACAAATCCCACCAGGTTGGACTGAACATAGGCGTGGGGATTAACCAGGGAATACCGGACCCCGGCCTGGGCCGCCAGATTTACCGCCACCTCCACAGGGTGATCGGTAAAAATCGCGGAAAGCCCGTCAAGATCAGCCAGGTCGGTCTGAAAAAAAGAAAATGCCGGGGATTTTTCAAGAATGGCCAGGCGGTTTTTTTTAAGCTGAACATCATAATAATCATTTAGATTATCCACCCCCAGAACGGTGCAGCCGTCCGCCAGCAGCCGTTTTGCCAGATGAAACCCGATAAACCCGGCCGCACCGGTGATCAGGATATTTTTAAATTCAGAAGTCATGGTCTTTGTCTCGCTTGCATCGCTTTATAGTTATCGGTATCTCTATCGAAATCGGGATCGAAATCGCGGGCATGGCCCGCTCTTACGGCCAAAAAAATCATCACGCCTGACCGGTCAAAAAATCCACCAGCAGCCGCACCCCGAAACCACTGCCTCCGGCCCCGCAGTAATCGCCGGCTTTTTTGGAATAGGCCGGCCCGGCAATGTCAATATGGGCCCAGGGCGTGTCTTCCACAAATTCAGACAAAAACAGGGCCGCCGTGATGGCCCCGCCATACCGGGTGCTGCTCATGTTGTTGATGTCCGCGAATTCACTTTTTAACAACGGCTTATAATCTTCCGGCAACGGCATGGCCCAGCAGCGCTCGCCTGTGGCCACACCCGAGGTTACAATATCTTTTGCAAGCCCTTCATCCGCGGAAAACACCCCCGCGATCTTTTCCCCCAGCGCCACCACACAGGCTCCGGTCAAAGTGGCCATGTCGATCATGACATCCGGCTTGAACATTTTATTGGCATAGGCCAGGGCGTCAATCAGAATAAGCCGGCCTTCCGCGTCCGTGTTGCCGATTTCAATGGTTTTGCCGTTGTATGCGGTGATGATGTCGCCGGGACGGAAGGCATCGCCGGAGGGCATGTTCTCCACCACCGGAATCACCCCCACCACCCGGAATTTATGCTTGAGCCGGGCCAGGGTAATGAGAGTGGCGGCCACTGACGCGGCACCGGACATATCCATTTTCATTTCACCCATGGAGCCGGAGGATTTCAAATTCAACCCGCCGGAATCAAAGGTCACGCCCTTGCCCACCAGCACACAGGTTTTCCGGTTTTTAACGGATTTTTTGTTTTTATAAGGATTGTAATCCAAAATCAGCAGCCGGGGCTTGCTTCGGCTGCCCGCCCCCACCGCCAGAATGGCGCCCATGCCGTTCTGGCGCAGGGTTTTTTCATCCAGCACGGAAAAAGAAAGTTCTTCTTTTTCAGCGGCTTTTACCATAGAGCGCACAAACCGATCCGGCCGTTTTTCATTGGGCGGCATGCTCACCCATTCCCTGGCAAGTACCGTGCCCTTGCAGATGGTTTCAATCCGGGCGGGCAGCAGCCGCTGGTTTGCTGCGATTTCCGCGTCCGTAAAAAGGGCGATGGTTTTAAGGGGAATGTCTTTTTTCCCTTTTTTATATTTGTCAAAAACATGATTGCCGAGAAAGGCGCCTTCAAAAAGCGCAACGGATGCTTCCGAAGGCGTTATTGCCAGTTTGTCCCGGGCCGGGACGCAGATCACCATGTCGGCCAGGTTTTTTTTGATCATTTGTTTTACGCATTTTCCCGCCACCTGGCGCAGGGTTTCGGGGTCCACTTTTTCTTTTTTTCCAAGGCCTGCGAACAAAATCCGTTCGGCCGCATGTTCCGGCGCATGTTCCGGCGCCGCATACAAAAGCAGTACGTCCTCTTTTTTACCGGTAAATTCTTTGATTTTTTCTGCTGTTTCCGTAAGGGCAATCACTTCCGGATCGTCATAAACAATTTCGTCTTCACATACCAGCACCACCAGGCAGGCGGTTTTCTGATTCTGGATACTGCCGGATACAAATTTTAACATAACCAGACTCCTTGGGTTTTATGTTGGATAAAGGTGACGGGCGGGCCGGCTAGATGCTGCGTTCTTTTTTCACCATTTCCCAGGCTTCCTGAATTTCCCGGAACTTGTCATGGGCAAAGTCAACAAACTCATCCGGCAGGCCCTTAGAGGCAATGGTGTCCGGATGAAAATCCCGCACCAGCTTGCGGTACCGGGCTTTGATGGTTTCATTGGTGTCGGAACTGGAAACCCCCAGAAGGGTGTAATATTTATCCGAATCCGGCGCGTACCGGGACCGGAAGGCCTGATACCGGTCATCTGAGAGATGGAAAATCCCCGCGGCAGACCGGATCAGCTGCTCTTCGGTCCCGTGCAGTTCCCCGTCCGCCAGGGCCACCCGGAACAAAATATCCATCATCAGGTCCAGAAGCTGGGGCTGATCGTGAAACTGCCCGTAAAACTGCCGGGCAAAATCCTCAAAAGATTCAGAAGATGCCATGGCGGTGCGGAAAATATTTTCCGCTGCCAGGCGGCTCTGGGCGTTCAAATGAAGATCTTCCGTCATAAACTGCCGCACGGACTGGATTTCCGGTTCGGTCACCCGGCCGTCCACCTGGACCAGCCTTGCCAGCATGGAAAAGGATGCCACAAAAAAGGTCATCTGCGCGGTTTCGTTGGTGGACAGGCGATTGTTCTGATTTGCGACGCTGCCCTGATTCTTGCTGTCTCCGTCAAACATATGGCCGAAGGCCGCGCCGGCCACCGCCCCCACGGGCCCGCCCACGGCAAATCCGAGGGTACCGCCCACAATTTTACCCAACCAGCTCATTAATTATCCTTTGTCATAAAAGTTCGAAACAAATCCAACGCACATATGGCAAAAATCTGCTTGTTTGACAAGCGCTCTTTAAACGGCGAATGGAAAGTTTTTGCCATGGTCCGGTCTTTGGCGGATATGCCGACACAAACCGTGCCCACGGGTTTGGCATCGGTTCCGCCGTCAGGGCCGGCAATGCCGGTGGTGGCAAGCCCGAAATCAGCGCCGGAAATCCTGCGCGCACCGTCCGCCATTTCCCGCGCGGTTTCTTCGGACACGGCCCCGTATTTTTCAAGGGTTTTGCCGGACACTCCCAGCACGGTTTTTTTGGCGCTGTTTGCATAGGTGACCCCGGAAAACAAAAAATATTCTGAACTGCCGGGCACATTGGTCAGCAGATGGGAAATAAGCCCGCCGGTGCAGCTTTCCGCCACTCCGATGGTGGCACGGGCGGTTTTCAGAAGCCCTGCGACTTCCTGCTCCATGGATTGTCCGGCAAGGGAAAAAACCCTGTCCCCGAGCCGGGCCGCGCACCACTGAGCGGCTTTTTCAATTTCCAGCAGGGATTGTGCTGAATTTTCCGCTGCTGCCGTCATTTTTACCGTAATCACGGGAAAACGCGCCAGCATGCCCAGTTTGATTCCGGGAAACCGGAGCGGCAGGTCTTTGAGTTTGTCATTTACCAGGGCCTCAGGCAGGCCGAACACGGAAAGGTCCCGCCGCAGTGGAGCAGATGATTTTTTCCCCTGAACCGATAAAATGTCCGACAAAATTTTCGGGACCACAGATTTGGCAAACATTTTTTCCATTTCCCATGGCACCCCCGGCAGAAAATAACACCGGCAGCTGCCGATGGTCATGCAAAATCCCGGGGCCGTGCCGGCGGTATTTATAATGGGTTTTGCCCCCTTCGGCAGCATGGCCTGCTTGATGTCCGACCCGGACATGCTTCGGGAAAACCGGGCAAAATAGGCTTCAATGGAGGACGCGGCCGTCTGATCCAGGTGCACGTCAACACCGGCGGCACGGGCAGCGGCTTCCGCGCTCAGATCATCCACCGTGGGCCCAAGCCCGCCGGTAACCACCGCGATGTCCGCCCGGGCTCCGATTTCCAGAAGTATGGCCGCCAACGCGTCCAGATCATCCCCCACACAGGTATGGCGGGTGACGGTGACGCCGATTTCATCCAGTCCGGCGGCTAAAAACGCTGCATTTGAATCCACCAGCGCACCCGTTAAAACTTCATCGCCGGTGGATAATATTTCTCCGATCATTTTGTTTCCTCTTTCCAAAAAAGCACTTGACAAAAAATTAAGTTCTATTTATTTCATTAAAATCTGTAAATCACAATAAAAGATAACAGAAATAATTTACCCTAAAATAAAAAATAACAATTGAACAAATGACGACTCGAAAAAAAATCAACACACATAACTGGTGGTGGTGGCAGGCGCACATAAGGAAGCTTGCTCACGGGTAGACGGGTATATACAAACATAAAACCATAAAAACCATCAGGACCGCGGGAAGCTTCACCTCCGCGGTTTTTTTATCTCAAAAAAAGACCGCGGAAAATTCCTTCGGTCTTTTTTTTTGCGGTAAAAATCGTCTTATACCGTCATTATATACACAAGGAGAAAAAATGTACTTACAGCAATTCCCAACCCCGGAAACCTTTGCCCGGCTTTTTGACGAGCACAATGTGGTTCCCCTGTGCCGGGAAATACTGGCGGATATGGATACACCGGTGACGGTGCTCAAAAAAATCTATTCCTCAGCCAGCCCCGCGTTTTTGTTTGAAAGTGTGGAAGGCGGAGAGCGCTGGGGCCGGTACAGCTTTTTAAGCGTTTCCGCCCGCACCCATGTCCGGATTTTTACTTCTCATGTGGAAATCACCAAAAACGGTCATCAGGAAAAAATTGCCCACCACAATGATCCGTTTTCCATTTTGCGGGAATTCATGAAGCGTTACCAGCCGGCGGTAATGACCGATCTGCCCCGGTTCTGGGGCGGCCTGGTGGGGTATCTTACCTATGAGACGATCTCGTTTTTTGAAAAAATTCCAAACCGCCTGCCCGCGGACCGGCCCCTGGCCCATTTTATCATGCCCGATGAAATGCTGATATTTGACAACATCCGCAACACCCTCATGATGGTGGCCATTGCCTTTAAAAAAGATCATGCGGATGCGGATGCGGCGTTTTCCGCACTGACGGACAAAATTCAGCGGCTGGAGGCCAAAATATCCCGGAGCCTCCCGAATGAAACAGACGAACGGGATAAGACGAATGAAACGAAAAACACGGAAATACCCGATCAATCTTTTGCGCTATCGCCTTTGGTGAATGAAACGGATTTCCGCGCCACCGTGGAAACCATTAAATCCGCCATCACCGCCGGCGAAGTAATTCAAACCGTTATTTCCCAGCCGTTTGTGTGTGATGCCCCAAAGGATCTGATCGCCCTTTACCGGGCCCAGCGATACATTAATCCGTCTCCGTATCTTTTTTTCATGCACCTGGATCACACCATTCTGGTGGGATCTTCGCCGGAAACCATGGTGCGCCTTGAAAACGGGGTGGCCACTCTCCGGCCCATTGCCGGCACCCGGCCCCGGGGGAAAACGGAACAGGCGGACCGGGCCCTGGCGGATGAGCTGCTGGCGGATGAAAAGGAACGGGCCGAACATCTCATGCTGGTGGATCTGGGCAGAAACGACCTGGGCCGGGTGGCGGAAACCGGAACCGTGCAGGTAACGGATTTGATGACCATTGAGCGATACTCTCACGTCATGCACATGGTGTCCAACATCAAATGTGATTTAAAACCGGAATATGACGCATGGGATCTCATGGCTGCGGGATTTCCTGCGGGCACCCTTTCCGGAGCCCCCAAAGTGCGGGCCATGGAGATTATCGCGGACCTGGAAAAATATCCCCGGGGCCCCTATGGGGGCGCGGTGGGCTATATTTCATTCACCGGAAACATGGATCTGGCCATTACCATCCGCACCGCCTGCATTGAAAACGGGCAACTGACGGTAAATGCCGGGGCCGGCATTGTGTTTGATTCCGATCCGGAAACAGAACGGCAGGAGACGGTTAACAAGGCCATGGCCATCCAAAAGGCCCTTGAGCTCCTGGCACCGGCATCGCAAAAAAATTTATCGGGAGATCATAAAAAATGATTGTTATGATTGATAATTATGATTCGTTTACCTATAATCTGGTGCAGTACCTGCGCCAGCTGGGACAAGACATCAGTGTGCTTCGAAATGACGCGTTCACCCTGAAAGATCTTGAAAAACCGGAAATCACCGGTATTGTCATTTCCCCCGGCCCGGGCAGCCCCGAATCCGCGGGCCTGTCCATTTCCGTGATCCGGCATTTTTCCGGCAAAATTCCGATTCTGGGGGTCTGTCTGGGTCACCAGGCCATTGCCGCCGCATTCGGGGGAAAGATTATGTCGGCAAAAAAAATCATGCACGGCAAAACTTCCATGATAACGGCCGACGGCAAAACCCTTTTTCATAAAATCAATAAGCCGTTTTCCGCCATGCGGTATCATTCCCTTGCCGTGTCCCGGGACCAGCTGCCCGACTGTCTGGAGATCAGCGCGGAAACCGAAGACAAAGAAATCATGGGACTGCGGCACCGGCGCCACCCCACGGAAGGCATTCAGTTTCACCCGGAATCCATTATGACACCGGTGGGAAAACGGGTTTTACGGAATTTTATCACCCTTGGCAGGTGACAGGGATATTAAAAAACAGGAGACACCCCATGTTTAAATCATTGCTCAATAAACTCATGCACCGGGAAAACCTGACCGAAATCGAAATGTCGCAGATGATGACAGAAATTTTTTCCGGCAATATTACCGATGCCCAGATCGGCGCGTTCATGGGCTCCCTGGCCACCAAAGGGGAAACCTTTGAAGAACTTGCCGGCGCGGCCACGGCCATGCGCAGAAAAGCCCTTCGCATTGAAACCATGGCCCAGACCCTTGTCGATACCGTTGGCACGGGCGGCGACGGCGCCAAAACCTTTAATATCTCCACCACCACCGCTTTTGTGGTGGCCGGCTGCGGCGTGAGTGTGGCCAAGCACGGCAACCGGTCTGTTTCCAGCCAGTGCGGATCAGCCGATGTGCTTGAAGCCCTGGGCATGAAAATTGACGTTGATCCGGAAATCATCGAAGAAGCCATTGCTGAAATCGGCATCGGATTTTTGTTCGCGCCCATTTACCACAGTGCCATGCGCTTTGCCGCCAATGCCAGAAAAGAAATCGGCCTCAGAAGCATCTTTAATATGCTCGGCCCCCTGACCAACCCGGCGGCGGCAAACTGTCTGCTCATCGGCGTCTTTGCGCCCGAATTAACCGAAATGTTTGCCCGGGCCTTAAAGCTTCTGGGGGCCCGGCGCGCTTTTGTGGTCTACGGTCACGACGGCATTGATGAAATCACGGTGTGCGCGCCCACCCGCGTATCTGAACTTAAAGAGGGCCAAATCCGCACCTATGATATTTTTCCGGAACAGTTTTTCGGCGAACTTGCCGCCCCCGGGGCCATGGCCGGCGGCCCGCCCCTGGAAAACGCAGAAATCACAAAACAGATTTTAAACGGGGAACCCGGCCCCCGGCGCAATGTGGTGCTGATCAATGCTGCCGCGGCCCTGGTATTGGCGGAAAAAGCCCCTGATGTAACAACCGGTATTCAACTGGCGGAAACCGCCATTGACAGCGGCGCGGCCTTGTCCAAACTCAACGCCCTGATTGATTTTACCCGGGAGAACGGATAATCATGGCCCCTGATTTTTTAAGCCAAATCATTGAATACAAGCAGCATGTGACGCAAAACCAGAAAAAATACCGCTCCCTTGCAAGCCTTCGGCGGGACGCGGAGCACTGCGGCCCCGGCCGGCCCTTTACCCAATGTTTTGAAGCCGGCAATGATGAGAGAATTCATATTATCGCGGAAATCAAACGGGCGTCTCCGTCCAAAGGAATGATACGGTTGGATCTGAATGCCGCAGATACCGCCCGGGCCTATGAACAGGGCGGCGCGTCGGCCATTTCCGTGCTCACGGAAGACCACTGGTTCAAGGGCGGTATTGAGGATTTGATTGCGGCCCGGGCAGTAACCACCCTGCCCGTGCTGCGCAAGGATTTTGTTATTTCCGAATACCAGATCTATGAATCCGCGGTTATCAGCGCGGATGCCGTGCTTTTGATTGTCCGCATTCTTTCAGAAAACCAGCTCAAAGACTACCTTGACCTGTGCGCGGAGCTGGGTCTGGATGCGCTGGTGGAAATTCATTGCCCCGGGGATATCGCGCATCTGGAAGGTACCTCCGCCCGGCTCATCGGCATCAACAACCGGAACCTCCGGACATTTGACACCGATACAGGCACCGCCGCCGGACTTGCCGGACAGCTTGCACCGCACCAGATACCTGTGGCGGCCAGCGGCATTGGGTGCCGCGAGGATATCCTGAAAAACAGACAAGCCGGCATCCGCTGTTTTTTAATCGGTGAAAGCATTGTGCGGGCGGATGACCCGGCGGCATTTATTCAAACGCTTATGAAGTAGGTATTGTTATGGAATCTTTAAATCACCGGAAATATCCGCAAATTAAAATCTGCGGGCTCACAAAAATCCAGGAAGCCCAGAAATGCGCACAACTGGGGGCGGACGCCATTGGAATGGTATTTTTCAAACGCAGCCCCCGTTATGTCACCCGGGAAAAAGCAAAAGCCATTTGCGACGCCCTGCCGAAACATGTGGCAAAAGTGGGCGTATTTGTGGATGAACCCTTCCAATCCCTGACGGAAACAGCCTTTTTCTGCCGCCTGACCACGGTTCAGCTTCATGGAAACGAGCCCCCGAAGCTGGTCCGGGATCTTACGGCCATGGGCCTGAACGTCATCAAGGCGCTCTATATGGAACACCGGCCGTCTGTCTCCCAGGTGGGCACCTATGATGCCGCCGCCTATCTGGTGGAGTGCGCCCAGGGCGAGCTTCCCGGCGGCAATGCCATGACCTGGAACTGGGCCGATGCAAGGGAATTTGCCGCCAGTCATCCCATGGTGCTGGCAGGGGGACTGTCCCCGGACAATGTGGCACAGGCCATTTCAGAGGCCATGCCGGATGCCGTGGATGTGAGTTCCGGAGTTGAGAACCTGCCGGGTCAAAAAGACCTGTATAAAGTAAAACAATTCATCACCGCCGTCCGGTCAGGTGCCCCGGAGCGGGAATTAAGGAGGATTTTTTAAATGAATCCGGAAACAGACACCCATCTGAAAAATTATGACACCCAAAAATACCCGGATGCCAGCGGGCATTTCGGTGTCTACGGCGGCCGGTATGTGGCCGAAACCCTGATGCCGGCGCTGATTGAACTGGAAGAAGCCTATCACCGGTTTCTGCCGGACCCGACATTCCAGAAAGCGCTCAGCGACCTGCTTCAGAATTATACGGGCCGCCCTACCCCGCTGTTTCTGGCCCGGCGGCTCACAGAATCCGTGGGCGGCGCCGCGATTTATCTTAAACGCGAAGACCTGACCCACACCGGTGCCCACAAAATCAACAACACCCTTGGCCAGACCCTGCTGGCCAGTTTTATGGGGAAAAAAAAGGTGATCGCGGAAACCGGGGCCGGCCAGCACGGCGTGGCCACCGCCACCACCGCGGCCCTGTTCGGCATGGAATGCAAAGTTTTCATGGGCGTAGAAGACATCGAACGCCAGGCTCCTAATGTGAAACGCATGAAACTGCTGGGAGCGGAAGTGGTGCCTGTGGATTCCGGCACCGGCACCCTGAAGGATGCCATGAATGAAGCCCTGCGGTACTGGGTGGCAGCGGTGCGGGATACATTCTACGTCATCGGATCCGTGGCCGGGCCCCATCCTTATCCGGTCATGGTCCGGGAATTCCAGAAAATCATCGGCCAGGAGGCAAAAGCCCAGATCCTGGAACAGGCCGGCCGTCTGCCCGATCTGCTGGTGGCCTGTGTGGGCGGGGGCAGCAATGCCATGGGGCTTTTTTATCCGTTTATCAACGATCCGGACGTTGCCATGCTGGGTGCGGAGGCAGCCGGCACGGGCATCCACACGGGCAAGCACGCCGCCACCCTGTGCGCGGGAACCATTGGCGTGCTCCACGGGTCCAAATCCTATCTGCTTCAGGACCATCGCGGTCAAATTCAGGAAGCCCATTCCGTTTCCGCAGGCCTGGATTATCCGGGCGTGGGCCCTGAGCATTCCCTGTTTAAAGATATCCAGCGGGTGAAATATATCGGCGTCACGGACGAGGAGGCCCTGAACGCGTTTTCCGCCCTTTGCCGCCTTGAAGGCATTATCCCGGCCCTGGAGAGTTCCCATGCCCTGGCCGCAGCCATGATCGAAGCCAAAAACCGGCCAAAAGACGAAATTGTTCTGGTAAATCTCTCCGGCCGGGGAGACAAGGATCTGGGCATTGTCAGCCGGTTTTTGTAACCCTGTATCAGATGGATAATCCCCGGTTAACCCTAAAATTTTAAACCACGGCGACCACAGAAATCACGGAAACAGGTGAGTTCAAATTCCAAAAAAATCTCTTCGCTCTGTGTTCTCTGTGCGCTCAGTGGTTAAAAAAAAACAGTAAAGGAACGCTGAGAATGAACCGGTTGCAACATACATTTAACACGCTGGCTGAAAAAAAAGAAAAAGCCCTGGTGGGGTTTATCACGGCCGGTGATCCGGATGTGGAGACATCCTTAAAAATAATTCGCGCCATGTGTGAAAACGGCATGGACATTCTGGAAATGGGGGTGCCCTTTTCAGACCCGTCCGCGGATGGGCCGGTGATCCAGCGCTCATCCAATCGGGCACTGAAACATCAGGTTTCCCTTGAAACCGTCATGGAAATGATCCGGCGCATCCGGACCTTTACGTCCATTCCCATTATTATTTTCAGCTATTACAACCCGATCATTGCTTACGGCATGGGAAAATTTCAACCGGATGCGGTGGCCGCCGGCGCGGACGGGGTGCTGGTGGTGGATCTGCCCATGGAGGAATCCGCGGAACTTACCTCATTATGGGAAAAAAAGGATTTTTCCCTGATTAACCTGGTGGCCCCCACCACGCCCAGAGACCGGATGGCAAACATCGCTGCCGCGTCATCCGGATTCCTGTATTTGGTATCCAAAACCGGGGTTACGGGCAGCGACGGGCTGGACACTTCGGAAATCAACACCCAGATGGAGATTCTGCGGTCTGTTACAAATCTTCCCGTGTGCGTGGGGTTCGGCATTTCAACGGCCGAAGACGTGGCAACCGTCGCATCCATGGCCGATGGCGTGGTCATCGGCAGCGCCTTTGAACGGCTGATCGAAGAAAATCTTGAAAATCCGGAGCTGGCCACGATTCTTGGCAGACGCACAGGGGAATACAAAGCCGCCACAAGGCTGTAGCCACGCTCTGCTTCCGGCCGGACTTTCAGGCCCGAATCGGCAGGGAAAACAAAATTTTTGAGTCATTGTCGGCCCATCATATTTTATTTTCCCGCAGACGCGCTGAGGCGCTGAGATTTTCTACTCTGCGAGCTCAGCGGCGCGGCGCGAGATAAATTTTTTTTAGATACACGGATTCCAAACTGCTTCTGATCCCCGGCTCCTGCAACCCGAAACCCAATGTCATTAACTTAGGCCATATGCGTAGGGGAGGGGTTTATCCCCTCCCGGCATGGGTCGCCTTTTTCGCGGGAGGGGGTAAACCCCTCCCCTACATTGAAACCGCTTAAGTTAACGACATTGACCTGCAACCTGAAACCCTTACTGCCGACAGGCCCAGGCTTTGCCGAGGCCCTGCGTCAATCTATGACTTTTGCGGTTCCACGAGACTCTGCCAGGTCGGGCGCTGAAGAAAACTGCCGTCCACATGGGCCTCCATTTCCTGAAACAACGTCCAGGGCATTGCAAAGGTCAAATATTCGGCTCCCAGAAGCTTACGGGTATATTTTCGGGCGGAAATGTCGGTAAGTCCCACCACGGCCCGGGGGCTTTCCGATCGGCCTTCCCGAAAAGGAAGCAGCCCCACGGTCTGGCACCCCGCGGCCCAGGGGATAATCACGTTTTCCATGCCGCGCCGGGCATAATTGGCCAGGATAACGAGAGCGGAAAGCTGGTCCGCGTCTGCCACAAAAACCACTGTGGCCGGGGTTTCATTTTCCGGATTTACTTCGGAAAGCGGCTTAAACAGAACATAGGGTGACGCGGGATCGGTAATGGGCAGCTCGTTGATCCATTCTTTGACCAGATCGGGATTTTTTACATAGCGCTCGCCTTTTAAAAAATCATCGGCAAATTCCTTGCCCGCGGCCTCTTTTACCCCTTCTCCCACCTGCCGGCCGGTTTCCCACCCGTCATTGCCGGAAGAAAGAAAATGGGCAAAACAGTCCACCCCGCCAGGGAATGCTTCATAGGCATTGCCGAATCCCAGGCCCACGCCGCCACCCCAGCAACCATAGGTTTCCGCGTCAAAAACCGCAATTTTGCCCCGGGCCGCATTGGCAAACATAAACATCACGCACCCCCACTTGCCCGGCTTAAACTGCAGGGCCCCGTCCGGTTTGTCATTGGAAAAAATGACAGCCACGGGATGATGTTTGTGGTTGATTGCGGTAGCGATTCGCGATTCCATGATTTCCTCCTTCTGTTTCCCGCAATTTTGCACGAACAGGTACTTTTCAAAATCTATAAATTGATAACCAGATAACACCCTGATTAACCGGCCAAGAAAACACGGGCAAACAATATCGCATTAAAAAAATCCATTGCTTACCCTTTTGTTAACATGCAGAATATTATAAAATATGAAGCAGGAAATCAACCCTGGCATAAAATGGAGGCTGAAGTTGAAAACAAAATCCATGCAAGTGACGCTTTGTTCATTTATTCTGGTTTTTCTTTTTTCAAATACCGCCGTCAGTGAAATCAAGAAACCAGAAAAAAAACCGTTCTTTACCATTTCTTTTGATCAGATCATGACGGATGTGGCGGATTCGCCCCATGACTTTCCCAAATATACCACCCAGCTTATCAACATAGCCAACCAGAATTCCCAGGCCACCCGGGCCTATAATGTGGGCCAGATGTCGGATCTGATCCAGGAATTTCCCGGCCGGTCCTATGATGAATGGGTAAGCTGGTATGCGGAAAAATACCCGGATGCCGTGGAACAGGCCACAGACAAAACCTGGAACATGATACTCAAAATGCAACAGGCCATGGCAGACATTGACCGGGAAATGGTCCGCCGATGGATTGAAGAATTGATTCTGGCCAAAACCTATGCCGGCCTTAAATTTCAGGCATCCATCCTGAAATCCATTGCTGAAAAACAAGACATCCCCTGGCGCCTGGCCCGGCCGGATGAAGAATCCAAAGGAATTGACGGATTTTTAAGCAAAACACCGGTTTCCATCAAACCGGTCTCGTACCGGTCCAAGGGCTTTCTGGCTGAAACCATTGATGCGGAAATTATTTATTATGAAAAAATCCGCGGCGGCATCCGGGTGTGGTATGAACAATTTGATACAAAAAAATAATTATTAATAAAGAAAGAAAGAAAGAAAGAAAGACAATTTTAATGACCATTAAAATCAAAAGCAATGTCAAGACCCTGATGGCCGGCAAAGGTCTCAGCACTGCTGATTTAAGCAAAAAAACCGGCCTGCCGCATATCGCCATTGTCAATGCCTGTTGCGAACGGATTGAATTCACAGGGTTGAATGTTTTAAGCAAAATAGCAAGCGCTTTGGATTTGCCGATCAAGGAATTGTTTGATGAGATACATCCCGCCAAAAATCAGGCCGCTCCCAGAAAGGCCACAACCGGTGAAACCAGTATTTCTTCCGTGACCGAACAGCTCATCAGTATTATCATGAAAATGAAAACCACGGACAAAGACAAACTGCTGGAAAAATACAATGAACTGAAAAAATCCGATGCCCCGCAAAGCAACACGTCCAATGTCACCACCAATCTGGTGAACATGATCATGACCATGTCTCTGGACGCTCGGTGCCGCCTGCTGGGAGATTTTATTTCATACAGCGGCCAGACCAAGCGAAAATTCGGTCGAAAGCAATATTTCAGACCGGTGCCGTTTACGGTAAACGAGCGGCTCTATCACGGCAGCACCCGGGATATCAGCCTGGGTGGCGTGTTTATTGAAATCAAGGATGCAAAAAAACAGTTTACCGCAGGCGACAAAATTAAAATGAACATAGAACATCCGGAAACCCTTCAGCATTTCAACATCACCGGTACCATTGTTCGCATTGTCAATGCCGGCTTTGGGGTTGCATTTGATGATCAATTGTGACGGCTTCGGAAAAAACTTTCCACGGCCCTTGGTTCAGGAACTGAATATATGACTCTTATGCATACATGCTTTCAATTTCTTTGGCATATTTTTCATGAACCACCCGACGTTTGAGCTTCATGGTGGGGGTCAATTCATCACCTTCCACCGACAGTTCCAGGGGCAGAAGGGTAAACTTTTTAATGGTCTGCACCCTTGCCAGGGTTTTATTGATATTGTCCACCTTCTCCTGGATATAGGCGTTGAATTTCCGGCATTCTGACGCTTCCGCAGCGGTTTTGGCCGGACTGCCGGCTTCGGCGGCCGCCTGGGCCACTTTTTCCGGATCAAGAGTGAAAAGAGCGCTCAGGTATTTACGCTTGTCCCCGATCACCACTGCCTGACTCAGCACGGGAATCGATTTCAGCTTGCCTTCCAGCACCTGGGGCGAAATATTTTCACCCCCCGCGGTAATGATCAGTTCTTTTTTCCGGTCTGTAATTTTTAAAAATCCCCGGTCGTCGATAATGCCCACATCACCGGAATGAAGCCATCCATCCGCATCAATAGTGTCTTTAGTCGCGGCCTCATTTTTATAGTACCCCTTAAACACATGCCGGCCGCTCATCAGAACTTCGCCGTCATCCGCAATTTTCATTTTCGTACCCGGCACCGGCGGCCCGGCCCAGCCGGTTTCAAAATTAAAGGGCTCGGGCAGCGAAACAGTGCCGGGGCCGGTGCATTCGCTCATGCCGTATACTTCGGTAATGGGGAGATTCAGGCTTAAAAAGAACTCTAACGTATCCATGGAAATCGGCGCGGCGGTTGAAACAAAAATTTTACACCGATCCAGGCCCAGTTTCTCCCGCACCTTGGAAAACACCAGTTTATTGGCAAGTCCGTGAAGGAACGGCATGGGTTCCCCTTTCTGAAACGCATACCCGCCTTCAAGCCCTTTTTTTCTGGCCCATGCGGCAATTTTCTTTTTCAGAGGCGGATTGGCGGCCCCGGCAATCATCATTTTCGCCTGGATTTTTTCCCAAACCCGGGGCACCCCAACAAAAACCGTGGGATGCACTTCCGTTAGATTATCCCCCAGCCTGTCCAGGCTTTCCGCAAACCAGACCGTACACCCCATGATATAAGGCGCGTGAAGGCTGACGATCTGCTCGGCAATATGGCTGAGGGGCAGATAGCTGATGATGTGATCGTCTGAGCCGGCACCCAGAAGATTGATCACCTGCCGGGCGGTCCATACGATATTGTCATGGCTGATCATGACGCCTTTGGGATTTCCGGTGGTCCCTGACGTATAAATCAGCGTACAGGTATCATCCGGCTGCTGGGGGGTAATGCGTTTTTCAAGCTCGGCGTCACTCACTTTGTCCGCCAGTTTCGGCAAATCACTCCAGGAATAGACAGTATCATCCGGATCAGACCCGTTCATCAAAACAATGGCTTTAAGATTCGGGAGCTGGTCCCGGATCTGTTTGAATTTGGCCAGCTGGTCTGCGTTTTCCACCACCGCGATATTGGCTTCGCTGTGTTCGGCGATATAGTGGCATTGATCCGGGCTGCTGGTGGTGTAGATGCCACCTGGCACGGCCCCTGCGAAAATCCCGGCCAGGTCGCTGATAAACCACTGGGGGCAATTGTTGCCGAGAATGCTCACGCCCTTTTTTTCTTTCAGGCCCAGGGCAATAAAGGCCCGGGCCGCTGTCCGCACCTGTTGATAGTATTCATTCCAGGTCATACCCGTCCATTCACCATCAACCTTTGTTTTCAGCGCCACATTGTTTCCGAATTTCGCCACAGTGGCCTTCATGGTATCCATTATTGTCGTTTTCATAACCCCTCCTCAACAGATATTGCGATGAATGAATAAAAACCGGAATCAATACATCCGTGCCTCTCCTCAGGGTGCCGCTCCGGCGCTTCCAGCAGCGAACCTGCGGACGGCGGCGGCGGCCCTCTATTTTCCAAAAACCCGTCAAAACAACGATAACCAGGCTAAACAATGTTTATTTTTACGGCAAAAAAAGTAAATTTGCCTATCCAGTTTGTTCTGTCATTGCGAGAGAGGTACACCCGAAGCAATCCCCTGAAAACAGAGAGATTACTTCGTCGTTCGTTCCTCTCTTCTCGCAATGACTGCTGATTTTATGCAGATTACAGCATCAACTTGAATTATGTGGATAATTAGAAAATTTTTACAACCGCCAAAAATTAACACCTGCTTTTTTTACTTCCGAAACATCAAGTATTGATTTAATATCTATAATACAACCATCTGGATTTAATATACTTAATAATTTATCAAGGGACAGGGTTTTATACAGCTGATGGCCCACGGCAATTACAATGGCATCCAGGTTCGTCATTTCTTCCATGGGCGTCAGGCGGATGTTGAAAATTTGTTCCGCATCTTCCGGGTCTGCCAGGGGATCGTGGACCATGGGCGAAACCGAATAAGATGTCAGTTCATCAATAATGTTGATGACCCTGGAATTTCGTAAATCCGCGCAGTCTTCCTTAAACGTCAGCCCGAAAATGCCCACCCGGGCCCCCCGGATGTTTGCGCCGGACCGGGCCATGAGCTTAATGGTCTGATCCGCCACGAATTTGCCCATGGTGTCATTAATCCGGCGACCGGCCAGGATCACCTCGGGATGATATCCCATGGTCTCGGCCTTGTAAGTCAGGTAATACGGATCCACACCGATGCAGTGCCCGCCCACCAGGCCGGGGCGGAACGGCAAAAAATTCCACTTGGTGCCGGCCGCCTCAAGAACATTAAGCGTGTCGATATTCAACCGATCAAAAATAACGGCCAGTTCGTTCATGAGCGCGATATTCAAATCCCGCTGGGTGTTTTCAATCACTTTGGCGGCTTCCGCGGTTTTGACGTCCGGAGCCCGGTAAATGCCTGCCGTAATAATGGATTCATAAAGATCCGCCACCTGCTCAAGGACTTCGTCCGTGTCCGCGGACACAATTTTGGTAATGCTGGTCAGGGTGTGGGCCTTGTCTCCGGGGTTTATCCGCTCCGGTGAATATCCCACATTAAAATCCCGCTTCCACTGAAATCCGGACATTTTTTCAAGAATGGGCACACAGACCTCTTCCGTGGTACCCGGGTATACCGTGGATTCATACACCACCACCGCCCCTTTTTTCATATACCGGCCCGCGGTTTCAGATGCGCTTTTTACGGGCAGCAGGTCCGGCTGCCGGGCATTGTCAATGGGAGTGGGAACCGCAATGATAATGAAATCCGCTTTGGCAAGGCGCCCGGGATCAGTGGTGTATTCAATTTTATCCGCTGCTTTGAGATCTTCGGAGGAAAGCTCTCCCGTGGGATCCACATTCCGCTGATAGGCTTCTATACTGCGGGATTTGATATCATATCCAATGGTGGCGTATTTTTTTCCAAATTCCACAGCCACGGGCAACCCCACATATCCCAGCCCCATGACCGCGACAACCGTATCCTGAGAGATCATCTAAATATACCCTTTTTTCCCTAAAAACAGTAAAATTTCCTGGGCGGCCTCCACCGGCGTCAGGTCCGTGGTATTAATCCGCAATTCCGGATTTTCCGGCGCTTCATAGGGGTCGTCCACTCCGGTAAATCCCTTGATCAACCCTGCCCGGGCCTTGGCATACATGCCTTTGCGATCCCGGCGCTCACATTCTTCAATGGGGGTTGCCACATGCACTTCAATGAAACCGCCGGTCTGCTCGATCACCTCCCGGATTTCCCGGCGGGTGTGCTCATAGGGCGCAATGGGCGCGCAGATGGCAATGCCCCGGTTCTTGGTAATTTCACTGGCCACAAACCCAATGCGGCGCACGTTAATGTCCCGGTGCTCTTTGCTGAAATTCAGCTCATTGGACAGATTCTGGCGCACAATATCGCCGTCCAGAAGGGTCACGGGCCGGTCTCCGATTTCCAGGAACATGGAATACAGCACCTTGGCCACCGTGGATTTTCCCGCGCCGGAAAGGCCGGTGAGAAACACGGTAAATCCCTGCTGACGCGGCGGCGGATAGGCTTTTTGAAGTTCGGTTACAATTTCTTCAAACGTGGCCCACTCCGGAATGCGGCGCCCTTCCCGGACCCGTTTCCGGATGTCCGAACCCGTCATGAAAATGGTCTGGGTCCCTTCCGGCACTTCATCAAGGGAATGGTATTCATCTTCAAAAGGCAGATAAACAAATTTTTCAAATGAAACGATTTCAACGCCCACCTCAGCACTGTATTCCGCTGCAAGCGTCCGGGCCCGGTCACTTTCATAAAAACTTCTGCCGTTTTCATCACACCCGGGACTGGCATGGTCATGGCCCACAATAAAATGGGAGCATCCGTGATTTTTGGCAATAATGGCATCCAGCAGCGCGTCCCGGGGACCGGACAGGCGTGTGGCCAGGGGCAGCAGGGTCATGAGATGGGTATTGGGGGGATAATGGCTGGAAACGGCCTGGTAACAGCGCACCCGAGTATAATGATCAAAATCACCCGGCCGGGTCATGCCCACCGCGGGCATGAGCAGCAGATTGGCCCGGGCTTCCCGCATGGCCCGGGTGGTCATTTCAAACAAAAACCGGTGCAGGGGATTCCAGGTCTGAAATCCGACAATACGGTGCCAGCCGAGCTTGGCAAAAGTGGCCCGGACCTCGGCCGGGGTCAGGCGAAGCTGCTTGAAATCAAAATGCAGGGGCAGGCTGATCACCTCAATGCTGCCGCCCACATAATAATCACCGGACTTGTTCATCAGATACCACACCCCGGGATGACCTGCATCCAGGGTCTCAAAAACCTGGCGGGCCTCTTTTTCGCGATCCACGGCCCACACATCTTCCACATTCATCACCCCCAGCAGAAACCCTTCAGGATCCCGAAGGGCCACGGACTGGCCAATGTCCAGATTTTTGGCAATGTTTTCGGAAATATCCAGGCAAACCGGCACCGGCCAGAGGGTATTGTCCTGCAGCCGCATCCGGTCCAGCACGGATTCATAATCCGAGCGCACCATAAATCCCTTAAGCGGCGAAAAACCGCCGGTGGCCAGCAGCTCCAGATCGCACATCTGCCGGTCATTGAGGCAGATATCCGGAATATTCAGGGTAATCTCTTTTAACAGCCCGGCCCGGTCTTCATCCACCAGCAGGTTCACCAGCCGGCCGCCGTGGGCGTCGTTGATTGCGTCGGTCATGTTCTTCCTTTTCTGTTAATGCCTGCCGTTAGACACAAAAAACCAGGGGTTCAGCAGATTTTTTTTGTTGTACCGCACGGGTTCGCCATTGTCGGCCCGGAACACGCAAGCGCCCGCGCATTCCGCAATAATATGGCCGGCGGCCGTGTCCCATTCCATGGTCGGTCCCAGCCGGGGATACACGTCCGCGCTGCCTTCGGCCACCCGGCACAGCTTCAGGGAGCTGCCGGCGGAAATAAATTTCAGATCGCCATGCGCTTGTCGCTTCTTTTCCACATAATCTTCAAGTTCCTTTGTGGCATGGGACCGGCTGCCCACAATGGTAAAGGGCCGATTTTCGCCGGGGCCGGCGCAGATGGTTTCGGACCGTGCGATAAGCGCGTCAAGGGACAGGTCGGAAAAATCCGCATCCGAATCCAGGACGACCCGGTATGCGCCGGCATCCCGGGCCGCAAAATAGAGCTGCCGCAGCACCGGCACATAAATCACGCCCATAATCGGTGCATCATTTTGGATCAGGGCAATATTCACGGTAAATTCATCATTTCTTTTAATAAATTCCTTGGTTCCGTCCAGGGGATCCACCATCCAGAAAAAATCCCAGTTTTTTCGCTGGTCATAGGCCAGGTGCCTGCCTTCTTCGCTCAAGACGGGGAAGTCAAAAGCCGCCAGCCGGGCCGCGATAATTTCATGGGATTGCGTATCCGCAATGGTCAAAGGGGATTTATCCGCTTTTTCCGCTACGGCAAAATCCTCAAAATCCTGATGATAGACTTCCAGAATGGCTGTCCCCGCTTCCAGTGCAGCGGCAACCGCCGGCATGATCAATTTATTGAGGTTCATAATAGTTGAATCTAACTTTTAAGGGAAATAAGATACGGATTGTATGGACAATTATAAATGCGCTGACGATAAAACGCTTTCAACGTAAACAATCACCCGGTCCAAGTCAATACCAAATGGCGGATAACCCATGCAATACGCCGGTCTGAACCACATTCCCGTTGAACCACATTCCCATTGACGTGGCCATTAAAAGGCTTATTATGACAGTGTTAACGAAAACTGCCGTTTTTAAAAACCTTTGGATTGGATACCCCATGAAAGACCGTTCGATTGAAAAATTTAATACTGTTTATGGCACAAAAGCCTGCTACTACGGATATGACCTGAGAAAAGAGTTTACCGACTATTTTGCGGATAAAGCCCTTGAAAATAAAACCGCTCTGGATCTGGGATGCGGAGAAGGCCGGTATTCGCTTTTTCTGGCGCAGAGAGGATGCCGGGTTCACGCGGTGGACCGCTCCGCCGCAGGCATTGCAAAACTGAAAAAAATGGCAGCAGCTCCCCCTCTTCCCATTGACGCGGCAGTAATGGATATCGCGGATTTTGAATTTAAACCTGGCGGGTATGATATTATCGTGGCGGCCACTGTGCTGGATCACCTGGACCAGGACCTGCGGCAGAGGACCATCAGCAACATCATCAGCGCGCTAAAACCCTCGGGCATTCTTTACACCAATGTGTTTACGGTTTCAGATCCCGGATTTGGGGTAAAAATGGCGGCTGCCGCTCAAAAAAATCGGGAAAACGTGAGCGACACTGCGGAATGCATGGAATATTATTTTGCGGAAAACGAGCTGAAACAGGTATTCAGTGACCTTGCGGTGCTGTATTATTATGAAGGCACTGAGCCGGACACGTCCCACGGCCGGCCCCATGACCACGGCTGGGCCTGCCTCCTGGCCCAAAAAGCATGAACCCGTAAGTCATAAGCCAGGAAGCACAACCCCTCAACCGGTCTTTTTTTTGTCTCCCGCAGAGACGCGGAGGCGCGGAGAATGTTTTTTTTACCACAGAGAGCACAGGGCGCACAGAGAAAAATATTTTTCCCTGTGCGCTCTGTGGTTCAAAATATAAGATTCAAAAGTAGCTACTCATCCGTCTCGAAATCCAGCCCATACTGCTTGAGCGACGCCATGCCCGCGCCCACGCTGAGCGTATCGGTAATGCCCTGGGCCGCCAGGTTAATCTGGGCTTCATAGGAGCGGACCCCGGTGTTGCAGATCAGAATCAGCTTCTTGTCTTTGGGCACTTCATCCATGCGGCCGGCCAGCTCATTGTGGGGAATGCTTTTCCAAATCTCAGGATATTTTTCCTCAAATATTTTGGCATCCGCATAGGCCCGGCAGTCCAGATACATGCACGCGTTCTTATCCCGATCCTTCCAGCAGGCTTCAAATTCATCCTGGGTCATGGGTTTATACCGGCCGTCCAGAAAATTATCCGCCGCATTGCCCAGGGCGTTGATAACATCCATGGCCGAGGCAAAAGGCGGTGAATAGGCCAGTTCCAGATTGCTGACGGCATCCACGGTGGGTTGATACTGAAGGATGGCGGCAACAGCATTCACCCGGGTGAACATGCCGCTGTTTTCCCCGCCATAGCCCTGGATACCCAGCACCCGGCGGGTTTTAAGATCCACCACCAGCTCCAGATAAATAATTTCCTTTTCCGGATAAAAATGGGCCCGGTCAAACTGGGCCACCTGAATGCCCACCGCATCAAAGCCGGCTCTTTGGGCCGTGGTGACGGACAATCCGGCGCCGGCCAGGGCCGTATCAAAGGTTTTGACCACAAAACTGCCTACCGCGCCTTTAAATTCCGCGTTCCCGCCGGCCATGTTGGTGCCGATTACCCGGCCCTGGCGGTTGGCCATGGAGCCCAGGGGAAAAAACCCAGGTTTTCCGGACACCAGATTCTTGATCACAACACAATCCCCGCCCGCGTAAATATCCGGATCAGAGGTCTGCATTTTTTCATTCACCTTGATAAATCCGCCCTGGGCCATTTCAAGACCGGCGTCACTGGCCAGCTCCGTATTCGGGGCGATGCCCACGGCCATGATCACCAGATCCGCATCCAGGGTACGTTTGTTGGTTTTAACCCGCTCTGCGCCATCTTTGCCTTCAATGGCCTCCACGGATTCTTCCAGATAAAACCGCACGCCTTCTTCTTCCATGCGGCGCTGGGCCAGAAGAGACAGATTTTTGCTGACAAAACCGGGCATGATCTGGTCGCAGAATTCCACCACGGTGGTTTCAATCTGCCACATGTCGGCCAGAGCTTCGGCCATTTCCAGGCCGATAAAGCCGGCTCCGATAACCACTGCTTTTTCCACCGATCCTGCGGTCACCAGCTCCTTGATTTTGATGGCGTCATGCATGTTGCCCACCCGGTATACATTTTTCAGCGACGTACCGGGGATATTGAGATCCCGGGGTTTGGTGCCCACGCCGATCACCAGTTTATCATAGGGGATGTCCCGTTGTGTACCGGTTTTATCCTGCACTTGGACGGTTTTGTTTTTCCGGTCAATTTTCAGCGCGCGGGTGCCGGTAAGCGCGGTAACGCCCTTGTCGTCCTTGAAAAATTTTTCATCCCGGACCATATGAAAACTGGTGGACCGGAGTTCGGCCTCGTCGCTCACATCGCCGGAAACATAATACGGAATACCGCAGCCGCCGTATGAAATAATATCATCCTGGTCAATCAAGGTAACATTACCGTCCTGCCGCAAGCGTTTATACCGGCATCCGGATTTCGGGCCCACGGCAACCGCACCAATAATTACTATATTATCAGCCATTTTCTCACTCCTCGGGTTAAATTAATATCATCACAACTTAAAAAAAGGAAATTTAGACCGATTGTTTTGCGGGTGCAAGGAATTTTAATTTTTTTTATCCGAAAAAGGGGTGAAAAGCTGACACATTGAGCATATGATCAGCTTTCCCAGGATAGGACAATTCAAGGCAAGACATGATATAAAAGGCGGCAGTTTAACGGCGGCGGCGAATGCCCCCCCCCCGGCAGCGCCGGGAAGACAAAAAAAGGCTATTTTGTTACTTCGCCGGCAATCCAGGCAAGAAAATCCGGATTGCCGCCGGTGACCGGAAGAGAGACGATGCACGGGCATTCCGCACTGTGATTGGCTTTTACGATCTCCACGAGCTCCGGTATTTTTGGAGACAGGGTTTTGGCAATCATCACCACTTCCGCATCATACTGGAGTTCCCCGTCCCAGAAATAGATGGAATTCATCTGGTCGATGATGTTCACACAGGCGGCCAGCCGGTGGCTGACCAGTTCATTTCCCACGGCCACGGCCTCTGCTTTGCTGGCAAAGGTTATATATACGAGGGTGATGTTTTCCATTGGTAAATTCCTTTTAAAATTCGGTATCTTCCGGTTTTTTAGGCCCCTCGCACAACACTCCCAGCCGGTGTTTTCGGCGAATCTGAGCCGCCCGGTTGCGCTCTTTTTCTTTTTCTGTTTCAAAAATCAGATCGGGCACGGCGCAGGGTTTGTGGTTTTCATCCAGGCCCACAAAGGTAAGATAGGCTGAGGCGATATGACGGGTATCACCGGTAAGCAGGTTCTCCGATTCCACCCGGGCCCCGATTTCCATGGAGGTTTTTCCCACCAGGTTCAGGCTGGCCTTGATGATCAAAAGATCACCAATATACGCCGGATAGTGAAAATCAATCTGGTCCACGGATGCGGTAACGGAATTGCGCCGGGAATGGCGAAACGCCACCACACCGGCGGCATTGTCGATGAGCTTCATAATGGTGCCGCCGTGCACGTTGCCGGCCGGGTTGGCATCTGCCGGCTGCATCACCTGGGACACAATCACACGGCTTTCTTTCACGGTTTTCGCTTCCATTTTTCCTCTTTCTCCTTGTGGGGCGAATATCAATCATATTGCAGGGGCGTATGGCCATACGCCCCTGCATCAATTTCTTTGATTATCTCCCAAAAAAATCCCGCATGATGTCCGCGACTTGCCCGGGTTTTTCCATGGGAATCAGATGCCCTGCATCTTTGACCTGAAGATACCTGCCGTTTGGAAAAGACCGGGCCGCCTTTTCCTGATCAATAAATCCCCTGTTCTCCGTATTTTCCCCTTCCAGCACCAGCACCGGGCAGCTCACCTTTTCCAGCACCGGCCAGGGATCATAGGCCATGCTCCCCATGAACAGGGCGGCTTCCCTTCTGGGATGGCAGGCCAGTTCCAGCCCGCCGTTGTCAGAGGGCATCATGCCGTATTCCACATAAAGATCCAGCATTTCTTCATCCCAGGCCGCGAACAGGGCCTTGGATTTGAGATACGCCTTGGCCTCTGCCGCGTCATTCCAGAAATTCCGGCGCTTGATGGATTTTCCGGCCAGGGGGTGATCTTCCACCTGCATCTTTATCTGATAAATTTCCTGGGGCAAAAATATCGGTTCAATCAGCAGGAGTTTTTGAACATCCACGCCGAATTTTCCCGCGGCAATGGCCATAATGGCCCCGCCCATGGAATGCCCGGCCATGTAAGGCTGGCGGATATCAAGGCGTTCGCAGAATTTTGCCAGATCTTCGGCAAGCATCAGCCAGCTGAAACCGCCGGCCTCCGGATCAGCCGCGCGGTGATCGCAGTAATACGGGGCAATAATGCGAAAATTATCCTTTAACGCCCGGGCAATGGGATGCCACAGCCAGGGCAGAAAGCCGGTGGCATGCAGCAGCACCAGGGTCGGTCCGGGACCGTCATACAGCAGATAGGGAATGGTGGTGTCTTCCACCTGCACGGCTTTTAAAGCCAGTTCATTTTCTTTCATTATTTTCTCTCTCCCGTCTAAGGAAAAAGTTTTTCCGGCGGTCTGCGCTCGGGCACATACTGCTGTTCAATGTTTCCGTCATTCCAGTCCTTGGAAACATAGAGATTGCAATAGCAGCTCCCGTATTCTTTCACATCCGCCTCCCGATATACGCACGGGCACACGATATCCTTGTCCCGCTCCCGTTCACCGGACGCCAGACGGCAGGGGCAGGCCATATATCCGTATCTTTCCTTGTTCTTGAGCAGGGCTTCCAAGAGTTCCAGCACCATGGTCTTGTCATTGCTGAAATAATAGCCTTTGGGCTCCTGTACTTTTTTCAACTGCTCATATAATTGCTCGGCATTCATGATAGTCCCAGCGCCTCCTTGATTTCTTTTTCCTTGTATCCCACTATCACTTTATCGCCAATTTTAATGGTGGGAAATGAACATTTGGGATTGAGCTGCTTTACATCTTCCAGAATCGCCGCACGCTCCTCCCCTTCCAGAACGTCCACATCCACAAAATCATAGGCCACTTCGCACTCATTCAACAGCCGTTTGGTGGCCTTGCAGTGGCCGCAGGTACTTAGAGAATAAATCTTTACGCCCGCTTCGGTCATATCAATACTCCTTTGTTATAAAATTTAATCAAACCGTACCGTAATCTCATCAACGGATTTACGCCATTTGGCAGGCCCAAGGGTCTTGTCGCTGCGAAAATATCCCACGGACATCAGCAGGGGAATCCAGTAATTTTCCGGAATTTTAAACTCCGCCCGCACCTTGTCAATATCAAACCCGTCCATGGGATGGGTGTCCAGGCCCAGGCTTTTGGCGGCCAGCATCAGCCCCATGGCAAAAAACGCGGCATTCTTGCACGCAAAGGCCACGGTCCTGGCTTCGCTGGCGCCGTAAAGATTCTGACACGCCCCTTCAAACCATTCCCGCTGGTCTTCGGACATGGCGCCGCTTTTTACCATTTCTGTAAAATTTTTTTCCAGAAACGGATTGCCCGGCTTCCACCCGGCCATATCCGCCAGCACAATAAAGGTGACCGGGGCTTCGCTGATCTTGGGCTGATTCCAGGCATGCTGCTGCAGCCGCAGTTTGTCCGCCTTGTCTTTGAGAACAATAAGACTCCAGGGTTGAATATTAAACCCTGACGGGGCCTGGGCCGCCATTTCGATCATTTCCGTCAGCAGCGCGTCCGGCACCGGCTTGTCCGGATCAAAAAAATTCACTGCCCGCCGGCCGTAAATCACGTCTTTAAAAGTCATGGGTCCTCCTGGATTTAATGATTTCTCCAACGTAAAAGATTTATACCGTAATTTTCACTCCCGTGAAACCCAAAAATTTAAACAGGGCTCTAAAATATATAGTCTATAAAACCCGCATTCAAACAGCAAAACAAAACCGTTACCAATCTCATAAAAACAGAGAAGCGCGGAAACCTACAGCTGCTCGAACGTACGCCAGGTACAACTCGTTGCTGAGGATTCGCGCGCCCCGAAGTTGGTATTTTTATGATTCCATTAACGCCTTACAACGTCACTGCAAGCAAGAGCACTTCCGCATTTTCAGCTTTTCATACGGCACTCCTTGTCCCATTCCGGGCAGGCATCTTCCATTTTGGCATGGTATTTGGCCATGCATGCGGTGCATTCCATTTCCACGTTGGGCACATCGCCAAAGCGTTCCATCATCTCTTCCTTGCTCAGATTGGAAACCGCACTGCAGCCGCACTGCGGGCATGATGTTTTTATTTCATAACGTTTTTTCGTCATACCACTTACCTCCTTTTAGACGTGAAATGAAAATGGGTTGCTGAGCACATGTCGCAGCAATAAATTTTTTGATACACTTTTGTATCAATAGTCTCATGCGATCCACCATCCATTGCAATCTCCTGTGTCCATTATAACAAACCGATTCTCTATTTCAATTCTTTATTTCGCATCCCTGCCGGCAAAACCTGACTAATGCACCAGCTGAGATTGGAGCCAGTCTTTTATCTGGCCTTCCACCGGATACAATCCTTTGTTATGGCCGATTCCTTCCAGAAACCGGTCTTTTAAGTTTTCCGGCATTTTGATTTCGGCAAGTTCCACTGCTTCTTCGGAATTGCGGCGGATCAGGTAAATTACCGGCAGATCATCCCAGGCGTAAACTACAAAGTAATAAGATACATCATCCTTGGAACGGATCACGTAATTTCCCCGGGCCCAGTTGTTGCCCCACTCCAGGTAAAGACGAACCGCTTCTTCCGGAGTCATGTTCCAATCAATATTGTTCAACAGGTGGGTTTCGTCCTTAAGCTCTGATAATTGCATCATTGTCTGACCTCCTTTTGCTTGTCCTGATCGTTTGTGCTGATCTTTTAGGCTGAGAGTGAAACGCAGCTGCTGACTTTAAAATGCAGAGATTGTGCCAAATCTTGAAATAAACCTATTTCGATTAAAAATCGGGCAATTGATATAATCTAAGGCAATCCGTCCACTGGCGCCGGGTGTTTTCCTGAGACACCTGATACCACAATGTAGCAGATTTTCATTATTTTCCCCATATTTTTGCTTTTCCTAAAATTTTTTCGATACGGCTTGATTGGAAATATTATATTTTTATCAATGTGTTAGCGAAAAAATGGGGGAAAACAAAATTCTACCACATCGTGGTATGAAACTTGAATGTTTAATGGGTGAAAGCGTTAACAAACCACGGGCAACGATATTTCACTCTATCTAACCCGTTGCCTGACAACCATTTATTAAACTCTACAGGAGGATATATGCCAGAAAAAACACCCAAAACCGTTGTGAGCAAAATTTTGGCCCCCAAGGATGTCACCAGTTGCGACGCCACCGCCCAGATGGTTGCAAAAGCGCGAAGAGATGATGTGGAACTTTGTTTTGACCGGGCCGCCAACATGAAGGCCTGCCCCATTGGCGCGGATTCCGCCTGCTGCAAGCACTGTTCCATGGGCCCGTGCCGCTTGAACGCCAAGGATCCCTACGGCAAGGTGGGGGTGTGCGGAGCCACCATTGACACCATTATGGCCCGTAATTTCGGCCGCATGGTGGCCTCCGGCGCGGCGGCCCATACCGATCACGGCATGGCCATGCTGGATCTGTTCCGGGAAGTGGTAAACGGCCGTATCACGGATTACGAAATCAAAGATACGGAAAAACTGCTGGATGTGGCGGCATCCATTGACATTGAAACTGAAGGACGCTCTATTCAGGATATTGCCAATGACCTGTATGCGGAACTGGAACGGACCTACACCCAGGTAGAAGGGGAAATTCCGTTTGCCAAACGGGTGCCGGAAAAAACCCTGGAAACCTGGCGCAAACTCGGGATCGTACCCCGGGGTGCCATGCGGGAAATCATGGAACTGATGCACCGCACCCATATCGGCGTGGACCAGCATTATGAAAACATCACCAAGCAGTGCAACCGAACCGCCTTGTCCGACGGCTGGGGCGGTTCCATGGTGGCTACGGAAATCTCGGATATTCTTTACGGCACGCCGTCGCCGGTGGTGGCGGACGTCAATATGGGGGTTCTCAAGGAAAACATGGTCAACATCATTATCCACGGCCATGAGCCCAATCTGTTCGAATCCATGATGGCGTCTGTTAATTCTCCGGTGCTGGTGGAAGCAGCCAAAGCAGCGGGCGCTGGCGGCATCAACCTGGTGGGCATGTGCTGTTCCGGCGCGGAAATGATGTCCCGCCACGGGATTCCCCATGCCGGCAACTTCACCTCTACCGAAGCCATCCTGTGTACCGGCGCGGTGGATGCCATGGGCGTTGATATCCAGTGCATCAAACAGGGACTGGCCAAAGTGGCGGAATGCTACCAAACTCCGCTCTTTACCACCAATCCCCGGTGCCACATCGAAGGGGCCACGCACATTGAATTCAATGATCACACCCCCGCAGACTGCACGGATGAAATTGTGATCAAGGCCATTACCCGGTTCAAAAACCGGTCCCTCCCAGTGGAAATTCCCAAAATCACCAATCCCGGCGTGCACGGATTTTCCGCTGAGTATATCACTTATATGCTGGGCGGCAGTTTCCGGGGATCATACACGCCGCTGAACGAGAATATCATCAACGGCCGGATTCGCGGTGTGGCCGGGGTGGTGGGCTGCACCAACCCGCGGGTGAAGCAGGACTGGGTGCATGTGGAACTGGTGCGGGAGCTGATCAAAAACGATGTGCTGGTGCTTCAGACCGGATGTTCCCAGATCGCCCTGGCCAAGGCCGGGCTCTATACTCCGGAATCCGCCTGCCTGGCCGGCCCCGGACTGCGGGAAGTCTGTGAAACCGTTGGCATGCCCCCGGTACTGGGAATGGGCTCCTGCGTGGACAACAGCCGGATTCTGATTGCGGCATCGGAAATGGTCCGCACCGGCGGGCTTGGCAGCAGTATTGCGGAACTGCCGGCAGCAGGGGCGGCCCCGGAATGGATGAGCGAAAAAGCCATTTCCATTGGCCAGTATTTTGTGGCATCCGGCGTGTATACGGTATTCGGCGTCACCTTCCCCATTGTGGAAAATACCAAGTTCCACAAGCTGCTGTTTAATGGGCTTGAGGAACAGGGACTCGGGAAATGGGGATTTACACCGGACCCCTATGAGATGGCCCATATGATGATTGCTCATATCGATAAAAAACGCAAAGCCCTTGGCATTGACAAGGCGCGCGAGCGGGTGCTGGTGGACATGAACGACCGCCGGCAGATCGATGCGGCGTAATCTGATCTGATTTTCATAAACCCATAAAAAAAGGGGGGGCACACGTCCCCCCTTTTTTTTTAGATTTTTTTGACTTACCTTGTTTTATCTGTGATAATAAAATTTTTATCATGTTATCAAAGGAAGCACCACCATGAGCACCAGCCATCTGATCATGGGTGAATTAACCGATTATCTCACCGGCCAGAATCTGCCGGATACGCATGACGAGCGCATTCTGCAAAAAATTTCACGGTTTCTGGTGGAAGAAAAAGGATATACCAAAACCGATATCCTTTCCCGGCAGCTCATGCGGGTATCGGTGGACGGCAAAACCGGGGTTCTGAGCGTGCATTTTATCATCCGGATAAATAATTTCGCGTTTGCCGTCATCATGTTTGGCCCGGGTTCTGTTGTCACCCGGCAGCGTCCGTCCCTGGCCGTGGCCAGGCTGTTTGGGGAATATATCATCCCCTATGTCATGGTCACCAACGGCACGGATGCCAGTCTTATGGACACGAAAACCGGCAAGGTCATTGGCAAGGAGTTGAACCGTATTTTTTCCAAAACCGAAGCCCTGGCCAAAATCGAAACCATCACCCCGGAGGCACTTGCTCCGGCGCGCCGGGAAAAAGAAGAGCGGATTCTCTATGCCATGGATATTTTGACCCATTATGAATGCAGTGAATATGTCTGCTCCCTCCCTTGAAATCCCGCATACCGCGGCTGAAATGCCGGTGAGGGTTTACAGCGGCAGCCGGCCGACTTCCCGCTCTCACCCCCTGATTATCGAAGAACCCCTGTCCATCCGGATCGAAGGCAGCCCTTATTCCGTTGTCATGCGAACCCCGGGAGATGAAATTGCCCATGTGGCCGGATTCTGCCTGGCGGAAGGCCTGGTGGACGCTCCCGAAGACATTGTCACCATCGGCTTTTGCACGGAAGAAGGCACCAATGTGGCCACGGTAACCCTTACACCGGAAAGAAAACAAAAAGTGACCGGGCTTCTGTCCCGCAAAGGATTTGTCAGCCAGACCAGCTGCGGCATCTGCGGCAAGGAAGTGGTTCGGGACCTTCGCCAGATCACCGCGCCCGTTAAAAACACATTCGCAATAACACCGGACCAGATTCGGCAGTGCGCAAAACGCCTCTTTGAATTTCAACCCCTGCACAAAAAAACCCGCAGCGCCCATGCAGCCCTGATTTTTGACAAAAATTTTCAGGTATTGTCGTCTGCTGAAGATGTGGGCCGCCACAACGCCCTGGACAAAGCCATCGGCAAGGTATTGATGCGCCATCAACTTAAAACCGCCGGTTTCGCGCTCATGTCCTCCCGCCTGAGCTACGAGCTGGTGCAAAAGGCGGCCCGGGCCGGGCTGGAGCTGCTGATTGGCATTTCCCGGCCCACTTCGTTGGGCGTTGAACTTGCCAGCGCCGTGAACATGACCCTTGTTTGCGTAAAAGGCGATGATCTTTTTGTATTTTCCGGAAAAGACCGCCTGGCCGAACCCGAAACGGAGAAAATTTAAGAACATGGCGTTTATCAAACTCTCGGATTGGCCTGGAAAAGTTTTTGCGCCCGAACTGAAAACAGAAATAAAACCGAAAATAAAATCGGAAACAAAGCCGGCAGCCGAAACCCCTAAAAAAAATCCCTGCCCGAACTGTTTTTCCTGCCAGATGTGCAGCAATACCCGTTGTCAGGTCTGTACGCACCAGATCGCCGGCACCGGATCGCCGCATGGGAGCCCAGCGAAACCAACCCCGTTCCGCGGCACCGGCCGAGCATCCAAATCCTGAAGACCAACCACAGAAGCAACAGGACACCATCCATGCGCGGCAAAATCTTTAAAAGATCCATCCAAATCAATGCGGCGGCAAAAACCGTGTTTCAATGGCATGCCCGGCCCGGGGCCATTGAGCGGCTGAGCCCGCCCTGGGATCCAATTGAAATTATCTCCCGAACCGGCGGCATTGAAACCGGCGCGGAAGTCAACATGATCCTCAGGGCCGGGCCGATACCCGTAAAATGGCATGCCCGGCATGTGGATTACCAGGAAAACCGCCTGTTTCAGGATATTCAGGTAAAAGGGCCCTTCTCCCGCTGGATTCATACCCATCGATTTAATGTCAACGGCCCGGACAGATGCGTGCTGGAAGATCATATTGAATATGCCCTGCCCTTTCATCCGATGGGCACTGCCGTGATGGGCCCCTATGTGGAAAAAAATCTGAAGCGGATTTTCGCTTACCGCCACGCCACCACCCAGGCAGATATCGCGGCCCATGAACGGGTGAAGGCCCACGGGCCAAAAACCCTTCTGATTTCCGGGGCCAGCGGCCTGTTGGGGTCCGCCCTGATTCCGTTTCTCACCACCGGGGGCCATCGGGTACTGCGTCTGGTCCGGCGGCAGCCGAATCCGGAAAAAAATGAAATTTACTGGAACCCGGCCGCCGGCACCCTGATGCTTGATGAACGGGAAACCATTGATGCGGTGATTCATCTTTCCGGCGAAAATATCGGGGAGGGTCGCTGGACACGGGGGAAAAAAAAGCGCATCATTGACAGCCGGGTCAACAGCACCCGTCTGCTGGCGGAAACCATGGCAAAAAGGCATCACCCGCCAACAGTATTTCTTTCTGCTTCGGCCATTGGATTTTACGGAGACCGGGCCAGCGCGCCCATGGATGAATCCAGCGGGCCGGGCAAAGATTTTATCTCCCGGGTCTGCCAAAAATGGGAAGCTGCAGCCCGGGCTGCCGGAAAATCCGGCATCCGCACGGCGTTTCTGCGCATCGGCATTGTGCTTTCGCCCCAGGGTGGTGCCCTGAAAAAACTGCTGCTGCCGTTTCAGGCCGGCATGGGCGGAAAAATCGCCAGCGGTCGCCAGTATATGAGCTGGATCAGCATTGATGATACCATCAGCGCCATTTACCATATTTTATTCAATGACCAGCTATCCGGGCCAATCAATCTGGTGTCCCCCCATCCCGCCACCAACCACGAATTCACTGCCACCCTCGCCCGGGTGCTTTCCCGGCCCGCGTATTTCCGGGTTCCGGAAACAGCCATTAAAACCGTTTTCGGCGAAATGGGCGTGGAGACCGTTCTTTCCAGCACCCGGGTTACGCCAACGGCCCTTTCAAAAGCGGGTTTTTGCTTTCGCCACCCGAGTCTGGAAGGGGCCCTGCGGCATCTGCTGGGAAAATCGGTGTGTTGACAAGTGGGCAAGCCTGGAATATAAGCAAATCAAAAAACCCAAATAATAAAAAATACCCCATGAGCTTTCGATTTCGACTGTTACTGATGGGACTCATGTCCCTGGCATTGTTTTTCGGATTTCTGCATCTGTTCGTTCCGCCGGAAACCGTTTCCTACAATTTTGACCGGCTGCACATTTTTCTGTTCAATCTGTGCAGCGGCGGGGCCATTCTCCTGTATTTCACTGAAGGCCGGAAAGAAATTTCCCCAAAAGTCAAATTATTTCTGGTCATGAGCCTTGTGTATGCGGTTTTCGCCTTTCTGAAAATTTATATCCCCGTGCTCATCATCACCCTGATGCTGGCAGCCATTGTGGAAAGCGACCGGATCGCTGCTTTTTCCTTTTTCCCCTGGGATTTTTTTAAGGGCAATGTGCCGGTATCGGCCAAATTTCATCAGGCGGCCCTGCTCTGCCTGTCCCTGGGACTTCTGATTTCCGGCGCCGTGATTTTAAACAATGAATATCTCAAAATCATCACCACCTTTCCCAAACTGAAGCTGGACACCTTTTTTCTGGGATTTTCCTTTCCCCTGTCGCTCATCACCCTGTCGCTGTTGTTCAGCATCATGAAAGACAACGGCCAGAGCGTGCTGTGGATGAAAAACATCGGATTCTGGAGCATCAATCTCGGGGTGATCCTCTTTTTCGTATTTATTATTTTTGAAACCATGCTGCCCCAGGTGGTCGTGACCACCCTGCTGTTTGCCGCAGTCATGATGATTCTGTATCTACTGGTGCGACTGGGGAAAAATCTGCAACAGAAAGCCTTTCTGATTTCCGGCATGGGATTTTTGCTGTACACCGCTGTTACCGGGATTGTGTATATTTTTTATGAAATGTCCCCGGGATATACCAGTGAAAATTATATCTGGCTCATGCGCATGCATTCCTTTGCCTCCCTCTATGGCTGGAACCTCTGCGGACTGGCCATTATCTGCCGGTTTGATGATTTTCCCCTGAAGCTGCATTCTTTTTCCCTGATTTTCTTTCACTGGTTTACGGTCATTTTTCTGGCCCCTCTGGGCATGTATTACAAATTTTTCGCCTGCGCCACCACCCTATCCTTTGGGGTCATTCTGTATGCCATCCTGTTCACCAGCGGCCAGCCGGACATTCTGAGATCCCGGTCCCGCGCTGCTAAAGGGTAATCCCGCAAATGAATATCCGACAAAGACTTTATGAACATTTATCCGGCCCTGCTGCTGACCGCTATGTCAGTGACGCGCGGATCGGACTGGGCTACACCGTGGTCGTGCTGGACAATGGACTGACCGGGCTTGCCTATACGCCTCACCGGGAAATGCATACCGGTTGTTCGGTCTTTCCCGGGTTCATGCCGGTAAAGCATTCCCGGGCATCAGATTTTCTGAAGCTGATCCTGTCCGACTATTTTATTGAAACCGCCGTAGGCCTTGCCACGGCCAATGCCCTTGCCGGCGGGTTTCCGGATACCAGATGCACTTTCGGGGATGTGCTGGAAATCGCCGAACTGACCCCGGATGACGTTGTGGGCATGGTGGGACATTTTGCGCCAATGGAAGGATTGATCCGGAAAAAAGCAAAAGAACTGGTAATTTTTGAACAGATTGACGCGCCCCGGGGCCGCATGGTGCCGTCAAAAGAAATCAGCCGGCGGCTGCCCGAATGCACTGTGGCGATTATCACCGCCACCACCCTGATCAACCACAGTTTTAAAAAAATCATGCCTTTCGCCGGCAATTGCCGGGAAGTGATTCTGCTGGGCGCTTCCACTCCGATGCTGGCGGAGGTATTTTCCAACACACCCATCACCTGTCTGTCCGGGGCCCGGGTCACGGATGTTGCCGAAATTCTGCGCATTGTCAGTTTTGGCGGCGGCACCCGCATGTTTAAAAACTGCATCCAGAAGCTAAATCTCAGAATTCAGAGATGAAAGCCCTGCCACTGGCGGTTCATTCATGACAACTGCCGACACCAGGCTATATTACGGCTGGTATATCGCGGCTGTGAGTTTCTGGGGATATTTTTTGTCCACCGGCACCGGGTTTTATGCGTTTAACGCGTTTCTGGAACCGCTGTGCACGGCCCGGGGCTGGACCCGCACGGATTTAAATCTTGCCCTGGTCATCGGCACGGCCTTTGGTTTTTCCTCCCAGTATATTTACGGCACCATTTTAATGAAGACCGGAGTCCGGGTGCTGATGCTTTTAGGGTCCATTGCCGCGGGCATTTCCTTTATTTTTATCGCCCGGGTGGAGAGTCTGTGGCAGTTTTATCTCTGCTATTCCCTTTTGTTTATTGCAAACGGTGCTTATGGCGGGATTGTGGCCGGCGCTGCGGTCAACAACTGGTTTGTGGAAAAACGGGGCACTGCCATGGGACTGGCCACCGCGGGCATGTCTGTTTCCGGCGCCATACTGCCAATGGCGGCCCTCCTGCTGATCCGGTATTCCGGCATTGAAAACGCGGCACTCTGCCTTGGGCTCGTCATCCTATGCTTCGGTCCCCTGGCCTGGATGGTCGTCAGGGACTGGCCCGAAGACATGGGGCTGACGCCGGACGGTCTGCCGTCCGATACCGATACTGCCGATGCCGATATTGCCGATGCCGGCAACCCCCCTGCTGTGGCCGCGGGTCAGCTTCAGATCCATGTGCCATCTGTCCGGCCGCAGGATGCCCAGTGGCCCCTTGCAAGGCTGGTAAAAAACAGCAGCTTCTGGAAAATCGGGTTTGCGTTCGGGCTGATGATGATCGGCACCGTGGGGGTCATGTCCCAGCTCAAACCCAGGTTCAGTGACATTGGGTTTTCGTCGATGACCGCCATGCTCATGATGGCAGCCACTGCGCTGGCCGGGGCCCTGGGAAAATACAGCTGGGGCCGCCTGTGCGACCGGTTTGCCCCCGGCCGCGTGGTGGTGGCCATGGCCCTTTTCAACTGTCTGGGCCTTGGCATGGGTCTGATCAAAGGCGCACCTGTGGCACTGATCATATTTATCCCGGTGTTTGGATTTTCCATGGGCGGCATCATGTCAACCCTGCCGGTAATGGTGGCGGAGACTTTTGGCAGAAAAAATTTTTCCAGCGTGCTCCGCTATATTTCTTTTTTTCTGATTCTTCAGATGTTCGGCTATTTAATCGCCGGCCGGAGTTTCGACATCACCGGCACCTATGATGCCGCCTACAGCATCTTTATCCTTCTGGACCTGCTGAGCGCTTATCTGCTTTTTTCATTGAAACCCGTCGGATAACACTTCATAATAAAAATAAAGGTTATTATTGTTTCGGTCAGTGATGATTCTTGCCGGAATAATGACCACAATCACGCGAGCACAAACCCCGAATCGGAAGATTGCATGACCCCATCAGCGGAAACCAAAGATTTAAACATCTCCCAGTTAAAAAATATTTTCAACTGGGTGTCTTCTGTTCAGGATCTGAATCAGCTGCTGGAACTTATTCTCCATACCGGCTCCCGGATCATGCATGCCCAGGCCAGTTCCCTGCTGCTGCTGGACCAGAAAACCCGGAAGCTGTATTTCAAAGTCACCACCGGCATTCAAAAAGACAAAGTAAAAAAATTCGAAGTCAATATGGGCCAGGGTATTGTGGGGCATGTGGCCCAAACCGGCGAGCCCCTGCTCATCGCTGATGTTTCCAAAGACAGCCGCTGGTACCGCGACATCAGCGATGAAATCGGATTTAAAACCCGCTCCATCCTGTGCGTGCCCATGAAAGTGAAAGGCAACGTTATCGGCGCCATTGAATTTATCAACAAGGCGGGCAAAGAATCCTTTCAGACCAGCGACCTGGAACTGCTGAATGTGTTTTCTGATGTGGCGGCCCTGGCCATTGCCAATGCCAAAAAATTTCAAATCGCGGAACGGGAAAACAAGGGGCTGAAACAGGCCCTGGGGTTCAGCCATCAAATTATCGGAGAAAGCCGGGACATCCGGGATGTGGTGGCGGACGCCCTGAAAGTAGCGGATTCCAAGGCCAGCACCCTGATTCTGGGGGAAAGCGGCACGGGCAAGGAACTGCTGGCCCGGCTGATTCATCAGGCCAGTTCCCGCCGGGAGCGCTATATGGTGACCCTTAATTGCGCGGCAGTGCCGGAAACTCTGCTGGAAGACGAGCTGTTCGGCCATGAAAAAGGCTCATTCACCGGCGCCAGCGAACGAAAAACCGGAAAGCTGGAACTGGCGGACGGGTCCACCCTGTTTCTGGATGAAATCGCCGAAATGAGCCCGGCCATGCAGGCAAAAGTGCTCCGGGTGCTGCAGGATGGTATTTTTTACCGGGTGGGCGGCAACACTCCCATTTCAGTGGACATCCGGATTATTGCGGCCACCAATCAAAACATTGCGGAAATGATTAAAAACGGCACGTTCCGGGAAGACCTTTACTACCGGCTCAATGTGGTGGAACTGTATATGCCGCCCCTGCGGGACCGCAAACAGGATATTTTGCTGATTGCCCGGCATTTTGTGGATCTGTTTCAAAAAGAAAAAGGCCATTTTCAGATCAACATTTCCCCTGCGGCATTAGACATTATGACCCGCTACGACTGGCCGGGAAATGTGCGGGAACTGCGCAACGCCATTGAACGGGCCGTGGTCATGGGCAACGGCAGGGAAATTCTGCCGGAAGACCTTCCCATGCTGACCCCCCGGAACAGTCTATCAACGATTGTCTACGGCACCAGCCTTCAGGAGGCAATGGATCATTTTAAAAAAGAATTTATCCGGGTCAATCTGCGGCATGCCGGGGGCAACCGCACAAAAGCCGCCGCTGCCATGGGCATCCAGCGCACCTACCTGTCCCGGCTCATATCCAGGTACGCCATAAAAGAATAACCCGGTTTCACTTTTTCAGACAACTGTATACAAAAAAGCACGATTTTAGCGGCGGGGCAATGCACTGCCACCTTCCGCATCCGGCGGAAGCGCCCGGCGGACAGGGGCACAAAAAAAATGCCCGGCAGTCAGGCAGATCTGGCATTTAATTTGCTTTATTATGTGTTAAATTTTGAAACCGGAATGCGGACCCATTGTCAGACATTCCTGCAATTTTAACACGAAAGACTGATTTGTGCATAAGCCGCCGTCAAAAAGAGCATTCAAGCAAACCTTTACCCCGCCCCGGAGACCGGTCGGCCCGATGGGTCCGTTACCCGGTCTTTCTTAATCCGTCCAAATTTTCATCCCCGCCCCGGTGCTCGAAAACACTATTTTTTGACGGCTGGCTGATGCATAATCCGCTTACCCGATTTTGCGACCCCTCAACGTCCGTCAGCCCCATAGGCCTTTAAAACATCTGCAATGGTCTGGTCTTTTTCCTTCCACAGCACATTGATCCATTCCTGAAAATCCCTGCGAAAGCCTTCATCCGTTTCATAATTCTTTCCGATAAACTTTTCCGGCACGTCAATCTTTTTAACGCGCACGGCAACAGTGCGGATTTTACCCGTTAAAAAATTGCTGAACGGCAGCGGCGGGGTGTTTTTCGGATACACAATGGTAACATCCAGGATTTGGGACAGATACTCCCCCATACTGCCAAGGACAATGGCAATGCCGCCGGCCCTGGGCAGCAGCAGGTGGTGGAACGGTGATTTCTGATTATCCTGTTTTTCCCGGGTAAACCGGGTGCCTTCCAGAAAATTCAGCACTGTGACCGGGGACTTTTTGAATTTGGCGCAGAATTTCCGGGTGGTGATCATGTCCTTTCCCCGAAGCTCCGGGTGTTTTTCAAGAAACTGACGGTTATACCGTTTCATAAACGGATAATCCAACGCCCACCAGGCAATCCCCAGCAGCGGCACCCAGATCAGCTCTTTTTTAAGAAAAAATTTTAAAAACGGAATCCGGTGGTTGAAAATATGCTGCAGCACGAAAATATCCGTCCATGACCGGTGGTTGCTGATGACCAGATAAGATTTCGTTTTATTTAAATTTTCAAGTCCCTGTACATCCCATTGGATTGTCACCATAAGACGCTGGATAACACTGTTGCCGTCGATCCAGGCAGCGCCCAGAAACATGATCACCCGGGTCAGATAATGGCGAAGGGTTTCATTGAAAATAATGGCCTTGAGAATAATAAAAGGAACCATCATCGTAAAAAACACAAGGGTATTGATCGTAAACAATAATCCGGAAACAACCCCCAGAACCGGGGCGGGTAAAAATTTCAGCATTGCGCTTTCCCTGGTAATTTTTAAATTTTGACAGTTAATTTATACAATTAATGATGAAACGATTTAAATGATAAAACAAGGGGCAGAGATTCCAAAACGGTTAAGGGTGTTGATAACCCTCGGAATCGCCGGTTTTCCGCCACTTCTGATACCGCCTGAATTCATCTTCAAAGTTGTCACTTAAAATGCCTTTGCCCAGCGTTTCTTCGATTTCGGACAGGTCCCAGAATCTTACCGTTTCAATTTCTTCCGGGTTGAATAAAATTTGGTCATTATAGCGGCAGGTGTAAGTAAACACAAGTTCAGATTCAAAATCATTGGAGTGGGTGTACTGGTAGGCAAATTCCAGAGACGGCGGCCGGATGCCGAGTTCCTCTTCCATTTCCCGGTACATGGCGACCTCAATGGATTCGCCGCAATCCACATGCCCGCCCACGGATGTATCCCACCGGCCCGGTGCCACCTGTTTGTTGCGGGACCGTTTCTGAAGCAGGATGCGGCCGATGGAGTCGCAGACCATCACATGCACCACCCGGTGCAGCAGCAGGTTATTTCCATGCACGCATTTTCTCGGGGCCGCCCCCACCACGCAGCCGGCCGGATCCACCACCTCGAGAATCTCTTTTTCACAGGCCAGAAAATCACAGATATAGTTGGCTGCGGCATCCGCGCCATTGGGTTCATCCGGGAATTTTTTCGGCAGACACAAGAGCGACCGAACCTGGTCCGGAAAATGAGGGCCGGCAAACGCCGCCGCATCCATCTCCATGCCTGACATGTGATCGCGGATAAAAGTCTCAAACCCTTCTGACTCCCGAAAATCCGGGCGGGTGACATATCCGTAAGGAACGCCGGCATGATAAACTTCGGCAAGGGTGCTGTAACCCAGCTTTCCAACCACGGCATCTGCCGCGTTCACAAGATCCGGATGGTAAAAATCAGACGCCTGGGGCAAAAAAATCATATTGTTCCGGCACGACCCCCCAGCCGGCACATTTTGCGCTCCGGGAACGACATAGCAGAGCGTCTCATCAGCATCCAGGCCTTCAGCAAATTCCAGGTTCCCGGGGATCCCGCCCATGGTGATCAGTACCATTTTCCGAAAACCGCTGATGCCAAGGGCCTGCCGAAGGGTTGCGGGATCAGTGATCCAGGACCGGGCCACCGGCGGAACCACCCGGCAATTGTTTACTTTTGTGCACACCGGGCGCGCCTGAATCCGCAAATTCGCCTGGTTATAATATTTTTCAAGGGATTGAACATGTGGCAAAAACCGGGGAAACCGCCGCACATAGGGCTTGTAAATCCAGTCCCAGGTAAAATTTTCCACCAGCACGGACGGGATGCCCGCATATGCGGCAGCGGCAATGCCAAGGGGGGAAATATCACTTACCGCAAGCAGGCAGTTTCGATTGGACAACTGATCTGCCAGCGCTTGAAGCCGGGTATCGGCAAACGGCAAAAACCGATCCAGGGCGGCCAGGGTTTTTTCAAAATCAAAATGCAGGGGATCGGTCTGCACCAGCCCCACATCGGTTTCCCATGCGTGATACGCATAGGGCGCGGCAAGGGAAGTTTTAAAAAACCATTCCGGGGTGCGGGTGAAAATTTCAAACCTGGCAAACGGCCATTTCCGAAAAATGGCATTCATCACGGCGCAGGACCGGGCCGCGTGGCCGAATCCATGGGCGGTCACAAAAAAGGCAATGGCAATTTTCGGGTGCATTATTTTTTTTCCGAATCCCCGAAAACCTTATCACCGGCCACCTTATTACCGGAAACTTTGGTGGCCGTATCTTTTGGGGGCCGGGTATTGATCCGGGTATAAATATGTTTGGCAGTATACAGCGCGCCCAGAGGATTGTGGGCCAGAACCCGGTCCTTGACCGCCAGCACGGTTACCGGAGCTTTGGCATGCTTGATAAACAGGGTGTCATCTCCCACGCAAAGCCCCAGAAGCACATGCAGATCACATCCTTCCGCATCCAGGATGGCGGCCTGGCCAATGGGATTGCACATGGGCTGGCGAAATCCGGGGATGATTTTGTCATCTTCCGGCAGGTTCACGTCATCCGCACTCAGGGCCCCGCACATGCAGCAGACCGAGGCTACATCAAAGCCGGCGTTCATCAGCACATTGGTAAACAGCCGGGCTTCTTCGGAAAGGCCCACGCAAAACGCCAGCCCGATTTTTTTGTGCCCCTGCAGCCGGGCATATTCCAGGGTTTCCTCCACCCGGGTCAGCTTGCCGTATTCCTTCCATGTCCGGGCCACGTCCTGGGCCATTTTGATGTTATCCGGCGCCCGTAAGGTTTCTTTTTTTTCTTCCAGTAACGCCGCGTACTCCCTGGACGGGCAAAATTCCGGGGTATTTGTCAAATCACCGTGAAAGCAGACTTTACGGCCGCAATAACTGCACAGGGGTTTCTTTTTTGTCATTTTCCGGCTCCTTGTCTCTGATGCTCATATTACCCTAAAAATCCCGGTCAAAAAAAACCGGGTTCAGGTACCCATTGTAATCATTTCATTTAAGTCCACGCAAAATAAGGCTGCTCATAATGTGCCACCCGGGTAGAATTTCCCATCACCGCTGCTTCCCGGAACTGATAGATAATGGCTGCTGTGGGAGCCGCAATCCACGAGTTGCCCACGGGCATCAACAGGATGGGGTGTTCTGTTTTAGTGTTTTTCTGCAGAACGGGCGCGTCCGGCCGCAAAAATTCCCGGACCGGGATGCGGTGAATGGACGCCACTTCAGCAGGGCTGGGCCGCAGTTCAGGCGCTTTGCCGCCCCAGATCACCACCGGCGAAATCACAAATCCGGACCGGGTGGTAAAATCATCCAGCCGGCCGATAACCCGGGAAGGCTCCAGAAACAGGCCGACTTCTTCTCCGAGTTCCCGCAGGGCGGTCTGTTCCGGCGTTTCCCCCGGGTCCATGCGGCCCCCGGGAAACGCCCACTGGCCGGCATGCTTGTTTAAGCGTGCGGACCGCTGGGTTAAAATAAGCGCTGCCTCGTTTTCCCAGTGGCGATTGGGGGCAATGCCATATACATCTGCTCCTGGCCCGGCCTCCACCACGGTAACGGCCACTGCAGCCCGCCGGACATTTTTCCGCCCATGCCGCTGATAAGAAAATTTTCGGAGATTTTCAACAATCAGGCGATAAAAATCTTCATTGCATCGCAAAAAGGAACTGTCTTCAATCAACACCCACTATCCCCCCAGTATCCAGCTGAACCGGCCGGGCTGTTTTTCAATGGCGGCTTCCGGGCAGATCTCCAGACAGCAGTAGCACCGGATGCATTTTTTATAATCATACCGCGGTACCGCTTTTTTACCGTCAGATGCGCTGATGGCATCAGAGGGACAAATCTTTCGGCACTGATAGCACAGGGTGCATTTTTCTGATGAAGGCACCGGCCGGTCAAGAAACAGGTTCTTGAATGTCGGGGTATTCAGGGGCCAGCGAAACATATTGGATCGAACAGATGATCCGGTGGCCGGTTCAAAATCTTCCACCTGAAGGGCCTCTATGCTGTCGCCTTTCACCATGATTTCAGCTTCAGAGGCAACACCGTAATCCCGCCTGAACCCATTGACAATGGTGGAAACGTTATTCACGTCAAGCCCGGCAAGCCGTGTGGCAACGCAGTCCACGGCAATGCCGTTGTCCCCGGCAAGAATGGCGTTCAGCCACCGGGGCTTTCCCGCAGGCCCCGGCCCCTCCCCTTCCTGAACGCAGATGGCATCCATCAGGTGAACGATGGGAACCGGCGGATTCATACCACAGGTCATGGCACCGTATAAATCGAGCAGAAATTCCGCAAAATCCTCATGATCCGGCAACCGGAAATGCATTTTGGATTTTTCAACTCCTGGAATGGCCCCGAACAGAAGTTTTACCGCGCCGGTAATGTAGGTGATGCCGTGGGTCTTGAATTTGGGAAGATTCAGGATGATATCCGCGTCAAAATAGGCTTCGGAAATATCAATATGGCAAAATTTTCTGGCAGCATCATAGGAGAGGGTCCGGGTGCGGCCGGGCTCTGCCACTTCAATGGCTTCTTCTGACACCACCGCGGCATAGGCGGTTTTTTTGATAACCCGGGCCAGAGAATGAATGGCCGGAGATTCCACCAGCACGGGATGGCCCTTGTTTTCCTTTACAATCTGAACCACGGCCCGGAAAAATTCCGCATTGGTGATAATGGCCCGATCTTCTTTTGCCGGCATCAGCAGGTTCGGTTTCACCACCACCCGGGCGCTGTTAAAATTTTTTTCATCAAATCCAATCAGGGCCAGGCTTTGGCGTATTTTTTGTTTGAGTGTATCGCACTGATAGTCAGCGCAGTGCAGCAAGGCGACTTCCGGCATATCCATCCTCTTTCACCAGTCCGGTTATTCTTTATATTATTCGGGAGGTGCCTGCACCAGAAACTCGTCACTGGCGATGACATTGCCGGCGGATGAAATAACCTCCACCTTCCAGAGGCCGGTCCATTCCCTGATGATGCGTTTTGACGACCAGGTGCGCCAGGTGCGGGCATTCACCGGAAGGTCCACAACCGCCATCTGTACCCCGTTATAATACCAGACATGAGAAACAGCGGTTTTGTCCGTGGCCGAACTCAGCCGGGTAAAACAGAAAACCCGGCCCACCGTATCCGGAAACACGGCCGCGACATCAACGGGGGTTCTGTTTTCAATGGCAGTGCAAAACGCAATTTCCTCCACCGTGATGCTGGAATGATCACTTGTTTCAGAATGGGTTTCTGCAAAAACCGGCAGGTAAAAAAAACACATTAACGCAACCATGGCACACATTATTTTATAACGCATAAAACCTCCGATTCGGAAAAAATGGCGGAAAAATTTACGGGATATGATCTTTTATGCTTTTACGTATCAGCATTTACCTTCAAAGGAAATGATAATTTATCTGCCAGCGACCAAAAGTGATCCATTGAAAATCCATTGACAAATTGAGCTATGTTCAATATTTTGAGCTATGTTCAAAAATCGAGTTTTTTAATATTCTTAATTTTAAAAGGAGACGGCGATGTATGATTTTTTGTTAACCCCGGAAGAACAGGAAGTAAAAAAACAAGCCCGGGAATTCACCAGAAATGAAATCACCAGTGATTTTCTGCGGCAAATGGACAAGGATGAAATTACCTATCCCCGGGATTTTGTGAAAAAACTGGCTGCCAAAAACCTCTTTGGTATCCGGTTTCCCAAAAAATACGGAGGCCGGGAAATGAGCTGGGTGGCGGAGGTGGCGGCAACCGAGGAAATCGGATGCCTTGGCATGGCCCTGGGATGCGCTTTTGTCATGCCGTCCATTGTGGGGGAAGCCCTGAATCAGTTTGGCACGGAAGCCCAAAAGGAAAAATATCTAAAACCCTATATTGAAGGCAAGCTGGTGGCAGCCGAAGCCCTGACCGAACCCCGGGGCGGATCAGATTTTTTCGGGGCCATGACCCGGGCGGAACTGGATGGGGACCATTTTATTTTAAACGGCATGAAACGCTTTGTGGTGGGGGCGGAAGGCGCGGACTTTTTTCTGGTTTACTGCCTGACCAATTTTGATGAAACCGCCCACAAATACAACCGCCTGAGTCTGTTGATCGTTGACAAGGGACCGGGGGTGGAAACCGAATACCTGTACGGACTCATGGGCTGCCGGGGGGGCGGCACCGGCCGGCTGGTGTTCCGGGATGTAAAAGTGCCAAAAGAAAACCTGGTAGGCGACCTCCACGGCGGGGCCATTTGCTTTCACCAGATGATGATTCCCGAACGGCTCACCTCGGCTGGCGGATGTCTCGGCACCTGGGGCGCCCTGGATCTGGCAGTGCGCTATTCCAACCGGCGCCGGGCCTTTGGTAAAGAAATCCGCAAATATCAGGCAGTGAGCTTCAAGGTGGCGGATTCCATTACCCAGCTGGACGCTGCCAGGGGCTTGAGCTATCTGGCGGCCCGGGCCGTGGATGAAAATTATCCCAATGTGCGCCGGCTGGTAAGCGAAGCCAAGCGGTTTGCCACGGAAGCGGCCTGGGATGTGGTCAACAATGCCATGCAGATCATGGGCGGCATCGGGTATACGGATGTGTATCCCATTGAACGCGCGCTCCGGGACACCCGCCTGGGCATGATCTGGACCGGTACCACCCAGATCATGAATCTCATGATCCAGCACGAATATTATAATGAGGTGCTTTCTCCGGACTACAGCCGCCGGATCATGGAAGACGATGCCACCCGACCGGATGTATCGGAGCGGTGTTTCAATGATGACGACATGATGGCGGTATTTACCGGAGAGATCAAAAACAAATAACGCGGGGATCCCGCAACTCAATGTCGTTAACTTAAGAGATTTCAATGTAGGGGAGGGGTTTACCCCCTCCCGTTAAAAAGGCGACCCATGCCGGGAGGGGATAAACCCCATAAGCGCTAAGTTATTATTATTGACATTTATGCTATATTAACATATACTTCCATCAAAATTTAAGATGGAGGTTAAAAAATGAACGAAGACTGGCCAATGCTTCTCTCTTTTTTCCCCGATAACTGGATTGACCTGGCACACCAGACCAATGTGCTCAAAAAATTGCGCAAAGATAAAGATGTTGAAAATTATCTCAGGACGCTTTTAATCCATATCGGATGCGGCTGCTCCTTGCGCGAGACATCTGCCCGCGCCAAGCTTGCCGGTTTGGCAGACGTTTCCGACGTGGCGTTGCTTGGCCGATTAAGAAAGGCCAAAGACTGGCTGCACAGTCTATGCGTTGCATTATTCAAAGAACAGGAAATCGGTATTGCACCGAATGCCCATGGATTACGCATGAGGCTTTTTGA
>JAABSH010000014.1 GCA_011390465.1 Desulfobacteraceae bacterium
ATAAAGGCAGGCGCAAGCATCACCTTTACCGTTGTCAGCCGTATTCCGCTGGGCGCAATCGCCGGCACTTACTGTGACACGGCAAAGTTTACCAGCGATAATGCCGGCACCAAGAATGCTTCGGATTGTGTCGATGTCCCGTCCTTCTCGGCCCTCCAGACCCAGCTCATAGATTTCAATGATCCGGTGGCCGCAGATAGTAATGTTACTTATTTTTCGAGTCTCTATGTCGAAACCCTCTCAAACGAGGGCGTGGGCAAGAACAAGCTGACGTACAGCTTCGGACTCACCAGTCCTGAGGTCCTCGGAATCCCGGGTGTCTTTAAGGAAATCTCGACAGCGGTCTATCTTGACACCAAACCGGTTCGAGATCCCGTAACGGGCTCCGTCGTTTCGGATACGGCAAATCCAACTGCCAGAATTCAGGCGGAGGGTTCCGACTATACGTTGTCGACCCAGCTCGGCAAGCAGGTGATCACCATGACCCCGGGTGTTGTTCTGCAACCGGATACAGCGCTCTATGTTGTGCATGTGCTTGAAGTTCCAAGCGGAACGCCAACCAACAAAATGTACACCACGAGCTATATCTGGGATGCGGTGGGCTTGGTCAACCCGGCCAATACCTACCAGTCCAGCTCGTCCGAACCCACGACCGTTCTTCCCTAGCGGCGGTCATACCCCGCGGATGACGGCGGGCAGTTTTATCAGTTAGAAATCCCGCGGGGGAAACCCTGCGGAGTTTCTAACTATAACCAAGTTCCGCAATAAAGGAAGAACCAAAAAAATGTATAATTTCATACAAGGAGATTTCCATGACTACGGCCACCAAAGATCGCATATTTAAAGGAAGACAATATCGTCAGCAGATTATGGATAAGATTTCAGTTGAGACATCAGTGGCCGAAACATTCAGCCCAGGAAACGATAAGGATAAGTATATCAAAACATTAGAGGATAATATGGATAAATTGAAATCCATGATTGATGATATGAAAGCGAAAAGTATTCACCTCAAGCAAGATGTAAAAGATGAATTTGAAGAAGAAACTCAAAAGCTACAGCACCGTTATGATGAAGCCAAATCCAGATTAAACGATATCCGACAGTCGGGCGGAGACGCCTGGAAGGAATTACACGATGGCGTATTAACTGCCTGGCGGGATCTGGCAAGCGGGATGAAAAGCGCGATTTCCAAGTTTTAATCAACGTATATTGAATGAAATCACCCTAATTCAACATTAAAGAGGATAAGCATTATGAAATCAAGCACAAAAGACAATGCAGAAGGCAAGATGCACCAGGTGAAAGGCACCATCAAGGAAGTGGCCGGGAGAATTTTTGGAAAAAAACACCTGGAAGGTGAAGGCAAAAACGAAAATTTTGATGGGAAAGTTCAAGAAAAGCTCGGACAGGTCAAAAAAGTCATGGACGAGTAGAAAGTTTATTTTTTACCCGGGCGTAAAAACAAGCCGACGGTTTGCAGTTTACGCTGCGAACCATCGGCTTTTTTTCAAGGGGCAATCGGGGTAAATCAAACCGAATGCAAGGAGATAGAAAATGTTCTGGAAAAGGACCACCAAAAAATCGATGGAATACGCCGAAAGCATCATCGATACCGTTCGTGAACCCTTGATCGCCCTGGACCAGGACTTAAGAGTGGTTTCCGTCAGCCGCTCCTTTTATGAGGTTTTTAAGGTCTATCCTGAAGAGACGGTGGGCAAGCTTATCTATGATTTGGGCAATAAGCAGTGGAATATTCCCAAGCTGCGAGAGCTTCTGGAAACGATTCTTCCCAAAAGAACAACTTTTGAAGACTATGAAGTTGAACATGATTTTGCCACCATCGGAAGGCGCATCATGCTGCTGAATGCCCGCCAGATTAAAAGAGTGTGGGGAAAAGATCGGATTATCCTTCTGGCCATCGAGGACATCACCGAACGTCGGGAGATAGAAACCGGGCTGGAAAAGGCCAATGAAGAATTAACGGACCTGGCCGCCGAATTAAACCGCGTGGCCCGGGCAAAATCTGAATTTTTGGCCAATATGTCCCATGAGCTCAGGACCCCGCTTAACTCGATCATCGGTTTTTCTGAAGTATTATGCGACCAAACTTTCGGGGAGCTTAATGAGAAACAGGAAAAATATGTGAATAATGTTTTGGCCAGCGGCAAGCATCTGCTTTTACTTATCAATCAAATACTGGACATGGCAAAAGTCGAATCCGGAAAGATGAATCTGACGTTGTCCCATTTATCCATCAAAAACCTCTTAAATGAGATTTCCATGCTGGTAGAGGACATGGTCGGTAAAAAGAAGCTTCACCTGGCACTGGAAATCGACCGGGACCTGCCGGATATTGAGGCGGACGAGCTCAAAGTAAAAGAGATCATTTACAACCTGCTTTCCAATGCAGTGAAGTTTACCCCGGAGAACGGTAAAATCGGCATCCGGGCGAAAAAATCCGATTCCGATATCGAAATAGTCGTTTGGGATACAGGTGTCGGTCTTGCACCGGAAAACATGGAGAAAATATTTGAAGGATTTTTCCGGGTGGATACCCCTTATTCCCGTGTAACCGAGGGGACCGGCCTGGGGTTGCCGCTTTCCAAAAAGCTGGTTGAACTGCATGGCGGAAGACTTTCTGTTTTGTCCGATGGGCTTGATAAAGGCACTTCAGTCCTGCTTACTTTGCCGATCGTATCGGCCGTGGGAATGTGACATGGGAAAGAAAGTTCTCGTTGTCGATGATAATGCCAACAATCTTCTGCTGGAAAAAGACCTTTTGGAGGTTGCCGGCTTTACGGTATTTGAAGCTGAAAATGCCGCCGATGGTCTCATTATTACCCGGAGGGAAAAACCGGACATTGTATTGATGGACGTCCGGCTTCCGGATATGCGCGGCACCGAAGCCGCCAGAATATTGCGCCGGGACAAAGAGACGGCTGATATTCCCATTGTTTTTGTGACGTCTTCCGTAATGGCGGAGGGAATAGAAGAGATAAAAGACATAAAAAAAAGCGGATTTATCGGTAAACCCATCAATACGCGCACTTTTGTGGAAGAAATCAGCCGATTTATGAAGCCTTAATCATGCTTTGGCGTCTAAATCCGACTTTTTACGAGAGCATATATTTTAGTTTACTTTTAATTCTTCCGGCTTATCCGGGTTGAGGTGATCGGATGATGAAATTGACGCTGCTGCGGCACGGTGAAAGTTTGTGGAACCGGGAAAATCGTTTTTCCGGGTGGACGGATGTCGATCTTTCCGACCATGGCGGGATCGAAGCGTGGGAAGCCGGCAAAACGCTCAGATCTGAAGGCTGCCAATTCGATGTCGCCTATACATCAGTGCTGAAGCGCGCCATACGCACACTTTGGATCGTGCTGGATGAACTTGATCAAATGTGGATTCCTGTCGAGCGGTCATGGCGGCTGAATGAGCGGCACTATGGGGCTTTGCAGGGATTGAACAAGGCGGAGACCGCAAAGCAATTCGGGGATGATCAGGTGCTCCTGTGGCGCAGAAGCTATGACATCAGACCACCGGCTTTGGAAAAAACAGACGAACGATATCCGGTCCATGATCCCCGCTACAGCCAATTGAATGATCGTGATCTACCGCTGTCAGAGTGTTTAAAAGACACGGTCGAGCGATTCCTGCCCTATTGGCAGGGATCGATTGCACCTGCGGTCAAAGCGGGAAAAAGCGCAATCATCGTAGCACACGGCAACAGCCTGCGGGCGTTGGTGAAGTATCTCGACAATGTTTCAGACGAAGATATTGTCGCACTGAATATTCCTACCGGAATACCCTTGATTTATGAGCTGGACGAGGCCCTGCGGCCCCTCAGGCATTACTATCTGGGGAATTTAAAAAATATAGAGCAGGCCGCCCAGGCGGTAGCGGACCAGGGTAAAGCGCGATGAAGCGGACAGGCCAGCCAATAAGCGGATTCAGGCAACAGCAAACAGCCTTGTGGTTGCCGGGCGTTCGCCAACAGGAAGGAGGTGATTAAGATGCCGAATAAAGACAGAACCGGACCTAAAGGTCAGGGACCGAAAGACGGTCATGGAAAAGGTAAGGGCCAGGGCAGTAGAACGGGTCAGGGGCCGATGACTGGCGGAAAGGACGGAGTTAAGGAAAAAACCAAAAAGTGACGGCTTCGTAAAAAGTCCAAATTCTTTGGCGCGTTTCATCCCCGGCTGCTTCAACGGGCACCAAATACGCCGCATTGCGGAGGATTCGCGCGCCTTGAATTTGGAACTTTTTTCTTTGCCTCTGAATTCGATTTTTTACGAAACAGTCAAAAACTTGACAGTCCAAAATGCTACTTCATTTATTAATTTTGTAAAGAAACCGCATAATCTCTCGGTGTCATTCCCGCGAAAGCGGGAATCCAGAATAATCGGCAAGTTATAGATTCCTGCGTTCGCAGGAATGACAGAACTTTGTACTGTCGAGTCAAAAAGTCACCCGGATTTAAAAACGAGCATTGAGAGTTTGCAAACAGTCGCATGAATGCAGACCAAAGACGTGTATTGCCGTAGAACGGGCCACCGTGCCCGCCAGCCGGATAGGCATAGAACAAATTTACCGACAAGGACCCTGCCCGTGATTTATGAAACCGTTGAACTCCATAATATTGAAGACCTTGTCTCTGTCCGCGGTTTTCCCGGGCTTCGGATGCAGCGGGTTCCGGAATCGGTTCGGGTGAAACTCAATTCCGACGCGCAATCCCAGATGTGCCACCCGTCCTGCGCGGAAATTCGGTTTGTGTGCGACCACCCGGTCAGTATCCAACTTTCCTGCCCCAAAGGGCTTGGCACCGTTGATGTATTTTATGGCCCGTTTCAAAGCCTTGAGAGATATGAAATTAATCAGGATATATCGGTTATTCATGTGTCGATGCCGGATCAGATGAATGTGTATGATCCGGCCAGATTGTCAGAGCTTCCCTTTTCGCCGGATGTCTGCCGGCTTTTAATGGCCGGAGATGCGATGTTTATACACGGCATTGCCGCTAATCATTGCAGGCCCCCAAACCGGGACGAGCTACCCCGGTTGCGATATCTGGCGTATGGCACATCCATTACCGACAGCGGCAATGCCACTGGGCCGCATTTGACGTATGTAGAGCAGGTCGGCATCCGTCTTGGCGCAGATGTCATCAATCTGGGAAGCAGCGGTTCGGCGTTTTGCGAACCTGAAATCGCGGATTATATTGCCGGACGAAAAGACTGGGATTTCGCGACATTGGCCCTTTCCGTCAATATGCTCAAATTCCCGCTTTCTGTTTTTTATGAACGAATATCCTATATGATCACCACCATCTGCCGGTCACACCCGCAACGGCCCGTTTTCTGCATGACACTCCTCCCTTATTCACGAGAGTTCGGCGATACCTTTATCGGCCTGGAAGATAAAGGGTCTCCTGAAGATTATCGGGAAGCTCTGCGCCGGGCGGTTCAACATTGTTTCTGTAAAAACGTCTATCTGCTTGAAGGCGCCGATATTTTGAAAGATATCGGCGGACTCGCACCGGATCTCCTGCATCCCGGTGATCAGGGGATGATTTTTATGGGGGAAAATCTTGCACGCAAGATCAAGCCCAAGATCAAGCCCAGGATATCGCCCACAATATAGCCCAAACTATCGTCATTGACTTGCATTGTTTTTATCAATGCGCCCGTGACATCTCAGTCGCATAAAATGTTAAGGCATTCAAAACCAGAGGCCTCAATTATGTGTCCAATAATAAATTCGCGCAGCGCATAGAACCCCACATACATAAAAAAGGTCACATATGACCGACAGGTAATATATGGCCCTTTTTGCATGGCGGTTACGGACCGCTCTAACGTCTTTTTCAGGTTAATTGTTCTTACAAATCAATAGGATGGGTGAATCGAGCATCGAAACCGGAATCCTGGCACAAAAATTGAAATTTAGAAATATGATTACCGCTTGTGCTGCGGCAGTCCCTCCGAAATACAGCCTTTGGCCAGAGGGCTTATTATCGATCTGGCTAACTAATTGAGATAAATAAGAAAATCAGCTTTGGCAATAGACCGTAACTGCGCGACCAACGAATAACAGCCCCATTATTGTAGAATGAAAGGAGGTGTACCCGCAGGGTGCGGGGATTATCCCCGCCTGAAATGCAATTCCATCGTTTGGTTTAACCTGATTATGTTGAAGAATAATCTCTTACTTAAATTTAAGGAGTTTGAAAAATGAAAAAATTGATGTTTTTGCTGATCGTAACATCCATGCTGTTTGTCGTACCCGCCGCCATTGCTTACGAGCAGGGGGATTTCGAAGTGACACTGGGTGGCAGCGGTTCCAGCGACGATAATCTGGATGGCACCGTGTTTAACATTGAAGCCGGCCTGGGATATTTCATAACCCAAAATTTTGAAGCGGTGTGGCGGCAAGGGGTTTCATATGCCGATATCCCCGGTGACGACAACTGGAATGCGTCCACCCGGTTGTCCTTTGATTACAATTTTGATCTGGGGAATTGGTATCCCTACCTTGGCGTTAATATCGGCTATTTATATGGCGATACCGTTGAGGAACAATTTATTGCGGGGCCGGAAGGCGGAGCGAAATTTTTTGTTAATGACACCACATTCATCATCGCCGGCCTCGAATACCAGTTTCTCTTTGAAGACACAAACGACGCGGATGATAATTTTGATGACGGACGGTTTGTCTATCTTTTGGGCATCGGCTTCACGTTTTAGAAAGACAGGAACCTGTATTGTTAATAGTTAATCCGGCAGATACCGGTTTTGACCGGTTATCTGCCGGATTAACCAGAATTCTCAAATCAAAAAAGGTTATCAATGGCATGATGATGCTGGACACAAATCGCGAAACCCGTCGGATGGCCCTGGATGATGAGAACGCGATAGACGAGGGAAAGGCGGTTGCCTCGTTCCACGATTCAGAGAAACGCTACCGCAGGCTTTTTGAATCCGCCAAGGACGGGATTTTGATTCTTGATGCCGCCACGGGCAAAGTCGTTGATGTAAATCCTTTTCTGTTGCAGCTGCTGGGGTATTCCTACAATGAAATAATTGGACGTCATCTCTGGGAAATCGGGTCTTTTCAGGATATTGCGGCATCCAAGACCGCTTTTAAAAAATTGCAGGATACCGAATACATCCGCTACGACAATTTGCCTCTCAAAACCCGTGACGGAAAATCCGTTGAGGTGGAGTTTATCAGCAATGTCTACCTGGTGGATCAGAGCAAGGTAATCCAGTGCAATATCCGCGACATCACGGGCCGCAGGGAGATGGAAAAGACCTTGCAGAAAAGCGAGGCCAAGATGCGCAGCATCCTGGACAATATCGGCATCGGCGTGGCCCTTATCAGTCCCAAAATGGAGATTCTGGAATTGAACCGCCAGATGCGCGAGTGGTTTCCGGATATTCAGCCGGATCACCATCCCATCTGTTTTCAGGTGTTTAATGACCCGCCCGGCAAAGAACCATGCAAAAACTGCCCCACCCAAAAAACCCTAAAGGACGGGCTGGTTCATGAAAATGCGGTGCAACCCCCGCGGGCCGGAACTGTTAAAAACTATCGCGTTGTGTCCTCCCCCATCCGTGATGCATCAGGTGAGATCACAGCCGCCATCGAGATGGTCGAAGACATTACCGAAAAACTGGCACTGGAATCCCAGGTCCGGCAGTCTCAGAAAATGGAAGCCGTTGGCCGGCTGGCCAGCGGCGTGGCCCATGATTATAACAATGGTCTTACCGTGATTATGGGGTATACGGAACAGGCCCTGGACAAGATAAACCCGACCGATCCGTTGTATGATGACCTTCAGGAAGTTTTCAAAGCCGCCTCGCATTCCGCGGCGGTGACCCAGCAATTGCTCGCCTTTGCCCGCAAACAGCATATTTCACCCAAAGTCATCGATCTAAATGAGGCCATCGGAGGAATGCAGAAGATGCTTCAACGTCTCATCGGCGAGGATATTCACCTGAGCTTGCTTTCCGGGACAAGTCTGCGGCCGATTCTGATGGATTCCTCTCAACTGGACCAGATCCTGGCAAATCTCTGCATTAACGCCCGGGACGCCATTGCGGGTGTCGGGAAAATAACCATCGAAACAAGCATGGCGAGTTTTGACGACACTTATTGCGCGAACCATGCGGGCTTTGTCCCCGGCGATTTCGTTGTGCTGGCCGTCAGCGATGACGGCTGCGGCATGAGCAGGGAGACACAGGGCCATATTTTTGAGCCGTTTTATACCACCAAGAAATTGGGCGTGGGCACCGGTCTTGGTCTGTCAACGGTCTATGGCATTGTCAACCAGAATAACGGGTTTATTGATTTTACCAGCGAACCGGAGAAAGGCACGATTTTTAAAATTTATCTGCCTTGTCATCAGGGCGAGGCTGCTGCTTCTCAAAAAATCCTTCCGGCAAAAATGCCGGCCGGCCATGGCGAGACCATTCTGGTTGTGGATGATGATGCCGCCGTCCTGAATCTGGTCAGAAGCTGCCTCAAGCGATTGGGTTATACTGTGCTGGTATCAGACATGCCCGGAGAAGCCGTAAAAATGGCTGAAATGCATTTAGACGCGATTCGTCTGGTAATCACCGACGTCATCATGCCCGAAATGAACGGGCAGGAATTGGTCAATCGGCTCATGGCCCTGAAACCGGATCTCCAATACCTGTTCATGTCCGGCTACACGGCTGACGTGATCCGCGATCGCGGCCTGACCGAGACAAATGGCGGATTCATTCAAAAGCCGTTTTCCATGAAAACCCTTGCCGCCAAGGTAAGCGAAGCCCTGGATGGAAACAGATAAATGGCCACATACGACCTTGTGGTAAATATGACCTTTTTTCAAGCTTGCCCATGGCTGGTCCGTCATTTCAAATTCAAGCGATTTTTTAATAAAACCAGGCCGATGCGTCACACCGACGGCGTAATCGAAACCTGGCACAAAGATTGAATATATAAAATTAGCAATAGAAATAGAAAGACGGTCAAATGAATTCTTCGGGGGAATATCCCTGAAACAACAAAAATAAAAAAGGAGTGCGATATGAAACTGACACGAACAAACAAACCGGTTGCGTTTCTTTTTGCCGCGCTGTCGATTGCGGCCATCAGTATTACAGGCTGCGCATCAACGGGCATGCAGCGCTCGGAAGAAGCAAGCACAACCATGCAGGCCGTGGACAACGATATTAAATTGATCGTCACGCATCTTGATGCCGCCGGCGCATCCCTGGAAGAGTTGACACGGCCCGGGCAATCCGATGTGAAAAAGGCTTTTGATCTGTATTCGGACAATATTTCAAAACTTGCGGAAATGGAGAAAAAATTTTCCAAACATGCCGATGAAATGAAAGCCCGGGGCAAGGACTATTTCGAGGAATGGCAAACAGAAGGCAGTAAATATAAAAATCCTCGGATTCAGTCTCTCAGTGAACAGCGCCGCATGGCACTTGCCGATATATATGGTCAAATCCCCTTAAACAGCATCGGTGTGAAAGAAGCGTTCAGGGCGTATTTGTCTGATGCCACGGAAATTCAGACCTATCTTTCAAACGACCTGACACCCAAGGGGGTTGAGGCGATTGCGCCCATGGCAAGAAGGGCCTCCATGGACGGCGATAATCTGAAATATGCCATCAAGGAACTTGAAATGGCGATTGAACGGGCAAGGGCGGAAATGTCCCAGGGCGGAAGGGAAAAGCATCAGAATTAAAATTGTCAAAGCGAGCTGCATCAATTCAATCAACATGAACCTTAACCAACAAGGAAGAAGACCATGAAATCAAGCACAAAAGACAACGCGGAAGGCAAGATGCACCAGGCAAAAGGCAAGACCAAACAGGTGGCCGGCATCATCGCCGGAAGTGACGACCTGGAAGCCGAAGGCAAGGAAGAAAACTTAAAAGGAAAAATTCAGGAAAAGTCCGGCCAGATCAAGAAAGTGATGGACAAGTAGAAAGACCCTAAAGTTCCACATGCTGATTTTTTCAGCATACCTCCAAAAGACAGCCGGCCGGGGCTTATAATACCGGCCACTCTTAAAACTTAAATTTAAAGGAGAACCGCTCATGTTGTGGACAATTGCAGTAGTACTCGTAATTCTATGGCTGCTGGGATTTGTGAGCAGTTACACCATGGGAGGATTCATTCATATCCTGCTAGTGATTGCGGTTATTGTCGTGCTGGTCAATGTCATCGGGGGCCGGCGCGCCACCTAGTCAGCAAAAAAGCAATAAAACTTAATTATCCATATATAAAAGGCAGGATCAAATGAGAACAACCCTAATTTTGGCAATTATACTGATTGGTATCGGGATCGCGGCGTTCGCATATCAGGGAATCAGCTACACCACCCGGGAAAAGGTCGTTGATATCGGTCCGATTGAAATGACCGCGGACAAAACCCGAACAATTCCCTTGCCGCCGATTGTCGGCGGTATCGCGCTGGCGGGCGGGATCGCCCTGCTGGTTTTTGGAAGAAAAAAAGACTGAACAACTTATTCAGGTGGACGAATGACAACCCGCTGGCGCGAAATGACTGGGGCAGCAGCCGTTCCACCCGGGAGATGGGAAAATGAGACAACCACTTATGATTAAAAAGTTACTCAGCATGTTTATTTTTATCGCATTGCTCATTCAGATATCGGCTTGCGGTTATTTTCTGCATCCCGAAAGAAGAGGGCAGAATGGCGGGCGTCTTGACATCGGCGTCGTAGCCCTTGACGGAATCGGACTTTTCTTTTTCCTGGTGCCGGGCATTATCGCCTATGCCGTGGATTTTTCCAGCGGGTGTATTTACCTGCCGGGCGGCGTGTTTTCCGCCAATCCGGATAACGGCGAAATCAAAAGGGTCCAGGTCGATCCGGCCGAACTCAATGAACAGACCATCAACAACATTATCGTCAGGGAAACAGGCATGTCCGCAGACGTTGATCTGAACCGGGCTGAGGTTTACGCTTTCAATGGAACCGGAGATATTCTGCTCCGGTTGGCCCAGATGAAAAACGCCGGCTATCAAATGCAATAGGATCCGAGAGCGCCCGATAGCGTCCGATAACAAAAATCATGGCGGAAAAGAGATGTCATCACCGTCCCATGACGAAGAGCAAAGGATCTCTTTCTAACAATGAATGTAATCAGAACCATTATGACCGTGCTTCCTGAGAAACAGAAAGAGGTTTTGCAAACGCTGGTTTCGATGGTGGCACCAACGGGCAAGGAAAAAGGCTGCGTAAGCTTTGGCATTTACGCTGATATCGAAAGCGAGAATGTTTTCAATCTGATTTCGGAATGGGAAAACCGAAAGGAATTGGATCATCATATAAAATCCGACAGATTCGGCGTTTTGCTGGGAATCAAAAGCCTTTTAGCGGAACCAATTAAAATTCAAATATTTACAGTCTCAAACACGGAAGGCATGGAAACGGTCAATGCCGTAAGAAAAAAAATGAAACGGATTTTCCCCCAATAAAAAAGCGAAAGGAATTTGATGATATGAACGTTCTCCTGATCTACCCCAAATTTCCGGATACATTCTGGTCGTTCACCTATGCGCTTAGCTTTATCGGAAAAAAATCCGCTTTTCCGCCCCTGGGCCTGCTCACCGTGGCCGGCCTGCTGCCGGAAGCATGGTCCAAACGCCTTGTGGATATGAATGTGGACAATCTTACGGATAAAGATTTGTTATGGGCGGACATGGCGTTTATCGGCGGCATGGCGGTTCAGCGAAAATCTGCCATGCAAATCATCCGTCGGTGCAAGTCGCTTAATTTAAAAATCGTCGCTGGCGGGCCTTTGTTTACTTCCGAACCCGATGAATTTGCGGAGGTGGATCATCTTATCTTGAATGAAGCGGAATTAACGCTGCCGGCTTTTCTGTCGGACCTGGAAAAGGGTCAGTTGAAAAAGGTCTACCGGGCTTCCGGTTTCGCAAATCTTTGCGATACACCGCCGCCCGCCTGGGATCTGATCAAAACAAAACGTTATGCGTCCATGAGCATTCAGTTTTCCAGGGGATGCCCCTTTAACTGCGAATTCTGCAATGTCACAACCCTTTTCGGGCACTGGCCCCGAATGAAAGCGCCGGCCCAAATTACCACCGAACTTGACCGCATCTATGCTTCCGGCTGGCGCAGCAGCATCTTTTTTGTGGACGACAATTTTATCGGCAATAAAACCTACCTGAAAACCCGTCTACTCCCCGCCCTCATCGAATGGCGGAAGGATAAAAAAGGATGCGTGTTTTTCACGGAAGCCTCCATTAATCTGGCCGATGATCCCGAGCTTCTGGATTTGATGGCCAGGGCCGGGTTTGATGCGGTGTTTATCGGCATTGAGTCCCCGGATGAGGTCAGCCTGACGGAATGCCATAAAACCCAGAATAAAAACCGGGATCTTCTTGAAAGCGTGGCGATCATTCATCACGCCGGGTTGCAGGTGATGGGGGGATTTATTGTGGGGTTTGACAGCGATGCGCCGTCCATTTTCCAGCGGCAGGTCGATTTTATTCAAAAAAGCGGCATTGTCACCGCCATGGTCGGATTGCTCCAGGCCCCGCCGGGAACCCGGCTTTTTGACAGGCTTTCCAGGGAAAGCCGGATCGTCAACACGTTTTCCGGAGACAATGTGGACGGGACCACCAATATTCTGCCCCGAATGGGCATAGACAGCCTTCGGGCCGGGTATCAATCCATCATGCAACAGATTTATTCCCCCAAAAACTACTACCGGCGCGTCAGAACGCTGCTCATGGAGCTGAAGCCCCCGGAAATCACGCAGCCGGTAAATGCTCAGCGGTTCTTTTCATTTTTCAGGTCCGCGTTCCGTCTCGGGGTTTTGGGCAAAGAGCGGTTTCAGTACTGGCGACTGATGATCTGGACCCTGGCCTTTAAGCCCAGATTGATGTCCGTTGCGATCACCCTGTCGATCTACGGCCATCATTACCGGAAAATCTGTGAACGCTATATTTATTAAGATACCCTTGACGGGATATAAAATACGAAATTTCTTTACCGGGCTGCTTCTGTCCGCGCTTTTTCCTTTTATGGGGATATCAAAAAAAATGTCAGTAATAAAAGGAAAGACACATAGAGATGATCGGACACCCTCACAAAACAATCGTAGACGGGACAGCCATCGCCTGGAGCGAGATGGGCTCAGGACCTCCGCTTGTGCTGATTCACGGCTTTCAGGACACCCACCGCGTCTGGGGAAAAATTGCCCAGCTGCTTGCCGATGATTTTCGGGTATTGATGATAGACCTTCCGGGCAGCGGGCTTTCGGATCGGCCCGACGCGCCATATACCCTGGATTGGTATGCTCGCATGGTCGTTGCATGGATGGATGCCATTGACCTCAGGCACGCGCATGTCTGCGGGCATTCTTTCGGCGGCGGCATCGCCCAGTGGATGCTGCTTGAAGACAGCATCCGCATCGACCGGCTGGCCCTTGTGTCGCCGGGTGGTTTGGGGCCCGAAGTCGGCATGTGGCTGAAGTACGCGACGTTTCCCGTGTTAGGGCCCATGCTGACGCCCCTTGTGGTACGCCACGTTATTCCCAGACTGATGCGTTTTGCCCCTGGAATTTTTGGAAGCAGAGATCCCGAGGAAATTAAACGCTATGTCAGGATGATGGGCATTCCGGGGACGCATCTGGCTTTTCAGCGGTCGGTTGCGGGCGTCATCAATCTCTTTGGCCAGTATATGCAGACAAAACAACGGGCGTGGGAAATTGACATTCTGCCCCCGATGGCCCTGTTCTGGGGGGAAAAAGATCCCATTCTGCCCGTGCGGCAGGGACGTTCCATGCTGGCGCAGTCCACCGGAATCACATTGACCACATACCCGAAGTGCGGGCATTTCCCGCAACTCGACATGGCCCGTACATTTGCAGATGATTTAAAAGCGTTTTTCTGCGATCCGGATCGCCCTTTCTGGTTTATTTACTCTGAAAAGTCGAAAAACAGGCTGCCGGAGATTTTAGAAGATCCCCTGAACATGCCTGCGATATCTATCCCGGATGGGGGGCTAACTGCCTTGAAACAATAGATGAAAAGGCGTTGATCCTCGTTGTTGATCCTCGTTTCGGCCCTTAATGGCGGATTCTTCCGGCAGGAGCGGGCCATGGCCGCGATTATTTCCGCAATCGCTTTTAAAGCATATTCATTCTGACGCCGTCAAAAATAAGGTTTTTATCATGTTAGCTCACACCGCATCCCTTTTTGCAAAGATTTTCCGTTTTCAAGGGATATTTTCTAAAAATACCCTCGCGCAAACGAGTGCCGGTGATGAGACACCGTTGCGGGCGGAGTTGTTCAGCGCCTCTCAGATGAAGGAACACGGTAAATTTCTCGCAGAGTCGCATATTTTGAGCGAGGAATACACCCCGGAGCGGTTGCTGAAAAGACTTGCCGAAAACGAGAATGTCCTTCTTGAAGTTCGTGATCTGTTGCTTACGGTTGTAAAAGAAAACCGAAGAGTTATGCCGGCAGGGGAATGGCTGCTCGACAACTTCTATCTTGTCGAGGAACAGATTCGGACGGCCAGACGGCTTTTGCCGAAAGGCTACGCCAGGGGACTTCCCCGCCTCAAAAACGGCCCATCAAAAGGACTTCCCCGGGTTTACGACATATCCCTTGAGGTCATTTCCCACGGCGATGGCTGGGTGGATCCGGAGAGTCTTGAAAGTTTTGTTGCCGCCTATCAAACGGTAACAACATTGCGTCTGGGCGAATTATGGGCAATTCCCATCATGTTGCGCCTGGCCCTGATTGAAAATCTCAGACGGGTTGCGGCGCGGGTGGCCATTGACCGGAATGACCGGAACCTGGCCGATTATTGGGCGGACAAGATTACTGAAACAGCGGAAAAAGATCCGAAAAGTCTGATTCTGACCATTGCCGACATGGCCCGGTCAACCCCGCCCATGACCAGCTCTTTTGTTGCCGAGCTTTCCCGTCGCCTCCAGGGGCAGGGCGCTTCTCTGGCGTTGCCCCTGACCTGGCTTGAACAGCAGCTGTCAGAGTCTTTTTTAACCATCGGCCAACTGGTGCGGGCGGAGAATCACCAGCAGGCGGCAGATCAGCTTTCCATCAGCAACAGCATCGGAAGCCTGCGTTTTCTGAGCGGCATGGACTGGCGAAAGTTTGTCGATACCATGAGCGCTGTTGAAAAAACCTTGCGCGAGGATCCTGCCGGAATCTATGACCGGATGGATTTCATCACCCGTGATCAATACCGCCACATTGTGGAGGCCGTTGCCAGGAAGAGCAAACGCGCTGAATTCGAAGTGGCCCGCGAAGCCATTGAGTTGTCCCTTCAAAGTGCCGCCGGAAAAAATGGCAGCGGCAACCGGGAAACCCATGTGGGCTTTTTTCTTGTTGACAAAGGGCTTCCCCGGCTTGAACGACGTGTGAAGGTCCGGTCAACCGCCATGGACATGCTTCGAAGAACCGGCCGCCGGTTTCCGCTATCGCTGTATCTTGGCACAATTCTGATATTTTCAGGCATCTTTTGCTTCAGCCTGCTGATGGGTATCGCTTCAGCCCCCACGGAAGGCCCTTTATTCTGGTTTGTCGCTGTTCTTTGCCTTTTAGCCGTCAGTCAGCTCGCCATTGCTCTGGTCAATTTAGTCGCGACCAGCCTGGCCGCACCGCACCCGCTGCCGCGAATGGACTTTTCCAAAGGGATTGCTTCTGAATCCATGACGCTGGTGGTGGTTCCCACCCTGCTCACAAGCCCGGAAAATATTGGGCAGCTTGCAGATGCACTGGAAGTCCGGTTTCTGGCCAATCGGGACGAAAATCTGCGATTCGGCCTTCTGACGGATTTTTCAGATGATCCCGAGGAAACCCGCGCCGAAGACGAGCCTCTGGTGTTGCTCGCCCGGCAACGCATTGAGGCCTTGAACCGGAAATACGGGGGTGCAGGAGATAATTTTTTTCTGTTTCATCGCCCGCGCATCTGGAATCCCCAGGAACGGATCTGGATGGGCTATGAGCGGAAGCGGGGAAAACTTGCGGAACTGAATCTGCTTCTCCGCGGCGGTCCGGGAAACGGCTTTTCGCTTATTGTGGGCAATACCGACGTGTTATCAAAAGTGAAATATGTCATCACCCTGGACACGGATACGGAACTGCCCAGAGACGCCGCCTGGCAGCTCGTCGGCGCAATGGCCCATCCCTTGAATCGTCCTCAGTTTGATGCGGACAAAGGGAAAGTCGTTTCCGGATACGGGATTTTGCAGCCCCAGGTGGCCGTCAGCCTGCCCGGATCGAACCGGTCCCGGTATGCCCGCTTGTTCGGGAGCGATGCCGGCATTGATCCCTACACCCGTGTTGTCTCCGATGTTTATCAGGATATTTTTGGAGAAGGGTCCTTCATCGGCAAGGGAATTTATGATGTTGACGCTTTTGAACAGGCCCTTAAAGGCCGTTTTCCCGAGAACCTGATCCTCAGCCACGATCTGATTGAAGGCTGCTATGCGCGCTCCGGGTTCATCAGCGATGTGCTGCTGTATGAAGCATATCCCTCAACTTACAGCGCGGATGTGAGCCGGCGCCGGCGCTGGATTCGGGGAGATTGGCAGATTCTGCGGTGGCTCTTCCCGCGTACGCCCGGTCTCAATGGAAAGTCCCGAAAAAATCCTGTCTCTGCCCTAGGCCGATGGAAACTCTTTGACAACCTCCGGCGCAGCCTTTTGCCTGCCGCATTGTTCCTGTTGCTCCTGGTCGGCTGGACGGTATTGTCTTCTCCCTGGATCTCTACTGCCGCGATCATCGGTATCGTGCTGCTGCCTTCTTTGATTGCCTCCCTCATGGGCATTCTCCACAAGCCCGGCGACGCAATGATACGCCGCCATCTCGCCGCTGCAATCCGTGCATCGGGCAAAAGTGCCATTCAGTCACTATTTGCACTGGTCTGTTTGCCTTATGAGGCTTTTTTCAGCCTTGCCGCCATTTCCCGCACGTTATGGCGGATGGTGATTTCGGGCAAAGGCCTTCTGGAGTGGAATCCGCCGGAAGAGGCCCATCAAACGCCCAGCTCCGAAGTGGCCCAGGCCTGCCGGCGCATGTGCATAGCTCCGCTCATTGCGCTGATCACCGCGGGCTATCTTGCTTATGCCCGGCCGGTGGCTCTGCTGGCCGCTCTGCCGGTTTTGATTCTCTGGTTTATGTCTCCATTGATCGCCGGGTGGATCAGCATGCCCCTTTGTCCCCGGAAAGTAAGGCTGAATGCGGACCAGCTTGTTTTTTTGAGAAAGCTGTCCCGAAAAACATGGGCTTTTTTCGAGACCTTTGTGGGTCCGGCCGATCATTTTCTGCCGCCGGACAATTATCAGGAATCGCCGGCCCCGGTGGTGGCGCACCGCACATCACCTACCAATATCGGGTTTTCGCTTCTCGCGAATTTATCAGCCTGTGATTTCGGCTACATTTCCGCCCAACAATTCGTGGATCGCACGGCAAACGCCCTCCAGTCCATGGAAATGCTGGAGCGGCACCGGGGCCATTTTTACAACTGGTACGATACGGAGTCTTTGAACCCGCTGTTGCCCATGTATGTTTCATCCGTTGACAGCGGAAACCTTGCCGCATGCCTTCTGACCTTGAGAGTTGGATTGCTCGAACTCTGTGACGAAAAGCTGCTGGGGAAAAGACTGTTTGAAGGCCTTGCCGACACCGCCATGGTGCTGCTGGATGTTGCGGGGAAACCCACACCCGCGGTACTTGCAAAATTTATAAAAGAGCTGGAATCCATAAAATTTTCCAAAGCACCGTCCGGCGCGGAGATTCCATCCGACCGACCGTCTGCTTTGACACCCCTTTTCGCTGTAAGAGGCCGTCTTGAAACGCTCAAGGACTCTGCCGGTGAAGTACGCCTTTATTTTGAGACCGATCCTGAAAGCGACGCTGCATGGTGGGCGCGGACGCTTGCGGAACAATGCCGGGCCGCTATCAGTGAATTGACCCTGATGGCGCCCTGGGCCGGATCGTTGCCCAAGGGGAAGATTCGTGATGCGTTTCCCCACCTTACGGAGATCCCAACGCTGAGACAAACGGCCTGTCTTGATGATACTGTCCTGCCCCTTATCGCGGAACAGCGCAGGCTGAACATGGCGCCGGACAATCAACAACATCTTGATAATATAAGCAATCAAATCAAAACTGCCGGCCGGCACGCACGGGAAAGAATGGCCCTTCTGGAAGACCTGGCACGCCGCGCCGGAGATCTTGCCCGCGACATGGAATTTAATTTTTTGTATGACAAAACGCGTCATCTTCTGTCCATCGGATACAATGTCAGCGAAGGGCGAAGAGACGAAAGCTTTTATGACCTGCTTGCTTCTGAGGCGAGACTTGCCAGTTTTGTCGCCATTGCCCAGGGACAACTGCCCCAGGAAAACTGGTTTGCCCTGGGCCGTCTGCTCACCATTGCCGGCGGAGAACCGATTCTTCTTTCCTGGAGCGGTTCCATGTTTGAATACCTGATGCCGCTTCTGGTGATGCCGACCTATGATCAGACCCTTCTCAACCAGACTTGCAGGGCAGCTGTGGCCCGGCAGATGGACTACGGGAAGAAGCGCGGCGTGCCATGGGGAATTTCAGAATCGAGTTACAATATGACCGATAGTCATCTTAACTACCAGTATAAAGCCTTTGGGGTGCCCGGTTTGGGTCTCAAGCGAGGGCTTGCCGCGGATCTGGTGGTTGCCCCATATGCCTCGGCACTGGCGCTTATGGTGGCGCCGGAAGCTGCCTGCCGGAACCTTGAAGATTTGGATGATCAGGGGTTTCAGGGCAAATACGGTTTTTATGAAGCCATTGACTACACTCCCACCCACCTGCCCCGGGGCCGGTCAAATGCGGTGGTTCGGTCTTTCATGGCCCATCATCAGGGGATGAGTTTTCTGTCTCTTGCCTGTCTGCTGCTCGACCGGCCCATGCAGAAACGCTTTGTATCGGATCCCATGTTTCAGGCGACCGTCCTGCTGCTTCAGGAGCGGCTGCCGAAAGCCACGGCTTTTTACGCTCAAACAGCGGGAATTTCCGAGGTTCTTACGGATTCGCACCCCCTGGAAAACCCGGTCCGGGTTTATACCACGCCCCATACCCCGGTACCGGAGGTGCAGCTCCTGTCCAACGGCCGGTATCATGTGATGATCACCAACGCCGGCGGCGGTTACAGCCGGTGGAACGATTTGGCGCTCACCCGCTGGCGTGAAGACAGCACCTGCGACAACTGGGGCGCTTTCTGCTATATCCGCGACACGGCAAGCGGTGTCTTCTGGTCAACGGCCTATCAGCCGACACTCAAAGCATCCAAACAGTATGAGGCGATATTTTCCGAAGGCCGGGCGGAATTTCGCCGCCGGGACGAAGACATCGACACCCATACGGAGATCGCTGTTTCACCCGAGGATGATATTGAGCTGCGCCGGATCACCCTTACCAACCGGTCGAAAACGCTCAGAACCATTGAAATTACCAGCTATGCGGAAATCGTTCTGGCGCCTGCCGCGGCAGATACGCTTCATCCGGCGTTCAGCAATCTTTTTGTTCAAACCGAGATCATCAGATCCCAGAGCGCGATCATCGCCACCCGCAGGCCCCGTTCCGGTGAGGAGCAGCCGCCCTGGATGTTTCATTCAATGACGGCGCACGACGCCAAGATAAGGGGTGAGTTGTCCTATGAAACGGACCGCGCGCAGTTTATCGGCCGGGGGAACGCGCTGACGGCCCCCAACGCTATGCAGACACCTCTTCTTTCCGGGGCTGAAGGCTCTGTCCTTGATCCGATTGTGGCCATTCGATGTCAAATGATTCTCGATCCGGGCGCCTCGGCAACGGTCAATATCGTCACCGGCGCAGGCAAAACCAGAGGTGTGTGTACAAGGCTTGTGGAAAAATACAAGGACCGCCATCTTGCCGACCGCGTGTTTGAGCTGGCATGGACCCATAGCCAGGTGCTTTTGCAGCAAATCAACGCAACGGAGGCTGACGCGCAGCTCTACGGACGACTGGCAGCCGTCATTCTCTACGCCAATTCCAAGCTTCGCGCCGGCTCCCGTCTTCTTATCCAGAATCTCCGGGGTCAATCCGGGCTTTGGGGATATTCCATCTCCGGCGATCTTCCCATTGTGCTGCTTCGGATTGAGGATCAGGCGAATATCACGCTGGCCCGCCAGCTCATCCAGGCCCATGCATACTGGCGTCTGAAAGGACTGGCCGTTGACCTGGTGGTCTGGAATGAAGACCATGCCGGATACCGGCAAGTTCTGCACGACAAGATCATGGGGCTTATTGCCGCGGGCGTTGAGATCAACCTGGCGGATCGGCCCGGTGGGGTTTTTGTGAGGAGCGCCGACCAGATTGCGGAAGAAGACCGTATTCTTTTTCAGGGAGTGGCACGCGCCATTATCCGCGACAGCCGGGGAACCCTTGCAGACCAGATGAATTACCGAAGCCGCGCCGAGCCTATCGTTCCGGAGCTTGAAACCACAAAAACCCGCCGGACCCTTCCGACGAAGGTTCAGGCCATGCCGCGCCCGGACCTGAAGTTTTTTAACGGAATCGGCGGATTCACACCGGATGGCCGGGAATATGTCATTTCAACCAGCAGCGGGCAGGTGACACCGGCCCCGTGGGTCAATGTACTGGCCAACCCTGAATTCGGCACCGTGGTTTCGGAAACCGGATCAGCCTATACATGGTGTGAGAATGCCCATGAATTCCGCCTCACCCCCTGGAGCAATGACCCGGTCAGTGATCCGGGCGGAGAGGCGTTCTACCTTCGCGACGAGGAACGCGGATATTTCTGGTCTCCCATGCCGTATCCGTCCCGGGGCGCGACCCCCTATGTCACCCGGCACGGATTCGGCTACACCGTGTTCGAGCACACGGAGATTGGCATCAAATCGGAGGCATGGGTATACGTGGCCATGGATGGACCCGTCAAATTTACCGTACTTAAGGTGCGCAACCAATCCGGCCGGGCCCGGCGGCTTTCTGCAAGCGGATTCGCGGAGTGGGTGCTGGGGGATGTCCGGCCCAAAACGGTCATGCACATCGTTACCGAAATCGATCTGCAAAGCGGTGCGGTTTTTGCGCACAACCCCTACAACGCCGAATTCGGCAACCGGGTCGCCTTTTTTAACGTGGACCATGCCACCCGGACGGTGAGCGCGGACAGAACCGAGTTTATTGGCCGTAACGGCACCCTTGCTTTTCCCGCCGCCATGAACCGGACTCGACTTTCCGGCCGGGTGGGGGCTGCGCTTGATCCCTGCGCAGCCATTCATGTGGCCTTTGATCTTGAGCACGGAGAAGAGCGGGAGATGATTTTCACCCTCGGGACCGGTCGGGATGCGGACGACGCCAAAAGTATCGCCCGCCGTTTTCGCGATTCGGCAACGGCCCGGCAGTCGCTTGAAGGGGTTTGGCGGTACTGGCGTCATACCCTCGGTGCCGTCCAGGTGGAAACCCCCGACCCGGCCGTCAATCTCCTCACCAATGGCTGGCTCCTGTACCAGACAATCTCCTGCCGCCTCTGGGGGCGCAGCGGTTATTACCAGTCCGGAGGCGCTTTTGGTTTCCGCGACCAGTTGCAGGACACCATGAGTCTTATTTATGCGGAACCGCACCTGGTGCGTGCCCACCTGCTTGTCTGCGCGAGCCGCCAGTTTTCCGAAGGGGATGTTCAGCATTGGTGGCACCCACCGGCAGGCAGGGGGATACGCTCGCACTGCTCTGATGATTTTCTCTGGCTCCCGCTGGCAGTCTGCCGCTATGTTCTAACTACCGGCGATACCGGGGTTCTGGACGAACCGGTTTCCTTTATCAAGGGCCGGCAGGTGAGTCCTGATGAAGAATCTTATTATGATCTTCCTGTCCGGTCCGGGGAAACCGCCAGCCTCTATGACCATTGTGTGCGGGCAATCCTTAACGGTTTCCGCTTCGGCGAACACGGCCTTCCCCTGATCGGTTCCGGCGACTGGAATGACGGCATGAACAGGGTGGGGCAGGAAGGCAAAGGCGAGAGTGTGTGGCTGGCGTTTTTTATGTGTGATGTGCTCATCCGGTTCGCGGGTATCGCCCGGATGCGCGGCGACATGGATTTTGGCAAACAATGCGACAGCGAGGTGAACCGGCTGAGACGCAGCATTGAACTGCACGGCTGGGACGGCCAGTGGTACCTTCGGGCGTTTTTCGATAACGGCACCCCCATCGGTTCTGCAAAGAATGCGGAATGCCGGATTGATTCCATTGCGCAAAGCTGGGCCGTTCTTTCGGGGGTGGGGGACGCGGATCATTCACAAATGGCCATGGAATCGGTGGATAAATACCTGGTTCGCCGGGACGACGCCTTGATCCAGCTGCTGGACCCTCCCTTTGGGTCATCAAAGGATACCTCAAAAAATCAATCACGAGATCAATCAAAGGATCATTCAAATCTGAATCCGGGTTACATCAAGGGCTATGTCCCGGGTGTGAGGGAAAACGGCGGACAGTACACCCACGGCGCCATCTGGGCGGCCATGGCCTTTGCCGCACTCGGTGACAGCCGCCGTGCATGGGAATTACTTGCGCTGATGAATCCGATCAATCACGGGAACACGGCTCTGGCAATCGAAAAATATAAAGTCGAGCCCTACGTCATGGCGGCGGATGTCTATGCTGTGCAGCCGCACACAGGCCGGGGCGGATGGACATGGTACACGGGATCGGCTGCATGGATGTACCGCCTGATTGTGGAATCGCTCCTGGGCCTTAAGCTGGAAACGGACCGGTTGTCTTTTGCGCCCTGCCTTCCCGACCACTGGGATGGGTTCACCGTGCACTATCGCTTTCGTGAAACCATCTATCACATCACGGTAAACCAGAAACAGGGAGGGGAAGAAGAAGAGGGGCAATACCTCACAACGACGATTACAGTGGATGCGGTGGTGCAATCGGGAAATACGGTCGCGCTGGTTGATGATGGACAGGAACATGGCGTGGAAATCGTGGTGGAGCGGGGGATGGTGGAAAGGAGAAAGGCAAAAAGCAGGTGATCGGGACAAAGGGTTTAACCAAAAAACATACAGCGGAAAGGAAATGTCATGCCAAATAACCTGGAATCCAAAAGCATCGAGCAGTTGATGGCTGAGGCCGATGAGCTCATCCGCCGGATTCATTCCGATGCCATTAATGACATGGAAGAGGCGCAGCGTGTGGAATTTGAAAAACACGCTCAAAAATTTAAAAATATCCAATCCGAGATCCAGGGCAAGGCCGGAGAGACGGAGATATCGGAACAAACATCCGGCGCCGATGGCATGCACACCGCGATTTTAGAGATTGTGAAGGCTTTTCAGGAGTTAAAAAACAAGTTTTTCTGATTGGACGCCATTGATGATTGGTTTACTTTTTTTGAATAATCAATAAGAATGGAGTCGTAAAAAGTCGGATTCCGGCATCCAGAATATTTTGAAATCAAAGGATTACCGTTTTTTCGGGAAAGACGAGGGGAAACAATTTCCGACTTTTTACGAAACGGTTAATAAATACGCAAGGAGGACAAGATGGGCGACAAGGGTAAAAAAGATAAAGGCAAACGCGAAGATCAAAAACAAAGCCAGCACACATTAAAAGAAAAGCGAAAGCAAAAAAAAGACAAAAGCAAATCAAATTAACCTGCCGGATAAATTAAAAAATCTGGGCCATCGCAATTACCTGAGAACTTCAATTGAATATTGGCTGAACCTGCTGTCATGCGTGACAACAGGAAGACGGTTTAAAATGGCCGTGGCAATAATAATCCTGTCGGCCGGGTTTTTGTGAATAAGCGGGAGGGAAGCTGAGAATAATGCTATTTTACCGGTTATCGGTATTTCAACAAGGTCGTGGACAGAAAGGACTTTTTCATACCACTTTTCTGCATCCATGGGCAGTTCGAGTTTTTTTATGGCTGCTTTGCATCCGATTTCCAATGCGGTTGCGGCACTTACATAAACAATATCGGCTTTTTCAATTAATTTCAATGTGTCTTCCGAAATCGAGCCGCCGCCGTTTACAAGCCAGATTAACCCAAAGGTGTCCAGCATTATTGCAGACATTCAAAGTCTCCGCTCATATCATCGTCAAAAAGGTCCCCATTGATACCAACATGGAGTTCGGGAGCGCCTTTTAACCGGTTTTTGGCCTTGTGTGCCACAATTTCAGCAACCGGTTTTCCATTACGGCATATCAGATAAGATGTGTTTTTTGTTTCAATATCGGATATCAGTTTGGAAAGTTTATTTTTGGCATCAAAGATATTTATCACTTCCATACAACACCTCTCCTGGATCATATGTTATTCGATACTTTTGAATGTTAGCTTAGCTGGCTTATCCATGATTGTCAACTCATTGTTGGGGATTGGCCGGTTTTACTGTCATTGCTTGGGTAGTGGAAATGAAAAAAGCGGAATTATGGTGGTACAAACTGACTTAAAAGCAAAAAAGGGTTTACGCTTAATGACGTAAACCCTTGATTTTATTGGTGGGCCGTGAAGGAATCGAACCTTCAACCTACTGATTAAGAGTCAGAAAAACGCCTTTCACGCACTTTCACGAAAAGTCATAATTTCCTTGACATTCAATTATTTAGATGCAATTATGAATTTACATGATGACACATGAAAAGGGCTTAAAAGCATAAAAAAGCGGGACAGGAGCGGGACAACTTTTTTAAAAAAGGGAGTTAAAGATGGCTTGGATAAAATCAAAATTTCCTGGGATTCGATACCGGGAACACGACACCCGGAAACACGGGTTGAACCTGGATCGTTATTTTTCTGTAAGGTACAAACTGGACGGAAAAGACAAAGAAGAGGGCATAGGGTGGGCTTCTGAGGGCTGGACCCTGGGCAAGGTGAATGAAACCCTGGCCGATATTAAACGCCGGATTCGGGAAGGTAAAGACGCGCGGACCCTGGCCGAACAAAGGCAAAAGGCTGAAGCCAAAAGACAAAAAGAGATTGAAGCACAAAAGGCAGTTGAAGCTGCGGCTGCTGCTGAAGCACTGGCAAACAAGCCATTTTCAGACCATTGGAACGATTATTTCAAAGCGGATTCGAGTAAAAAGCCTGCGACCTGGTTGACCGAAGAGGGCTTATATAAAAAATGGATCAAGCCGGTTGTCGGTAAAATGTCATTAAGTCAAATCACGGACCTGAATATTGAAGCGATTAAACGGAAAATGAAAAAAGCCGGAAAGTCAGATCGCACCGTTGAATATGCGCTTCAGGTTATCCGGCAGGTTTACAGGTTTGCCATAAAAAACAAGTCATATTCTGGCGATATACCAGCAATCAGGAAACGGAAAACCGGCGGCCTGCTACCGGAATATGATAACAGGAAACGGCGCTATTTGACCCGGACGGAAGCCGACGCACTGCTGACGGAACTAAAAAAACATTCAAAGGATGTTCACGACATGACCCTGCTGTCATTGAACGCCGGTTTGCGCGCGGGTGAAATCTTTTCATTGACCTGGGGTTGTGTTGACCTTGAACGCGGACGCCTGACCCTGCTGGACACCAAAAGCAAAAACGAAACCCGCACGGCTTTTTTAAATGATACCGCAAAAGCGATGTTTCAGACCCGGACCCGTGGCAAAAATAACGAACTGGTTTTCCCGAACACCCGCGGCGGCAAGATCATTCAAATATCAGACACCTTCAATAATGCCGTGGCGAAACTTGGGTTAAATGACGACGTGACAGACCGGCGCTTCAAGGTGACATTCCATACTTGCAGGCATACAGCGGCTTCATGGATGGTTGAAAACAAAACACCCTTATATTTCGTCAAGGAAATCCTGGGGCACAAGAATATAACGACCACAGAGCGCTACAGTCATAATATTGAAAGCAATCTTGAGGCGGCGATAAAGGCGCTTGACATCACCACCGCACCGGCAGACAAAGGCGCGGAAGTTATCGAGATGAACGGCACGAAATAAAGGAAATCAACCATGAATAAACCATTTTATCCGGCAATCGTTTTTTACAGTGCTGAAGATGATGGATACATTGCCAAAGCGGTTGACCTGAAGGGCTGTTCTGCTTTTGGGGAAACACCTGAACAGGCATTAAAAGAATTTGAAACAGCCGTTGAATTATGGCTTTCGGTTGCAAAAGACGATTGCGCGGAAATCCCGGAACCGTCACCGATTACAGTTTTCGGTTAAATCCTTTCCCGGCATAGGCGGCGGCCGTACACCGCACGCTGAAAACCCTTTACCCTGAAGGGCTGGCCGGGATCACACCACAGGGACCGGATGAAGGGAACCGGACGCGATGACAAATAATTTTTTAAATGCGGATGAGATCCAAAAAAAATATGGAGTCAAAGATTTTAAACTTTTCGAAGAAATCAAAAACGGGCTTCCGGTATATTCAAAAGTAAATCTTGAAAAACCGATGAAGCCTGAAAATGTTTACGTTGACGAAAGCGCGCTGACCTTCCGAAAGGTTGAACTGGCGGAATATTACAAGCGGCATATCGGAAAAAATTCTGCTTATATCCGTTTCGCTGACCCATACCATATAAATGATTGCCTGTTTTTGGAATCAGACCTTGAAAAAATCGGATGCAAGGTTGACATAAAAAAGGAACCCGTTACAGAAAACCATGTTTCAAAGCCGCACCAAAAGGCAAAGGAACGATGCCGGGAAATTGCAAAGCAAATCTTAAAAGAGAAGCCGGACATTGACACAATAAGCGAGGCTATTTTTGACGACCGCATGACAGAGGCAGCCACCAAAGCCGATGGAGATATGTATTCAGAAAAAGTTATCCGTGGATGGATCAAAGACCTGTTTCCCGACAAAGCGAGGAAACCCGGAAGACGGCCGAAAAAGTAATTTTTTCAACTAAAACCACATAATCAATTCAAAACAGACACCCGGCTTAGCTGGGTGTCTGTCTTTTTTCCCTTCTGAAATATCTAAAAAAATCAATTAAATAACTTTCCTGCTAAAACTACCGGCAAGGTTAGAAAACTGTTTTCTAATGCTTGCAGGGAATTTACTTAATAATTTCAATAGCTTATTTTGTTATCACAACTTTTAATCTTTGAAAAGGAGCGATAACAAATGACTAAACTTACCGAAACGAAACCCACCGCAAAACGACCGAAAACCAAAAATCCTTACCGCGAAGTCACAGCCGATCAGCTTGAAGCTGAAAAAAACACCACCACCGGCGAAACCTTATGGCAAAGAATCGCACGCGAAAACGGCTGGCCGAATCCCATCCTTTTAAAGAACATGACGCCGGAACGCTTGTCTGGCTTTCCGTATTCCCGCGGCGGCTTCAGAAACAGAGTCACCGGCAAAAACGCTGACCCGGAATTAACGGAACAAATTTTTTTTATCGGAAAATATCCGGCAATTTTGCGCGCGGGCCTTGTGAGCTGGCTGGACCGGCAGACCACTAAAACGCGGACGGTTTAATCATGGCTTTCCCATTTATGCGGATCACCGCGACAAATCCGCCTATATTGTCGAAAACCTACGGCCTGGAATCTGACGGCACCCTAAAAAACACACCCGGCGGAAATTTGATTGAAGGGGCGGCGGAAAAAATCACCGTCAACAATATTTCCGAATTGAAGCAATTTATCGAGACATTAGGGCCTAATCACGCGCTGACGTATGGAATTAGCGAACACGAAAAGGCGCGGATCGTTACTAAAAAAAATCTAAAGCGCGCGCAAAGCCTTCCCGGGATGAAATACCCGGCAATAGCACGGGACCGGGAACATTTTAAATGGCCTGGGCCTGGAATCATGGAGTTTGATTTTGACGGATTCAAGGCAGATCACGCCGACGAAATTTTTAATTTACTGGTTGAACTGAACCCGACTTTTAAAACCGTACCTATGATTATCAAGGCTTCAGCGTCAAGCGGACTTTATCACGGCGGAAAATGCCTGAAGGGCCTGGACGGCTGGCGCGCGCTGGTACTGGTTGCGGATGCTTCAGACATACCGCGAACCGGGGACACGCTTTTCAAGCTGTCATGGCTTCAGGGCAAGGGCTTTATTTACATTTCCAGATCAGGCGCGCAATTAGCACGCGGACCCATTGACAACAGCGTATGGCAGCCGGAACGGCTGGATTTTGTCGGCGGCGCAAACTGTCAAGATGGGATCGAGCAACGGCGGCCGGAGCCTGTCCTATATAATAAGGACGCCGAACCGCTGGACACCCGAACCATAAAAAGCCTGACACCGGCGGAAACCCTGGAATATGAAACCCTTGTTAAGAATCAGAAGATAATTACCGAAACCGACGCACAAGCGGCGCGTTACGCCTGGGAAGATCAGAAAATTGAAATTGAAAGTAAAAAATTCCCGAATGTTGAAAAAGACCGGATCATAAGCCGGATCAAACGAGCGTCAAGGCACCGCTACCTTGAACTTGATTATGCACTTGAAACCCTTGACGGCAAACCGCTGACGCCGGAAGATATATTGAAACAGCGGGAACACTGGCACCTGAAATATATCAAAGACCCTTTTGACACCGGGGCAAGACCACGCGCGCGGGTTTTCACTCCACCCGGCAGTAAACCCTATATCTTCAGTTTTTCAGAATACAAGCGATATTATCTGACCATTACCCGGAAAACGCTGGAAATATCCCCTGGGAACCGCTGCGACGCGGTTGGCACTTTAATCAAAACCGCACGCGAGGCGGGAAACTTTTTTTTGCGCGGCGATGAAGTCGTTACCGTGGCGGACACCGGGGCGATTAAACCGCTGGACATACCGGCCGTACAGTTTCGGATTGACGGCCTGGTTACTTTCTTAAAATACGATGCGCGCGCAAAAGCATTTAAACCGGCGGACTGTCCCAAAAATTACGCGGACGGCTTCAGCGTTTCCGCACGGCTGGACGGCGGCCTTCCAGAACTGACCGGAGTTATAACGCACCCGACCATTGACCCTAAAACGAACCGGATTATTGATCAGGACGGTTTTGACGCTGAAACGGGCTTGCTGATGAGAGCAAACGGCGATGACTGGCCGGGAATACCGGCGAAGCCGACTGAAGATCAAATGGTTCAAGCCGTGGCCGCACTTCTGGACCCTTTTCTTTATTTTCCCTTTGCCGGACCCGTGGATCGGGGAGTTTATCTTTCAGCTATGCTTACGGCGGTTATCCGGCCGCTGCTGGATACCGCACCGCTTTTTATTTTTACTGCACCGGAAAAGGGAACAGGAAAAACCCTGCTGGCGCGATGTATCGGCCGGACCATCGGCCTTTTGTTCCCTTCAATGTTTTCTTTTGGCGGAGTTGATGAGGCGGAAATCAGGAAACGGATGTTTTCAATTTTTAGGGAAGGCGCACGCATTACCATACTTGATAACGTAAAAGACGGCACCACGCTTGTTAGTGAAACCCTTTGCATGGCGCTGACGAACCCGACGCTTTCAGACCGCGTTTTGGGTGTTTCAAATATTATTAAGGTACCCACCAACACCCTGATGATGGCTACCGGAAACAACATCAAACCCGGCGGCGACCTTTCCCGACGCACCGTCAGAGGACGCCTTGACACTGGCATGGAAAACCCGTGGACCCGCACCTTTGACGAAAATATTCTGGACCGCATTGACCGGGACCGCTTGAAAATGATCACGGGAGCGCTGACCCTTCTCAAAGGCACCCTTGAAAGTGGTTTTACCGTACCAGACGGACTGGGAAGTTTTGAAGACTGGAACCGAACCGCACGCGCGGGGGTTTGTTACGCGGCAAGCCTGGGGTTTGACGTTGCGGACCCGGTTCTGTCCATCGAAACGAACATAAGTGAAGACCCTGAAGTGGGGAAGTTGCGCGCGCTTTTGGCAAACTGGTTTGAGGTTTTTGGCGATGCACCCACCACCGTGGCGGCCTGTATCAGCGCGGCCGGATTATACGACAATAAAAATTTTGACAGCACCGGCGGAATGACACGCTGCTATCCGGCGCTTTATGACGCCTGCGACGAAATTGCAGGTGAACGCGGGAACATAAACCCGCGACGCCTGGGACGCTGGATCGAACGCTACCGGGACCGGATTATTGACGGCATGACTTTTAATTTAGTGGACGGCACCACCGGGGGAGTCAACCGCTGGCGCGCACGCATGAAATTTTAGCAGTTAGGTTGGTTAAGTGGGATTCTGGAAGCCTACATAGGGAAACTGTCAGTGACACTTTATAATAATACGCTGACTCAAACCCATGAAACCAACCAAACAGTTAAACACCCTGGCGGCGGTTGGCGCGGCTGGGATTACAAACATCAAAAGGAAAAGGAAAATGAAACGATGAATCAAACAGAACGAGCGGCAAAGAGTGAGCAGGCGGAAGTTGTGGTGATGGAAACCTGGGCCAAAAAAAACAAGGGGTTGAAACCATTTTTACAGGCAATGAATCAAACAGAAGGAGAACGAACGATGACCAAAACGACAGTTGGAGACGAGGCAATGGCAGGAGTTTTGAGCGAGATTTACAACAAAATGATCGGAGAGTTTGCGATTGAAGAAGCAAAGCGCGCGATGAACCCGCAGCAGGTTGCAAAAAAAGAAGTTTCGCTGAACGTGGAGCGTTTCCGGGATTACATGGGCCGCACTCTTCAGGCGGTTTATGAGCTGGCAGGCGGCGCTGAACCAACAAACGAGAACGCTGAACATTTTGTCGGAGCTTTATTTTACCTGGACAAGATCAGCGAAATGGCCGGTTTGAAGCAGGACACACATTTTTTTCAAGATTAATTTGATCAGCACCCGGCTGGGGCCGCGAACCCTGGCCGGGAATCAAAAAAAACACAAGCAAAGGAATGATAAATGAACCACAGTGAAATAGCAAGGGCATTGATTCGGGCAGCATTGAAGGGCGGGAATCCAGTTTTGCGGACCTGGATTTTAACTTCACCGGCGCGGAAGGAATAAGTTATGACGCGAGATTACACGCACGAGATTACCGCAAGCGAACCGGAATTGAGACAAGCGATTCAAAGTTTAATGGATGAGATGCAAAAGGCTTTAGGCGGTATGGATGCAGACAAGCTACCGTTTGAGACAATGAAGGATATAAATAATCTCACTGGATTTTGTTGCGAAGCCTGGGGCCGGGCAAATGAACTGCTGACTGTTCAAAAGAAACGCCTGCGGCTGATAAAATGAATATATGTAATGATTTTAAATATTTGGGGGTCCCATTGGGCACCCTGGGGCACAAGGATATGAGCAGCTCGATGTTTAATTACATAGAGGATTTTTAAACGCCTTTACATTACCAACAAAAACAAACACTTACGAAAGGAAAACCGATGGCAGAAACGACAATGACCGTTACGGAATACTGCAATCACGCGGATTTAAGCAGGACCGCATTTTATGAACATCGAAAACACGGGGTTTTAGATGGCTGTTTCACCCGCAAACCCGGTTACCGCAAGGATTTTGTCGTGGTGGAAAAAGCAGACAAAGCCTTGACGGAAAATATCCGCTGGAATCCTGGCGGACAAGCAACGAAACGAAAACACAAAAAAAGGGAAACCACACCAGAACCACCGGAAACCGATGACTTTCCAGAAAGTTTTGAAGCAGAAGAGGCTGGCATGATGATGCACTTTGTGATGGCTTCAGAATTTGGCCTTGTTTTTCGGCCTTTAGAAGGGCCTATCCCGTTGAAAGAAATGGAAAAGGCAACAGTTGAATGTTTGGACCTGATTTTTAGTTACCTGGCTGAAATTGCCACCGGCGAGGCTGAAGACCCTGCGGCAAGCGCGGCGATGGCGGTTCTTTATGCTTTAATCGGATCCACAGCATTTGAGATTGATTATGAAAAACTGGAAAAACGGCCGCATTTACTTGCCGAACTGGATAAACTCAAAAAAAAGAAAGGTAAAAAACAATGACAAATCGATTGATTGACGCTTTTTGCGACGGACTGACACCAACAAACCAAAGCGAGAAAGGAAAAAACATGAAGAAAATCAGTAATTTATTAGAAGATTATGCGGCGAACCTGAAACAAATCGAAACCCTGAAAAAGGAGCGCGCGGCAGCGGTTCAGGCGGCGGCTTCCGGGAAAGCGGATTCGAAGGCAATCACAAAAATCCGAGACTTGGACATTAAAAGAGAAATTGCGGCGGCTTCCCTGGGAAATATCAGGCAGTTGATCATTGATCAGATTAAGCCGGAATATTTGGACCGCAAAAACCGCTTAAGCGCTGAATTATCGGAGTTGATGGCAGCAAAACAACACCGCTACCACGACTACTTGGAGTACATGGCCGCAGCGATGGTTTGCCGGGAAAGTATCACCGGGCAAGGCCGTTTTGATGTCACGCCGAACGGGGATATTAAGGAGAATGCGCTACCGGCAATGGCTGAACCGTTTCTACCCGGCAGCAGCCTGGATATTGACGAACGCCAACTTTACGCGGCGGCGGTTCAGGATGAACGAAAAAAATATGCAAATGAACCATTTGACCGGCGCGCGGGTGAAATCCGGGCGGAGATTGCCAAAATTGATTCGGTTTTGGGATCGGACCCGGCAGAGTTTGCGGAAACCCTGATAAAAAAAGGAGAAAAGTAAAATGAGCGACACAAAAAAAATTAGGCAGGAGCTGCGGGATGAAGGCTATTTAGGAATTTGCCCGAAATGCTTCCACGGAAACGACATGGATTTTAATTTTCATCAAAACAGGACTTGTGCGAAATGCGGAACGCGATTCACCGTGGATGCCGATCAGTCGGACCGTTATAAGCTACTCCACGGCGGAATGGGGTATAACGAAAACTTTTCACTCGAAAACGCACTGGCGCGGCAAGCGGAAATTACAGCAAAGCAGAAAGCGGCTGCTGATGCGGAACGAGCCGAACGGCAAAAAAAAGCTGAAGATGAGGCAAGGGCCGCGAGGTTAGAAAGTTTTAAACAAGAGTTGAAACAGGCAGAAGCGCGCGGCAAGGCAAAGCGCTATGTGGAAATTGATAATCCGCTGCTCAAAGACGCACAAAAACGAGCGGAAAACTGTTAGTAGCTGCGGCTGTTTGCCTGGTTCAGCCTAAAAAAAAACCGGGGGGACATATTCAGCGGTAACAGTCAGTTAGAGCCGCGAAATATCCTGACAGCGCGCGGGCTTTCTCCGGGCCGTGGCGCGCACCTGGCGGGCCGGGTTAAAATCCCGGCACCGCCAAAACAATAATATAAAAAAGGTTAAAATCATGGATGATTCAACAAAATGCAAATGCTGCGGACGGACCCGGGCGGCGCTTTCAGTATGCTACAAACCGTCTGATGAACTTTTCCGGGTTGCGCTTTGTAACCGCTGTTTTGACGTCTACAAAATAAACGCTGATTTTCTTCAAACCTGCATGGAATGCGGACCTGGCGCCGACTTTCGGCCGTTTCGTGAACTTCAGGAAGAAAGTGAGGCCGTGACCGCTTGAAATTCAGGCGATTAAAGGCAAAGCCGAACAAACACACGCCGGAACGATAAAAGCCTGAAATATCGCAAATGGCGAAGCCGTGGCCGCTATATATTGTATTTAGTGGTTTTATGGCTACCAGATATTGAAGTTTTACGGTAAAAACTGTATCAAAAATTTAATCTGAGACACAAGCCGGGCCGGGGGATGGCACCGGCTTTTTTTATTTGGATCACCCTGGCATTTCAGCAACAGAAATTTGCAGAAAAGGGACCCGGCTTTTTTGTTCCTGGACCAGATCACCGGCAGCGGATCACCTGGGAACCTGGAAAATATTTTTCCGCGGGACAAAAGCGGGACAAAAAAAAAGCGGGACAGGAGCGGGACAAACTGACCTGAAAATAAAAAAGGGTTTTCCGTCAAATGACGTAAACCCTTGATTTTATTGGTGGGCCGTGAAGGAATCGAACCTTCAACCTACTGATTAAGAGTCAGGTGCTCTGCCTAGTTGAGCTAACGGCCCATGAAGGAAAAATTGATAAAAAAAATTAATTAACAATTTGCATTTTGGATGTCAATTAATTTTTCAGCTTAATTTTTCGGGTTATCCGGGTCAAGGGAATTGATTTCATCGGTCTTCCTGGTCTGGCCAGAAGTTCTTTTTTTCCCGGCGAAGGCGTTTTTTGTTGTTTTTCCAGCTGGTATCTTTTTCCTTTTTTTTGCTTTTAAAGGATTTTTCTTCGGCCGGGGACAGGGAAAAAGATCCGGCCTGGGCCTGCTGTTTGTAGATTTCAACCGGGTCTGGTTTTTTAACGGCTTTTTTCGGAATCTGGGGCTCCTGGGGCAGGGCAGGGCCGGTAAAACAATCCACCGGCACCGCCTCACTCAGATAGAGCCCATGGCCGCAGTGTCGCAGCACAACACCTTTTTCCATCAGCGTTCGGGTGTGAATGGTCAGCTTCACCGGATGCGGGGCCCGGCGTTTGGCGATTTTTACCGCCATTTCCAGGTCCTCACAGCAGACAATAAAGGGATGGGCTGTGGGGCGGATGCCGTTTTCCAGCACTGCGGCATAAGATTTCTGTTTCACGCACACATGCAGCAGTTTGGGCGGTTCCGGACATGGCTGATATGCGGGCAGATTTTGATGATTTTTGGAGCGGATGCGGGTGTCATCAACTTCCACCGGCGGATTTGGCAGTACCAGCAGCATTTCATTGATGGAATTTTTGCGGATGTGCCGCCATCCCTCAATTTCCGTGACTGCCTGCAGAAATTCCTTTATTTTCACGTATCCCTTTTCATCCGGGACCAGGCCGAATTCCCATGGGCAGTGCCCGAGCACATAGTCTGAAAATTTGGCAAATTTTTCAATATGCTGTTTTCTTTTCATGCAAGTAACGACAAAATAAGAATTATAGTGACGGAAAACACGGTAAATTTGTTCTGTCTTTTTTTGAGGCAGGCGCGGTGGCCTGCCCTACGAACCGGTCAAGGCCTCCGTGCGTTGTAGGGATGGCCACCGTGCCGTCCTGTAATATGACAAAAGACCTATGGTTATGGGCTTTGAGGGTAGAACAAATTTACCGTGGACGGAAAAACCCTTTCTTGACCGTAAAAATCTGCTCTGATATCGTGATTATCTTTAAAATTAACAACAAGTCAATTGTTTTATAAGGATTTAACACAGGAGCAGCAGGTTATGAAAACCTATCAGAAATCATCTCAGTTATTTCAAAAAGCACAAACCCTTATCCCGGGCGGGGTCAACAGTCCGGTGCGGGCATGCCGGTCCGTGGGCATGGACCCTGTTTTTATTGAAAAAGCATCCGGCGCCCATCTCACGGATGCGGACGGCAATGCGTATATCGATTATGTGGGATCCTGGGGTCCCATGATTCTGGGACATTCCCATCCCGCGGTGATCCGCGCGCTGGAAACCGCATTGTCCCGGGGAACCAGTTTTGGGGCCCCGGTGGATCTGGAAGTGGAACTGGCCGAACTGATCGTTGAACGGGTGCCGGCTCTTGAAAAGGTGCGCATGGTGAATTCCGGCACGGAAGCCACCATGAGTGCCGTGCGGCTGGCCCGGGGGGTGACCGGCAGGAATCTGATCGTCAAGTTTGACGGGTGTTATCACGGTCATGCGGATTCTTTTCTGGTGGCCGCGGGTTCCGGCGTGGCCACCCTTAAAATTCCCGGGAGCCCCGGGGTGCCGGATTCCGTGATCGCCCATACCCTTTCTCTGGCTTATAATGATACGGAGACATTTGTTTCCGTGATGGACAAATCCGGTCCGGAGATTGCCGCCGTTATTGTCGAGCCTGTGGCCGGCAATATGGGGCTGGTGCCGCCCGCGCCCGGGTTTCTGGAAACCCTGCGCAAGGAAACGGAAAAACACGGCAGCCTTTTGATTTTTGACGAAGTAATGACCGGTTTCCGGGTGTCCCGGGGCGGGGCCCAGGTGCTCTATGATATTGCTCCGGATATGTCCTGCTTTGGAAAAATCGTTGGCGGCGGTCTGCCTGTGGGGGCATATGGCGGGAAAAATCATATCATGCGCCAGGTGGCACCGGAAGGGCCGGTGTATCAGGCCGGTACCCTTTCCGGCAACCCTCTGGCCATGGCAGCGGGCATTGCCACCCTCAGGGAGCTGGACCGGCCCGGTTTTTATGAAGCTCTTGAAAAAACAGCGCACCGTCTTGCCACCGGCCTTGAAGCGGCAGCTGCTTCTACCGGAACGGCCGCAACAGTCAACCGCGTGGGGTCCATGCTCGGGGTGTTTTTCACGGATCAGCCGGTAAAGGATTTTGAATCCGCCAAAACCGCCAATCTGGAGCTTTTTTCCGCGTATTACCGGGATATGCTGGAAAAAGGGATTTATCTTGCCCCGTCTCAGTTTGAGGCCCTGTTTGTTTCCGCCGCGCATACGAATGCGGACATAGATGCCACCATTTCCGCGGCTGAAGCAGTTCTGGGCGCACTGGCCAACCCATAATCGGTTTCAGCAACCGGCCAATTACCCGGCCGCATGACCACAGCAGCATAGAGGAAAAGGATTTCAGAGAAGCCCATGAACACAGCCAACACCATCCCCGGCCGTATCCGGCATATTCACCTGATTGCCATCTGCGGCACCGGCATGGGCGCCCTTGCCTGTATGCTCAAGGATCTGGGATACCGGGTGACCGGTTCGGATGCCAATGTATATCCGCCAATGAGTACGTATCTGGCGGAAAAGGGAATTGCCGTTTTTAAAGGCTTTGACGCGAGGCATCTGGAAGAAAGCCCCGATCTGGTGGTGGTGGGCAATGCGGTGCGCCGGGAAAATCCCGAAGCAGCCGCTGCCCGGGAGAAGGGCTTGTGTTTCTGCTCCATGCCCCAGGCCCTGAATCATTTTGTGGCTGCCGGGAAAAAATCCCTGGTGGTCACCGGAACTCACGGGAAAACCACCACGGCTTCCATGCTGGCCTGGATTTTACAGGCGGCCGGTCAGGATCCGTCTTTTATGATCGGCGGTATTTTAAAAGATTTTGCCGGCAATTACCGCCTGGGAAACGGCGGATACGTGGTGCTGGAAGGGGATGAATACGACACTGCCTATTTTGACAAGCAGTCCAAGTTTCTGCATTTTGACCCCTATGTGGCCATTTTGACCAGCGTGGAGTTTGATCACGCGGATATTTTTAATGATCTGGATCATGTAAAGCAGGCGTTTGCCGGGTTTATTGCGAAGTTTTCAGACAAGAACTGTTTGATTGCCAAAGATCAGGATAAAAATATTGATGATCTGCTGGCCGGGAAAACTGCCCGTATTCTGCGGTACGGCGACCATCCGGATTCGGCCTGGCGGATCGGGAACGCGTCTGTCAACCCGCCATGGAACTGTTTTGAAATTTATCATCACAACCAGCGGTTCGGCGCATTTAAAATGCGTCTGCCCGGGGCCCACAACCGCGCCAACGCCCTTGCGGCCGCGGCCGCGGCCCATCAGATCGGAATTTCAGCCGATGTTATTTCAAACGCCCTTGAGACCTTTTCCGGCGTGCGGCGGCGGCAGGATGTGCGGGGCGTAAAAAACGGGATCACGGTAATGGATGATTTTGCTCATCATCCCACGGCAGTCCGGGAAACCATCCGCGCTGTCCGGCCGTTTTATCCGGACGGACGGCTGATTGCCGTGTTTGAGCCCCGCACCAACACCAGCATGCGGGATGTGTTTCAGGAGGAATATATAAAGGTGTTTGACGGGGCGGACCGGGTCTGCATCCGGAAGCCGCCCCTGCTGGCAAAGATCCCGGAAAACAGCCGGTTTTCTTCTGAAAAACTGGTAAACTCCCTCAATGATCGGGGAATTGCCGCATTTTATTTTGAAGATACAGATGCCATTATTAATGATGTGGCGTCAACTGCTGCATCCGGGGATGTAGTGCTGGTGATGTCGAACGGCGGGTTTGACAACATCCATGAAAGGTTATTGGAAATATTGTAAAAATTTTATCTGTTGGGTTTCTATTCGTTTTGGGCGATTTCCGCCTTTGCTTCCATCAGTTCTTCAGTGGTTTTTTTCAACCGGTTGGCCAGAATTTCCGCAAATCCCCTGTAAAGAATATATTTAAAGCTCAGCCGGTTTTCTTCATCCAGATTGTCAATCTGGGAGGTGCGGATGATCAGGCAGGAAGTGGGGCCGGCGGCGTAGACGGAGGCGGATCTGGCAATACCGGTGACCACCCCGATTTCTCCGAATACATCGCCAGTGCGGCGGAGAATGATGAGCTCCCGGCCGTTTTTCATGACTTTTGCTTTTCCGGAAATCAGATAAAACACCCGGTCATCCAGGCTGTTTTCTTCTATGATGAGTTCATTCTCTTTGTATGTGCGGATTTCACTGAACCGCAGAAAGGTTTCAAGGTCCTGTTCGCTGAACCCTTCCATTGCTGGAATTTTTTTAAGGTATTGAATGGTTTCCTGATTATCATCTAAAAAGCCGGTTTCCGTCATCAGTTTGCCCCTTATTTGCTGACCCTTGTTAAATTATGAAATAATTTTTTACATTATCCTGTATTTTGTGAAGAATCAAGAAGAAATTTTTTCCCATTTTTTTGTAACAAATTCTTTTTACACATAAAAAAGCATGGCCGCCGGCAGCGGCCATGCTTTTCAAGTCGGCGGCAGTAAAATTGCCGTGCTTAGAAGGATAAGTTAACTTCCCAGAAGAATTCGTATGCTTCGTCGTCACCAACAGATTTCCAGTCACCAGTGTCGTTAACAACAAACGCATCGCCTGGATCAATTAATGCGGCATACATTGAAAAAGATAAGTTTTTGGAGTAAGTATATTTTGCCTGCAACTGATAATAGTCACCAAAATCATCGTCTTTTTTTAAGCCTTGGCTGTCCAATGCAGGTTCATCGAAAGTAAGCATGGAATAAGTTAATTTTGCTGAAAGGTCTTTTGTCAGGTTGCATCCAATGCCGGCGCTAAGAATGTTAAGATTCGAATAGACGGCTTCTTCCACTGTGCTGCTTTGTTCTCTCCACTTGCTGTCATATCCACCAAGGGATGAATTATAGCTCGTGGAGACGAATTTCCATGCCAGTAAATCACCGAACTGGGGCCAGCCGCCATAAAAGTGATCCCATCTTTCCTGTTCATCTGTATTCGGGTCATCGCCTTGCATATAAGCGTAACCCACAAATAATCTGGGTGTCATCGGCGCATCTTTCAAAGTAAAACCACCGTCAAATTTCCCACCGAGTGCTTCCTGGTCTACATCTTTATTAAATTCACCGAACTGGTAAGCGCCTTCTAAAGAATAGTCCAGTCCGTTTTCGAATTTGTTGGATACTCTTATGCCTGTCATCCAAATATTCTTATCAAGATTCTCATCGTACTTGTTTAAAGCATAGAGTTCTTGTTTGCCTCCAATATAGGGGCATGTCGCTGTAAGATAGGCACCTGCCAGGGTGACATCGTCGTCAACCGTATTCCATCTCATATTTTCCTGGTCTTTAAAGTATAAACCGTCCAAGACCGCATTTTTTCCAAGCGGGATACTCAATTTGACACCATCGAAATATATTGAGGTGGAAGCCATCTGTGATTGGCCGTCAAACAGAACAAACCCGGATCCATACATCAGGTTCATCCGTCCGACATTAAGGGTCGTGCCTGTATTGAAAAAATCTTTTACAGTGATATAAGCATTATCTATAAAGACTTTGTTGCTTTTGTTGTCTGCTTCATAATTGTCAAAATCTACTGGAAAATCAGCTTCTTTTTGTGCGGTTTCAGGTTCACCAATATTTTCGCCATAGGTTTGATTTGCAATACGAATAAAGCCACTGATATTATTACCAAAATTGGCTTTGGTGTAGAGCCTTGTTCTTAATCGGAACACTTCCCAATTGTCAATATCCCCGTCATCATTGAAATCGAAAAAATTATGTAGCTTATACCCTCTCATACGGACGTCACCGCCCATCTCAAGATTGTCCGTCCAATCTGCCGCTGCCGGCGTGCATAAAAAAAGCACCAAAAACAAAACCATTAATCTTTTCATTCATTTCCTCCTTTTTTTGGGTTAAAAAATATGGCATATTTTCTGACTACAATGGGTTTTTTCCGTTTTTTGAACCGGGCGAATGCCCGGTTTATGAAAAGTCAGGGACTGATTTTTGCTTCATCCCGCAGCACCCGGCGAAGCACTTTTCCCACCGGCGACACCGGCAGCTCATCCCGGAATTCAATGTATTTGGGGCGTTTGTATCCGGCCATGCGGGTTTTGCAGAACTCTGCGATTTCTTCTTCAGAAGCGGTTTCGCCGGATTTTAACTGAATGCAGGCCTTAACCGCTTCTCCGCTTCTGGGATCGGCAACGCCCACCACGGCGGCCATGGCGATTTTGGGATGCTGAAACAAAATGTCTTCAACTTCTCTGGGATAGACATTAAAGCCGCCCACAAGGATCAGATCTTTTTTCCGGTCCGTAATAACGATATATCCGTCTTCATCAATGTGCCCGATATCGCCGGTCAGAAAATATCGGTTGCCGTCAACGCGGCGAAAGACCGCGTTATTTTCTTCCGGCCGCCGCCAGTATCCCTGCATTACCTGGGGGCCGCTGATGGCGATTTCTCCGTCTTCCCCCTGGGGCAGTTCTTTGCTGCCGGTGTCAATGTCCAGAATTTTGATGTCTGTGCCGGGAATGGGAAATCCAATGGAGCCGATTTTGCGCCGGGTTTTGTCCGTGGGGTTGGCGCAGGCCACTGGCGCGGTTTCACTCAGCCCGTATCCTTCAAAAATCACGGCGCCGCTTTTTTCTTCAAACCGGCGGCAAACTTCCGGCGGCAGCGGGGCGCCCCCGGAAAAACATCCCATAAGGGAAGAAATATCAAATTTATTCAGCAGGGAATGATTGGTAAAAGCGATGAAAATGGTGGGAACGGCCGGCATGATGGTGGCTTTATATTTTTCCACTGCTCTGAGCACATCGGTAAACGGGGGATCTCCGGCCCGGGGGTCGGGAATGCAGACCAGGCGGCTGCCGGAACCGCAGGCCGTCATCAGGCAGGTGGTCAGCCCGAAACTGTGGTACCAGGGAAGTACCCCCAGGAAGGTGTGAAAACCGCCCCGCCGGATAATTTCCGGAGGTTTGCCCGGTTCATGGCTGAGGCGGGTCCATTCTTCCAGGGCCCGCAGATTGTAGGCAAAATTGGAATGGGTAAGGGCCGCGCCTTTGGGCAGGCCGGTGGTGCCGCCGGTATAAATGATCAGGGCAAGATCTTCCCCCGGGGAAATCTGAACCGCCGGGGGCACGGGCTGATAACATTCCACAATCTGGTCGAAAAACAGATGGCCGGGATCATGGCTGTCTGCCTGGGGGATTTTCCCCAGCAGCGAACCGAGCAATGCTTTCCATTTGGGCAGATAGGATTTAATATTGCAGATAACGGTAAGGGTGATGTCCGTGCCCTGCACCGCTTCGGCGGTTGTCGGGTAAAATTGCGGATGATCCATGCCGAAAACCGCTTTGGCGCCGGAATCCTGAAGTTGATGCCGGAGTTCCGTGGCTGTGTAAAGGGGGTTGCAGGTGACGCAGACGGCCCCGGCCTTGAGAATGCCGAAGAAAATTGCGGGGTAAAAGGGAAGGTTGGGCAGGAAAATGGCCACCCGGTCCCCTTTTTTAATACCGTTGGCAGCCAGGAAATTGGCAATCCGGTCGGCGGCGTCTTTTACCTGGGCAAAAGTACGGGTGGCACCGTTAAAAATGGTAAAAACCTGTTCCGGATAATCCCGGGCGGATTCATCAAGAATATCAAACAGGGGACGATGGTAATCCGAAACATCATGGGAAACACCCTCGGGCCAATTCCGGGTTGGCCATTCACGTATGGTCATATGGATATACCTTTTCCATGAAGATCGTTGCGGGGGTTACACAGGAATTAAGGCAAGATACAGGAAGCCGGCAGTTAGAGTCAAGAATAAACTCTTGAAAAGTATCATTTTTTTTGAGTAAGACCGTAAATCGGCGGTTTTTCAGTATCCCACATTCATCAGAAACAGGCCCTGGGGCGGGGCTGTGGCACCGGCCAGTTTTCGGTTTTTCGCGTCAAGAATCTGCCTGAAGCGCTCCGCAGATGTTTTGCCCAGTCCCACATCCGCCAGTGTGCCGGTCAGGTTTCTCACCATATAGCGTAAAAATCCATTGGCGGTGATGTTAAACACCACATACCCGTCGTCCGTTTTTGAAAGGGTCGCATTGGTTAAGGTGCGCACGGTGTGGTCCCGGGGACTGCCGGTGCCTTCAAAAGATTTGAAATCATGGGTGCCGATGATGTGGCCGGCGGCCTGTTCCATGGCCCCGACATCCAGGTTTTTGCGGATGTGCCATGCATATTGCCGGCCTACGGCAATCGGAAGCGGGTGGTTATAAATTCGGTACTGGTAGGTTTTGTTTCTGGCGGAAAATCGGGCATGAAAATTATCCTTTGCCGGTTCACAGGCTTTGATCACAATATCATTCGGCAGCAGGCTGTTCAAGCCGGCTTGAAATCCATGGGCCGGAATGGCTGCGCGGGTTTTAAAGCTGGCCACCTGGGCGTAGGCGTGAACCCCGGCATCGGTCCGGCCGGAGCCGGCTATCCGGATTTTTTCCCGGGTCATGACGGTCAGGGCCTTTTCAATGGTTTCCTGAAGGGTTATGTCTTCCGCCTGGGTCTGCCAGCCGTGATAACCTGTTCCGTCGTATTCAATGGTGAGTTTAAAGGTTTTCATTGCGATATGATGTTGACAAAAAAACCATATCAATTCAATAAGAGTTTGAATTCAGTGGTGAGGGTGAGAGCAACAGCCAAAAAGATGAAGTGAAAAGGCAAAAAAAAGATGGAAGCGACAAAAATGAGATGCCGGGGATTTATGGCGGCGGGTATTTGTGCCGGAATTAAGAAAAAAAACGCAAAAGATCTGGGCCTGATTGTGGCTGATGTGCCGGCCACGGCGGCCGGGGTATTTACCAGAAACAAAATCAAAGCAGCCCCGGTGCTGCTGGACATGGAAAGACTCGGCGCCGGCACATGCCGGGCCGTGATTGTAAACAGCGGAAACGCCAACTGCTGCACCGGTGAACAGGGAATGGCGGATGCGCGGCAAATGGGAAAAGTCGCGGCGGACAGGCTCGGGGTGGCCCAGGACCTGGTGCTGGTCTCCTCCACCGGCGTTATCGGCCAATATCTCCCGGTTGAAAAGGTGGAAGCCGCGATTCCGGCCCTGTTTGAGGCTTTGAGCGCGGACGGATTTTCCGATTTTGCTGAAGCCATCATGACAACGGATACCCGGCCCAAAACGCTTGCGCGAACAGTGAAAATCGACGAGAAATATTTTAGTCTCAATTGTGTGGCCAAAGGCGCGGGCATGATCCGGCCGGACATGGCCACCATGCTTTGCTATGTATGCACGGATGTGGCCGCGGATGCGCAGGCATTAAAAGCATTGCTTGTGGATGCCGTGGATCTTTCCTTTAACCGGATTACCATTGACGGCGACACCAGCACCAATGACACGGTTTTGTTGCTGGCAAGCGGCGCGTCCGGATTGTCTTTGAGTGATGCGCAGGTAAAAGCGGCGTTTAAAGAGGCTTTAGACGCCATGCTGGTTGAAATGGCCAAAATGGTGGTCAAAGACGGGGAAGGGGTGACCAAACTGGTGGAGATCCGGGTCTCGGGCGCTGCTTCTGACGTGGATGCAAAAAAAATGGCAGACGCAGTGGCCCATTCGCCGCTGGTCAAGACCGCATTTTTTGGTGAAGACGCCAACTGGGGCCGTATCATCGGCGCCCTTGGCCGGGCCGGGGCCGAACTCAATTCGGATACCATTGACATATTTTTTGACGATGTCTGCCTGGTGAAAAACAGCCAGTGGCAGGGAGCCGATGCTGAAGCCGCGGCCACAAAAGTGTTAAAAAAACCGGAATTTGTCGTGGCAGTGGATGCGCATCTGGGATCGGGTGCTTACTGCTGCTGGACCAGTGATTTTTCCATTGATTATGTCAAAATAAACGCGGACTACCGGTCCTGATTTATTCGTCAGCCGTATTTATGGGATTTCAGTACATTGCCTGCCACTGATAATGAATCAGTGTTCATCGTTGATACAGCCATTTAACGACTCAACCGTAGTTAACCCGGGCCTTGCGGCTGCACGGATTTTTGCCGGGCGGTCGATTCCTTTTTTTTATTAATTATTTCAATTGGTTTTATCTGGGTAACATTTTTTTCTTGTGTAAAGCAGCCGAAGTATAAGCAAATGCCTTTTTCTGTATTTCGGATAAAATTGTGTTTTTTAGGGCAAAACAACTTATTGGCACAAGGAGAAAATAATGAGTTTAAAACAACAATACCAGGACAAACGGGTCACCGCGGAACAGGCCGCAAGTACCGTGGCATCCGGGGACATTGTGGATTATGGATATTTCAACGGAAAACCCGTGGACTGCGACAAGGCCCTGGCGCAGCGGGCCGGGGAACTGGAAAATGTGTCCATTTACACGGCGGTCTCCCTGCCGCCCATTCCGGAAGTGATCAATTATCCGGAAAGCTTTATTTATATGGACTGGCACTGGAGCAAGCTCACCCGGATTATTACTGAACAAGTTTCCACCTGCTATTATTCTCCCATCCAGTATCATCGGGCCCCTTATTATTACCGGCATCTGATCCCCAATGATCATGGCGGGCGTTCCTATGATTACGTGCGGGAAACCAAGCGCCCCCGGCGATGGATTTCCATCTGCCAGGCGGCGCCCATGGATGAGCACGGGTATTTTAATTTCGGACCCCAGACATCCGCCTCATCCGCTTGCATCGATGCCGCGGATGTTGTCATTGTTGAAGTCAATCCCAAACAGCCCAAAGCTTTAGGCGGAAGTGAGGAATCGGTTCACATTTCCCGGGTGGATTACATCGTGGAACAGGCCGGTGAAGGGGCGGATCTTTTTGATGCCCCTTTGCCGCAGCCGTCGGAAGTGGACAAAAAAATAGCCGAAAATATCATGCCGTTTATTCATGACGGCAGCTGTATCCAACTGGGCATCGGGGCCATGCCCAATGCGGTGGGGGATCTGATTGCGGAGTCGGATCTGAAAAATCTGGGCGGGCATACGGAAATGCTGGTGGATGCCTATGTGAAAATGATTTCAGCCGGCAAAATGAACGGGTCCAAAAAGAATATTGACCGTCACCGGTGTGTGTACACGTTTGCCATCGGCAGTAAAAATTTATATGATTTTATTGACAACAACCCGGCGCTTGCCGCTTATAATGTGGATTATACCAATGATCCGCGCATCATTTCACAGAATGATAACATGGTGAGCATCAACAACGCGGTGCAGGTGGATCTGTTCTCCCAGGTGAATGCGGAATGCACGGCCGGCCGCCAGATTTCAGGCAACGGCGGCATGTGGGATTTTATCCTGGGCGCCACCTGGGCCAAAAACGGCCGGAGTTTCATCTGTCTGGCGTCCACCCATACAAATCCCGATGGTCAGGTGGTGTCCAGAATTATTCCGGCCCTTGCTCCGGGCAGCATTGTCACCATTCCCCGGCAGATGGTGGATACCATTGTCACGGAATATGGCGCGGTCCGGCTCACGGCCCTTCCCACCTGGATGCGGGCGGAAAAACTGATCAGCATTGCCCATCCGGATTTCCGGGATGATTTGATCAAGGAAGCTGAGAAGTGGAAGATCTGGCGCCGGTCCAATAAAAAATGACGGCTTCGTAAAAAGTCCAAATTCTTTGTTGCGCTGCATCCCCAGCTGCTTCAACGTAAGCCAAGTACTTATAATTGCTGGAAATTTGCGTGAATAGCCAATTTTATGAGATTGGTGGAGCTTTTTTCTTTGCCGTCTAAATCTGACTTTTTACGGTTTATTATCCCGCAGAGGCGCAGAGGCGCTGAGATTTTTTCTCTGCGAGCCCTGCGCCTTTGCCGGAGATAAGGTTTTTTAAGATGGGTTACCTTGAAAGTCGCAAATAAAAAGGGCGGGTTGCGGTCTCTACATCCCATACTCTGCCCGTTCGATCAGCTCGATCTGCATGTCCCGGTTCAGGGTGACAAAATAGGCGTTATAACCGGAGATCCGCACCAGCAGGTTCCGGTAGGTTTCCGGGTGGGCCATGGCGTCTTTCAAGGTTTCCGAGGTCACCACGTTCATCTGCATCTGCATGCCGCCCAAATCAAAATAGGTTTTCACATAGGAGAACATGTCGCCTACGGTTTTTTCCCGGGAGTCGCCGGCGGCCGGCACCATTTTGACATTAAAGGCGATGTTGTTGGTGATGTTTTTTTTGTCCAGCCGGGCCACGTCCCGGATATTGTCCAGCAGATTTTTTGAGGCATTGGGCTCCGGCGTGAGGCCGGGGGTAAAGGCTTTTCCCCGGAGCCGGCCCGATGGCAGGGCCCCGGTGAGGGTGCCGTAGGCCACATGATTGGACATGGACCAGAACCCCACCGTGTATTTTCCGCCCCGGTAATGGGGTTTTGATCCGTAATGGTCATGGGCGAATTTGGCGACCCGGTCCGCCATGAGAACGGCCTCATCACTGCCCGAGCCGAACAGGGCCACTTTTCGGGTGACCATGGCGTGCAGGGCCGGATCATTTTCAAAATTTTCATCCACGGCTTTTTTCAGCCGGGCAAGGCTCACCTTTTTTTCATCATACACCAGTTTTTTGATCACCAGAAGCGAGTCTGTCACATCCGCAAGACCGATGAGGGCCGCGCCCGAGCTGTTGTACCGGGCACCGCCTTTGGTGACATCCTTTCCCTTTTCAATGCACCCGTCAATGACCGATGAGAGCAACGGTGTGGGCCGGAGCTGTTGATGGGCGCCGCCCAGCATTTCATTGTATCGGATGGACTGGTCAATGTTAAAGGTAAACTGGGTGGTGAAGGCATTAAAAAAGTCATCAAAGGTTTTAAACCCGTCCGCTTCCGGGTTTTCCGTGTCTGTTTGTTCAGTCTCTATTTTTCCCGTGTCTGGGCCGAATTTCCAGTCCAGCAGGGGGTGGCGGCCGTTGTTCATGGCCATTTCAAGAGCTGCCACCATGTTCATCATCTGGAAATTGGTATGGCCGATGTGTTTGCCGGACAGAGTGGGCTCCACACACCCGGTGGCGGACCAGTTGCGCAGGTCCTCTATGGGGTAGTTGAATTCAGCCAGAGATTCCATTACCGCGCTGTCATTGTGCATGGAAGGCGTGGCAGTGGTAATTAGGTTGACCTCGCAGAGGCGTTTTAAATAGGTATCGCTATTGATCCCCGGCGAAAACCGGGCGTTCACGTTGGGATCCCGGATGGACAGCATTTCCGTGACTTTTAAAAAAATATAGGTCATGTCGCAGACCCCGTCATCACCGTCCGGGGTCATGCCGCCCAGAGTGATGGCCTGGTCTGATGAACTGCCGCCAAACACCCAGTTGGCAATATCCGGGGTGAGGGGCAGGTGATCGGTGCATCGCATATAAAGGCAGCCAATGAGTTCCACCGCATATTTGATATATGCTTTCTTTTCCGCATCTGTTGTGAGTTTTTCCATGTCTGCGGCAAAATAAGGCTGAAGCCATTGATCCAGGCGGCCCATGGACAGACCGGCATTGGTGCTCTCCATGTGAAGCCCTATCCAGGATATCCACACGGCGTTCACCGCCTCATCCAGAGTCCGGGCCGGTCTTTCCACCACCTGACTGCAAATTTTTGATAGTTTCGTCAGTTCAGCTTTTCTTTGGGGATTCTTTTCTGAGGCAGCTTTTTCTTCGGCATGACGGGCCAGGCTTCTGGAATAGCCAGTCAGCCCTTCCAGACAGAGAACCATGGCGGTGAGGGTTGCCTTTTCATCGGAGGCATTATCAAATGCATTCATCTGCTCCTTTATTTCAGCGATGATGCCACTGGTGCCGAGGCGGAGCAGTTTGGGAAAATCCGGAATGGTGTGGGAGATGGTGGCCTGTTTCCAGGTAAAATAAATGGCAAACCGTTCGTCAATCTGCTGGCACAGGGGATTTTTGTATTCCTGCCGCACCCATTCCCTGAAATTGCGTCTGGCCCAGAACGGAAATACTTCATGATGCAGGATGCCAAGGGTTTCTTCGGACACATCATAGGGATTTAATGTCCGGTGCGGCACTGTCAGGAGTTCCCCCCAGATCATGCTGCCGTGGCCTTCCGGATAGACCACCACGCCAATGTCTTTGGTGGTGGTGGTGCCGGCGATGAGATCATTTTCCCGGATGAGCGGTCGTCGGTTTTCCATCAGGTATTTATAGGCCTGGGCTTTCCGGAGCAGCGGATGCCAGGGATGGCCGGCCCTGTCGGTTTCCCAGCCGTTTTTTTTGTACCAGTCCGTCACCAGTTTGGGCAGTTCCGGGCAGACCTCGGGTTTGACTGTGAAGTGATCGTCCAGAAATTGTTTGACCCGGGGAAAATCATCAATGCTGAATTTAGACAAAAACGGGTCATTCAGGTATTTGACGTTTTTGTCAATGGTCTCAGCCGTCATCAGGTACTGGAACCGTTTTTGAAGGTCATCGCTTAATTCTTTTCGGGGCACGGGGGATGCCTTGAGCAGATTCTGGGTGGACAGTCTGCGTTCTTTTTCCATGAGCTTTTTCTGCTTGCCGCTTAACAAAAGCGACAGAAAAAAGAAAAACAGGTTGAGGTAAGACGCATTGCCCGTGGGGCTTAGTTCTCCTTTGAGAACCATGAATATCTGTTCCGTGGGCGTGGCGGAGAGCAGCCGGATCACGGCCTTTTCAGAATAAAAGGTGAGCAGGGTGTCCACGGGATCCGGAATGATTTTAGATACCGATACCTTGCCGTTTTTACAAATCACAGCGGCCGATACCGTCCCGGAATCCGTGCAAAATCCAATGGAAAAATCAATCCATCCCTGATCGCTTTGCAGATATTGTTTGAGTTTGGGCCGGAAATTAAAATTTGCGGCAAACACCTTGAGCAGGGTGTTTAACAACAAATTGGTGGGTGAAAACTTGATCCGGTTGGCAGGGGATTGGAAGAAAAACATGGCAGGCCTCCTGTATAGAAAATAATATTGGTTTACCCGGTGGTTATTCCCCGTTTCCTGAAAATTGCATGAAAGGTTTCGATTTTTTCTCCCGCAATCCACTCGTGCATTTTTTTGTTATTTTTAAATGTGTCTGGGGTGCCGATTTTTTCATTTTTTTCATGCCACAGGGGATTGTAGGCCAGGAGCCGGGCTCGGGTAATCCCTTGGTTACTTAAAAAATCCGCAATGGCCGTGAGATTTTTTTCCGTTGCCGTAATATCGGGAATGAGCGGGGTGCGGGCCAGCAGGTCAACCCCGGTGTCAGGCAAAAGACGGTGGAGCCGGGTGAAATTTTCAAGGATGCGGTGGTTTTTTGCGCCGCAGAATTTTTGGTGGGTGTCCGGATCAAGAATTTTAATATCATAATAAATAGTGTCGATGTAGGGCAAAACTTTTTTTTCAAAGGATGCCCACTCAAACAGGCCGCAGGTTTCCAGAAGCGTGTGAATGCCTTCGGATTTGAGTTTTTGAAGCAGAGCGGACAGAAAATCCATGTAAAGGGTAGGTTCCCCGCCGGAGAGGGTGACCCCGCCGCCGGAGTTGATGAAAAAAGGTTTGTCTTTTATCACGGCTCTTACAATTTCTTCCGGGCTCATGACCCGGCCCACCATGGACAGGGCGCCGGATGGGCAGTTTTCAATGCACAAACCGCACAATGTGCATTTCTCGCGGTCAATGAAAAATGCATTGCTCCGGTCCAGGGCGTTTTCCGGGCAAATTTCCACGCAGGTGCCGCAGTCCACGCATTCGGTTTTATCAAAGGATATTTCCGGGCCGGGCTTTTTGCTTTCCGGGTTGTGGCACCACACGCAGGACAGGGGGCAGCCTTTAAAAAACACCACACTCCGGATGCCGGGCCCGTCATCCAAAGAATTGCCTTTGATGTCTAAGATCAGGGGGATTTTGGGATTTTTACCATTCATTTTAAAGGGTCTTCCAAATAAGTGCATCTTAAAAAAATCTTATCTCCCGCAGAGGCGCAGAGCTCGCAGAGAAATAAATCTCAGCGCCTCTGCGGGTTAAAAACGTTCTTTGCCAAAAAACGCAGGCATCACAGCGTCAGCAGTTTTTATGAACTTAATTCCGAGTCCATAATCTCTGCGCCTTTGCACGATAGTTAACAGGCCTTTTTGTTTTCAGCCGCCGAAGTATTATTAACCGTTTTGAAGATGCCATAAAAATCTTTCATGAATTTCGGCAAGCATTTGTTCTTTTAACCCCAGAGGATCCTCATGCATGTAATCCAGCAGGGTATTGTTGATCCCGGCAATAAATCCGTGCATCTGGCTCCACATGGCAATCATGTGAAACCGGGCCGTGTCTTCGGACATTTTTGCATCGCCGGCGGCCATGACGGCTTTGATGAAAATATCTGATACTGTTAAGGCGGTTTCAAGCTCGGTCCGGGCCGCGCCTTCCACCGGGGTTCCTACATAATCTTTGAATTTCGGCACATGCCAGGTGAACATGAGGTTGTAGATATTGGACTGTTCAAGGCCGAAATCCATGTATTCCCGGCCCATCTGTTTCAGCCGCTCCACCGGGTCCGGATGATTTGCAAAGGCTTTTTCAAACCGGTCGTAAAGCTCTGAAAATCCCCGGGTCAGAATGGCAAGATACAGTTCATCCTTATTCTGAAAATAATTATAAATGGTTTTGGCGGATACCCCCAAACGGCTGCCCAGTTTGCGCATGGAAAATCCGTCAAACCCGTGACAGCTCATGAGATCCAGTGCCTGCTTCAGGATTTTTTGTTTAATGGTTTCAATTTCATGAAAAGTTTTTTTGGGCCGGGGCATAAAATTTCCTTTCTCTATTCGATTAAATTAAAGTAACGCTGTTGATTTTATAAATCAAGAATTTTCTCCATACAGGAAAATTTTCCCGGTTGGACAAACCAACAGCAACTTGAAAAGAATTTTTATGGTTCAGGAGAAAATCCGCCAGGATGATGTTTTGTTACAAAAAGTGAATATGATTTCAGAAGGTAAAATTAATCATAATATCAGGCATATCTCGGAGAAAATATAAATTGTCACTGTTTTGTCAAATAATTGTATGGCAATTGTCGAAAAAATGTCATCAGGCTGTAAAAAAAAATCCATATGTTCAACGCAAAGTAAAAATTAAACTCTTTTTTAAACCATTGGCGGCACCATCAAGCGGGTAACTCATGATTTAATGAAAATGTAACAAAAGCGTTATTATTCCATAACAATTGCTGGATAAAAGGGTGACCTTGCAGCGAGTTTGGTTAGCCGCAGGATATTTTGGTTTAGATAAAGGCAGAATTATAAAATGAAGGCTCAATGGAGGTTCAACAGTATGAAAATTGAAAGTAAGCTTTTAGAGTTTGCAATTATATCATTAACTGATCACAGGAGGGGAGAATGAAATTAAAAACATTGTATGGAATAATCTTTGTCTTGGCATTGGTGTTGAGTGCCGGATTTGCCGCTGCTGAGGACATTGAGATCCTGGCAGGTGATATTACCACAGATTTGACCCTGACGTCGGATACCGTCTGGCAGTTGAGCGGGCTTGTTGTGGTAACAAACAATGCGGTGCTGACCATTGAACCGGGCACCACCATCATCGGGGAAAGCGGCACCGGTGCGAACACAAGCTATATGATCATTGACAAGGGAGCCAAAATTATAGCGGATGGTACCGCGGCCAACCCGATTATTTTCACCTCAGAAATTGCCTACAATGGCGGCGCTGAAGCCCCGGGCCAGTGGGGCGGTCTGACCATTATCGGCAATGCGGCGGATGTTGGCGTGCCGGCTGGTGAAGAACAGGTAAAACCCTATGAAGTCAATACGGATTTTGTTCCCGGCAGCACCAATGCAGCGGATGATTCCGGTACATTGCGCTATGTGGAAATCCTGAACTCCGGTATTACCATGGAACAGGATAAGGAAATCAATGGTTTGTCCCTGGTCGGCGTCGGCCGTGGCACAACCATTGATCATGTTACGGTAAAACGCAGTGATGATGACGGTATAGAAATCTGGGGCGGTACAGTTGACCTGAGCAACTGCTGGGTGGAATACTGTACGGATGACCAGTTTGACATTGATGACGGCTATTCCGGAACCGTAACCAACCTGACTATCATGCAGCACACGGATGGTAATGCCGGTATTGAAATGTCCGGTTCTACCGATGCTACCTTTGTCGGCTTAACCCTGACCCAGAATTACTCTGATAAGGAAGGCGCCATTTTCTTTAAGAAAGACGGGATCGGCGGACATTTTGAAGATTGTGAAATCATTGACAACGTTGATGACGGTGTAACGATATATTCCCAGGGAGATGCGGATGAAGCCAATATCTCCTTTACCAATGTGTCCATCACCAGCCCCAATGTTCTTACGAACTTCGTGGACGCAGACGGCGGCGGCAGCGCCGCGGACATTGAAGCCAAATTTGATGCCGGTGGCGGCAACACGGAAACCGGCGGTGTTATTTTTCCGCAGCAGACCCTGGCCGGTGACATCACCATGGACATGACCCTGACTGCTGATACGGTATGGGTGCTTGACGGTCTGGTGGCCGTTAAAAATGGTGCGGTACTGACCATTGAGCCGGGCACCACCATTATCGGCAAAAGCGGCACCGGCGCCAACACCAGTTACCTGGTGGTTGACAAAGGCTGCCAGATTATTGCCGACGGTACCGCAGCCAACCCGATTATTTTCACCTCGGAAATTGCCTACAACGGCGGTGCGGAAGCCCCGGGCCAGTGGGGCGGTTTGACCATCATCGGCAACGCAGCAGATGTTGGCGTGCCGGCTGGTGAAGAACAGGTTAAACCTTATGAAGTGAATACGGATTTTGTTCCCGGCAGCACCAATGCAGCGGATGATTCCGGTACATTGCGTTACGTGGAAATTTTGAACTCCGGTATTACCATGGAGCAGGATAAGGAAATCAATGGTCTGTCCCTGGTCGGTGTGGGCAGCGGCACCACCATTGACCATGTGACGGTAAAACGCAGTGATGATGACGGTATTGAAATCTGGGGTGGTACGGTCAACCTGACGAACTGCTGGGTTGAATACTGCACAGATGATCAGTTTGACATTGATGACGGCTATTCCGGGACCGTGACCGATCTGACCATCATGCAGCACACGGATGGTAATGCCGGTATTGAAATGTCCGGTTCCACTGCCGCCACATTTATCGGCCTGAGCCTGACCCAAGATTACTCTGATAAGGAAGGCGCCATCTTTTTTAAGAAAGACGGCATCGGCGGTACTTTTATTGATTGTGAAATCATCGATAACGTAGATGACGGACAGACCATCTACTCCCAGGGAGATGCGGATGAAGCCAATATCTCCTTTACCAACGTGTCCATCACCAGCCCGGATGCAGTTACCAATTTTGTGGATGCAGATGCCGGCGGCAGCGCCGCGGACATTGAGGCCAAATTTGATGCCGGTACCGGAAACACGGAAAATGACGGCTCCGGTGCAACCGGTCCAGCCAAACCAACCGGCGTGGATGCGACGGACGGCACCCTGGCTGACCGGATTATGGTTACCTGGAATGCGGTCAACGGGGCGACATCCTATGATGTTTACCGGGCGAACCTGCCGGCCTGGGCCGGCGGCATGCCCACCCGTATTGCAACTTCCGTTACGGTGACGTCCTATGAAGACACCACTGCGGCATCCGGAAACCAGTATTACTACTGGGTGAAATCCCGCAATGCCCAGGGAGTGAGCATTTTCAGCATGTTTGATGCCGGATATTACGGCGCTGTGGGGACTGCGCCGGCCCGGCCCATGGTAACGGCAACCGACGGCACCATGACGGACAAGGTTACCATTTCCTGGAACGTGGTAGACAACACCCTGGTATATGATGTTTTCCGTGCCCCGATCCCCGCATTCTTCGGGTTCGATCTCGGCATCAAACCCGTGCGAATTGCCAGTGTGGAAGGCCTGACATATGATGATACCACGGCAGTTGACGGTAACCGGTATTGCTACTGGGTAAAATCCCGAAATTCCTGGGGCCCCAGTTTGTACAGCAGGTTTGACACCGGTTATGTCGGCGCGGCCCAGAACCCACCGGCGGCTCCCGCCAACGTAATGGCCACGGATGATCTTTCCGGCAAGGTTACCGTAACCTGGGATGCATCTGAAGGTGCCATCATTTACGAAATCTGGCGAGCGCTGAAACCGGCTTCCCAGGGTGGCACACCGGTCATGGTGGGCAAAACCAATAACACCGTGTTAACCTTTGATGATACCACTGCTGTTGCCGGGACAACTTATTACTACTGGGCCAAAGCCCAGGATTCCTGGGGATCCAGCGCATATGGCAAGTTTGATACAGGTGTTGCCGGGCAGTAGAGATAAGATTGATTCATAGAAACGTAAAAGTATGAGCAGATTATCAGTTGCCAGTGGCTGTTTGCACTGGCAACTGATAATTTTTTTTAACAAAATCAACGATAATTATGTGATTACAGCCATTTGAGGTGTCGATTGTGACAAAGCATATTAAAATTTTCACCATTTGCATGTGCTTGATGATCTTGCTTTCTCCGGTATCGGGGCTGGCGGATGATGCGGAAATGATAAAATCCATCATGGCATTACGGGCCGATGTGGAATCGCTCTATACCAGGATAGATGAAAACAAAGAAAAATATAAAGCCCAGATGAAATCCCTCAACCTGCAGATAGCAGACAGCGATGCACAGATTAACCGTATCAATACATCGATTAAACTGGCGGATCAGGAACTGGAAAAGATCCAGGATAAAATCGCCAATGCCGCAACAGACAACATTGAGTTGCGGCCGATGCTCAAGGATGCCCTTGTCCTGTTGGAAAAGAATATCCGGACCGGGATTCCTTTTAAAGTACCGGATCGGCTGGCAGCCCTTGAAAAGATAGAATCGGATATTGAGCAGGAAACCATAACCAATGAAAGAGCCCTGGCGCTGCTGTGGGCAAGTTATGAAGATAACATCCGGCTGACCAGTGAAATCGGCCTGTTTAAGCAGGCTGTAACCATCGATGGGCAGAATGTCCTTGCTCAGGTCGCCAAAATCGGATCCGTAATGCTTTTTTTCGCAACCCCGGATGACCGGCTGGGATATGTGGTAAAGGACAATGGCGGATATACTTATGTGACCGTTAACAATAAAGAAAAACGAGAATCAATCATGGCGCTTTTTGATGCCCTTGGCAAACAGATCAGAACCGGATATTTCAGAATTCCGAATGCGCTTGTTTTGACAGGAGGCGCCCTATGAGATTGTTAATTACCATTTCACTGGTCTTTTTTATGATTTTTTCTCTGATTCCTATTGTTGGCGCAGATGAGCTTTCGGATGCCTATGTGAAGGAATACACATTCCTGAAAGCGCAGAAAGAAGAGCTTGCGCGGCGGCTGCAAAAGGAGGAGGAACAGCAAACCCGGGAAATTGAATTATCCGAAAAAAAGGTTAAAAATCTTCAGGACGTCCATGTGGCCTTATCAAAACAGCTGAAGCAAAAAGAGGTGGATATCGATAAAGCCCATGAAAAACTGCTGGATACAACCAGTAACAAGGAAATCATCAACAGCGTTATTGTTCAGGCGAAAATGAGTTTAGAGAAGTTCGGGATTATTGTCGATGATACCGCGCCCGCCAAAGTAAAAACAATGGCGTCCGCGTTTCAGGATTCAGCGGTTCTGTATCAGAACCTTTCCGCCATGCACGTTGAAGAGGGCCAGTTTTATCTTCTGGACGGCACAACTACCCGGGGGGAAATCGTAAAAGTCGGCAATATCGCAGCCTATGGCATATCGGCAAAGCAGAGCGGTGCCCTGGCGCCTGCCGGAAATGGCGAATACAAATTATGGAACCAGCCGGGCAGTGATGATGATGCCAGGGCCCTGTATGGCCGGGAAATGCCGGAAATGCTGGATATTTTTATCTATGAAAATCGGGATAAGGATGCTGAATATCAAGCGGAAAAAACGGCCGGAGACATACTGGAAGCCGGCGGTGTGATTGGTTTCGTAATTATGGGGCTTGGAATTGCAGGTTTGCTGCTGATTCTTTCAAGGGTTCTTTTCCTGTTGCGGGCCGGCAGCCGCGTAAAGCGGATTACCGGGATTGTTTATGAGAAGCTGGAAAGCGGCAAGGGCTCGGAGGCGTATGAGGCCATCAGGGATTTTAAAGGTTCCACCGCACGGGTGATCCGGGCGACCCTGCGAAACATCACCAGTGACAGGGAACATATTGAAGACATTATTACAGAAAATATTTTAAATGAAAACAGAGCGCTTGACCGGTTTGCCAATTTTATTCTGGTCATCGCCGCCGTGGCCCCGCTTCTCGGCCTGTTGGGAACGGTGACCGGCATGATCAACACCTTTGATATTATCACCGTTCACGGCACGGGTGACCCGAAGCTGTTGAGCGGCGGTATATCCGAAGCCCTGGTGACCACCATGTTCGGACTGATTGTCGCCATTCCCCTCTTGCTGTTGGGAAATCTTGCCAATGGCTGGGCGGAGAATATCAAAGACTCGATGGAGCAAAGCGCTCTGCATGTTGTTAACCTTTATGAAAAAAGTTCTAACGCAAAATGATAGAAAGCATAACAGCCAACCTGGAACTGTTTGCCGCCATCATGAACAATGGCGGCCTGGCGATGTGGGTTCTCTTTTTCCTGAATCTGATGCTCTGGTACGGTCTCGGGTACCGGCGTCTTACCTTGAGAAGAGGGACAATGGGCAATGTCCGAAGGCTGGTCAGAAGCCATGTGAAGAAGGGCGGCAAAAGAGAGTGCAAAGGCATCATTGACTATGCGATTGTGGATGCACTGAAAGCAGCCTCCGAGGCCCGCAGGATTGGTCAAAAACCCAGAAAATATATTGCCGACGCATTGTGGCCCTACCTGACAAGTATTAAAAAATATTCAATCCTTGTTAAGACAATTGTCGTTATGGCCCCTCTTATCGGCCTGCTGGGCACTGTTGTCGGCATGATCGAGACATTCGACGCCCTTCAGAACAATGTGATGTTCTCCCAGGGAGACAGCATCTCCGGCGGTATTTCCAAAGCGCTGTTCACCACCGAGCTGGGCCTGATTGTTGCGGTCCCCGGGCTCATCATCGGGAGATCGCTGGACAAGCAGCAGGTCCGACTTGGCCTGGAGTTTGAGCAGATTACAGATATTATCAGCACAAAGGAGTCGGCAGATGAGACTTAGAAGAAAAGACCATACGGTTGATCATATTGATGTGTCTCCGCTGATTGACATGGTATTTATCCTTTTGATTTTTTTCATGGTCACCACGACATTTGTCAAGGATATGAAACTGGACCTTGACCGGCCCAGTGCGGCATCTGCCGCTATTGTCAATGAAAAGGTTATCAGGGTGTATATCGACAGCAATCGGGAAATTTTTATCGACAATCAGCCGATCAAGGTGTGGGCGATCCAGAGCAAGCTCAGGGATCTGCTCAGAAGTTCCACAAGCAAGGCCGTTCTGGTTGTCACGGATACGGCGATCCCCGTTGAATCCCTCATTGATGTGATTGACGAGTGCAAAATGAGCGGCGCCAAGGATGTTGCCGTATCCACGACCAAGGAGCTGGGAGCATAATGGGTACCACTGGTGGTTACACTTCAAGGTTCCGGGGCATTGGTGCGTTTTTTTTCATGCTGCTGGGCGGCATGCTGATGGTGCTGCTGGTTGTCGCCTTAAACAAGTCCGTGGATAAAAAAGAAGATACCGTTAAAAGACAGACCCGCATCGTTAAGATGAAAAAGGTCGAGAAAAAGATTGTAAAAAAAGAAAAACCAAAGGCAGCAGCCAGAACCAGACGCACCAAAACCGCTTCAAAGGCCCAGCCGCCGGATCTGAGTGCCATGATCGGCGGCATTGAGATGAATATCCCCGAATTTGCCGCTGCTACCGGTGGTATTGACGGTGATTCCCGGGAACTGTTGGATGAAATTGCGGAAGATACCGTGATGAATGAGGATACTGTTGACAACAAACCCCGGATAACCCACCGGGCGGACATCGAATACCCGGCTGATGCGGCAAAAGACGGCATCCAGGGGTATGTGGTGGTGCATCTTCTCGTTGCCAAAGACGGCAGTGTTCAGTTGGCCAAAGTTCTGGAAGCAGAACCCCAGGGGGTTTTTGAAGCTACCGTATTAAACGGTGTCCGGGACTGGCAGTTTTCGCCTGCCAGGTACAAGGGAGACCCCGTACAGGTATGGGTGAAGCAGAAAATCCGATTCAATACCTGATTCCCTTTTTTTAATGCCATAGAGGGTTGTATGAAAAACTTCATATTTATATTTTTTTGTGTTTTTTTGTTTTTAACCGTTGCTTACGCTCAGGACGACGCTGAAAATGCGGAAGTCGATCACCTGGCCCTGGCCACCCTCATGATATATGACGGCCGGCTGGACAAAGCCGAGGCTGAGCTTGCCCATGTGGATACGGCGAGCGAAGCATTTGACGCAGCCCGCTATTACACCGTCAGCGGTGTGCTGGCTTCCAAAAAAGAAGCCTATGAAACCGCCATTGAAAATTACCTGCTTGCCATTGACGCCACAAAAGCCAAAACCTTTGCGCCCCCAAATGTGGAAGAGAAGCGGAAATACCTTTTTTCTCTGGGCAACAGTGAGACTGAAAATGCCTCCCCCCCGGTGCCGGCGTTTGACGGGGAAAAAATCAAAAAAGAAAAATTGGATAAGCTTCACATCTATCTTTCTCAGGCGTATTACAAGGTGAAGGATTACGCCAACACCGTCAAACATCTTGATCTGGCCGGAGAACGCGGAAGAAACCGGGCTGCCCTTTTCTCCCTGCGGGCTGAATGCTACTGGAAAATAGAACAATTCAATGAGGCCATATCCGCGCTTAACAAGGGCCTTGCGCTTTTTCCGGACGATGCGGCCCTGCTGAAACAGAAATATTATTCTTTCGCTGATCTTGGACTATATCAGTCCGCTGTTAAATGCGCCCGGCATTACATGCGAGTGATTCAGGCGGACGCCGAAGAATACATCATTCTCGCCCAGCTTCTCATCGAAGTGGAACAGGAGGATGAAGCCATTAAAATTCTTGAAACGGCCAAAGGAAAATTCCCGGAAAATGCGAAAATTATCATGCTGCTGGGCCATATCTACATGGAAAAAGGTAAAAATTTTACAGCGGCCCGGCTATTCAAAGATGCCGCCTATCTTGACAAAAAATATCTTAAGGATGCCGTTGAAATGCACCGGCGGATAAAAGATTTTTCCCATGCCATCTATCTCAATACTCAGATGGCCGATAAAATGGAAAAATTGCGACAAAAAGTGGCGATATATCTTGACCGGGGCGAATTTGAAAAAGTGATCGGCTTAACGGATGGACTGGAACGTTACAACCTTCTGGAGGATGATAATCTCCGGTATGCGCTTGCCTATTCCTATTACATGGCAAAAGACTATCCCAATGCCGAGTTTCACCTGAAAAAGATATACGATAATGCGCTTTTTGCCAAAGGGACCGTGATTCTCAGAAATATTGAAAAGTGCAGGCAAAACAGTACGGAGTGTTTTTAGATGAAAATAATTTGTGGGCGTTGCTTGTTTATATTTTTTGTTCTTATACCCTCTGGCCTGTTGGCAAACCAGGCAAAGGATGGCTTGCCTGAAAAGGGAAGTTTAAGCGTATTTGTCTTTACAGAGGGCCGGCCCCTGCCTGGCGTTGAAATTATTATTGACGGGGAATCTTCCCACCGAACCGATGCGGATGGTTCCCGGAAAATTGTCCTTGATGTTGGCCGGCACCAGGTTCAGATCGTGGGCAAAACTGAAAAAGGGCTGAATCTTGGCTATATCAAGCAGTCTGTTGAAATTAAAAACGGCAAGGATACCCAGTTTGTGGCACGGTTTGTATCAGATAGAGATGATCTGATCATGATCGATACGCCTCTTGACGGCAGACAGTCGCGCGTTGACGCTTCTTTTGGAAAAGCCTATTTGCACGGGACCATTCTTTCCGGCGAAACCGGCAATCCCGTTTTAAATGCCAGGGTTTTTGTCAAAGGCACATCCGTGGATGCCCGTACCAATGAAGACGGCTATTTTATAATTGAGGTGCCGGCCCAGGTACCGGTGAGCATTTCCCTGGTGCATTCCGAATACGCCGCCCATACCCTGAATGATATTTATCTTCTGAAAGATGAACATGTGGCAAAAGAATTCCGGCTTATGCCGGCCAGTATGGAGCTTGAGGAATTTGTGGTCCTCGCCCCCAAAGTAAAGGGAAGTATTGCGAGTATTGTTGCCGAAGAAAAAGAGACCCATTCCATTTCCAATATTTTAAGTTCCGAAGAATTCGGGAAAAAAGGGGACAGTGATGCTGCCGGCGCCTTGAAACGGGTTACCGGGGTTACCCTAGTCGGCGGCAAAGACGTGTATGTGCGGGGGCTGGGGGAACGCTACTCCAACATTGAAATGAACTCCATGCCGCTTCCGTCTCCCAATCCTCTGAAACGGGCCGTGCCCCTGGATATTTTTCCGGCCGGCGCCATCAGTTCCATGAAAGTGCAGAAAAGCGCCACTGCGGATATTCCCAGCAGTTTTGGCGGTGGGTATATTGATATCCGGACAAAAGACAGCGCAAGAGATGATTTTTTCAAAATCGGCGTTGACCTTAAAGGCAACACGAACACCGGGGATGATATGTATACCTATGAGGGCAGCGACTCGGATTGGACCGGATTTGATGACGGCTACAGAGAAATTGATTCGGTAATTTTAAAAAATTCAAAAGTGGAAGTGGGAAAACGGATTACCGGGCTCACCTTAAGCAATTTTACCAAAGAAGAGCTCTCTGAAATGACGCAGGATTTTGCCAATCGGGATTATGATGTCACGGAGGAAAGCCAGCCGCTTGGGTTCGGGTTCGGGGCTGAAGGGGCGAAATCTTTAGATATCAGTGAGGTACACCATTTTACGTTGTTTGGCAATTATAAATATGACACTGATTCCGAATCCAGGACCGAAACCTACCATAACTATGAAATGCAGAAAAGTACGGGCGAGTTTTATGAGGAGCCATCCCAGTCCGGCACCATTGACAGATCCATTACGGAACATTCTCACAACGCGCTGCTGAATCTTGGGTATAATTACGCAGATGTTTTTAAGCTGCGATACACAAAATTGTATACGCACAATGCCGATGATGTCACCAAGGTGGCGGACGGCATCATGGGATCCAATGATGAGGATATGACCAAATATTATCTGAACTGGGAAGAACGCACCATGGATGTCGACCAGATCAACGGCACCTTTGATTATGCCCTGTTCGGCAATATGAACACCTTCAGTTTTGGTGCGGAAATGGCAACCGCCGAGCTTTACCAGCCCAATAATTATCAATATACCTACCGGAACGAAGGGGATGCCCCGTTTCTGGACAATAAGATCTCAAACAGCATTGCCAATAACCTTGAATCAGATGATGATGTGACCGCCTTTTATGTACAGAATAAATTTTACTTTAACCTGCTGAGTGATGAAGATTATATTGATATCGGCATGTCCACAAGTTCAAAGGAACGGGAATCCCGGCAGAACAAATTTTTTCTCCAAAAGCAGGGAGCTGGGTCTATTGTGAATGATAGTGAATTTACCGGAACCATTGAGCAAATCTATGATACCTATGTCTGCGCGGATATACCCTATGACGAGAGAAGCCTGCTTGTCGGACAACTTTTTTCCCCCGCGGATCACTATGATGCGGAAGTGGATGAAACCAGTTTTTTCCTTAATTCCTTTTTTAAACCCGCAAAGAAACTGGAAGTGCTTTTAGGGGTCCGGTCCGTGGATTTTACGCAGACGATCTATCAGTTTGTCGAAGACAGAGACAATCCGGATATGTCTTTAAGGCGCCTGATTACCAGGGTGCCTGAAGAGCTGACCGTCAATGAAATTTACCCGAGCATGGGGATCAAATATCTTTATGATGAGGATAATATAATTGATATTGCTTTTTCCAAAACCTACATTGCCCCGGATTTGCGGGAATTTACCAGCGGTGAATACTTTCATCCTTATGAAGTGGCAACCATTATAGGGAACCCCGACCTGGTCAATACGGATATCTACAGTTTCGATCTGAAATACGGCCATTATTTTTCCGATACTCAGAACATTAAATTCGGCTTGTTCTACAAACAATTGGACAAGCCCATTGAAGATGTCATGATACCGTCTTCATCCCTTCCCATTTACGGGTTTGATAATGCGGACAAAGCGGTCCTTTATGGTCTTGAAATAGACGGACGCAAGGATTTTTCATTTGTCAGCCAATGGCTGGAAAATTATTATATCGCCGGCAATCTGTCCTTTACAAAATCCGAAGTCACCCTGACAAAAGAGCAGGAGACCATCTACAGCACCAACCACCGGGACCTTCAGGGGTTGTCCCCCATTGTTGTGAATATCACCCTTGGATATGATGTCAAACGCCGCAGCGTGACCCTTTCCTACAATAAAATGGGGGAGCGGATCAGAAAAGTCGGCATGATCGATGACGGCGATTATTATCCGGATCACGAAGAAGACCCGGCGGCGGTACTCGATTTTGTCTGGATCGAGAGGTTCAAAAACGATGTTGATCTGAAATTGAAAGTGGGCAATATTTTACGGGAAGAAACCGTCTGGACCCAGGGTGGCAGAGTGACCCAGGAATTCAAAGATCCCATGACCTTTAGTGCCGGGTTGTCTTATACGTGGTAAGAGAGAGTGAATTTTTTAATGTATCGTTGTTCATTCTCTGGTCATAGACTGAAGGCTGAAGGAACTCAGGCTGAAGAAGCGAAGGAGTTGATCCTTTTTTATTCTTCCCCTTCAGCATTGTAATTTTTACCCGGAATGGGGTTTAATGATGGTTCCCCCGGCACGCTGCCCGGCCTTTTGCTCGAATTCCGGCTGGAATCCCGGGGAATAATTCATGTAAGCGGGAACCGGATACCGCAGGCCGGCCTCGTGGGTGGCGGCAAGACCTTCCATCAGCGATTCCAGCTTGTTGCGGGGACAGGCAAACATCACCTCTGCGTCCTGGGCCCCGCCCCAGATCCGGTCTCCGTTGCCCAGCATCACCAGTTGCGGTTGATTGGTGACGATGGCTTTCACCACCCCTTCATGACATGAACCGATCCGGCCGGCGGACGAAAACGCCAGCACCCCGCCTTCAACATACAGATATCCCTGGATAAACCGCATGGCCTGTGCCGGCAGGCAATATACCAGGATCACATCGGGTTCAATTTTGGTTCTTGCCAGAGGAGAGATCACCAATCCTTTTATGGGGTCCTCAAACCGGAACAGATGCCGGGCCAGTTTTTCAGCGGTCAGGGTATCTTTTGCATACAACCCGACGCTGAACTGATTGCTCCATTTGACGGTCTCTTCCGTTATGGGGTCCCACCCGTAAATCGACCGGGCCAGAAGGCAATTGACATCCTCGTCCCGCACCTCAATGGTCCATCCATAGGTGCGCGACATTTTAAAATTCTGGCACACAAAATTCTGAATATTGAAGTCAATGGAAGGCCTTTTAAATTGAGATACCGGGCCTGCATCGGATCGGATTACCTGAACGGCCAGCGGAAATGTGGCCGGCCGGATATATTTTTCAATTTCTTCTCCCATTTGGTGATACGGTTTAAGCGGTTGTTCCATATTCATTATCTCCTGTCATTAAGTGAACCTCGACGTGATTTCGAATCTCGAATTAAGTAACCCTTAAAAAAATTTACTCTAAAAATCCATCAGTTACCAGAGTCTTTTTTTAAATCTTCATAAGGGCCGTATCGGGTGCGTGCGTTCATGCAGCACTACTTGATTGCGTGTTCCTTTTTTTCGGAGAATTGTTTTTTGGCTTGGTTCGCCCCTTGCTTCCTGTGGAGCGTTTAAAAATTTGAAAAATTTATTTTTATTTTAAATTGAGGATGTTAATTTATGTTTGGGTTTAACCATTACAATTTTCGGGATTACCAATCTTACCGAATTAAAAAATTTTGCCGGGGGCACGATGACAAAAAATATCGACAATTATCGCAACCTTCAGAAACACCTGAACCGCCAGCCGGTGGGATATCCCAGAACCTTTTCCGGAGCGGACATAAAGGTTTTAAAGCATATTTTCACCGAAGCAGAAGCCCGGGTGGCCACTTTTCTGGATTACCGGTTTCAGGATATTGACGTCATATATAAAAAGCACGGAACCGTTGGATATTCCAAAGAAGAATTAAACGAAATTCTATATGGGATGGCGAAAAAAGGCGGAATCGGCTACCGGGAAAAACACGGGCGGCCCTGTTACTGCAACATGCCCCTGGTGGTGGGCATGTATGAGGGATTTAACAAGTATCTGAGTCAGGAATTTTTAACGGATTTTGACAAATATACGGCTTCCCCGTCTTTCGGCATCAGTTTTTTAAGCACCGCCGTGCCCCAGATGCGCACCATTCCAGTGGCGGAAAGCATCACCCCGGAGCACCGGGTGAGCAGCTTTGATCAGGTATCAGCGTTGATTGACGCCGCTCCCGGTCCCTTTGCCGTGCTGGAATGCATCTGCCGGAAGAAAAAAGCCATGGAAGGCAAAAAATGTCAGGTGACGGACCGGAAGGAAACCTGCCTGGCCGCCAATACCACCGCGGCAGTTGTTCTGGAATATGACATGGGCCGGGAGCTATCACGGCAGGAGGCCCTGGCGCTGCTTCGCGAAAATACAAAACAGGGCCTGGTGCTGCAGCCGTCCAACACCCGGGAGATCGAATTTGTCTGTTCCTGCTGCGGGTGCTGCTGCGGCATGCTGAATATCCAGAAAAAACTCCCCCGTCCCCTGGATTTCTGGGCTGCCAATTATTACGCGGTCCTGGATCCGGAAAAGTGCATCCTGTGCGGTGTTTGCGCGAAAACGTGCCAGGTGGAAGCCATTCGCGTGAAAAAGCAGCATAAAAAGATTGTTGAAATCTACATTGACGAGAAAAAATGCATTGGGTGCGGCAATTGTGTGACAGCCTGTAAGGTTGATGCCCTGGCCCTGGTAAAAAAAGCCGATGAAACCGTTCCGCCGGAAAATTTTGAAACCCTTGCCGAAATTCTCATGGCCCGGAAAAAAACCACCTGGGAGAAGGTGAAAATGACCACCCGGCTGATGCTGGGACTGCCTCAGTCGCGGTGAAAAAAATCTTGACTTCAAAAAATTTCATTCTATAATCTGACGATCGATTTCAAAAAGTGACGATACGTTCATAGTTTCTGATCCGTTTACCCAATCCATGAAAAACACCACTTAAGAAGGACCATGAAAAACACCCCCCTTTCCCGCCGGGAGCGGGAAAAATTGCAGCAGCGAAAAGAAATTCTGGCTGCGGCCCTGGCCCTGTTTTCTGAAAAAGGCTATCACAATGTTCCCATGCAGGAAATTGCAGAAGCCGCGGAATTTGCCATCGGCACCCTGTACAAATTTTTTCAGAACAAGGAAGACCTCTACAAAGCCCTGGTCATGGAGCAGGGCGATCGCTTTGAAGCGGCCTTTGCGGCTGCCATCCAAGCCCCGGGAGATGAAATCGAAAAACTGAGAAATTTTGTCCGGGCCCGGCGGGACATGTGCCGGGACAACTTGCCGTTTGTCCGCCTGTTCATCGCCGAGAGCAAGGGGGCCAGCTTTAATCTCAAAGCCGGCCTGGATGCGGATCTGCGCGAAAAAATCGACGCCGTTATGGAAAAACTCACCCGTGTTTTTGAAAGCGGAATGAAAAACGGGCGGTTCCTGAAAATCGCGGATCCTTATTCCCTGGCCGTGGCCCTGGACAGTGTTATTGATGCTTTTGTGCTGCTCTGGGTCGAATCCCCGGAGCGTCACCCGTTTCCAGAGGATCCGGATGCTATTCTGGATATTTTTTTCAAAGGACTTTTGCCAAAGGCCTGAATTTTTTTGGCGGATGAACACGGCCCACACCAAATATAAAAACCAAATATTATATATGATTAATTATACAGGAGAATTTCAGATGGGACGGAAAACAATGAAAGCACAATCGCATCGCTGGACCCGTGCAATCATGGGACTGGTGGTGATTTTTGCACTCGCCGCCGGTCTCAGCGCCTGCAACCAGGGGCAATCGCAGCAGGCTCCCGGGGACCGGCCACCCCCCGAAGTGGGGGTGGCGATCATCGAAGCACGGACGGTGGAGCTGACCAATGAACTCCCGGGCCGCACTTCGGCGTATCGCATGGCGGAAATCCGGCCCCAGGTGAATGGGATTATTGAAAAGCGCCTGTTCGAAGAGGGGAGTGATGTAAAGGCCGGCCAGCTGCTGTATCAGATTGATCCGGATCCTTTTCAGGCGGCCCTGGACTCGGCCCTTGCCTCTCTGGGCCGCACTGAAGCCAATCTGCCCTCTGTCCGGTCCCGGGCCGAGCGCTACAAAGAACTGCTGGAAGACAGGGCCGTGAGCCAGCAGGATTATGATGATGCCGCTGCCGCCGTCCGGCAGGTGGAGGCGGATATTAAATACTGGGAAGCCCAGGTGTCCTCGGCCCGCATTAATTTGGCCTACACCCGCGTGACCGCGCCGATTTCCGGCCGCATCGGCCGCTCCAGTGTAACGGTCGGGGCCATGGTGACGGCGTATCAGCCGGTGGCCCTTGCCACGATTCAGCAATTGGACCCCATCTACGTGGATGTGGCCCAGTCTTCCGCGGAACTGCTGGGTCTCAAACGCAGCCAGGAATCCGGCCGGCTGACCGCTGATGTTGAAGAAGGGAAAAAAGTCCGGATTCTTCTGGAAGACGGCACCCCCTATGAACATGAGGGGGTGCTCCAGTTTCGGGATGTGACCGTGAATCCTGCCACGGGCTCTTATATTCTGCGCATTGTGGTGCCCAATCCGGAGCTGATGCTGATGCCCGGCATGTATGTGCAGGCGGTTATCTCGGAAGGCATGGTTCCGGACGCCATTATGGCACCCCAGCAGGCGGTGACCCGGAATCCCAAGGGAGAAGCCGTGGCCCTGGTGGTGAATGATAATAATGTGGTGGAGCAGCGCATTCTCCAGGTGGAACGGGCCATCGGCAATGAATGGCTGGTCAGAAAGGGCCTTGTTCCCGGAGACCGGGCCATTGTGGAAGGCCGGCTCAACGTGCGTCCGGGCGCTGCGGTCCGGGTGGCGGTGCTGGATGAGCAACCTCCCATGGCCGAACAGACAAAAGACGGAGGGATGTAATGCTGTCCAAATTTTTTCTCGACCGTCCGGTTTTTGCCTGGGTGATCGCCATTGTCATGATGCTCATGGGCGCGCTGGCCATTTATAATCTGCCCATTGCCCAGTATCCGCCCATTGCGCCGCCGTCCATCGCCATTGACGCGTTTTATCCCGGCGCGTCCGCGGAAACCGTGGAAAACAGCGTTATTCAGATTATTGAACAGAAAATGACCGGTTTTGATAAACTGCTTTATATGACCGCTGTCAGTGATTCTTCCGGGGCCGGCCGTATTGAACTCACTTTCGCGCCGGGCACGGACCCGGATCTGGCGTGGACCGAGGTCCAGAATAAGCTGAACCTCGCCATGTCCAGCCTTCCGGACGTGATCCAGCGGCAGGGGGTCAAGGTCAGCAAATCCACCCGAAACTGGCTTATGATCGTGGGGCTGATTTCTGAAGACGGCAGCATGGACGGTAATGACCTCCGGGATTACGCCCAGTCCAATCTGGAAAAAGTGCTGGCCCGGGTGCCCGGCGTCGGAGAGGTGGAAAGTTTCGGGTCCCAGTATGCCATGCGGGTCTGGCTGAATCCGGACAAGCTCACGGAATTTCAGATGACCATTGAAGATGTCATTGCCGGTCTGCGGGCGTATAATGTGGAAATCTCCGCCGGGCAGTTCGGGGCCATGCCGGCTGTTGAGGGTCAGCGCCTGAACGCGTCCATTATTGTGCAGAACATGCTCAAAACCCCCGAGGAATTTGCAAACGTGCCCCTGCGCATTCAGTCGGACGGTTCTATTATTCGGGTGGGGGATGTGGCCCGGGTGGAACTGGGTACGGAACGTTATGACACGGACGCCTGGTATAACGGCAAGCCCACCGCGGCCATGGCCGTACGCCAGGCCGCCGGGGCCAATGCCCTGGAAACCGCGGACGCTATCCGGGACAAAATGATAGAATTGTCCAGCTATTTTCCGCCGGGGGTCAAGGTTATTTATCCCTATGACACCACGCCGTTTGTGGAAGTGGCCATTGATGAAGTGGTGAAAACCCTGCTTGAGGCAATTTTATTGGTGTTTCTGGTGATGTTTCTGTTTCTGGGCAATTTCCGGGCCACCCTGATTCCCACCATGGCGGTGCCCGTGGTGATTCTCGGGACATTTGCCGTGCTGGGACTGTTCGGGTATTCCATCAATATGCTGACCATGTTTGCCATGGTGCTGGCCATCGGGCTTTTGGTGGATGACGCCATCGTGGTGGTGGAAAACGTGGAGCGGGTCATGCACGATGAAGGCCTGCCCCCGAAAGAAGCCACGCGCAAATCCATGGAAGAAATTACCAGCGCCCTGGTGGGCATCGGCCTGGTGCTGGCGGCGGTGTTCGGGCCCATGGCGTTTTTCGGCGGGTCCACCGGTGTTATTTATCGCCAGTTTTCCGTAACCGTTATTTCCGCCATGCTCCTTTCGGTTGTGGTGGCCCTGATTTTAACGCCGGTGCTGTGCGCGTCCCTGCTCAAGCCGGTTATTCAGAAAGACGGGGTGTCGGAAACCGGGTTTGTGCTGTTCCGTCCGTTTTTCCGGTGGTTCAACCGGGGGTTTAACTGGGTCCGGGACAGCTACCAGGCCATGGTGGGCGGCATTCTAAACCGGAAAATCCGGTTTTTTATTATTTATCTGATCATCGTGGGCGTTCTGGGATATCTGTTTCAGCGCATGCCCACTGCTTATCTGCCCAATGAAGACCAGGGCATCCTTTTCATTCAGGCGGAACTGCCCACCGGCGCCACCCATGAACAGACCGCCGGGATCATGGATCAGGTACGGGCTCATTTTATGGAAAATGAGACTGAGGCTGTGGAATCGGTGTTGACCCTTGTGGGACGAAGTTTTTCCGGGGCCGGTCAGAATCTGGGCATGTCCTTTGTCAAGCTCAAAGACTGGGACCAGCGGGAACGGCCAGACCTGAAAGTGGGGGCTGTGGCCGGCCGGGCCATGGGCCGGTTCTCTCAGATCCGCAATGCCCGGATTTTCGCGTTTGCACCGCCGGCAGTGGTGGAGCTGGGAACTTCCCAGGGGTTTGATTTTCAGCTCCAGGACCGTGGCGGCCTGGGCCATGATGCCCTGATGGCCGCCCGAAACCAACTTCTCGGAATGGCGGCGGCGGATGAGCGGCTGATCCGGGTCCGGCCCAATGGCATGGAGGACAAGCCCGAGTACCGTATAAATGTGGACTGGGAACGGGCCGGGGTTCTCGGGGTGCCCATTAATGCCATTAACAATACCATCGCATCCGCTTTTGGCGGGGCGTATGTAAATGACTTTATTCAGGGCGGCCGGGTCAAGCGGGTGTATGTCCAGGCGGACGCGCCCTACAGGATGCTGCCGAAAGATATTGAGCGACTCTATGTGCGCAATACTGCCGGCACCATGACGCCGTTTTCTGCGTTTTCCGAAGGGGCGTGGCGATACGGTTCTCCCCGGCTGGAGCGGTTTAACGCGTTTCCTTCGGTCAATATCCTGGGGGAGGCGGCCCCGGGCCGAAGCACCGGCGAAGCCATGGCCGCTCTTGAAGAGATGGTGGACAAGCTGCCCAGAGACATCGGCTATGACTGGAGCGGGATTTCCTATCAGGAGCGCATGGCCAAATCCCAGACAGGGCTGTTGTATGGGTTTTCCATGATCGTGATTTTTCTGTGTCTGGCAGCGCTTTATGAAAGCTGGACCGTGCCCATTTCCATTATGCTGGCCCTGCCTTTGGGGGTTATCGGGGGACTTGGGGCCTCTATGCTGCGGGGCTTTCCCAATGACGTGTATTTTCAGATCGGCATGCTGACAGTTTTGGGGCTGACCACCAAAAACGCCATTTTGATTGTCCAGTTTGCCATGCACCGGGTACAATCCGGCATGGGGCTTCTGGAGGCGACCCTGGAAGGCGCCAAACTGCGGCTGCGGCCCATTATCATGACATCTCTGGCCTTCGGTTTCGGGGTGCTGCCCCTGGCCATGGCCACCGGGGCCGGGGCCGGGGCCCAGACCGCCATCGGCACGGGCGTGCTGGGCGGCATGGTGACCGCGACATTCTTGGCGATTTTCTTTATTCCGCTGTTTTATGTGGCGGTTGTTCAGATTTTTTCCCGAAAAAAAAGCAGGCCGCATAATCTTGATCATGATGATGCAACCGCTTTGGAGGAAAAATAACATGAGATATGGAAAAATTTCATTGATACTGGCGGCCGCAGTCATTTTTACCGGCTGCACCATGATTCCCAACTACAATCGTCCACAGGCCCCGGTGCCCGAGGCCTGGCCGGAAGGTTCGGTTTATCGGGATGTTGCCGGTGATCCGGACGCGCCTCTGGCCGCGGATCTCAGGTGGAAGGAATTTTTTACGGATTCCCGGCTCCAGGCGGTGATTGAAACCGCCCTTGAAAACAACCGGGACCTGCGTGTGGCCGCCCTGAATGTGGAAAAAGCCCGGGCCATGTACCGGATTCAGCGTAGCGATCTGCTGCCCAAACTAAATGCAACCGGAAGCGGGTTCAAACAGCGGGTGCCGGGCGATCTTTCCAGTACTGGAAACGACATGATTGCCGAAGAATACCGGGTGGAGCTGGGCATTGCCGCCTGGGAGCTGGATTTTTTCGGCCGTATCCGCAGTCTTTCCCGGCAGGCCCTGGAATCCTATTTTGCAACAGAAGAAGCCCGGCGGGGCGCCCAGTTGCTGCTTGTTTCCGAAGTGGCCAATGCCTGGCTGAAGCTTGCCGCGGACCGGGAGAATCTGGATCTGGCCCGGTCCACTCTGACGTCCCAGCAGGCGGCCTATGATTTGATTCGCCGCCGGGTGGAAGTGGGATTGACCGCCGAACTGGACCTGTATCAGGTCCAGACCCGGGTGGATGCGGCCCGGGTGGATGTGGCCCGGTTTTCCGCGGAAGTCGCCCGGGATGAAAATATCCTGGCACTCCTGGCAGGCAAGGCTGTGCCTGAAAATTTGATGCCCGCGGATCTCAGCAGCGTTGCCCCCATGGCCCCTGTTTTTGCGGGAACCTCATCAGCGGTGCTGCTCAACCGGCCCGACATTCAGCAGGCCGAGCGCCGGCTCCGGGCGGCAAATGCCAATATCGGCGCGGCCAGGGCCGTTCTGTTTCCGCGCATTTCACTCACCACCGCCCTGGGAACGGCCAGCAGCGACCTTTCCGGTCTGTTTGATTCCGGCTCCCGGACATGGACCTTTGGTCCCCAGATCGGCTTGCCGGTATTCGATCCCCGGATCTGGTCGGCCCTTACGGTCAGCAAGGTGGAACGGGAGATTGCCCTGACACAGTACGAAGGCGCCATTCAGTCCGCGTTCCGGGAAGTGGCGGACGCGCTGGCGGATAACGGCAGTATCGGGGACCAGCTTGCGGCCCAGCAGTCTCTTGTAGAAGCAACTGCTGAAGCCTACCGGCTCTCCAACGCCCGATACGAAAAAGGCTCTGATATTTATCTGACGGTGCTGGACGCCCAAAGAGCCCTGTATGGGGCCCAGCAGGGGCATATTGCCATCCGGCGGGCGGAACTGGCCAATAAAATAAAGCTGTATGCGGTGCTGGGCGGCGGAGCGGATTAACCCTCTTTCAGGAGACAGTCCATGGCAGATCAAAAGAAAATACTGGTGCTTGCGGATGCTTCAAAACGATCCATGCGCACCGTGAATTATGTGAAAGAATTTTTACCGGCAGATGAAAATACCCAGGTGGTGTTGTTTCATGTGCTGGACGGCGTGCCGGATGAATACCGGGAAATGGCGGATGCCGGAGATTTTCCCGGAAATGCTTCCGGAGAGCTGGACACCTGGGCCGCGGATCGGGAAACCAAAATCCGGACCTATCTGGTACAGATGAAAAAGATTCTGGTTGGAGCGGGATTTTCAGATTCACAAGTTGAAATCAAATTGCAGCCCGTGGCGGCGGGCATTGCCCGGGATATTATCACAGAAGCGGAAAAAGGCAATTACGCCGCGGTCATGATGAGCCGCCGGGGCATGGCCAATGCTCTGCAAAGCATCATCCTCGGTAGTGTGGCGGTTAAGCTGTTGCAGGCATTGTCTTTTGTGCCTATCGTGTTTGTGGGCCAGGCCGCACCGGTTAAAAAGATTTTGCTGGCTGTGGATGCCTCCGAATCATCCCAAAAAGCCGTGGATTTTGTGGCATCCTTTCCCGGGGTTCAGGGATACGCGGTTTGTATTTTCCATGCCATTTTAGGGCTGGGCGCCGTGGATTTTGAAGTACCGGAAGAAGCCCCGGCACCCTGTTCCCGGGAAAAATTGCCGGATACCGGCCTTGAAGCTTTTAAGATCAAGACCGGGCAGATGATGTTGCAGGTAAGGGAACGGCTGCTGACAGCCGGGTTCAGCCCGGATACCATCACGGAGAAAATTATATCCGGTGCGGTCAGCCGGTCTGAGGCCATTGTGTGTGAAGCAGACGCCGGGGGGTACAGCACCATTGTGGTGGGCCGCCGGGGACTGTCCCGGCTGGAAGGATTTTTCATGGGCCGGGTGGGCCATAAAGTGGTTTACGGCGGGAGAAATTTTACGGTATGGGTAGTTTGACCGCGTACTGATTTCCTGAATTCAGAGACTGAAAAAAACACCCTGTGAAAACGCACAGGGTGTTTTTAACGTTTCTAAGCTTTGATAGCAGGGGATGCTTGATGCCTCCTGTGCCGGAAAGTTCAACAGATTTTAGAAAGCGTATTTCAAATCTACTTGCACCCGATTGACATCTTTAACGTCATATTCTTTCCGTTCCAGGGGTTCGGTATAATAATAAGTGGTTTTGAATTCACAATGCTTGGTCACTTTATACCCGACAGAGGCTTTTACCCCTTTGATATCGGTGGATCCCAGGCCGGATCCCCAGTCACTGTCCTTGATGTCCTGAATCGCAGCATCCGCGCCGACTTCTCCGTATTCAACCCCCAGGCTGAACCGGTCAACTTTGGCTTTGACCCCCACCAGCCATCCCAGGTTTTCTTTTTCCGGGTCCAGGTTTTCACCGCCAACACTCTGGCCGGGATCGCCTTCTGCCCCTATGTTATAGAATATATGGGCCAGCGGAGTGATTGTTACGGAATCGTGTTTCAGTTCATATTGTGCGTAAAGATCAATGATCTGGTATTTGTAATCATTGTCCAGGGTGTCCATATCCAGAAATTCATCCACCCGATTGACATCATAGTAGCCGATGGCCGCGATCAATCCGGCCATATCAATACCCACCTGGGCAGCAGCCATTCGCGCAATATCACTGTCAATATATCTGGCCTGGAAATAGCCGGCGGTTACAAACAAAGGATCAAAGGTAAGCTGCCCGGTAAAACCGGCCGGCCGGACATCCGGATCCCACAGGGCCATGGACGAATGAAATTTGTTTTTGTGCTGACCGGCAACAAACACCATGTTATCTAGTTTATGTTCGGCATAGGCATAGTCGAGCCGGATATCCCCGGTTTCAAACATTTCATCATCAGAATAGGTGGCATTGGTGGTGGCGCCGTCATTTTCGCCGGTGGCCAGACCCGCGGCCACGGTCCAATTTTCCGGTGTGTTTTTCCAGGCCAAACCCAGGCGGAATCTTGCCCGCAGGCGATCTTTGGCGTCTTCTGCTCCGGTCTCATTGTTCTGCTGATAGTCATACCGGACCCGGAGGTCGCCTTTGATGGTCAGGTTGTCAATAAAATCGGGAGTACTGACATCGGCATACCCTGAATGCGGGGTAAAAAGAAAAACGCCTGCAGCACACAATAAACTGAACACCCAGATTTTTGATTTTTTCATGGCTTTCTTATTCCTTTTTTTAAGTGTATTTTATTTATAACTAATTGATTTTTATTATAAATTATTTAAATAAGGCGGCAGGGAAAACGTATTGTTACAATTGTATGAAGCATACGTAAAGTATATGTTACAGTTTTGCAACAATAAGCTTATGCCGTTACATCACAAGGAGATACGGGTGAAGACAAGGAATGGACAATTTGCAGTCTGGAAATTCATCATGCAGGGCCGTTGAATGAAAAGCGAAAGGCTTTGGAGGCATTAAAAAGCGCCCGGTGATCTGGGGTCACCGGGCGCTTGGGGAATACCGAATGATGAGAATTCACCATTCGGAGGGGAGCAGGAAATGCGGATATTTAAAACTGATAGCTCAGATCCACATGATCAGGACTCTTGATCTGGGATAATGAGGTTTAGTTCTATGGTTGCCTATAAGATACTGATAAATTATCGCATACCAATAAAATCATCAAAAAAAAGAGAGCTTGACATAGGATCTTGAAAACGACACCTTGATGTCTAAAAAACTCTATTTCTTAGGTGATTCTATGCCCCAATTAATACTCCCCATACTTCTTCCAGGAGAGACATTTATCAACAGTTTTGTCCGTGTGCTTTGCGATGAAAATCGCTGGACATATTTTTTAGGGGAATACCCAATATACTCGCATGCCCCTTCCGATCAACGCATGTTCAGGCTAACAATCGCTCAATTGATTGAATCAAAGGTTTGTCGTCAGTCAGAAATCATTAAAGCGTTTGCAATACCCAAAAGCAATGTCATCCGAGCTCAGAGAAAGCTTCGACGAGAGGGTCCCGATGCCTTTTTTCGCGATCGCCGTGGCCGTAAAGGCGGCAATATACTGACTCCCCAAAAATTAGAGCAAGCCCAGGAGTTGCTTGATCAAGGTAAATCCAGAAAAATGGTAAGCGAAAAACTTGACGTCAAATACGACACTCTTCGCAAAGCAATAAACGATGGCCGTTTAAAAA
>JAABSH010000015.1 GCA_011390465.1 Desulfobacteraceae bacterium
GGTCAAGTTCTGTCATTGCGAGCCACGCTGAAGACGTGGCAAGGACGGTACGACCGAAGCAATCCCCTGAAAACAGGGAGATTACTTCGTCGTTCGTTCCTCACGCCTCGTAATGACTGCTATTTTTATGTAGATTGCAGCATCAACTTAAGCGAACCGGATAAGCAGATTTTGTTTTTTTTATTCCATAGTTATTTATTTCTTAAGGTTGGTTCTGTCCCGGCGAGCAATCGTTTAATATTATCTTTGTGGCGGAAGATAATGGCCAGGGCAATAATCAGGCTGAAGCCGGTAAAAATCAGGGAGCCGGTAAGCCAGAACGTCCCCATGGGAAGAAAGGCGGTTGCTGCCAGGGAGCCCGGGGATACCCGCCGGGTGGCCGTGGCCGTTATCAAAAAGAGGATGACGGCAAGTCCAACGGTTGCCGGGGAAATCACCCAAAAACATCCGGCTGCCGTGGCCACGCCTTTGCCGCTGGCTTTGAATTTCAGGTAAACCGGAAACAGGTGACCGTAAACTGCGGCAACAGCGGTCAGGCCCATGATTGTCTCTTTAAGGGCAGGGGAAAGGTCTTTGGCGATAAAAGCCGCAAGAAGCACCGGTCCGGCGCCTTTCAGCATATCGCAGGCCAATGTGGCAATGCCCGGTTTCCAGCCTCCGGCCCGGCGGGCGTTGGTGGCCCCGATATTGCCGCTGCCGGTTTTTCGGAGATCAATACCGCTAAACATCCGGGCAAAGATCAGTCCAAACGGGATGGAGCCGAGGAAAAAAGCGAATATACAAAGAAATAGAATGGTTGTTATCATCATAAGAAACCGATATTATAGGCGCTGTGTGGCTGTTCTGGAGATTGCTTCGCCGTTCGTTCCTCACGCCTCGCAATGGCAGAGGGGTTTACTTATGATAACCGGTACTCTTTTTTTACGAGTGCGTCAATCATCCGGTTTTTAAGGGAGCCAAAATGGATCCGATTGAAATACCAATAGACGGGGTTCTGGATCTGCATACCTTTCTCCCGAAAGAGGTAAAACCGCTGCTCTATGACTATATTGCCGCCTGCCGGGAAAACGGCATTTTTTCCCTGCGGATCATTCACGGCAAAGGCACCGGCGTGCTGAAGAAACGGGTGCAGGGGATTTTATCCGCCCATCCCCACGTGCGGACAGTTGCGGACGCGCCTGCCGCGGCCGGCGGATGGGGGGCGACCCTGGCGGAACTTAAACCATAAAAAGAAAAGAAGCTTGTCTCCCGCCCAGGGCAGTGATAGGCATGGGGGCTTATTTTATTATGGAACGCGTTGAAAAAAAAATATTTGCCGCTCTTTTCTTTTCCCTTTTCGCTTCGGTTACCGGCGTGGGGATTGTGGTGCCGCTGCTGCCGGTGTATGCGCATCACCTGGGGGCCACGGGGTTTTATATTGCCTTGATTTTTGGCGGGTTTTCCCTGACCCGAACGTTTTTTCTGCCCTGGTTCGGCCGGTTGTCCGACCGGAAAGGCCGTAAGCCGTTTATTGCCTGCGGTTTGTTTGCCTATTTTGTCATTTCCGTGGGGTTTATGTTTTTCCAGGATATTCACGGACTGGTGCTGCTTCGCATGATTCAGGGGGTGGCATCGGCCATGATCATGCCCGTGGCCCAGGCCTATATCGGAGATATTACCCCCAAAGGCAAAGAAGGGCTTTCCATGGGCATCTTCAATGTGTCCGTGTTTATGGGGCTTTCCATCGGGCCGCTGCTGGGGGGCATCATTAATGATTCTTTTTGCCTTGAAGCGGCGTTCGGCGCCATGGCCGTGATGTCGTTTGCCGCATTCTGCTTCAGTTTTTTTCTGCTGCCCCCGGTCCGGGAGGAGGAAATTTCCCACCGATTTTATCCGCCGCCCCGGTGGAGGCTGCTTCTGAGTCACCGGCAGATTATCAGCGTTTCCGCTTTCCGGTTTGTATACACCACCTGCATCGGCATTATCTGGGGCTTTCTGCCGGTTTACGGGGATATGAAATTTTCCCTGTCAAGCTCGGCCATTGGGGTGCTGGTGGTTCTGGCGGTGTCTGTGAGCGGTCTTTTGAATATTCCCATGGGCGCGGTGGCGGATCGCATGGACAAGCGGATTCTGGTCATCACGGGCGGGGTTTTGACAGCGGTTGCCATTTTGCTTTTGGGAAATGCCGCGGGATTTTGGGGAATGTTTGTGGCCAATGTTATTTTTGGTATCGGCGGCGGAATATCCATGCCGGCCCTGATGGCCCTGGCAGTGGTCAGCGGCAATGAAACCCGGGCCATGGGGTCGGTGATGTCCTTAATTACCGTGGCCCACAGCCTGGGCATGCTGTTTGGTTCAATTCTTGCCGGAATGGTGATGGATTTTTTTGAATTGCAGTATGCGTTTTTTATCGGGGCCGCGGTCATGGCTGCCGGCATTGTGATTTTTGCCGGCGGCATGTATTTTGGGAAGCCCTCCCGACCGACAGAACCCCTTTGACGATTTCTGACGATCTCTGGGGGGCTATGTATTAAATCCTTTTTTTCGCATAATGGACGTCATCACCACCCGGAATCCGATATAATTTTCCTTGAAATCCTGATTCACGCCGGCCCGGTAAGTGCAGCGCATTTCATTGAAGGAATTGGACCAGGAACCGCCCCGGATGACCCGTCTGGGACCGTCACCGGAAATAAGGGGATTGCTGGCGGCATGATCCTTGTAGGCGGTTTCACTGTAGGCATCCAGGCACCACTCGTAAACATTGCCGCTCATGTCATAGAGCCCGAGGGCGTTGGGCTGTTTTTTCCCCACCGGATGGGTGGCCATGCCGCTGTTGGCGGAATACCAGGCCACCGCGTCCAGGTGTTTCCCGCCGGCATATTTCTGGAATTTTCCGCAGCTTCGGGCCGCATATTCCCATTCCGCTTCCGTGGGCAGGCGAAAGTGGTATTTCCCTTTGTTCAGGGAAATCATTTTCTGAATAAATTCATTGACTTCATTCCATGATACCTGTTCAACAGGATAAGCATGCCCGGATTTGAACCATGACGGGTTAAAGTTGTAAGGGCTTACTTTTTTCCAGAAAGCGCTGGCCATGACTTTTTTCCAGTTTTTCTGGGTCACCAGGTATTTCCCCATCCAGAAGCCGTCGATATAAAGCGTATGGGCCGGAAATTCATCCTTTTTTCCGTCCGCGTCCCATTTTCCCGGTCCCATGATAAAACTGCCGGACGGCACCCAGCAGAATGTCATACCCGTGACCGGTTCCAGCCAGGTATCGCCGATCTGATTTCTCTCCGGCGGGACTTTCGTGCTGTCCGTCAGGTGTTCGGCGGCAATATCAATAACGTCTCCGGGGATTTTTTCCGGTTGCCCGTATGGTTTCGCCGACCGCCGGGAGCCGGATGACGCGGATTTTGGTTTTTTGGGCCGCCGGGCTTTTGCGGAAGATTTCTGCCGGGCCATATCGTTTTCAGCGGGCCGGGAGTCATTGTTTGTGGCCGCATTTGAGTTGGCGTTTGCCGCGACTTTTTTTGCGGCAGGGTCAATTACCAGTCGTTTTTGGCCGTTCAGGATGTTAAGGATATCGTCAAAATTTTTTGGCCGCTGGTCCGGATCGAAATCCAGGCATTTTTCAATGATTCCCTGAATATAATAGGGCATATCCCCCCGGGAAAACACCAGGCCGTCATCCCTGATCCGCCGGGTGCGCTCGGTAAAGTCTGTTTTGTCATAAGGAAGGGTGCCGTACCAGATGAAATAGCAGACCAGACCATAGGAATACATCAGGCTGGGAATGCTGGCGGACTGGCTGTTGATGATCAGTTCCGGCGCGGACCAGTTGGGGGTGAACTGGGCCCGGGCAGCGGTGGAAATGCTGTGAAGCCGCTGAAGCCCGCCCAGGTCGCCGATCAGCAGCTGGTCATTTTTGTTGATTAACAGATTCGAGGGTTTGAGATCCTTGACAATAAAGGCGTCTTTTGTCCGGTTGGAAAGCCGGTTCAGGATTTCTGCCAGTTCCCGCATCAGGCTTTTGGCCTGCCAGGGGGACAGGGGATAGTGGTCAATGACATGGTCGGACAGATTTTCCGGGCAGAATTCCATCAGAATGATCAGATACGCTTTTGCCTCGTGCCGGGTGACCTGTTTGTCCATGAGATGAAAATCATGGATTTCAATGACCCCTTCGCCTTTGATTTTGCCGTAATATTCCTGAACCGCGTAGAAATCATGGGATATTTTGGAATCCAGATCCTGGGGGGTGGACAGGGACAGGGACCGCTCAACAATGATGGGCACCACTTTTACGGCCCGTTCCTTGAGATTGTCTTTCACATGAAAAACAGACCCGTAGACCCCTTCGCCGATTTTGCGAAGGACCTCATAGGTGGGAAGGCATTTTTTAATGATGGCTTCCATCAGGGGAACCCCGGCAGACGGATGGATTTTTGCCGGTGGATGGTGGCAACTTCCGGGGGTATCAAAAATATAAAAAAGGTATCCATCATATCAGGCGCCGCAGCTGACAAGAATGAAACTGGCATTGTCGTTTAATCCCTTCTGTTCAAGCGCGTGCAGCAGACCGTGGGGGCCTGCCGCCGTCCCGGGGTTCAGCAGGCTGAAAATTTCCGCATCTGTCAGCAGATCATTGACACCGTCCGTACACAGCAGATACACGGCTTCCGGCACAACCGGGTGGTCGGAAATATGGATGCCGGTATGCTTCCATTCATTTTCAAACAGCGGGCCGATCCCAAAGTTAATGATATTTTTCAAAGGATGCCGGCCGGCGTTGTCCTGTTGGATAAAGGCTTTGTCCACCAGTCCCTGCACCAGGGAATGGTCATGGGAAATATAATCCAGCCGGTCCGGAGAAATCCGGTAGATCCGGCTGTCCCCGGCATTAAAGGCAATGGCCCTGCTGTCTGTGACGATCAGGCCGGCCACTGTGGTGCCGGCGTTTTCCGGCAGTTGCCGGGTGCTCAGTGCCTGAATTTCCGCAAGTTGTGAGCGCACATGGTCGGTGCTGAAACAGGTGCGGTCAAGCCGGGTTTGTATCTGCTGGCAAACAAACCGGGAAGCGGTTTCCCCAAAATCATGCCCCCCCATGCCGTCACACACGCAAAGAGACAGAAATTCGGTGTGAATTTCCTTTTTTTCCTGCACATGCGTCGCCTGAAAAATATCAACGCCGTCCAGAACACAATCTTCCTGTCCGGTTCGCGGTCCTATCAGCATGGCGGAAAAAACAGAGTATTTCATACGCGGAAAGTATTTGGCCCAGAGTTGCCCGGATTAAGTCTCAAATAATATCAGAAAAGTATATTGACAGACTTAACAGAAATATTCAACCGGGTTTTTAACGGAAGTTTCAGAACCGCCAGACGGCTTTTTCCGCCCCCCTGATTTGCCAGGTTGATGTTGTTTTGCAGCCGGAAGGGCAGAAGGGGTGGGGGACGATAATGGCGGGAGGATGAAAAGGGCCAGGTGTCAGGTGTTGGTCTGTTTGACCGACACCTGACACCTGTATATTATTTCACTGAAATTTTATTCACCTTTCATTCTATCCCAGGGTGATGGGCATGCCCATAATGGGCCAGATCACATAAACGGCAAAGCCGGTGACAATCATCAGCAGAATACTGGCCGGTATGCCGTAAAGAAAAAATTCGCCGGTGGTGAACTGTTTGGAATCATAGGCAATGGCGTTCGGGGCCGCCCCTACCAGCAGCAGGAAGGGCATACCGGCAACAACGAGTGAGGAAAACAGAATGACTTCGCCGGCAACGCCCAGGTAAGGCGCAATGACCAGGGCCACGGGCAGGGAAATGGCAATGGCCGCCACGTTCATGATAAAGTTTGTCATCATCATGACGAAAAACGCAATACTCATAACAAACACAAACCAGTTGGCCTTCTGGAACATGACCAGCCAGTTGATGGCCAGCCATTCCGCAGCCCCGGTCTGCCACAGGCAGAACCCAATGCTCATGGCCCCGGCAAAGAGCAGGATAATGTTCCAGGGAATTTCTTCCAGATCTTCAATGGTCAGAATACCGGCAAGGAAAAACAGCACGGTGGACAAAAGAATCACAGCGGTTTTATGGGGAGGATGAAATCCCGGAATCATGGTTTTCATCACCGCAATAACGCCCAGGGAGATGACGCAGACCCCCACAATCAGAGCCGCGATGATTTCCGGTTTCGTAATTTTGCCCAGTTCCGCGTTCAGTTCCCTGGCTTTTTCCCGCAGTCCGGGAATGGTTCTTTTTTCCGGCTTGCACACAATCATGAAAAAGCCCCACAAGAGAAAGGTCATGAGCCAGCCGATGGGGGCCATGTAATAGGAAAGCTCGAAAAATCCAATATCTTTTCCCACGACATCCTTATAAAAACCTAAAGCCACGGCCCCCCGTGCCGCGCCCAGCAGGGTGACGATGGAGCCGGCACCGGCCACATAGGCCATGCCCATGAAAAGGCCTTTGCCGAATCGGGTCTGTTTGTCGCCCTCCCCGTATAGCGCATAGATGGCCATGAGCAACGGATAAATGGTGGCGGCAACCGCCGTATGGGCCATGATGTGAGTAAGCGCCGCGGTCACCACAAAGCAGCCCAGATAAATCATGCTGGTGCGCTCTCCCACCACCATGAGCATTTTATAGGCCAGCCGCCGGGTGAGCCCGGTTTTGGTAAACACCAGACCGATGACAATGGAGCCGAAAATAAACAGCACGGACGGGTCCATGAAATCCTTGAACGCTTCATTGGCCGGACGGATCAGAAACAGCACCTGCAATACGCCGATCATGAGACTGGTCACGCCAATGGGAATGACTTCAAACACCCACCAGGTGCCGGCCAGCAGAAAGACCGCCAAGGCCCCTTTTCCCTGCTGGGACAGGGCAAAATGGGTGCCTTCGGGATCCACCGCGTCAAACCAGGGCGGAGAATAGTAAACAAGGGCAAATAAAAAAATCCCGGCAAATAATGCAATAAGCTTGGTCAGGCTTATCCTGTTTTCCATAATAGCGTTCATTAACAGCGCACTCCCTTTATCCACATCATCATATCAAATTAAAAATAAACCCGGTTCTCCGGTATTCAGATGCCGCATTCGTGCATGGTTTGGCAGATAACGAAAAAACTGGATTATAACGGAAAACCCGGTTAATCAAGCGAAAACCGTGCTGTGAAACAATAAATTTATGTTGTCTTTTTTTTCAGCAGGCGCGGCAGCCTTCCCTTTGAACCTTTTTTAAAAGCCTAACCGGCATCGATTTCCTTTAAGCGTTTCAGAATATCCCGCGGAGAACTTGACTGGGAAACCCTGAGCAGTTCATTCATTCGTTTTTCTTCGATGGCGTTTTTGTTCATCACCCGTTTTTTATAGGCGTTTTTTAATGCTTCCAGCAACTCTTCAAGATCACACGGTTTTTGAAGATACAAGTAGGCCCCGTTTTTGGTGCATTCCACAGCGGAGTCAATGCTGCCGTGGCCGGTGAGAATCACAATTTCCATCCACTGGTGTTCTTTTTTCAACGCCCGCAAAGTTTCCTCCCCGTCAATGCCGGGCATTTTCAGATCCACCAGCGCAATATCCACAGGATGATTTCTGGCCGCTTCAATGGCTTTTTCGCCCCGGTTGACCGCCACCACGTTAAAATCCCGGGCTTCCAGCAGCCGGGTCATGGATTCCAGAAACCGGTCTTCATCATCCACAAACAAAAGGTTAATTTTATGTTTCTGCATTTTTTCCCTCCTTTATGAAATCTGCCCGCAGCATCGTCCTGCATAAAAACGTCGCCCGGCATCATCGTCACAGGTGTTATACCAGCTAAATATTGCCGCCCCGCCGCAAAAGGGTTCGTGCCTCGGCCTTACGAATCCGGTCTTCCTGTTCGTCTTTTCGTTTCCGGGCGCCTTCGAGTTTTTTCGCCATTTCCCTGGCGTCTGCGGGTTTGAGCAAATAATCAAATGCCCCCAGTTTCATGCCGGTTACCGCTGTTTCAATGGCCCCGTGACCGGTAAGCAGAATCACCTCCACAATCGGGTGGCGCTTTTTAATTTCCCGCAGCACCTCTATGCCGTCCATGCCGGGCATTTTAATATCCAGCACCACCACGTCGATATCCTCTCCCTCCAGGATATCAAGGCATTCTTTTCCGTTGTAGGCGGTAAAGACCCGCTCGCCGGTTTCCTGCAGCCGCAGGGAAAACATTTCCACAAAATCCTTTTCATCATCCACAATCAGGACCTTTGTCGGAATTTTAATCATTTGGCTGATCTCCTTTAATCGTGTTTAATATATCCAGGCAAATATCTTTGTTATCCCCCATCAGGGAACATGCCTTTCTGGTCCGCGGCAGGCTGATGGTAAACACCGTGCCCTGCCCCACGCGGCTGGTGACATCAATTTTCCCGCCCAGCCGCTCCATAATGCCGGCAGTGACGTAAAGGCCGAGGCCGGTGCCTTTTCCCGGGGGTTTGGTGGTAAAAAAAGGCTCGAAAATCTTTTCCAGATTTTCCTTTGGAATACCGCTGCCAGTGTCTTCCACCCGGATTTCCGCCAGTAGATCGGTTTCCCGAACGGAAACCGTGATGATGTCCCCGCTGGTCACCGCCGCCAGGGCGTTTGTGATCAGATTGATCAGCACCTGCCGGATGGCATACGCATCACTCCAGATTTTCCCGCCGGCCTTATCCAGATCCTGCACAATTTCCACTTTTTTATTTTGAGCTTCTTTTTTTACGAATTCAATGGTTTCTGAAATCAACGCCTTTAAATCGGTTTCTGAGAAAACCGTTTCCGGCTGCCGGACAAAACCGAGCAGCTGATGGGTGATGCGCCGGGCCCGTTCAATGGCGGTTTCGATCTTTCCAACGGCGTTTTCAAAATCCTTTTTCCGTGGGAACACAGCATCTTCTGTTTTACCCAGCAGCAGTCGCATAAATTCCGTGCATTCCCTGATAATGGCAAGAGGATTGTCGATTTCATGGGCAATGCCCGTGGACAGAGTTCCCAAGGACGCCAACCGCTCAGTGGCCACCATCTGCTGCTCCATTCGGGCCTTGAAGTCGGCTTCCTGCTTTTTTTCTTCCTCCCGCTGCCGTTTTTCAAGGGCCTGATTGATTTTTTGTACCAGATGATCAAATTCCACAGGCTTTGTCAGATAATCAAACGCGCCGTTTTTAATTCCCTCCACACCGTCCGCGGCACAGGCATGACCTGTCAGCAAAATAACTTCGGTTTTCTGAAACTGCTCCCGAATCCAGGCCAACACCTCAATGCCGCTCATGCCGGGCATCTTAACATCCAGCACCACCACATCCACCGCTTCTTGTTGCATCAGCGCCTGACATTCATTTCCGTCTCCTGCCTCAAAAACCATAAATCCGCGTTTCTGGAGCCGTTTTTTCAACGGCGACCGGAAATGATTCTCATCATCCACCAGCAGCAGTCGTGTTTGCGTCATGCCATTTTCTCCGGTTTTGATTTTCCACCTTCCATCTCAAACCTTCTACCTTAAACCTTCTACCTTAAACCTTCTACCTTAGATCTTACACCTTCCCTACACCAGCCCCAGAATATTCCACCATACCGCCGCAATAACCACCAGAACTGCCAGCAGAACCGGGGTTGCCACCAGGCCGACCTTGGTGAGATCCGATGCCTTAAAATACCGGTAACTGTAAGAAATAGCATTGGGAGGACATCCAATCACCAGCAGCAGCGCAAAAGAAGTGGCCATCCCAAGACCCAGGGCCAAAATGGTCGGATCAATGCCTTCCATCTGGGCCATGGGGATCACAATGGGCAAAATCAGGGCAGCCGCGGCCACATTGGCCATGGCATTGGTCACCAGGGCGCCGAACACGCCCATGCCGATAAACAGCACCAGCCATCCTTTTCCCTGAATCAGCGGGAAAAAGAGATTGGCAAAATAATCCGCGGCCCCGGAATAACCCATGGCAAGGCCAAGAGAGATACCGCCGCCAAAAATAAACAAAGCCGTGCCCCATTCCAGATTGTCATTGATATGCTCCCATTTAAGCACCTGAAACAGGACCAGGGCCGCCACCCCCAGCATACCGGTGATAGAATAATCAATGCCGTGAATCCCTTTGGTCAACCAGCAGGCAAACGTCAGAGCAATAATTACAAGGGTCTTTTTTTCAAGGGGGGTCATCGGGCCAAGGGCTTCATCAAATTCCGGCAGTTTGTATTTGGGGTCAGGGCGATACACCAGATAAACAATGCCCACCGCCACCGGCACCGTCAGCAGGGCACCGGGCAGGGCATACAGAATCCACTCAAAAAACGTGATTTCCAGACCGGTAAATTCCTTTAAAAAGGCAGCCGCCACCATACAGCGGCCTCCGCCGATGAGGGTGCCCATGCCGCCGCAGGAACAGGCAAAGGGCAACGACAGCATCATGAACTTAGCCGTTTTCGACCCCGGTTCAATGCCAGCCGCCCGCATCATCGGAAGCATGGTCACAATGCCGATGGCACAGGCGGCGGCATCATGCATCACCCCGGAAGCCCAGCCAAGGCCCAGGGAAATGATAAAAGTAAACCGGGTGACATTATTGCCGGCCTTTTTGATGATAAAATACCCCAGGCGTTTGGTGAGTCCCGCCTCATCCAGGGCAATGGCAAAAATAAGGCAGCACATAATAAAAATCACCACTGGATGCATATACGGGGCCCATGCATCCTTGGGACTCGCAATTCCCATGACAACCAGGGACACGCCGATACAGATGGCTGTTATCTCAAGGGGAATGGGTTCCACCACAAAAAGAAAAATCAGCACCGCCAAAACGGCCAGAAACCGCTTTGCCGTGGGCGACAATCCGTTCACATAGTCCACTGTAATTTCAGCTTCTTCCAGGGCAGTGGCCTGCTTTTTCAGATAATTACCCGTGCCGGTGTCCGTGCCGGGAATTTTTGATTCCAGAATATAGGCTTTGGTTTTTTTATTCGGTTCGCCGGTTAATTCAAAGTGCGTATCCACCATCGCATATAAGCTTTGGCCCGGGTCACCTGAAATTTTATATTTTGTGCCTTCCGGCCTTGGCAGCAACATTACAAGCACCCCCAGCAGCAGGCCGATACAAAGCTTGAATCCGTTTGATTTGAAAAACATATAAGTACTCCTTGTCAATCGTTCGTGGTCAAATTTTGGCGGTCAATGATCTGTGGGCAATCATTTACGGTCAGTGGTTCAGCAGCAGGCGGGCAAAACCATTCTTTCACGCGGGCCGCCCGGCACCTTTCAATGACGGGCTGTATATGCTTCATTGATTTTGGCTATCAAATCATGGAGCTCACAGGGCTTGGTCAGATAATCAAACGCTCCCAGCTGAATGCCCTCCCGGGCCGCCTCCTGTGATCCATGGCCCGTGAGCATAATGATTTTCATGTCCAGGCCCATTTGATTAAAAATTTTCAGCACTTCAAGTCCGTCCATGTCTTCCATTTTGAGATCCAGAATGGCCACGTCAAAATCCTGTTTCCGCGCTGCTTTGATCGCATCGCCGCCGCTGCAGGCAGTGGTGACCTGAAACCGCCTTTTTGAAAGACGGTTGTTCAGGACATTCACATATCCTTCTTCATCATCCACCAGCAGCACCCGAATCCCCTCGGCCGCGGCTTGCAAATCATTTTTTTCCCGCTTCATCTCTTGCCCTTTAATTGTTTCAATTCCGTCGGCCATGATCACCCTTTCGGCCACTATGTTCGCAGGATACGGGGTTTATCACCACCCGCAACGGCAGGGCGTAAAGCCCTCCCCTACATTGGCCGAGACGATGGCCAAGCCCCCCGGCTCTTTTCACGGGCCGTCAATCATACCCGCGTCTCAACACCAGCTTGTCAATTCTGGCCTGTTCGATTTTTGCATCGTGGGATTTCTTTTTCTTTGCCGCCTCATCCACTTTGGCCACCAGGACATCGATGTCACAGGGCTTCATCAGGTAATCAAACGCCCCGAGCTTCATGCCTTCGATGGCTGTTTCCACAGTGGCATGGCCGGTGAGCATGATTACTTCCTTGAGGGGATAAATTTTTTTAATTTCCTGAAGGGTTTCAATGCCGTCCATTCCGGGCATTTTTACATCCAGGATAATCACATCAACGGTGTCGTTCTCTTTGAGCTTTTTCAAAGCTTCTTCTCCGCCCGAAGCGGAAATAATTTTCAGCCCCCGCCGGTCCAGACGCTTGGTCATGGTCTCCACAAACGGCACCTCATCATCCACCAGCATGACATAGGATGTTGTCATCATTGCACGTCTCCTTTTTTCTGATATTTCAATTGAATTTCGTTTATCTTTATTGATTGAAAATCTTTTCCTTACTGCTGAAACGGAATCCAGATGCGAAACCGGGTGCCTTTTCCCACCGCACTCTGAACGTCGATTTTGCCGCCCATTTTATTGATAATGCCGTAGCAGATGGACAGCCCCAGTCCCGTTCCCTTGCCCACCGGCTTGGTGGTAAAAAACGGATCAAAAAGCCGGGACAGATTGGCATCGGGAATGCCCGGTCCGTTGTCTTCCACCACGATCACAATGGTGCCGGGCTCAATTTCACTGATTTTGGTTGAAATATGGATAACACCGCCGGTTTTTTCCATGGCATCCAGGGCATTGTTGATAAGATTCAACAACACCTGCTGAAGTTCAGACGGTGATGCCGTGATATAGGGAAGGGTTTTCTGAAGACGGGTTTCAATGCTCACTTTGTTGTATTTGGCCATCTGGGAGGATAAATCCACAATTTCACGAATAATATCATTGAGCTGAACGTCCTTGAGCGTAGAGTCTGTTTTTCTGGCAAAACTGAGCAGTTTGTGGGTGATTTCCTTGCACCGCCGGCCCTGGGTGTTGATCTGGGTCAACGCCCGCCGGAATTCTTTCAGATTTTCCCCTTCCGCAAAATCCTCTTCTTCGAGCAGATCGCCAATCCATCCGGCTTCTTCCACCATAATGGCCACGGGATTGTTGATTTCATGGGCAATACCGGCGGCCAGCTCGCCGATGGAAGCCATTTTGCCGGTTTCAATAATCTGCTGGTTCATGCCTTCTTTTTCCCTGTCTGTCTTGCGAATGCGGCGAACCATGCGGCGGGTGGTATAATTGGCCATAAAAACAATGCCGGCGGCACCGATAACGAAAATCACCAGGGCCAGATAATACATGCGTCGCAGGTCAGCGTAGGCATCAGATACTTTTTGCTTTACAATGAGCAGCCACTGACCGTGTTTCAGGCTGCCGGCCGCATAAAGATCTGCTTCACCCGTATCATCCGTCCACCGGGTGATGAGAATCTTGTTCCGGGTTTTTTCAACTGCTTTCCACAAAAAAGAAATCCCGTCCGGGTCCGGCGGAATATCCATGGCCGGCTGGGTCTGAAACGCCCCTTCCCGGTTCAGGATAAAGGCATACCCGGTTTTTCCCAGCCGCAGAGTCTGCACCAGGGAATTAAAAGAATTAAAATTAATGGTGGCCCGGACCAAAAATTCCCGGCCGTTTTCATTCTGGCGCACGGCCACAATAAAATGAGGGGTCCCCCGGAGGCCTAAAAACACATCACTGATATAAGAATCCTTCTGCCACGCACTTTGAAACCATTCCGCGTTTCTATAATCGACATTTTCCAGTTCCAGGGGGCCGGCGTAGGCTGTCTGCAAGCCGGAAGCTTCTACAATGCCCAGATCCACAAACACATTCCCGTAGTCATTTCTCAGAAGCTGGAGTTTTCGCTGGAGAAACTCATCATCATTTAAGGTTTCATAATCTTTGGTCATGGCCAGAAACCGAATATTGGCCGTCTTTTCAGTTAAAAAAGTGTCAATATTCTGTTTGTGTTTCTGGACCAGCTCATTTAAGTGGGCATTGGTTTTTTCATAAAAAGACACCTGATACTGTTGCAGCAGAATCGTGATCACCAGAATCATGGGGGTAAAGGAAACAATAATGGTGCTTAAAATCATGTTCCGTGAAAGGGATTGATAATAATTTTTATTTTTGTCTTTTACCATTTCAGGTTCCGTGTTGCGTTATGCGTCATCGGATCAACCGGATGTCCGGTAAGTTTTTGCCGATGTCTGTTGTGCTTTCATTCCGGTCTTGTTTTACGGGCATTGCCGCCGGCGGTATCTTTTGCGACGGGATCTTCGGCACCTGCCCACGGCAGCAACCGGGAAACGTCTAAAAAGAATTCAGGAACCATGCCAAAAACATGCCGGCGACCCCTTCATCTGCAACGGGATTTGATAACAACACTTTGATATTTAATATAATTTTCTATATTAATTTTTTACGACGGATCGAAAAGACCATCTGTCGCACCGGAAAACCAGTTCGCATAACGGATGGGGATAAAAAGGGGAAAACAAGAAAGAGAGCGGAAAAACCGGAAATTTAATTCATAAAACCGTAAAAACCGATAAAAATAATTTAGATGAATTCACACCGGCCTGAGAAAGAATCCCATAGCATGCTTTGTTTTTTTTACATGTTGTAAAAAATTTCGACACTCTGGGCACTCAAAACCCATTTTCATGGGATTCAGATGATCACAGGTCGATCCTGCCCCGGAAATGGTGCTGTTTGGCAACAGATTTTTTTGCCCCGCCATGGAAAAAAAGCGGCACGGGGTATGCATTACTCATTGTGAAAGGATAATGAAGGTATTATAAAAGTTTTAAAATTACGCACAGAGGTCCCCATGAAAACCCTTTCCTACAAAAACAAGACGTACAATGTGGACAAAAAGAATTTTTTACTGGATTACGATGCCTGGGATGAAGATTTTGCGGAATGCATGGCCGGCGAGCTTGGAATGACCGGCGGACTCACGGAACAACACTGGGCCGTGATCCATTTTATCCGAAACCGATTCAAAGAAACCGGGGTCTGTCCGGTGGTGCATGAAACCGCACGGTTTCTTGGGCTGGACATTCAAACCCTTCAGTCACTTTTTCCCACGGGATATCTCCGGGGGGCCTGTCTGCTTGCCGGTATCAGTTACCGTTACGGATGGGTTTACTATTATGGCGAACCCTATGCAGTTTCTGACACCGAAACCACGGAAAAAGCCACCGAAGCAGTGGAAAACAAGGTATACCGGGTGGATCTTTTCGGTTATCTGGTGGATCATTTGGAGTGGGACGCGGATTTTGCCGCCAGAAGAGCCTTTGAAATAGGCATTAAAGACGGACTGACGGATAAACACTGGAAAATCATTCGTTATTTAAGAGACAAATACAGCCGGGAGCATAAAATTCCCACGATCTATGAATGCTGCGAGGACAACCAGCTTGCCATTGACACGTTCGCCACTCTGTTTCCGGCCGGGTATCACCGGGGTGCCGTCAAAATTGCCGGGCTTCCTTCACTGGCTTAGGAGAAGGAATAAAAAAGGCGAAATTTCGCTCCATACCCGGCATTGACCTGTTGGCATTGACCTGTTGTGCAATGGCCCTCATGCCGAGTGTTTGAGAATCATTTCTTTGCTGCCGGCCACCGGAGCCTCGGGATGGCCGATAAAAATTTCCTGAACAATCCGGTTTTTCCCCTGGTGTTTGGCCGCATACATCAGTCTGTCGGCCACATTCATCATATCCCCCACGCTGGCGTTGATTTTGGGAAAGGTGGCCACCCCCATGCTGAAGGTGACCGGCCAGTTTTTCCGGCGCATTTGGTCATCCAGTCGGGTTTTAAGTTTTTCAGCCAGGGTCACGGCACCGGAAACATTTGTTTTTACCAGCAAAAGTCCAATTTCATCACCGCCAATGCGGGCGGCAAGGTCTATCTCCCGGATATTTTCCACAATAATTTTTGCTGTGGCCTGAAGCAGCCGGTCCCCGGCGGCATGGCCCCGGGAATCATTCACCAGCTTGAAATTATCAATATCAATATAGACAATGGACACAGGATCATTAAACCGCCGGGCCCGGTGGATTTCCTTTTCCGCGGCTTCAAAAAACGCCAGACGGTTGGCCAGTGCAGTAAGGGTATCGGTACGGGCAATTTTTTTCTGGGTTTCCAGGGCGGTTTTAAGAGACCCCACCACCAGCACAACAAAGACAAACACCACCAGCCGGAAAAATTCATTGATAAAAGGCACCAGGGGGGTTGAAAATTCTTTTAAAAGCCATAAATCCGCAACCAGCCAGGTAGCGGTGCTGAAAACCGCCATGCTGATACCGGCAATTATCCCCACATACCAGGTGATAAGAACAATGGGAAACATGAAAAAAACCGACAACGCATATTCAGAGCCGGTAAGGCAGCGATTCATGCCCACCACAAGAACAAACCCAATGGCTGCCGCCACCAGGACAATCCGGCTGCATTGCCCAAGGCTCCGGTCCAGGGTTTGAAAAAAATTCTGAAAAAAATTTTTCATGAGGGAAACCGGTTGTGATCAAGCATTTTAAATCACCCAGACGGTATGATTCTTGGCACCATGGATCACCTTATTGGAAACCCGGCCCAAAAAAAACGCCTCAACCTTTGAAATCCTTCGTCGTCCCATGATGATGGTGGGAAAATTTTGTTCAGTGGCTTCTCTGATAATGGCCCCGGCCCGGCTGAGGTCTCCGGTGACAATTTTTTCGGAAATACCGGACGGATCAATGCCGGCATCTGTCAGCCGTTTTTTCAAGTCTGTAAACAAAAGCGCCATTTCTTCCCTGGCAAGGCCAAACCGGTCCCGGATCATTGCATCCGGGAGTTCCGGCATCCAGGGGGCAAGGCCGCGGATCACATTAAACAACTCAATGCAGTACCCTGTGTTTCCATAAAACCGGGTAATCACGTCAACCACGGCAAAAGCGGTCTCTGAATCGTCCACAGCCGCAAGAATCTTTTTTTCCGGCGGCAAGTCACCGCAGACAATCAGGGGAACAGAGGTCAATGTTGAGAGCAGCTTATTGGCCACAGAGCCCACCACAAGGCTTTCAAGGGCCGTAATGCCGCGTCGGCGGAAAAACACCGCATCATAACCTGCCTGAGCCTCAGTCATGATATCTCTGGCAATGCCCTGATCCCGCTCCTGAATCCGGATATCAATCAATGACCGGTCAAACCCGCAGCTCACCAGCAACGCCGTTGCCTGGTCCATAAAGGTTTGGATAGATTCTCTTTTATGGACTTCCCAGGATTTCAGACGAGTGATTTCTGTTTTTACGTGCGGGTTGTTTTCAAGATCCCAGTAGCATTCCGGCACCGGATCAAAAACATGAAACAGCACCACCCTGACATTTTTCGGGGGCAGAAAGCTGCCGACATACCTGACGACCTCCATGGCCTGGGCGGAAGGATCCGTCAGTACCAGTATTTTTTTTGCCATTTTTTCACCATTTTTTTTAAAATGACGAGAGATGGACCGGGTTGGCGCAGGTTATTTTCCGAATTTCAAATGATAGCTTTGGGCCGCCAGGTCCGCGATCCAGCCGGTATCTTCAACATAATCCTGATTTTCAGTATATCAAATTTACAGGGAGATGCATCTTTATTTATTAACCGCTTTCTCATCCGGCTAAACCATCCACACGGTAAACTCCCGGCCCACGTGAATCACCTTGGTGCTGACCCGTCCCATAAAAAATTCCTGCACCCGGGACAATCCTTTGCGACCCACCACAATGGTGCCGTAGTTGCCTGCTTTTGCTTCTTCCACGATAGCGCCGGCCCGGCTGTTGATGCCGGTGATAATTTTCTCTTCAATGTGATTTTCATCAAATCCGGCCAAAATTAATTTTTCCCGGATGTCTCCGAACAACCGCATCATTTCATCATGGGCCAGTTCCACGCTTTCCGACGGCATCATAAATTCCGGATTTTCCGGTACCAGATTGCCGAACCCCCGGATCACATGAAGCAGTCCCACGCTGTATCCCAGCCCGCCCAATGTTTCAGCGACAAAATCCACGGCTTTGAAAGAAGCAGTGGAACCGTCAACCGCAAGAAGCACCCGGTTATTAAGCTCCCGGCGGCCCGCAATGATAAGCGGGCAGCAGGTCAGTTTGCCCAGCAGCTTGTTCGCCACGCTGCCCACGACAATGGTTTCAAGGGCGCCGGCCCCGCGCCGGCGCATCACCACTGCCTTGTACGCGCCTTCTTCCGCTTCTTTCAGAATATCCCGCGCGATGCCGATACGCTGATTGTGAATCTGGATATCCACGGCATCTTTTTTGTATCCGGCCGCCACCAGGCGTTCCCGGGCATTTTCCATGAATTCGGTAATTCTTCGTTTCTGGGTAACTTCCCAGGCGGTCATCTGGCTCATGACATGACTGTATTGGGGGGTTTTTTCAAGATCCCGATAGCATTGCGGAATACCGCTGAAAACAGTGAACAGAATGATCCGGTCATTTTTAAACGGTGTGAGCTGTTCCATAAATTTTACGGTCTGGCCGGAACGTTCTGAACCGTCCATCAATACGAGCAATTTTTTTGGATTTGTCATTTTCCCCTCCTGCGGTTTGGTGTTGGTTACACTAAAATATCTGCTGCAAACGCTCCTGCCGCTTTTTATCCCTGTAAAATTTTCTCCATTTCAAAAAACAGATCCTGCTCGCGAATCACCCCTGCAACGTCACCGTTTTTCATCACCACCAGGCGTCTTACCTTGTGCTGCAGCATCATATAACAGGCTTCCATCAGCGAAGCATTGCCGTCAATGGCATAAGGTGCCGGGGACATGATTTCTTTGATGGACAAAGACGCCTTTTTTTTGATCTCAGTGGTAAACATCCCTTTCCAGAACATGGGGGAATACTGAATCGTGTCCGCCAGCGAGGGTTTGGGCGCGGAAAGATAAGAAGGCATAATCATATCCATCAGGTTTACAATCTCCACCAGACCGCAGACTTTGCCGGAATTATCCAGCACCAGCACGGACCGGTGGCCGGTTTCCATAATCATGGCAGTGGCCATTTTGGAATAAAAAGACTGCTTGAGCTCACAAATGGCATCTTTTATTTTTGCATCACCGGATAGAGTGGTATATTCGCTGATGGGAATCATGACGCCGGAGACGGTTTTTTCCGTTTCCTGTTCCGGCGGAATTCCTTTGCTCACCGCATCCCGGATTTTTCCGGCAAGCACGTCAATATCGCAGGGTTTGGAAAGATAATCAAAAGCACCTTCTTCCCTGGCCTGCCGGGCGCTGCGCAGATCGCCGTGACCGGTGAGCATGATGACGGGGAGATCCGGATGGGTTTTGCGGATTTCCGCCAGCGTCTCATGACCATCCATGCCGGGCATTTTGATATCCAGAATAATCACATCCGGCTGCCGGCTCAACAGCTCAAGGGCCTGCTCCCCGCTTTCCGCCATCAGTGTGTCAAACCCCCGGCGGGTCAGAATTTTATTTGTAGTGGCCCGGAACTGGGCCTCATCATCCACCATCAAAACTTTTATTTTTTTATCCGTCATTTTCTATCTCCCTTCCAATAAAAACTTGATGAAAAACATCAGGCGGTTTTTTTATCTGATCGACGCAATTAACGGTAACAATGACCAGAAAAACAACATAATAATAACAACAGAAACCAATACCACCCCAATGGACATCCGCCACCCCAGCCCGCCGGCCCGCGACAGGCCGATACCAATCAGCAGCCATTTCCAGGGTTCGGTTATCCAGATAAACAGCGGAATCCATGAGGCCAGAAGACTCACGCCCGAGGCGAACGCATAGATGCTGAAAATCCGGCCAAACAGAATCTTGTGCTTTGTCAGCATGGTAATGAGCAGATACCCCAGTCCGGCCGCGATATATGTCATGCCCAGGGCATTAATGAAATAAATACCGCCGGCAAGCACCGGATTTTCCAGAGGCCGGGTCATTATCAGCGCGGCAGTGGAAAATACGGCCGATACCATCAGAAACCCGAAGGCGTTTTTATGGGCCCGGGCTTCCGGCAGTTCCCGGTAAAAAGCGCCGGGTGTGGCCAGAATTTTTGACATGGCGGCAACATAATACCCTGCTGAAAATCCCCGGGCCGGACGGGTCGCGGCATCCATTTTATAAAATCCCCGTTTTGTATAAAATGCCCGCAACCAACATCACCAGCGTCAGGACAAAATAAAAAGCCCGTTCGGTTTCTTTGGTAAAATAAACCCTTCCGTTTTCATAAACCAGCCTGCGCTTTGGGGTTTTTCTCTGATTGTTCTGTTGAAATGCATCTTTCATGGGCATGACTCCTTTGCTTTTTCTTATTTATTTACGTTCTGTACCCTTAAAATACCGGCAAATCCCCAAACCCCCGGACTGCCCAGTAAAAGCCCGTTAACAGCACCAGCAGGATGTTTGCGCAAAACCAAAGCGGAATGCCCACCCGCAGGTAATCTTTGGGCTCCAGATACCCGGAGGCATACACAATGGCGTTGGGCGGTGTGCCGATAATCAGGCAGTAGGCAAAGGAAGAGGCAATGGCAGTGGACATGGCCATAAAAGGAAGATACGTAGAGCCCGGGTGCACCAGCCCTGCCATGTTCAGGGCGATGGGACCCACGGCTGCGGCTGCCGGACCGTCTGCCATCAGGTTGGTCATGACACTGGTCAGGCCATTGGAAACCGCCATAAGCGGCAACCCGGAATCCAGTCCCAGCGGCGCGATGGTATCCAGCACGCTGCGGGCGATCCAGTAGGCCGCCCCGCTATGGTCCAGAATCCGGCCGAAAATAATGGCCCCGGCATACAGCCAGACCACGCCCCAGTCGACTTTTTCCTGGTAATCCCGCCAATTTACCACCCCGGCCAATAAATAGGCCACAGCCCCGGCCACAGCAATGACCCCGATGCCAAGGCGGATGGGTAAAATCCCCATCTGATAAAAGGTTTTTTCCGTAAACCAGCCAAATACCATAACCAGAAAAATAATCAGGGCATAAATCTGCTGGCGGTTCCAGCCGCCCATGCGGCCGATTTCACTTTTCAGATGTTCCATGGCCGGGGCCAGGGAATGAATCCGGGGCTTAAACCGCCAGTTCACCAGAAACCAGGACAAGGGAATCATAATCAGCAAAAAGGGGAAACAATAGGACACCCACTGAAAATACCCGATATCCAGGCCAAACATGTCATTTAAATAGGTCATCATGATCACATTTCTGGCCCCGCCGGAAGGTGCGCCCGGCCCGCCGGCATTACAGGCCATGGCAATAGCGATCATGAGCAGTTTTCCCAGTTCCGGATCTTCGGGAATGTCTTTGGTCAGGCTGTTCTGGTAGATGAGAATGCCGATCGGCAAAAACATGGCGGCCAGGGCATGATCAGAAATAAAGGCGGCCAGGGGAGAAATAATGAGAAAAAAAATCAGGGTAATCCATTTTACACTGGGTTTGGCCAGTTTTCGAAACATGGCCAGGCAGACCCGCTTGTCCACCCCCGTTTTTACAAAAGCGGCCGCAAACATCAGACTGCCCATGATAAACCAGACCGCGTCATCCCAGTAAAGCCCGGCCACATCGCTGCGGGAAACCACGCCGGTGAACACCAGAATCAGCCCGATACAAAACGCCACGCCGGGCAGGGGAATGCATTCGGTTAAAAAACAGAGCACCACAAACACCATCATGGCAATGGCCACTTTAACATGCCATGCGCCTTTGTCCGCCGCGGCCCGGTCTTGTTCGCTTAATTCTTCATATTTAAGACCGTCTCTTCGCAGTTCAAAACCGGCCTTCATCAAAGTGTTGAATTTTTCCGCATCCACTGAAGTTTCAATATAGTATTTTGCCTTTTCCAGGTTTTTGGCGTCGGCTTCAATACCGTATTTGCCGCACCATTTAAGGTTCCGGCTTAAAAACCGGTCTCTGGAAAACGCCCCCATTCTTATATTCTGCTCCATCATCTGTACGGTGATGAGCTGCCACTGCTCTGCGGCATTGCTTTCCGCTCCAAAAAGGGTCGTGGAAAAATAATTTTTCACTGCTTTGGGACCCACGTTGTACTCCATACCCACGTCTTTCATGCCGTAAGGAGTCGGCATTAGCAGCAGGGCAAAAAACAATGCCACCGGAATAATAAAAATTTTCCAGTCCACATACTTGTCATAACCGCGTGCTTTTTGTTTTTCCTTTTCCCGTTGACTTGTCATATACCTCTCCTTTCTTCATCTTTCTGAATTGACACTGTCATAAGCTGTACTCGAATATCGTGCCCGGGCACGCCTGTTCGGTTTTTACCCTTGTTTCAGGAAATACAGGGGGCAGCACCCGATGCATCAGGCGCAGATGCCAGGTTTTCAAGCTTTCGTTGTTCCATGGCCTGTTTTTTGGCATAGGCTTGTTCGACTTTTTCCATGAGCTGTGAGATTTCACTGGGCTTCATGAGATAATCAAAGGCCCCCAACTGCATGCCGGTGACGGCCAGATCAAAGGAACCGTGACCTGTGAGCAAAATAACCTCGATCAGGGGATGGCTTGATTTAATCCGTTTCAACGTTTCAATGCCGTCCATGCCCGGCATTTTGATGTCCAGAATCACCACATCCACGGGAATCTGTTCGATCATTTGCAGGGCTTTTTCACCCGAAGAGGCGGTTTGACTGGCGATGCCGCGCTTTTCCAGAAGCGTTGCCGTGGTTTTCAAAAACCGTTCTTCATCATCAACAATTAAAAGCTGTATTCTGCTCATTGTTTTTTCCTTTCCCTTTATTTTCATTTCCAATAGTTTCATTTTCGGCCGGCCCATGCCGGTTTTATCCCGCCGCTCCGGCTCCGGCTTGGGCTTTGGCTCTGGCTTTGGCTCTGGGCAAAAAAACCGTGAATGTGCTACCCTTGCCCACGGTGCTATTGACTTCAATTTTGCCGCCGAGATTTTCAACAATGCCGAAACAGGTGGAAAGCCCCAGACCGGTGCCGCTGCCCACCGGTTTGGTGGTAAAAAACGGCAGGAAAATTTTTTCCAGTTCCGTATCCGGAATGCCGCAACCGTTATCCGATACCTGGATGCGCACCTTATCCTCTGCCATGTCCGCCATAATCCGGACTTCGGGCTGACGGGTTTCCCGGACCGCGTACACCGCGTTGTTAATCAGATTCAGAAACACCTGCTGAAGCTGGGACGGATCAGACTCAATCTCCGGAAGATCAGCAGCAATGCGGGTTTTAATGGACACCTCATCCAGCATGGCCTGATGGGAAATCATGCCCAGGGTATCTTTGAGCAAGTCTGCCGGAGAAATCTTGCGGATTACGGGATCAGATTTCCGGGCGAATTTCAAAAGTCCCTGGGTGATTTTCCGGCACCGGTCTATCTGGATGCCGATCTGATTGACGGAATCTTTTATCAAATCAAAATTCTCCCGGTCCTGTTCGCTTCGGGGCGGCAAATCCGAGAACAGATCCCCGATCATGGTGACTTCGGCCTTCATCACCTGCAGGGGATTGTTGATTTCATGGGCAATGCCAGAGCTCATCTCTCCCACCTCCGCCAGCTTGCCGGCCATGATCAGCTGATTGGTCATTTCCCGTTTTTCCGCATCTGCCAGAGAAAGCCGGTGGGCCACATTGGATGAAAGGAAAAAGGCAATCACCACTACCACGGCGCCTCCCAGAAAAATAAGCCCCAGGGCAACCAGCACCGCATGGATCAGCGGAGCTGCCGCATCGCCCGCATCCTGGCGCACCACCAGTTGCCAGTAGGTTTGATGCAGGCGGCCCACAGCGTAACGATATTTATTTCCCTCATGGTTTTTTGCGGAATAAGTAATGATCCGGCCATCAGTGCCTCCGGCATCGGCAAAGTCCGGATCCACTGCCATGAGCCGGCCCCCGGAGCGCTGTTTGGTCTGAAATATGCCGGATTTATTCACCAGGTAAGCTTCTCCGGTTTTTCCCAACCGGATATTTTCCACCAGATTATTAAAAAACAAGGTGTCAATGGTGGCCCGAAGATACCAGAACACGCCGTTTTCGTGCTTTTGGACGGCAATCACAAAATGGGGGGTCTCCCGGTAACCTAAAAAAACATCTGAAATATATACGGATTTTTCCTTAACTGCCTTAAACCAGGGGGCATCCTGATAATTTTTGCCTTCCAGATCATAGGGGCCCTGGTAGCTGATATGATTGCCGGAGTGGTCAAATACGCCCAGATCCTGAAACGCGGGGGAGCTTTTCTGAAGCATGGCAAAGATTTCCTCCAGCCGCTGCTGCCGGCAAATCACCTCATAACGGGTGGTATTGGCGATAAACGTGAGATCTTCAGTGCGTTCAACAAGAAACTGATCAATCATGTTCCGGTGGTCATCCACAATCCGGATCATTTCCGAATTTACCCGGGTATGGAGGGTGGCGGAAAAATAATAGACCAGGGTACCGCACACCAGCAGCAGGATGATAAACGGGGCCACCAGAATTCGGGAAAGAATGATGCGCCGGATCCGTGAATATTTGGAGGATTCTCTTTTTTTGCGCGTTTCAGCAGTCATCTGTTTATCCTGTGATTTTTTCTTCTATTAAAATTGGTTTCGTCTACCTGTCTTCGATTATCAGGTGCCCCTCAATGTCATTAACTTAGGCCATATGCGTAGGGGAGGGGTTTATCCCCTCCCGGCATGGGTCGTCTTTTTCACGGGAGGGGGGAAACCCCTCCCCTACATTGAAACCTCTTAAGTTAACGACATTGAGGTGCCCCTTACACCTGATTAAAAAAAGATGAACCGTCTGCTGGTTTGCGGGCACCGGGTTTGGTCCGAAGCTTCATGATCCTGGCCGCCACCCGGGAAATACTGTGCAGAAGCTCTGACGGGTCCGCGTTTTTTTCTATGAAATCATCAGCCTTTTTCACGCTGGGATGATTTTCATATTCCGTGAAATGGGTGTAGACAATCTGCGGGATGGTGGGAATCAGGTTCTGCACTTTTTCAAGCACGGCAAGCCCGATGGTAACGGGAAAATCCAGTTCCATCACCACCAGGTCCGGCCAGGGTCTCCCGTGCAGTTTTGCCAGGATTTCCTTGCCGGATGCCGCTTCCGCAGTTCTGTATCCCCTGGCGGCCATTTCCCGGACGAGAAATGAACGGACATAGGGATTCGGGTCTGCGATGAGAATGAATAACGGTTCGGTCATATTAACGCCTCCATGAACAGGTTAAGCATGGCAAATTTACGTATGGGCGGATAAACTGCTGCTCATAGTTGAGCAAGCAATATGCCAACACCGGACCATCAGCGTGTTTAAATTATAAAATACTGAAATTAAATAGAATTATAAAAAGAATGTATGAAAAAAATGAAAGATAGAAAGCGAACAGAAAACCTTTGGCATGCAAATTTTTTTACAGCATGTAAAAAAGAAGTCACCCGTGAAAATATTCTCAAATGCTGATTTTACAAGGAGTTACAAATGACGGGAACAATCAGGTGCTGGTGATCTCCGATGTGGTGACCAGGGTCTCGAACACCAGGTTGTATTTTTCGATTCTGGACTGAAGGGTGGGCCGGGACATACCCAGCATTTTCGCGGCCCGGCTGCGGTTGCCCTCGGTCAGGTTCAGGGCCTCGCCAATGACGATGCTGCCAAAACGATCCATGAGATAACTGAAGGCATCTTCTTCAATCTGGCCCATCAGCATTTTCCGGACCCACTGGCGGGCCACTTTTTCAATGCCTTCCGTGGACACGGGGTCTGTTCTTCCGCTTTTTCCGGAAATAACACCGGAAATGGCATTGGAAATATCCCGGGGCCGGATGGGATAGCCGCTGCTGAAAATCAGGGCCTTTTTAATGGAGTTGCTCAGTTCCCGGACATTGCCCGGCCAGGAGTATTTCCCCACCAGGGCCATGGCTTCTTTGGTCATACCCGGGTTGTCGATCTTCATTTCCCGGGAGTACAGGGACAGAAAATATTCACACAGCAGCGGAATATCTTTTGCCCGTTCTTTGAGCAGGGGCAGGTTTAGGGTCACCACCTTGAGCCGGTAATACAAATCCTCCCGGAATCGCTCCTGATCCATCAGCTTTTCCAGATTCCGGTTGGTGGCGGCAAGAATGCGCACATCCACGGAAATGGGATGGGTGCCGCCCAGGCGTTCAATGCTGCGTTCCTGAATCAGGCGCAAAATCTTGGCCTGGATGGACATGGGCATGTCCCCGATTTCATCAAGAAAAATAGTGCCCCGGTTGGTCTGTTCGATTTTTCCCACTTTTCGGCTGGACGCGCCGGTGAACGCGCCTTTTTCATATCCGAAAAGCTCACTTTCCAGCAGGGTTTCGGGAATAGCAACACAATTGATTACCAGAAAGGCTTTGTCCGCGCGTTCGCTGTGCTGATAAATGGCCCGGGCCACCAGCTCCTTGCCGGTGCCGGACGCCCCGCGAATGAGCACGGTGGCGTCTGTGGGGGCCACCCGGCCAATGGACTTATAGACCTCCTGCATTACATCACTGTGGCCGATAATGGCATCCGGCACTGCCGTGTCCGGCGCCACATTCATTTCCACCCGGGAGCGCATGAGCCGTCCGGCTTCCAGTGCCTGCCGGATCAGGGCCAGCATCGCGGGGATGTCAAAGGGTTTCAGGATATAATCAAATGCGCCCAGCTTGGTGGCTTCAATGGCCGTGTCCGTGGTGCCGAAGGCGGTCATGATAATCACCGGCAGGGTGGAATCTATTTTGCGGATTTCCCCGAAAGCCGCCAGTCCGTCCATTTTCGGCAGCCGCACATCCATAATCAGCAAATCCGGCACTGCCTGACGGATTTCCTTGATACCGGCTTCGCCGGTAGGGGCCGTGCGGATATCATAGCCCTCTTCTTTGAGGAGCCTGGCAAAACTCATGCGCAGCTGATCATCATCATCCACAATCAGAATGGTACTCATTTCATTTCTCCCTGCTGACCGGAAACGTCAGTACAAAAGTCGTCCCCTCGCCTTCTTTTGAATCCAAGCCCAGCGTACCGCCGTGCTCCTCAACAATGCGAACGGCAATAAACAGGCCAAGCCCCGTGCCGCTGGGCTTGGTGGTTTCAAAAGGTTCCAGGGCCCGGCACAGCACTGCCTCGTTCATGCCCGGGCCGTTGTCCGCCACGGTGATCCGGACGCAGGGCCGGCCATCCGGAAAAAAAGCTTCCTCTTCACTGACCACGACTTCCCCGCCGTTTTCCATGGCTTCACAGGCATTGACAATAAGATTTACAAACACTTCCTTGAGCAGTTCCGGATCCCCGTCAATCATGGATATATCCGTCTTCTGTTTCCGGATAACAGAGACACAATGCAATTCCAGGCGGTAGCTGAGGAGCTCCACGGTCATATCGATTATCCGGGAAAGCAGGATCTGCTGCTTTTTTAGTTTGTGGGGACGGGAAAATTCAAGGAAATTGCGGACAATATTGTCCAGGCGCCGCATTTCTTCGGCCACCACTTCAAAATCTTCCTGCTGAAAATCTGTAAGTTCCAGATTTCGTCTCAGGGAAAAAAGCCGCATATTAATGGATGTCATGGGATTGCGGATGCTGTGGGCCACTTCCGTGGCCAGTTTGCCCACCATGGCCATTTTTTCTGAATTCATCAGCCGGGCCTGGCTTTGTTCAAGTTCCGTCCGGGCCCGGTCCATATTTTCCATCAGTCCGTGCACATGATTGCTCAGCACACTGACCTCGTTGCCCGAGGCCGTTTGCGCATTTTCCAGAGCGGTTTTTCTGGACAGCCGACGGATGGGAATCAGGATCTGCGTAAACAGAAAAAATACCAGCAGCACCCCCAGCACAATGGCAGCGGACATAAAAACCACCGTAAGGGTAAAAATCCGGTCTACCTTGGTCTGCCCCTCGGCCCGGATGCTGTTGATATGATCCTGGTTGGCCTCTTTATACCGAATGCACAGAACATTAAGTTCAAAAAACCGTTCTCTCACCCGCCAGTGCAGGCTTTCCCCTTTTTCCCGCTGGCCGGCCTGATACATTTCAATGACCTGATCTTTGTCCGCCACATATTTTTGGTATTTCTCAATGATCTGATCCAGCAGGGCCTGGTGCTCCGGTTTTTTGTCCACTGCCACGGCCCTGTCATACCAGTCCAGAAAGGCCCCGCGATGCACGGCAAGTTCATTCAGCCACTTGGGGTCATGGTCCAGAAAATAATAGGTGACAAATCCTTTCTGATTGGCCAGTTCGGTTTCCATTTCCCTGGATGCCTGAAACGCGGCCATGTCTTCAGCAATCAACCGGTGCAGCATGCTGTTAAGCTGGCTGGAATACCAGATGGTGGTAAGCCCGATGCCAAACACCATACACAAAAGCAGAATCAGATTAATAAAAATCCGGGCCGAGATACCGGGGCGAGGCCACCATGACATCATCCACAATTCCTTTTTTTGTGCCATTGCTGATCCCGCCGATACTTTAAAAACAGCAAATTGCGATACGATGACGGAGATCAATTCCGGTTTGCCGGCAGCAACAGAAAACATACCTGTGCCTGTGGTTTACGACCGGCATCCGCTGATGTTACTATCAGGTTTTTTATCCCTGATTTCAAGCCTTTTTCCGCTGCCGGAAACACCGGCCATGAGACCATAGGGGAATCCGCACAAAAACTTATTCACCCCGGGGTAACATGACAACGCCTTTTTTTTGCAACATTTTTTTACCCGGACCGGTCATGAAAAAATCGATAAACTGTTTTGCCGCGCCAGCCGGTTCGCCTTTGGTCACAAAAGAAAAATCTTCGCAATAGGGATATTCCGGACATCCCGGAGCCACACCGTCAATGGGGATTATTTTCAACTGGGAATCGCCTGCCACCGCTGCTTTGGTAACAAAGGAAATCACATCCGGAATCCGCCGGGCCGCTTCAACCACATGACTGGATCGATAGGCCATGAAATCATAGTTGATTTCCCGGCCTTCCATAAAAAATGCCCGGAAATTATGATAAGAACCGGTGTGCTTGTCCGGCACAATGGTGACAATGGCCCGGTCTTCCCCGCCAAACTGATTCCAGTTGTTGATCTCCCCTGAAAATATCTGCTGCACCTGGGCTTTACTCAGAGAATCCACCTTATTGTCAGCATTGGTAAACACCACCATGGCATCCCGCGCAAACAGAATTTCCGTATATCCGTAATCACTGTGGCGGCGGTAAAGACGCGTGGTGGATGTGGCCAGATCAGCGTAGTTATTTTCCACCCGGCTCACGGCAGTGTTGGATGCCCCGACATAGAGATCGATGGTGATGCCGGTTTCCCGGGTGAAGGCAGCCAGCAGTTCCGGTCCCAAAGCTTCATACACCTGGGCGGAACAGCTGAAAGACAGAGGCTGGGAAGCGGCTGACACCGGCGTCACAACCATGGCGCCCATCAGTGCCCAGCAAAAAACCATCATGGTGAAAATAAGGGATCGTGTTTTCATGGTATTCTCCTTTTTTTAAAAAGTGGCTGAAACGTTAGAGCTGTCAATTCAGCTATGGATAATGCAACCTGCATGCCAATGGCTAAAAGTAGCCTATGGTTATCTGTTTAACTCAAGCTGCCGTGTTTTTATCGGGATCGGGATCGGGATCGAAATCGGGATCGGATTCGATAGCGATTTCAATATCGATACCGATTTTGATGGCTGAATCGAACCGGATAAGTAAAAAATAAAATTCAGACGCGGTCTTCTTTGAACCAATCTTCTGCTGACCAAAGACCGCGGACCCGTAAAACGCCATGACAGGGTTGCCGGATTTTTTTACAGGGTGTCAGAGAGATTTACACAGCCCGGGAAAAACCTTTTAAAATCAGATGATGATTGCCTGAATATAGGCGAACCGGATAATCCAAAAAATATTTTTACCTGAACGGGGTATTATGGTATGTTTATTATTTTTTATCGTTTGACAAAGAAGGATACTGACAAAAAAGGACACGCAACTGCCGTGACAATCATTACCCAACATTTTTCCATTATTCTGGCATCAAAATCCCCCCGGCGACGCGCGTTGCTGGAATCCGCCGGCCTCCGGTTTTCCGTTGCCCCCAGCAGCATCCGGGAAAAAGAATTTCTCCAGCTGGCACCGGATGATTATGCCCGAACCCTGGCCCGGGCAAAGGCCCGGGATGTGGCAGAACGCCATCCGGATGCCTGGATCATCGGGGCGGACTCTATTGTGGTGGCAGACCGGAAAATTCTTGAAAAACCCGACTCCGTGGACCAGGCCCGGGAGATGCTCCGGCAGCTCAGCAACCGCACCCATCAGGTCTTTACCGGGTATGCCATCCTTTGCCGCAAACGCGGTCATCTTTTTTCAGATGTGGTATGCACGGATGTGATTTTTAAAGCCCTGAGCGCAGAGGAAATCGAATGGTACGTTCATACGGATGAGCCCTATGACAAGGCCGGGGGATATGCCATCCAGGGGCTGGGCGCGTTTATGGTAAAAAAAATCATTGGTTCCTATACCAATGTGGTGGGACTGCCCCTGTGCGAAGTGCTGGATTATTTATACCGGCACCAGGTGATTTCCCGGGCCATTAATAAAGCAGCAAACTGAAGTCACACAGAAACAGACAAATCAGAATCAGAGAAATCAGCTTATGAAAACACGAATCAGAGAAATCAACACCCGAATCGCCGCGGCCGCGGCTCGCGCCGGCCGTGATCCTTTGGAAATTCAGCTTGTCGGCGTCACCAAAACCGTGCCGGCGGAACGGATTTACGCCGCCATTGACGCGGGACTGCGGGTTTTTGGGGAAAATTATATTCAGGAAGCCATGGCAAAAATCGATGCCATCAGCAACCATCGCCTTGCCTGGCATTTCATCGGCCATCTCCAGACCAACAAGAGCAAATATGCGGTGCGGTATTTTGATCTCATCCATTCCGTGGATTCGGCAAAACTGGCCCGGGAAATCAGCAAACAGGCTAAAAAATACCAGAAAGTGCAGCCGGTTCTGGTGCAGATCAACATTGGCGAAGAAGCCACCAAATCCGGAGTCACCGCAGACAATGCCCTGAAGCTGGTCCATGAAATCAGCGCTCTTGAAAACCTGTCCGTCCAGGGCCTCATGACCCTGCCCCCGTTTTTCAACGCCCCGGAAAAAGTGCGGCCGTATTTCAGGGCACTGCGGAACATCCGGGACCAGATCCGGGACACCGCTATCCCAGGGGTTTCCATGACCCATCTTTCCATGGGAATGACCGGGGATTTTGAAGTGGCCATTGAAGAAGGCGCCACCATGGTGCGCATCGGCACTGCAATTTTCGGAGACCGGTTATGAAACTGCTGCTTCACATCTGCTGCGGCCCGTGCGCCATTTATCCCGTGAGCACGCTTCGGGCCGCCGGTCACACGGTGATGGGATATTTTTACAAAAACAATATTCATCCCTACACCGAATGTCTGAAACGGCAAAAGACACTGGAAGACTATGCCCAAAGCATCGACCTGAACGTCATTTACCAGGACGGGTATGATCTTGAAGGATTTCTGCAGAACATGGTGTTTCGGGAAAAAACCCGGTGCAGCATCTGTTACCATGACCGGCTGCTGTCCACCGCCAAAATCGCCAAAAAAGGCAAATTTGACGCTTTTTCCACCACCCTGCTCTACAGCAAGTTCCAGAAACATGACCCGATCAGAAGCCTGGGCGAATCCGTTGGGAAAAAACAGGGCGTGCCCTTTTATTATGAAGATTTCCGCACCGGATGGAAACAGGGCATTGCCGTTTCAAAAGCCCTGGGAATGTATCGTCAGCAGTATTGCGGCTGTATTTACAGTGAGAAAGACCGCTACTTTCATAAGCCCTGAGCTCCTATACCATGCTTGGCAACTTTTTATATTACATTATTGCACTGCTGATTTACGCCACTTATCAGGCCCCGGCCGGCCCAGGTCCGTCGCTGGCAAACACCCTGGTGCTGTTTTTTCTGCTCGCGCTGTTTTTTGCCGGGTTTACCCGGCGCCAGTTCCAAAAAATCAAAACCATGGCCGCCTACGCCCCGGCCCGTGATCTGGATTCCCTGTTTCACGCCACCCTGACCCGGCATTCCATTCTGGCGCTGTTTGTCTATGCGTTAGATATTTACGCCCTGCAACTGGATCATTTTTTAAGCCCCCTGCCGCTGCTGAACCGGCTTCCCACCCTTGAAGCCCTGCTTTTCCTTTGTCTTTTTATTTTTTACATGGCCCTTGTCTGGGCATTTGCCTACAGCGCTTTTTTAAAAATATACCAGGCCCGCATCTCCCGCCGGGATTATGTTCTGTCCAATATCGCGTTTTCCATTCCCGTGATTCTGCCCTGGCTGATACTCTCCCTTACCGCAGACCTGATCAACATCCTGCCCTTTGATGCGCCGCGCCGGTTTCTTTCATCCACTGAAGGACAGATTCTGTATTTTATTTTCTTTCTCGTGCTGATCGCCATTATCGGCCCTTTGCTGATCCTGAAATTCTGGGGGTGCCGCCCCCTGCCGCCGGGTCCTTTCCGGCGCCGGATCGAGCTGATCTGCTGGAAAGCAAAAATGCACTACCGGGACATAATGGTCTGGCCCCTGTTCGGCGGCCGCATGATCACTGCCGGTGTCATGGGACTGGTGCGGCGATTTCGCTATATTCTCATCACACCGGCATTGATGCGGCATTTGTCCGCCCATGAAGTTGACGCGGTAATTGCCCATGAAATCGGACACATCAAAAAAAACCATTTATTTTTTTATCTGGTCTTTTTTGCCGGCTATCTGGTGGTGGCCATGACCCTTATGGATCTGTTCATTTACGGCATTTTTTACGCGGATGCGGTTCTGGGCGTTGTCAACACCCGGGATCCGGCCTGGGCCCCGGTTTCCTCCATCGGTTTCAGCCTGGCCATGATCGGCATTTTCCTGATTTATTTCCGGTATATTTTCGGTTATTTCATGCGCAATTTTGAACGCCAGGCGGACCTGTTCGCCTTTGGCATGTTTCAGGACGCCGGCCCGCTCATATCCACCTTTGAAAAAATCACCATCACCAGCGGGCAGTCTCCCACCCGGCCCAACTGGCACCACTTCAGCATTCAGGAAAGAATCGACACCCTGAAGGCGTGTGAAAAAAACCCGTCTCTGGTGGCGCGCCACAGCACCAAAGTAAACACGGCCATCGGTATTTACCTGATCATGATTCTGATGGTGGGGTGGATGGGGTATCAGCTTCATTACCAGGACATGGGCACGGCCCTTACGGAAAATCTGCTGCAAAAAGCAATTGTCGCGCAGATGGAAAAGAACCCGGATGATCCGGATCTTCATCAGATTCTGGGAGATATTTATCTCAACCAAAAAAACTATGAAAAGGCCATTGCCGCCTATCAGCAGGCAATCCGCCTGGATGAGAGCCATGTGCCCGCGCTCAATAACCTGGCCTGGCTTCTGGCCACCTGCGATAAAAAAGCCTTTGTCCGTCCTGAAAAGGCCCTTGACCTTGCAAAACAGGCAGCGGCCCTTTCTCCGGAACCCCATGTGCTGGATACCCTGGCCGAAGCCCTGTATGTGAACGGGGATTATGCCGGTGCACTTGCAGCGGGAAAACAGGCCCTGAGCCGGGCGGAAACCGACCTTGCTTACTATCGCCAGCAGGTGGCAAAATTTAGAGCCGCTTTAAGCCGGTAATCCGCCTCAGTGCGGGCCAAGAGAAGCCATCACGGAGCGAACCATGTTTTTCATGCTTACGTTGCCGAAACAGATGACTTTTACCAGATGCTCTTCTTTCAGACCAAGGGTTTGCATGATTTCAGTTTCATTGAGCCCCTGGCAGGCACAATCTGCCACATTGCCGTAAAAATCCTCCAAAAACTGAAGTTTTCTGGCAAGATGGGCTTTGCCGTTTTCCGGCACGGGATTATGGCTGCAAAAAAGCGCGTCAAAATCATATGTCAGCACTTTTTTTAACGATGCGATCTGATCCGTGATCCGTTCATCCGCCCGGAAAAATTTGATCCGGGACCCCAGATACAGATCCCCGGAAAACAGCCAGCCCCGGGAAGACTCCAGAAAAACGCAGTGGTCTTTGCTGTGGCCCGGGGCATGGATCATCTCAAAGCGCAGATTCCCGTGGGAAAAGCCATTTTCCGGAAAGAAATCCAGGCAGACAGGAGCGGTTTTTCCCCAGATCCAGTGCTGATACGGAAAAATCCGGTAAGGCTGCCCCAATTTTTCAATGGTGAGCCGATGGGCCATCACCGGAATCTGAAACCGGTTTTTAAGGGCCGCGGCATTGCCGGAGTGATCTTCGTGATGATGGGTCAGCAGGGCCGCGGATATGTGATGCCGGGCCCCCAGCGCCAGAACCGATTGGCGCATGTGGGATTGGCCGGTATCGATAAACAGATCTTTGACCACGTATACGCAAACTGTCATGAAAGGGTTGCCGACCGGCGCGTACCCCAGCCGGTAGGCAGTGACCTCACCAAATTGATGCTGTTTTAAAGTTCTCATAACTATCAAATTTTTTACAATATTTTTCTATTTCCAGGCATTCCCGAAATCGGTATCGAAATCGGGACCGGGATCGAAATCGGGATCGGGATCGAAATCGGAATCGAATTCCCTCCGGCAGACCCGCAACAATTGCCCGCTGTGCTTAAATTTTATCCTTATCAACCGATCTTTTTTCTGACAAGGAATTTGGGGTTTTTGCAAAAAAACGGTCAATGCATACTATTCAACGCTCGACGTTTACCCTCTTGTATTATAAAACCTTTTAAAACAGACCAACTTTACCCTGGTGGCCCTGCAAATAGGGGTTTTAATTATGACTTCGCTATGATACATAAAAAAACAATCAGCCATCAAACCTGCGCATGAACGATTCCGGATAAATTTAACATGACTGCCACACAGCACCTACATTCGCCGCCTTTGTTTGATCTTCAGGAAACAGCAGACAGGGAATGGACAATCCGGATTACCGGGGATCTTACCATTGCCGTTGCCGGCGACATCCGAAAAGCCCTGATGGCGGCCCTGACCGGTAAACCCTTGACGTCCCTTGTGATTGACCTGAATCAGGTGGCAGGGACGGATGATTACGGCGCGCTGGTGCTGTATGAACTTAAACACCGGCTCCGGCTGCCGGACGACCGGTTCCGCCTTTTAAATCCCCCGGATCTTATCAAAGGCCGGCTGGCCCAAATGACAGGCACCGATGCCCGGCCCGCTCCGCCCGGCCCCGGCCTTTTTTCCTTTTCCTTTGTCACCCAGACCGGTGAACGAACTCTTGAAATTCTCAAAGAAGGGGGAAATTTTATTTCCTTTATCGGCGCCCTGGTGGTCGCGGGCATGCGAATTGCCGGAAAACCCAAATCCCTTCGCCTCAATGATATGGTGCGGCACATGAAAACCACCGGCGTGGACGCGCTTCCCGTGGTGGCCCTCATCAGCGCCCTGCTCGGGCTGATCATGGCGTTCATGTCATCGCTTCAGCTCAAACAATTCGGTGCCAATATTTACGTGGCTTCCCTTGTGGCCGTATCCATGGTTTCCGAACTCGGGCCGGTCATGACCGCCATTATCGTGTCTGGCAGGTCCGGGTCTGCCTATGCCGCAGAAATCAGTACCATGAAAATTTCCGAAGAAATTGACGCCCTTGTCACCATGGGATTTGATCCGGTGCTGTTTCTTGCGATTCCGCGCATGCTTGCCGCCGTCATCGTCATTCCGCTTTTGACCATGTTTTCCAATCTGTTTGCCATTGCCGGCGGACTCCTTATCGGCGTCACCATGCTGGATTTATCCGCTGGTACCTATATTTCCCAGACCCTGAATTCCCTGAGTCTCTTTGAACTCTGCTGGGGGCTTTCCAAATCCGTGGTTTTTGCCATTCTGATTTCCGGGGTGGGGTGTCTCAGGGGATTTCAGGCAAAAGGCGGGGCCGCTGCCGTGGGCCATGCCGCCACATCCGCCGTGGTTACCAGCATTTTTCTGATCGTGCTGTTTGATTCCATTTTTGCGGTAATCCGGAGCTACTGGGGGTAACAACCAATGACAACCAGTCCAGCCAGTCCGGCAGCGGTGGAAGTCCGGCATCTGAGGGTCCAGTATGGAGACGCCCTTATTCTGGATGATATCAGTTTTGCAGTGCCGCCCCGGGATATCCTGGCCATTCTGGGGGGCAGCGGCAGCGGCAAAAGCACCCTGATGCGGCATATGATCGGCCTGGAACGGCCGGCTGCCGGCCAGGTGTTTATTGATAAAATCAATATCACCCAATGTTCCGCCCGCCAGTTCAATATGGCGCTTAAAAAAATCGGGGTCCTGTTTCAGGGCAGCGCGCTGATCAGCTCCATGACAGTGGGGGAAAATGTGGCCCTGCCCATCTTCGAGTTTACGGATTTTTCAAAACCCGCGGTGGATAAAATGGTTCAGGTCAAATTGTCCCTGGTGGGCCTGGAAGGATATGAGAATCACTTTCCAGCGGAAATCAGCGGAGGGATGAAAAAACGGGCCGGCCTGGCCCGGGCACTGGCCCTGAATCCGGAAATCCTGTTTCTGGATGAACCCTCCGCCGGTCTTGATCCGGTGACGGCAGCTGAAATTGACCGCCTGATTCTTGATATCAATCAACAACTGAAAACCACCATCATCATTGTGACCCATGAACTGGCCAGTATTTTTGCCGTGGCCCGGCAGGTCATCATGCTGGACAAAACCACCAAAAACATCATTGCCCGGGGCACTCCGGCACAATTAAAAACCCAAAGCGCCCACCCCTATGTCCGCCAGTTCTTCAACCGCGGGCTGGAATAACCAAAATGAGGACAAAAATGAAAAGCGCCGCTGCTTTGCTTTAGCTGTACATATAACAAAAAACACCCTGGTGTCCCGCTAATCGCTGTTGCGTTTACCCGGAAAATTGATTATAAAATGCTTATGTTAACCCCGCAACCCGGACCGTGCCATGCCTTCTTTTAAAACCAATTTTTCCGTGGGATTGTTTGTCATCATCGGCATCACCACCATTATTGTTTTTGTACTCTGGCTTGGCATGAGCCAGTATTTCAAGGAAGGCCGGCATTATGTGGCGTTTTTTGATGAATCCGTGCAGGGACTGCAAAAAGATTCCGCGGTCAAGTATCGGGGCGTCTCCATCGGCCGGGTGGAAAGCATCCGGGTGGCGGAGGACGGCCGGCTCATCCGGATTCTGTTCAATCTGGATGAGCCCCTGGTGGATCATGACAAGATGGTGGCCCGGATCAAATCCATCGGCATTACCGGCATCATGTTTGTAGAACTGGAACGGATGGATCCCCGGGACCGGGTCTGGACTCCTGAAATAACCTTTAAAACCCGATTTCCGGTGATTGCCACCCGGCCCTCGGACATGAAGCAGCTGCTCACGGATGTTTATGAAATTCTCAACAAAATAAAACAAATCGACATCAAAGGCATCTCCAGCCAGATCATGGACACCCTGGCAAACGCAAATCAGGCCATTGAAGATGCAGATATAAAAGAGACGTCCGCAAAACTGCGCAACACCCTGGACCGGGCCGGAGAAATTTTAGATGAAAAAAAATGGAACCCGATCATGGCCGACATCCGCGAGACCACCGTCCAGCTGCCGGCCCTGGCAAAAGCCGCCGGAACCACCATTGAAGCGATTGACACCACGGTTGAAATCCAAGGACGGAAGCTCACCGCCACCATTGATCAGTTTTACGATGCCGCGGCCCAGGCAAACACCCTTATGGAAAACAGCACCCTGCTGGTAAATGATGCCCATACCCGGGTGGCGGGCATTGACCGGGAACTCACAGAGACCTTAAACGCTCTTGAGACGGCTACGGAAGCGGTCAATAACCTGGTCCGGCAGCTTGCGGATCAGCCGTCCAGATTGCTCTTCAGCGCGCCGCCGACCCCCAAACCCGTTGACACCATGCCCTATTCCATGGATTAACATCATGCATGCCACGCCTGAACAAGCCCTGTTAAACCCGAATTTTGCCCCGGCCATCCGAAACTTCTGTTTGTTTTATATCGCCGCCGTTATCCTGTTTTCCGGTATTTTGTGCGGCTGTTCCGGAAACAAAAAGCCGGTTCAGGACATCCGTTATTACACCCTTTCCTATGAAACCCCGGCCCTGGCATCCCTGCCCCGGCTGCCCGTGACCTTATCCATGGGCAGCATTAAAACGGCTGCGCCTTTTCAAAGCCGCCGGATCGTCTATGCGACGGATAACTTTACCCGGAATACCTATTATTATCATCAATGGATGAGTCCGCCGGAGAAAATGCTCGCCGCGCTGCTGCTTCGGGATTTTCGGGATTCCGGCTATTTCAGGGCGGTGCTGCCGGAAAACCACATGGCGGCGGACGTTCAGGTGGATGGGGTAATTGAGGCATTCTATGAAAAAGATGGCCCGGAACAATGGCAGGCCGTGTTATCTGTTACCATTACCCTGATCAATCCCAATAACCGGCACAATATCGACCGAAACGATAAAGACACAAAGACTGCGGCCGAAAGGGTTTGCAAGGCTGAGATCTGCTTTCAGAAAACCTATGACACGGCCATGACATTATCCCACAAGCACCCCAAAAGCCTATCCAAAGCCATGAGCCAGGCCGCAGCAGCGCTTTCCCGGCAGATTATTGAAGATGTCTACACGGCCCTTGCGCCACATCATATCACAAAATGAAAAGGCCGAAACAGGCAATCCGCCCTGTTCCGGCCCAGCTTAACAAAAAAAGTTGAAGTAATAGTTTCTAAAAAAAAGATTCGGTTTTAAAATATTCCATATCTTTATTTTTTCTTTCCAGAATATCTCTTATTTTGTCTGTCGCCTTATCCAGCAGGCCGGTGGTGCCAAACCCCACGCAATGCTCATTTTCAGACGGGTATAAAAAATACATGGTGCCAAAGTCCATGGGCAGGGTCTGACGGTGTCGGGTACGTCCAATATTTAAAAACGAAAATTTAAAATTAAACATGGGGGTTATCTCCTTATTATAAAGTATTTCTTGATAAAAAAATTTTAATTTCCTGGAAAAACAATCTTATTCTTTCATTGCAAACATCCTTGTGACAATATTAAGAATTGCATAAACCGTGCCATGGCCAGACATAACGTCTTTACCGCCATCCTCACGAAGGTGTTAATAAATATAACTGTTTGTTAAAATTGATTAAAAAGAGATAAAACCCAAAAAAAGGAAGTAATACAATGAAAATCCGAAGAAAAGAAAATCAATAACACAGATGAAATTATGGGGCGAAAAAACCCCATAATTTAAAAAATAAAAAATAACTAATTGTAATTATGTAAAATAGGAATAATGGGGCATAAAAGGGACAAAAAGGGGTTATATAAGGTCATATTTTTTCATTTTCCGGAATAAGGTTTTCCGGTTGACCTGAAGCATATCCGCGGTTTTGCTTTTTTGCCAGTGATTTTTCTCCAAAACCGTTTTGATAATTTTTTTTTCAAAATTATCCATGGCCTGGTTCAGAGAATCGGCTCCAGGCAAATCCAGATCATCGCTTAAATCCTCCGCAACAAGGGTTCTGGGAACGGAGGCAGACAGAAAATCCAGGGTTTTCAGGGTGATAAACCGCTGCAACACATTCTGAAGCTCCCGCACATTCCCCGGCCAGTCATAATTATACAGCATGCCCAATACCTTGCCGTCAAGATAGGGTTTCTTGCCGCCGGCAGCATAAATGGACAGAAAATGCTCTATCAACAGAGGCAGGTCATCTTTGCGTTCTCTCAGGGGCGGCAAGGTTATGGGAATCACATGAATCCGGTAAAAAAAATCTTCCCGCAGCCGGCCCTGCTTTACTTCCTGCTTCAGATCGCGATTGGTGGCCCCCACAATCCGGACATTGGCTTTTTTTGCCTCGCTGCTGCCCACCGGCGTGTACCCGCCACCGTCCAGTACCCGCAGCAGCTTCACCTGGCCGGCCAGATCAATTTCCCCAAGTTCATCCAGAAAAAGCGTGCCCCCGTCGGCCTGATCAAAATATCCGGGCTTGTCCAGGTTCGCGCCGGTAAATGCCCCTTTTTTGTAACCGAAAAACTCGCTTTCAAAAAGATTTTCCGGAATGGCACTGCAGTTGACCGGCACAAAAGGCCGTTCATGACTGCTGCTCAATTTGTGAATTTCCCGGGCCACCAGTTCCTTGCCCGTGCCGGACTCCCCGTAAATAATAACATTGGCGTCTGTCGCGGCGGCTTTGGAAATATGCTCATAAACTTCCTGCATCAGCCGGTTTTTCCCCACAATATCCCCGAACTTATACCACTGCTTGATGGCGGATTTCAGACGCTGGTTTTCATTGCGAAGCTGCTCCTCCTCCAGCTTATGTTCGGTCATATCCGAGATAAAGCCTTCCACTTCGTTCACGGCTCCGTCCGGCGCCACCACCCCCAGGCCTTCTTCCCACACCCACTTCTGCCGGCCGGCCGCCGTGATGATCCGGTATTCCATCTGAAACGGCCGGCCGGCCGAAAGCGCGGACTGAATCTGATCCAGTACACCGGCCCGGTCGTCCGGATGAATCATTTCCATGTAAGCTTTTTTTGAATTCTCAATCAGTTCAAACGGAGAATAATCCGTGAGCCATTTGCATCCCGCGCTCACATATTTCATGGTTCGTTGCGGATCGTCGCTGCACCGGTAGGCCATGCCCGGAAGATTGCCCATAAGCTTGGAAAGTTTGCGTTCACTTTCAATGAGCGCTTTTTCCGTCTGCTTGAACGCGGTAATGTCATTGAATGATCCCACACTGCTGAGGGTACCGGCGATCATATCAATGCGCACATGCATCTCCCGGAATTCCCCGTGCCGGTTGTGGACCCGGCATTCATATTCCGTGGGGGCAAGGGACCGGTCCTTGCGGCGGTTCACATGATATTGCTTCATCCGTTCCAGATCCCCGGCCGCCACAAAATCCGTCCATCGCATTTTGTGATGGATTTCAGTTTTGCTGTACCCGGTCAACTCTTCAAACTTGGCATTCACCATGGAAATGGTCATGTCGTTTTCAATAATGATGGTGGCGGTTCCGGTATTTTCAAACACACTGCGGTAGCGCGCTTCACTGTCTTTCAGGGCCTGTTCCGTGGCACGGCGCTTTTTATCCAGCTTCCGAAGGCTGTCAACGCGCTGCCGGAGCAAATGGATTTCCGCCAGAAGGTCCTGCCGGGATGGAGTGGAATCGGTCATTAAAAAAATCTAAAATGCATCATAATGGGTAAATTCGGAAATAGCTTTCCGCTTGGGGGCTTTGGGCACTTTGGCGGCATATCCCAGGGGAATCAAGGCCACATTTTCAACATTTTCCGGCAGTTTCAGGGCCGCATTCACTTTATCATGTTCGTACAGGCCCACGATGAGTGTTCCCAGGCCTTTGTCATGGGCCGCCAGGCAAATGCTCTGGGCCGCCAGACCCAGATCAAACATAAACCAGTCTCCGAATTTTGTGGTAATCACATCTTTATAATATCCGGAAGTACCTTTTTTAGCGCACAGGGCCAGCACGACGGGCGCGTTGACAATGGATTTAAACGCGGGGTTGGAAGCCGGTACCGCCTGCTGAATCTGTTTTTTGACGTCCAGTGCTTTTACCACCACGATTTCCCAGCACTGGGTATTGGCCCATGACGGGGTCCACTGCACGGATTCCAGAATGGCCGCAAGCACATCCTCGGGCACTGCCTGATCCGTATAATTGCGGATACTTCGCCGTTCTTTCAGTATTGTCATTATACTTTCTGTCATGTCGTCTCCTTTTGCCTGTCAGCGTGTTTTAACCGTCTGGTTTTATATTTTTCCTCCTGCCGGCACCTGGCTTATTCGCTGGTGCAGGCTTTGTAATAATCCATAATACCACCGGCCAGCACCAGATCTTCCGGCGCTGTAATTTTGATGTTGAATTTGCTGCCGCAAACCATCCGTACCTGGCCGCCGAAATGTTCCACCAGAGAGGCGTCGTCCGTGCCGGAAAATCCAGTGGAAACGGCAAATTCATGGGCCTGCCGGATCAGCTTCAATCCAAACACCTGCGGGGTCTGGGCCTGCCAGATGTCCTGGCGGGGGATCGTTTCAGAAATGCAGTCGTCCGAATCCACCTTTTTCAGGGTATCCACCGCCGGTATTCCCAAGATGCATCCGCCCTCGGCACCGGCCAGTTGAATGGCGTTTTCCGTCTGCCGCACCGGCACAAACGGCCGCACCCCGTCGTGAATGACCACAATGCCGTTTTCAGCCGTTATGGCGGAAAGTCCGTTAAATACAGACGCCTGCCGGTGGCTGCCGCCGGAAACCAGTTCAACGGGCATCCGGTTTTTGAGAGGCGGTAATATGTGGTCCCGGCAAAAAGAAAAATCAGCAAAAGGGACGACCAGATAAATTTTTTCAATGGCGGAAATTTCAGAAACCGCCAAAAGGGTGCGGGTCAGAATCGGCAGGCCGTCCAGCATCAGGTACTGTTTGCGGATATCGGCATCCATCCGTTCCCCTTTTCCGCCGGCCACAACTACCGCAAAAACAGAGCTCATGTGTATTACCGCAGATACTGAAGACTCTTGGGCAGAGGAATGCCTTTGCCCATGCGGTCTTCCCCGTAATTCACACTGGCAAGGGTTTCAATATCCCTGAGCGCCCGGATATCTCCCTGAAATTCCACTTCCTGGATATTTTCCCGCTGAATTTTACCACCGGCCCACTGAATGTCCAGCACACTGCTGGCATCAAACTGATCGCCGCCGGCAATCATCTTCACCTCACCGCCGTAATTCTGCACAATTTTTGCCACCATCAGGCTGGGCCGGCAATGAAACCCGAGATCTCTGGGAATGCCCACAATGACGGAAGAGCGCTCAATATTACTTTTCAGGATTTCCTGTGCCACTTCCTTACCAGAGGAAAAAAAATGATTGACGTAATAAAGGCCGTAATTGATGGTGCAGTCCAGCAGTATCTCCGGATTCACCAGACCGGCGAGATCTTTGCGGACTTTTTGATAGGTAAATTTGTAACCCACATCGATCAGATGCCGTTCATAAAAATGCAGGAGCCGGCCCATCACCTGAAGCAGGTGGTAAATAACGGAAAAATAAGACCGGAATCGCTTCAGGTTGCGGTTTCCCAACAAAAAACCGCCGTGAATCACATAAGAATCAAAAGATGACTGGAGATTGTGCACCCGCATTTCAAACCGCCGGATTTCAACTTCATTTACCCGTTCCGGCACCAGGGCCTTCAGGCCTTCCTGGTCATAGACTTCCACAAACTCAAAGGTATCAAAAGCATCTGCAATAGATATAAATTCATTGGCCACCTGCACAATATGCTTCCGGTACAGGTCTTTGTGCTCGTCTTCAAAATCATGGTCCAGCATTTCTCCGGTGGTGATGCCGGGAAAATGGCGGGCGCTGAATCCCTTTTCAGGCAGTTTAATGCCCAGGTGCCGGGCTTCATCAATAATGGCCCGGGCCAGTTTCATCAGGGAATCGGTCATAAAGGAAAGGGCCACTTCCCCGTTTTCCCTGAAGGTTTCTTTGTCATGGATATCATAAAAAATCAAGCGGTTGGCAATATGTTTCTGGGCATACCCGCCCATACTGATATGCCGGACCGCCGCAGCCAGTTCCCGGTAAAAATACCACTGGGAATTGTTTTTGGCCCCGTGAAAATCCAGAAAATCCTCGAGCAGGTGGGAAGACGTGATCAGCTTGGAATAGAGACTTTTGGTAAAAAGCGTTTCCGAATCCCGGCTTTCCGCCAGATAAAGAAAACATTTTAAATAATCATAGGAGTAAAACCGGACTTTTTCGGCAAACGAAATGTCACAGCAGTCGCTGTTCAGATTTCCCGAATTCATAGATGCACCGCCTTTTACATCATATCCTTCTGTGTTTCGGTCACGGCTTTGTCGATTTCTTTGGCAAGACCAGGAGGAAGCCCTTCAATATCCACACTCAAGAATCCCCGCACAATGGTAGACACGGCTTCTTCTTCGTCCAGACCTCGCGCCATCAGGTACTCTATTTCCCGCTGGTCAATTTTGCCCACGGCTGCCTCGTGCGACATTTCCACCCCGGGCACAAATCCGGCAAGTTCGGGAATGGCATGCATCACCCCGTCTTTTAAAAGCAGGCCTTTGCATTCAAGATGCCCTTTGCATCCGGCCACCTTGCCCATCATTTCCCCCCGGGCGATGATGGTGCCGCCCACGGTAATGGCCCGGGAAATAATTTCCGCGCGGGTTTCCGGATAGTTCAGGTGGACCGTGGCGCCCACATCCAGATAACTGCCGTCTGCCGCCACCAGAATGCTGTTAAACCGCCCCACCGCGCCGACGCCGTCCAGGTAGGTGACCGGGGCCATCTGAAGAGACCCCACCGGCCGCAGGCAAATATAATTGGAAACAATCACCCCGCCCGCTTCCACATGAATGGCGGTTCGCGGCCGGACATTGATGGATTCTCCCCAGTCGTGAATCATGGTAAAATGCAGCACTGCCCCTTTTTTGACAAAAATCTCCGAAACCCCCACATGCAGGCCCTTGACCAGATGGGGAGATGTGGAACATCCGGTGATGATGTGCATCTCGGAATTTTCTTCCGCGATCACCATGTTGTGCACATTCTGGGAAAGCCCTTCCTGGGCGATGTAAAGACAGGACTGTACCGGCGCGGCAAGCTTAACCCCGGGCAGGGAACGGATAAAATAGCCTTCATGGGGCCGGGTATGGGCGGCTTCGGTAAATTTATCTTTTTCCGGGGAAATATGCTTCCAGAGATAATCTTTCAGCCAGTCATGTTTTTTCAGGGCAGCGGAAATCCCCATCACCTCCACGCCCTGATCTTTGGCCTGGGAATGAATAACGGAACAGTCTTTCTGAATAAAGGTGCCGGCGCGGTCTTTTTCCGCAATGTCCACCCCTGTATTCAGCCATTTGCCGGCATCTGCCGGCGCAATTCGTGTCAGATCGTCCACATAATCATGGGGCCGGGCCGCTGACTGATAGTCGTCAAGTTCAACATCTGTTTTGGATTTATCGTTTAAATGGCGCATCTGACACACTCCTCATACCCATATTCTCTGATCCACTTTAAAATTTCCCTGGGGTTTCGCGAACAGCACAGATGGCCGTTGTAAAGCACCTGGCCGCGGTCCGCGGTGATATAGTCCAGAATATGGCCGGTATGGGTGATCACCAGGGCGGATTTGGTGCGCTTTTTCAAATGGATGTGCCCCGGCTCAAATCCCCTGGGATATTTCACTCCCCGTTCCAGAAGGGTGTTGACCACTTCTCCCAGCAGCACGATATTTTCAAGGTCCACACCGGATTCCGGTTCATCCAGAAGCACCAGATCCGGCTGCTGCGCCATGAGCTGGAGCAGTTCGGAGCGTTTGATCTCGCCGCCGGAAAAATTGCGGTTCACGTCTCTTTCCAGAAACTCCCTGAAATTCAAAAGATCGGCCAGGGCCTCAATATCCGCCGGCTGATTCCGGGCGCAGAGGGCCACCAGATCCCGGGTCCGCAACCCGTTGATGGTGGGCGGCCGCTGAAACGACACCCCGATGCCCAGGCGGGCCCGTTCATGGATGGGCATATACGTGATGTCCTCTCCCTTGAACGTAATTTTACCATGGGTCACCCGGTATCCGGAAAACCCCACGATGGTCATCATCAACGAGGTTTTGCCGGAGCCGTTGGGACCAAACAAAATATGGGTTTCGCCTTCCGGGATCTCCATATTGATATGCGCGAGAATGGGTTTGTCCCCCACTTCCACTGCAAGATCTTCAATTACAAGCATATTTTTTTCTCTCTGCTGATATTTGGGTTAAAAACGGCTGATGCGGTCATTAAGCCGAATTCTGTTCCCGATGCCAGTTGCCTGACACCGGGCAATGATCATTCATCTCTGGATGACAGTTGCCCGTCATCTCCTGCGACCTACCCGGAAGCTCGGACGGGCCGTCCTCAAGCACTTCCCTATTTGGTCTTGCACCGGGTGGGGTTTACCTAGCTTTTCCGGTCACCCGGAAAACTGGTGCGCTCTTACCGCACCGTTTCACCCTTACCCCGCACTCACATTTTTACCTCTGAAACGTGACGGCCTCATATAAAGACCCTCCTCAAAAGTAAAAAAGTGAGTACGGGGCGGTCTGCTCTCTGTTGCACTTTCCTTCATGTTGCCATGACTCCAGGTTATGGAGCACCCTGCCCTGTGGTGTTCGGACTTTCCTCCGGATTTCTCCGGCGATCATTTTGACCGCACCAGCCGTCTGGTTAATGGTTGTTTATTTGCTTCTATTGTATAACATATAATATCCGATGACAATGGGGACATACCTTTATTTCATTTTCCCGATGCAGCTCATTGTATATCTGGGGCGGAATGTTCATATGACATCCCAGACAAATCGACTCCCTTACTTCTACAATGGCAATTCCCCGGCTGTGGGCTTTAATATCTTCATAATGCCGGACCAGGGCCGGATCAATTTGAGATACAAGTTCCCGGGTTTCCCCTATGAGGACATCCAGGTTGCCGTGTTCCGCGTCAGCTTCCGCTGAAATAACTTTTTTCTGCTCATCTGCTTCTGCTTTTTCCACGGCCAGGGCTGCTTCGGCATCCTGGAGTTCTTTTTCCACCGCATCAATCTGGTCCAGGCACGCCAGGGTTTCATCTTCCATCCGGGCGCTGGCTTTTTTGATATCTGAAATTTCCTTTAAAATCGCCTGATACTCTTTATTGGTGGTCACGGTCCGCAGCTGTTCCTCCCGCTTCTTGATCCGGCTCTGACTGGTCTGGATGTCGGCATCCCGGGCCCGGTAGTCTTTCTTAAGGATCTCAAGACTTTCTTTTTTCTCAGTGATCACCGATACCATTTGGTTAACGCCGGTGTCCAGTTCCGCCAGCTTTTTGGGGACTTCACTAAGCTCCAGCTCCATTTTGACGGCGGCCTGTTCTTTCTGCTGCAGCTCAATCAACCGTTCAATCTGTTCCCGGGGAATCTTGTTTGGCAAAATATCCATCATTATCATACCTGCTGAGTTTTTAGTTTAAATTATTTTTCTTCTTCCTAAAAAAATCAGGGCGGCTCATGCCGCCCTGTTGTCTTGATTTACAAGGTGTAAAACGGGTCTTTTTCATCCCGAAAGGCCTTGACGGTCACATTCCAGTCATTTTTCCGGATCAGGGCCTCCAGGCGGCCCGCCACCAGATCCGTCATGATGATTTCCGAGGCAAAATGCCCCACATCAATCAGGGCCCGGCCCTGCATCCGGGCATCTTTGGCATCATGGAATTTTAAATCGCCGCTGATGTAGACATCCGCGCCCGAGGCAAAAAAAGCCTTCATTAATCCGGACCCACTGCCCGTGCACAAGGCCACGTTTTTCACCGTCATATCCGCCGGGCCGGAAACTTTTAGTTCAGACGGCCCGAACACCTGTTTGATTTTTGCGGATAATTCCGACAGGGTCATCGGTCTGTCAAGATCCCCCACCCGGCCGATGCCATGACCGGTGGATTCCGGATGCCCTTCGGTTTCTGATGTGAGCAGGGTGATGTTTTGAAGGCCGATCATCTCGGCAAACCGGTCATTGAGCCCGCCCCGGACACTGTCTAAGCAGGTATGGGCGGAAAAAACCGCAAGATGATGGCTGATGGCCATTTCAAGGAGCCGGCCCAAAGGGGTATTGAGAATCAGATTTTTAACCGGCCGGAAAATGAGGGGGTGATGGGTGATCAGCAGATCCGCGCCCTGTTTGCAGGCAGCGGAAACAACTTCCGGTGAAGGGTCCAGGGCCACCGTCACCTGCCGCACGGGCCAGTCCGGATTGCCGCACTGAAGTCCGCAATTGTCCCAGTCCTCGGCAAGCCGGACCGGGGCAATCTGATCCATTAAGGCGATGATGTCCAATACGGTTATGTCTTTTTTTATTTTTTCTGCTTTTTCTGCTTTTTCTGATTTTGCCGGGGTCATACATTACCTGTTGATAGATGAATTAACGCCTGAATAACGGGCTTATGCACAAAAAAAGGCGTGAAGTTTTCACTTCACGCCTGCTTTTCCGTTATTTTCGGATTGTATTCGGATTGTATGGTCAGTTTTTCAATCATCAGCCGAGTATGGGCCCACCTGGATTCGAACCAGGGACCGACCGGTTATGAGCCGGTGGCTCTGCCAGCTGAGCTATGGGCCCGCATTGTGGTTTAAAGTAAGGATTGCGTTTTAACGTCTTGTTCACTGGTTTGTCAAGTTCTATGTGCGGGTTAAATAACCTTTATATATGATCCCCAAAAACCTCAGTTGTCAATGAAATATTTCAGTTTTCGGCTCCGGGTGGGATGCCGCAGCTTTCTGAGGGCCTTGGCCTCAATCTGCCGAATCCGTTCCCGGGTCACGGCAAAATCACCGCCCACCTCTTCCAGGGTATGGTCGGCTTTTTCACCGATACCGAAGCGCATGCGCAGCACTTTTTCCTCTCTCGGGGTGAGCGTGGCCAGTACTTTCCGGGTCTGTTCAGACAAATTCAGGCTGATGGCCGCATCCGATGGCAAAAGAAATGTCTTGTCCTCAATAAAATCCCCCAGATGACTGTCGTCTTCCTCGCCAATGGGGGTTTCCAGGGAAATGGGCTCCCGGGCAATCTTTAATACTTTCCGGACTTTGTCCAGAGGAACTTCCATTTTATCGGCAATTTCTTCCGGAGTCGGTTCCCGGCCCAGTTCCTGCACCAGATATCGGGACGTGCGGATCAGCTTATTAATGGTTTCAATCATGTGCACGGGAATGCGGATGGTTCTGGCCTGATCCGCAATGGCCCGGGTAATGGCCTGACGAATCCACCAGGTGGCATAGGTGCTGAATTTGTAGCCGCGGCGGTATTCAAATTTATCCACTGCTTTCATCAGGCCGATATTGCCTTCCTGGATCAAATCCAAAAATTGAAGCCCGCGGTTGGTGTATTTTTTCGCGATGCTCACCACCAGCCGCAAATTGGCCTGGACCAGTTCACCTTTTGCCATTTTTGCCATGAGCCGCCCTTCTTCGATGCTGCTGATAACACGCTTGAGCATCCGAAGATCGGCTTTGAGTTCTTTTTCCCGCTGTTCAATCTGGGTGTGCATGAGCCGCAGGTCATTGAAGACATCGATAATTTCTTTTTTGTCACTGCTGCAGTGCTTTTTCGCCCATTCTGCAAACTTCTTTTCAGTGGTATCAAGACAATCCCGGACATCGGAAACGGAAACATCGAACAGTCCGGCGCATTTGCCGAACACCTTGTTGGTGGTATCAAACCATTCCACCTGTTCAATAATCATTTCCTCGATGCCGTCGATCACATTGCTTTCCAGCCGCCAGTCCTTGAAATAGTCGAAAATTTTACGATTGCGGCGCCGGATGGAGCGTTTCACACGGCGGCGTTCTTCTGAATCCATTTTCTGGGAGGAAAACAGTTTTTCCCGAAGCTCCTGATTTTCCTCATCAATGGCCTTGATCAGATCAATCATTTCCAGAAATTTTTCAATCTGGATGGATTCGTCAATAATGGTGTCCCCTTCGTCAATATCCCGCAGCACATGCTTGGGGCGCAGGGTACCGGCGGCAATCTGATCCCCCAGATTGATAATACTGTCCACCCCGAGCGTGGTTTCCAGCATGGCGCGGACCACTTCCTGTTCACCGGCCTCAATTTTTTTGGCGATTTCAACTTCCCCTTCCCGGGACAGCAGGGTCACCATACCCATTTCCCGCAGATACATTTTCACGGGATCGGTCACTGTTCCATAAGTGGAGAGGGAATCGACCTCTTCGGTTTCAGTCAACTTATCCTCGTCGTCTTCATTTTTCTTTTCCGAGGCATTCAGCTTCTTTCTTTTCTCCACCACCTCAATATCGTGATCATCAAACCACATGAGGGTCTCATCAATCTGATCCGGTGTCATCATTTCATCCGGCAGCCCCTTGGATATCTGATCGATGGTCAGGTACCCCTGTTTCTTCCCTTTTGAAACGAGCTTATCCATTTCCTCATGCTGGATAATTTCGGGTGCATCCTCTTTTTTCTTGGGCTTTTTTTTTGCCATAAATTCATGCCTCCTGAAACCAAAGATATTTTGTATAATTGATTCCGATCATATATGGATAATCGTTAACAGCCGTTATTTACGCAACCGTCCCTCTGACTGTTCCTGTTTTTTCCGCAAAAGTTCAAACAGCAGGGTATCGTCATTTTTCTCCTGAGCGGACTGGATCTGGCACAACAGGGTATTCTCACGCTTCTCAATGCCATTGATAAACTGGCACAGCAGCAGTTCACACTGGTCCAGGCTTCTGCATTCATCGCGTATCAGCAGAGACGCAATCATGTCTTTGTGGGCCTGGGATTCAAACCGATTAAACAGCCGGTCCCGATCTTTTTCCCCGTACACCGGTGCCGAAAGCACGGCCCGGGCAATATCACACAGCCGCTCGTCTGAAAAATACGCCAGTATGTTTCTTTTTTCCACTTCCGGCAGGATTTCCGGAACATTCAGCATCATGGATACGATCTGACGCTCCACCCGGATCATTTCCGACGGCATGCTTGCGGCAGGGGCATCTGTCTGCCCCGGAAAAACGCCCGCCTCCCGGTCAAAAACCGAAGCCGAAGCCGAAGCCGGAGCGCGGGAGGCGGTTTTTATGGATTTTAATTTATCCCGGATGGCGCTTTCCCGGACCCCAAGCCGTTCTGCCAGATACTGAATATAAATAGACCGGGCCAGACGGTCCTGGATTTCCATCAGGGGCTCCTGAAGTTCCGAGATAATCCGGAGCTTGCCTTCCATGGACAGGCCATTGGATTTTATCGCGGATTCCACGAGAAACGCAATCATGGGCAGGGCATTTTCAGTTGCCTCCATAAACGCTGCCTGACCGAATTCAAAAACAAAGGAATCCGGATCATATCCTTTGGGCAGAACAATCACCGCCGCATCCATGGCAGCATTCAAAAAAAGAGAAACACTCCGCTTTGCCGCCTTCAGACCGGCTTCATCGGAATCGAACACAAGATAGGCTTTCTGGGCAAACCCCCGTTTCAGCATCTGGACATGATCTGCTGTCAACGCCGTGCCAAGGGTGGCCACTGCATTGGAAATGTCATGCTGATGCAGGGCCATCAGATCAAAATACCCTTCAACAATGTAGACGGCTCCGGTTTCCCTGGCACGGGTCCGTGCCGCCGGCGCGCCATACAGAGACCGGCTTTTGTTGTACACCGGCGTTTCCGGGGAATTCAGGTATTTGGGTCTGCTGTCGTCCATGACCCGGCCGCCGAAGCCGATCACCTGCTGGGACATGTCAATAATCGGAAAAATCACCCGGTTCCGAAACCGGTCATAAAATCCGTCGGACTTTCGGGGCACCACCAGGCCGGTCTGTTCGGCAAGGGACAGGGAAACGCGCTGCTGTCTGAAAAAACGCACCAGGTGATCCCAGCCGTCCGGGGCAAACCCCAGCGAAAACCGGGCAATCATCTCCGGTGAAAACCCCCGGTCCGCCAGATAGGCCCGGGCTTGTTTGCCTGCGGCCGGATCCATGAGCTGACGGGTGTAATATCCCATGACCTCGCGGTTTAAGTCAAAAAGCTGCTGCCGCAGGGACACGGCCTTAGCCTGGGCCGGGCTCATGTTGCGATCCGGCAGATCAATGCCGTACCGCCGCGCCAGGCTCTGGGCCGCTTCAGAAAAACTGATCCCGTCGTATTTCATCAAGAAACTGAACACATCACCGCCGGCGCCGCACCCGAAACAGTGAAAAATCTGTTTGGTGGAACTGACAGTAAATGACGGGGTTTTTTCAGAATGAAACGGACAAAGCCCCACATGGTCTTTGCCCGCTCGTTTTAAAACCACCCGCTCTGAAATAACATCCAGAATATTTGCGGTATTTCGAATTTCCGAAAGTTTGTCTTCAGGAATGTGGATCGCCAAAAACCTGTACCTCCCCACGGGGAATACGAGACGAAAAAGATTCGGCAGACGCCTTATACCTCAGCCGATGCTTGTCCTTCTTTTTGTCCTTATTGCAGCGCTTAGATCCTTCTTGCCTTTTTTTTATTCTTCCGGCCATCGCTATGGCACCGGACGATTAACCGTCTGATTCTGTTGTATTTAAAATTATTTCTGACAACAAGTAAAAGTAATGCCGAAACAAGGTCAAGTCAAATAAAAATCACGCATTCTTTAATATGGCGATTGCCGCCTTCAAATCCAGGCTGCCGTCGTAAAGGGCCCGGCCGGTAATCACGCCGATTACCCCAGCGGCTTCAAGGGGCAGAAGATTTTTGATGTCTTCAATGGAAGAGACCCCGCCGGAGGCCACCACCGGAATGGAAATGGCAAGGGCCAGTTTTTCAGTTTCCGCAAGGTTCGGTCCGGTGCGCATGCCATCCCGGGCGATATCTGTAAAATTGATGGCCGCAACCCCGCAGTCTTCAAATTGTTTTGCCAGATCAACAGCGGTCACTTCCGTGGTTCGGGTCCATCCTTCAATGGCCACTTTGCCGTTCTTGGCGTCAATGCCCACCACTATCTGACCGGGAAATTCCCGGCAGGCGGTTTTGACCAGATCCGGATTTTTAATGGCTTCCGTGCCGATAATCACCCGGGAGACGCCCTGTTCCATGTACATGCGGATGGTCTCCATATCCCGGATGCCGCCGCCCACCTGCACCGGCACATTGACCTGGTCGATGATCTTCCGGACAGTGTCCAGGTTCACCGGCCGTTTGCCCACGGCCCCGTCCAGGTCCACCACGTGAATCAGGGCAGCCCCGTCGTTTTCCCACCGACGGCCCATGGCGGCCGGATCATCGGAAAATACCGTTTCCGCATCCATCCGGCCCTGAAGCAGCCGGACACATTTTCCGTTTTTTATATCAATCGCCGGAATAACAATCATTTTTCCGTCCTTATTTCTGCATACAGCAATTACAAATTAATGTTTCAGGTTATCCACTGGATTCAAGCCAGGCAGCTGCTGTTTGCAGCCCGAAAAAAACAGCAACAGGGTTTCGGAAAGCCGGAAAATGCGGCCCTGAAACCTTTTTCATCAGGAAAACAGCTCCGGAAAAGATCTTATAAAAGACCTTTGGAAGAAGGGACATCCCTGACCCGGTCATCTAAGGAGGTTGCCTGGTCCAGGCAGCGGGCAAAAGACTTGAAAATGGATTCAATCAGGTGGTGATCATTTTCACCATAGGGCGCATCAACATGCAGATTCATGCCCGCCTTCACGGCAAAAGCACGAAAAAACTCCTTGAAAAGATTTGAATACACTTCTGTCTGCCGGACAAACAACTCCGGCAGGCGGTACACAAGAAAGGGGCGGTTGGAAAGGTCGATGGTGACAGAGGAAATGGAATCATCCATGGGCGTGACCGCAAACCCGAAACGTCTGATTCCCCTGCGGTCTCTCAGGGCCGAACTCAGCGCTTCCCCCAGCACCAGCCCCACGTCCTCCACGGTGTGGTGATAATCCACCTCAATATCTCCCACCGCTTTTAACTGAAGATCAAACCGCCCATGCACGGAAAACAGGGTCAGCATGTGATCAAAAAAAGGAATGCCGGTTGAAATCGTATTGATACCGGTGCCGTCAAGCACCAGTTCCGCCCTGATGCTGGTTTCTTTAGTCGTTCTTTCAATGTCAGCTGATCGTTTCATTGTCCGGAAAGAACCTTTTAAAAGGGTAAAAGTCGTAAATTATTCGTGCAGCCGGGCTGTTGTCATACATTCCGCCCAAGGACATCATCGGAGGATCAAAAGAAATGGTGGAGATGAGGGGGATCGAACCCCTGACCTCGGCATTGCGAACGCCGCGCTCTCCCATCTGAGCTACATCCCCATGGAACCAACCAAATTTTTTTTAATACCAGAATATTAAGGACCGGTCAATTAAAAATTTTATTAAACCAAAAAAAATTTAATAAAACTGCAAAAAGTCAGATTTAGACGGCAGAGAAAAAAGCTCCAAATTCGCGGCGCGCAAATCCCCAGCAATGAGGCGTACTGGGCGTACGTTGAAGCATCTGGGGATGCAGTGCAACAAAGAATTTGGACTTTTTACGAAGCCGTCAAATTTAACAGCCCAATTCCTTTTCAAGAGCCGCAGTACCGGATGCACCATTGCGAATGCCGAACCGGGTCAGCGCAAAATCATAGCGCACCGGATCATCCGGTGCCCACCGGCGGAATCCGTCGGTAATCTGGAGTGCGGTTTTAAGACCAGCCTGCCGGTACCGGGTCAGCCCCAGGGCTGTTGAAATGCGGAACATATGCACATCCAGCGGCACAATCAATTTGCCAGGGGAAATGGCATTCCACCCGCCAGGGTCCACCGCATCCTGCCGAACCATCCAGCGCAAATACAGATTGAGCCGCTTGCAGGCGCTGCCTTTTTCCGGACACGGCATCAAATGGCCGGGGCTGCATGCTTCATGGGCCGCATTAATTTTTCCGGCAAAAAGCGTAAGCGCAGGCCATACAGTGGCATGAGATGCCTGGTACCCGCTGACAAAACATTGATAAAGAGATTCATATTCAAAAATCACCCGCTGAATTCCCGCCAGCAGCGCGGAAAGATGTGCGCCGGTGGCAAAGCGGTGCACAAAAAAATGAAACTGGGTAAAAATCGTTTCTGCCGAAGTATCGCGTAGATACGCATAAGGTGATTTGCCCATCACCTCAAGCACCCGGGACACGCTCACCAGAATCCGGGCGACTTTTCCGTACGCCAGAGAGGCTGCAATCAGCCCCGCGATTTCCCGGTCCCGGACATCTTCATAGGCATATAAAAATTCCAGCGGGTCGGGATGCACATATTCCCGCCGGTTATACTGCCCATAGAGGCGGTCCAGTTTTTGTTTCATTTTTATCTTTTTGCTTCATCTAATCAAAAGCGCGTCCTGGTTTTATGCCGGTTTTTTTCAAAATCTCCGCCATCAGGCAGAACCCGGTAAAAGACGACTGAAGCATATTGGCCCCGATAAAAGCCGTAAACCACAGCCAGTACCCACTGTGCAGCCATGACAGCAAAAGGCTTACAAGTATGAGACTTCCCGCGATCCTGAAAACAAGCTTGTCTATGGTCATTTCATCCTCCGAATTTAGTGTTTTAAAGAATTTTCAGCCGATACAAGAGCAGACTGTTGGTAACCACGGATACACTGCTCATGGACATGGCAAAAGCCGCCAGCATGGGATGCAGCTGCTGCAGAAACTGGGGCACCCCGTCAAAAGGATACAGAATGCCGGCTGCCACAGGTATCAAAACAATATTGTACCCAAACGCCCAGAACAGGTTCTGGCGAACCGTTCGCATGGTGGCCCGGCTCAACTGAAGGGCCCGGGGAATTCCCGCCAGGCTGCCGCTGGCCAGAATCACATCCGCGGATTCAATGGCCACATCCGTGCCGCTGCCAATGGCAAACCCGATGTCTGCGCTGGCAAGGGCCGGGGCATCGTTAATGCCGTCGCCCACCATGCCGACTTTGATATGGGGTTGCTTAAGTCCTGACACCTTTGCCGCTTTCTGGTCCGGCAGCACATCGGCCATCACCTGGTCAATGCCGAGTTCCCGGCCGATCACCCGGGCTGCGGTATTATTGTCGCCGGTCATCATGACCAGATTCAGTCCCTGATTCAAAAGTTCCCGGATGGCGGATTTTGAATCCGGCTTCACGGTATCTGTCACGGAAATCAGCCCCAGCAACCGGTTTTCCCGGACTACCCCGACCACGGTGCGGGCTTTTTGGCGAATCGCCTCAATCCGGTCTTGCACATCCGTTAAATCGATCTCCAGGGTTTTCAGCCAGTCCGGCCGGCCGATTTTAATAGCCTCGCGGTTAATTTCAGCTTCAACACCCGAGCCCCCGTGGGAGATAAAATTTTCCACCGCTAAAAATTCCAGGTTGCGGCCAGCCGCTTCGCTGACAATGGCTTTGCCCACGGGATGTTCGGATTTTGATTCCACAGACGCGGCCACCTGCAGGAGCTCTTTTTCATCGCAATCCGGCAAAACCGGCAAAATATCATGCACCATGGGTTTGCCAAAGGTGATGGTCCCGGTTTTATCCAGCACAATGGTTCTGAGCTGAGAGGCAATTTCAAGGGATTCACTGTTTTTAAATAAAATGCCCTGTTCCGCGCCTTTGCCCATGCCCGCCATCATAGCGGTGGGCGTGGCAAGACCCAAAGCGCAGGGACAGGCAATCACCAGTACGGCCACCAGCCGCACCATGGCCGGCACAAAATCCCCCCCTGCCACCCACCAGATACAAAATGTAATAAGGGCCACCGCCAGCACCGCCGGCACAAATACCGCCGCCACGCGGTCTGCCACGGCCTGGATCGGGGCTTTGCTCCCCTGGGCATCGGAAACCAGTTTGATCACCCGGGCAAGGGCCGTGTCCTGGCCCACCCGGGTGGCGCGCACGGTCAAGACGCCTTCCCGGTTAATGGTACCGCCGGTCACGGCATCCCCTTCCTTTTTATCTACAGGAAAGGGCTCACCGGAAAACATGGCCTCATCCACAAACGAATGGCCGTCGGTAATCACGCCATCCACCGGAATCTGGCCCCCGGGCCGCACAATGATGATATCATCCACCGCCACCCGGGACACGGGAATCTCTTTTTCTTCACCCTCTTTGAGGACAGACGCGGTTTCCGGCCGCAGGTTGATAAGGGTTCGGATAGCGCTGCCGGTTTTTCGCTTGGCCCGGGTTTCCAGGACTTTGCCCAGCTTGATGAGGGTGATGATCACCGCAGAGGTTTCAAAATACACATGGCCGCCCGCTGCCGGGATCACCAACACCGCAAGAGAATAAAAATACGCCGCAGACGACCCCATGGCCACCAGCACATCCATGTTGGCGCTCCGGTTTCGGAGACTTTTAAAAGCCCCGACATAATAATCCCAGCCCGTGTAAAACTGGACCGGTGTTGCCAGCATCAGAAAAACCCAGTTCATTGCCGGATGCAGGGCCCACCCGCCGAAAAGGCCCATATCCCGGCTCATGGACAATACAAACAGGGGCAGGGTAAAAATCAGACCTATGAAAAATTTTTGCATCTGATCTTTGATTTCCGCATCCCGGGCCGCGTCCGCGGAATCTTCAGATGAATCCGCCCCATCCGGTGCAACAGCGCCGTAACCCGCCTTTTCAATAACAGAAACCATCTGATCCGGGCCGGTGATATCGGGCAGGTATTCCACGACAGCCCGTTCAACGGCAAAATTCACATCCGCATGGGTCACTCCCGGTATTTTGGTGTTTAAAATCCGTTCAATTGTCGCCGCGCAATTGGCGCAGGTCATGCCGGAGAGCAGCAGCTCCGTTTTCTGCGTGACCACACCGTATCCGGCTTTTTCAATCTGCCGGACAATATCGTTGATGGATATCTTGTCATCCTCAAAAGAAAGCGCCGCGGTTTCAGCGGCAAAGTTCACATTGACGTCTGCGGCGCTGTCCAGTTTATTTAATGCCCGTTCGATATTTGCCGCGCAGTTGGCGCAGGTCATGCCGGTAACGGAAAATTTTATTTGCCGACGCATAATTTTATGCCGCCGGATAATTAATGGATGCCAGCCGGTTCCGGATGTCTTTTTCCGTCAATGGGTCATTCCATTCAACTGTGATGGTTTTTTCATCCGGGTTGCCGTCAACCCCTGTTACCGCATCCAGTTCAGACAATTCATTTTTAATGCTGAGCACGCAGTGGCCGCAGGAAATATCGGGAACAAGAAATGTTTTTTTCATTTTTTTGCCTCCTGTTTTTTGCCTTTTGGACTATGGTGAATGTCCGGTCAACCGATGGACGCGTGCAACGCCCCAGCCAGTTCCGGATAGTTAAAATGATACCCGGCAGATGTCAGCCGGGCCGGCACGGCCCGCTGGCTGTTTAATACAAGATCCCCCAGTTCCCCGGCAGTCAGGCGCAGGGCAAAGGCCGGCACCCGGAAAAAGGCCGGACGGTTCAATGCCCGGGCCAGGGTTTTTGTAAATTCCGCGTTTCGCACGGAATGCGGCGCGCACAGGTTTACCGGCCCTTCAATATCCGCATTTTCAATTAAAAAATAAATCGCCTGCACCAGATCGTCAAGATGGACCCAGGGAAACCACTGCTGTCCGTCTCCCAGCGGACCGCCCACAAACAAGCGAAAAGCGGGAATCATTTTTGCCAGGGCACCGCCGCCAGGGCCTAAAATAATACCGAACCGGGGGCAGACCACCCGGGCGGATTTTTCCCGGGCCGCCAGGGCTTCCTTTTCCCAGTCCACGCACACCCGGGCCAGAAAATCCGTGCCCGGCCCGTGGTCTTCTTCCAGCACCGCGTCACCGCAATCCCCGTAATAACCGGCTGCCGACGTGCTGATAAGCGTCACCGGCCGGTTGCCGGAAATTGCACTTACAATATTGCGGGTGGTCAGAATCCGGGTGTCATAAATCAGGTCTTTGTATTTTTGATTCCACCGGTGAAAAATATTTTTACCGGTGAGATTGACAATGGCGTCCGCCCGGGCAATGGTTTTCTGCCAGTCGCCTGGCTGGGTGGTATCGGCCTGAACAAACTGAACGGAAAATCCATCCAAAGACACGGACGGCGGCGCCATGTCCACGGCACTGACATCATGGCCTTTTTCCAGTAAATACGGAATAAGGGTGGTTCCCGCAAAACCGGAACTGCCGGTAATCGCAATGTGCATTATCACCTCCAAAAATTGTTGGTTTACGCATTTTCAATAACCGCCTGAACCGCATCTTTTTCATAGGAAAAATCAATCAGCGCCCCGTCCGCCAGATGATCAATGCGATCCGTGTAAGAAGGCGATGCTTTCTCATACAACACACCGATGGGTATCCGGTCCCCCCATTTCCGGGCCATGGAAATCGCGGCTTCAAGATCAACGGGGTCATACCCCTCTTCCGCAAGATCATAAATTCTTTTTTTGTACCACGCAAAAGAATTGACCGAATTAAAAGACACGCAGGGCTGCATGATGTCGATGATGGAAAATCCCTTGTGGCTGACCGCTTTTTGGATCAACCCGCTCAAATGCTCGGTGCTGCCGGAAAATCCCCGTGCCACAAAGCCCGCACCCAGGGCAAGGGCCACGGCCAGGGGATTAAACGAATCCGCAATCACGCCATGGGGCTGCATTTTGGTTTTAAATCCCATATCCGACGTGGGGGATGCCTGGCCTTTGGTGAGGCCATACACCTTGTTGTTGTGAACCAGAAGCGTGATATCAATGTTCCGCCGGATGGCGCTCATAAAATGGTTGCCGCCTTCGCCGTAGCAGTCCCCGTCGCCTGAGCTGACCACCACCGTAAGCTTGTGATTGGCGATTTTTGCTCCGGTGGCCACCGGCAGTGCCCGACCGTGGAGCCCGTGGAAAAAATTGCACCGCAAAAAATGCGGGGTTTTGCCGGCCTGACCAATGCCGGAGACAACCAGCAGTTTTTCCGGGGCCAGATCCATTGCGGCAAAGGCGTCTTTCATGGCATCCAGGATTTGAAAATTGCCGCATCCCGGGCACCATTTGTTTTCAAAATCACAAAAAAAACTTTCTTTTGTCAGCATGGGTTCGCCTCTATAAAAATGTTTACATCACATAAGATTGTTAATTTTATCCATAACGTCCCTGGGCAACAGGGGCCGGCCGTCGTATTTTAAAATAGCGCCGCTGCAGGTGATACCGGCCTCCTGAAGGAGGAGTCGTTTAAACTGGGCCGTGGAATTGAGTTCCACGGTAACGCACGTTCGGGCCTTTGCCAAAAGTTTCCGCACCTTTTCCACGGGAAACGGCCAGATATGGGAAAAGGCGAGGCATCCCACATTGATATCTTTTTTTCTCAACAGATCCACAGCTTCTTTGACAGCGCCCGCACTGCTGCCCCAGCACAGGAGCAGAAAATCCGCATCTTCAAAATATCCCTCGGGACCGTCCAATTCCGCTGTCATGGCCGCGAGTTTTGTGTTCCGCTTGTCCACCATCCGGGTGCGATTGGCTTTGTCTTCACTGATATGCCCGTCTTCCAGGTGCTCGTTGCCGCTGGAGGCCACAATCGCTTTTCCCCGGCAGGGAAGCGCCCGGGGGGAAACCCCGGTGTCGGTTACCGCAAACCGGAGATAGTTTTCCGGATCTTCCAGGTCTTTGTCAGTGGCGATAAACCGGGTGACCTGGTTTGGTGCTTCGAATTTTTCCCGGGTTAAAAACACCGAGTCATTTAAAAACTGGTCGGTCAGGATAATGGCCGGCACCTGATATTTTTCCGCAAGCGCAAAGGCCTGGATGGTGAGAAAAAAGGCGTCCTCCACGTTTCGGGGCGCAAACACAAACCGGGGAAATTCATCCTGGGACGCGTTGATCACAAAAAGGAGATCCCCCTGGGCCGTCCGGGTGGGAAGGCCCGTGGCCGGGCCGGGCCGCTGGGCATTGACAATAACAATGGGGATTTCCGCGATCCCGGCAAGTCCCAGGCCTTCGGTCATGAGACAGAACCCGCCCCCGGATGTGGAGGTCATGGCCCGCACACCGGCAAAAGACGCGCCGATAATCATGTTCACCGCCGCGATTTCATCTTCTGCCTGCTCCACCACAAAGGGGATTTTTTCCGTCATGGCAGTAAGGTTGCGGATAATCCCGGTGGCCGGAGACATGGGATAAAAAGCCGCAAACCGGCAGTCTGCTGCCAGCGCGCCCAGGGCAATGGCTTTGGAACCATTCATGAGCATTCCTTTTTCCGGGGTTTTTCCCCAGTCAAAAGCCCATTTAAAACGGGTTTCGGACACGGCCGCATACCCGAGTTCCGCGGCTTTTATGTTTTTTTCCAGAACCGAGGCCCCTTTGTTTCCGAACCGGCCGGCCAAAATCTCCTTTAAAATATCAAAGGGCGCTCCCAAAAGGGCCAGACAACTGCCTGCGGCCACAGTGTTTGCGGTGATTTTCCCGCCGGCCTGGTCTGCCAGATCTTCAAATGGCACCGGCACCAGCGGCTTTTTTGCTTCTTCAAAAGATTCCCTGCTCAAAATAAGACCGCCGTCAGGTATTTTGTCCTGATGCAGCAGCACAGTTCTGCGGTCCAGGGCAATCAGAAGATGAACCGCGTTTCTGGGAGAAAAAATTTCATGGTCGCTCACGCGGATCTGAACAAAACTGTGGCCCCCCCGGATGCGGGATTCAAAATCATTAATGGCCATCACATACAGGCCCGCTTTCTGGCAGACCTGAGCCAGAAGATCGCCCACCGTCTGAATCCCCTGCCCGGCTTCACCCCCGATGGTGACCGTAATATCAACAGACATCACTGTTTCTCCTTCCCTTTCGGTTTGTTGCAAATCCTAAAATCGATGCAACCGTAAAACATCAAATTCTTCCGCTGGTACCATCATCACACGGCCCCTCGTCCTCGGCCGGGCGGGAATGCTCCGGCGTGGATGTGGTGGTGCAGAATTCAAGATCTCCCGCGTCCCTGCCAAGAAGCTTCAGCACGGACGCGTAATCCGGTTCCTCGGCAATCTCGGGAACCAGCTGCGTGTAAACCACCCGGCTGTTTTCATCCACCACCACCACCGCTCTTGCAAAAAGACCGGCCAGCGGCCCATCTGTCATGCGAACCCCATAGTGCTGCCCGAATTCCGAATCTCTGAGTTCAGACAGGGAAATAACGTTTTTAATATCCTGCTCGGCGTTAAACCGGGCATGGGCAAAAGGAAGATCCCTTGAAATACACAAAACCTCCGTGTTTTCAAATTTTGCCACTTCAGTGTTGAAACGTTTCACGGATGCCGAACAAACCGGGGTTTCAATGCTTGGAAAAATATTGAGAACCACCCGTTTGCCGTTGAAATCCGACAGACGTATATCTGACAGATCGGTTTTTGTGAGCGTAAAATCAGGCGCCGCGTCTCCCACAGCGGGCAATTCTCCAATGATATTGACTGGATTGTCTTTAAACGTCACGTTGGCCATGATGTCTCTCCTTTCGTTTGCGGGTTTTACTCCCGGCAGGTTGTCCTTTGCGATCATTTTGAGATTAGAGGACAGTCCCACCAACTTCCCTGGTGCTTTTGTAAGATATTTGCCAAAGGCGAAAAAAATTTAAATGCCTATTCCGCACGCCAGAGCTGAGTTGCCGGGGATTCCGCCATGATTTTGCTTTTGGCTCCCAAAAATGTTTTGTACCCCCCGCTCAGATTTCTTGCGTTAAACCCCTTCTGAGACAAAACGCGGTAGCCCACGTATCCGCGCAAGCCAATGGCGCAAAACAAAATATAGCGTTTTTCCGGATCCAGTTCGCTCAGCCGCTCTCTCAGCTCAGACAGGGGAATATGCAGTGCGCCGCTGATTTTTCCGGCTTCCGCCAGTTCATCGGCGTTGCGGAGATCAATCAACACATCGGTTTCCGGATCCATATCGATCATTTCATTCCAGTTGATGTTTTTCACATCCCCTTTCAGAATATTGGCGGCCACAAAACCGGCAATGTTCACCGGATCTTTTGCCGAGGAATACGGGGGCGCATAGGCCAGTTCCAGTTCTTCCAGATCATAGACGGTCATATTGCCGTGAATTGCGGTGGAAATCACATCAATACGCTTGTCCACCCCTTCTTTCCCGATAATCTGGGCGCCCAGGACCTTGCCGCTGCTGGGGGAGAAGAACAGTTTAATGGCCATCATTTCGGCCCCGGGATAGTAAGACGCATGGGATCCGGAATGGGTGTAGCTTGCAAGATACGGAATATCATTGGCCTTGAGAAAATTTTCACTGGCACCGGTGGACGCCACGCTCATGTCAAACATCTGGACCACGGACGTGCCCATGGTCCCCCGAAAAATGCTTCGCCGGCCCATGACATTGTCCGCGGCAATCCGTCCCTGCTTGTTGGCCGGCCCGGCCAGGGCGGTCATGGTGGTCATGCCGGTAACATAATCCGTCACCTCCACGGCATCCCCCACCGCGTAAATATCAAAATCAGAGGTCTGCATGGTGGCGCTGACCTTGATGCCGCCCCGCCGGCCGATGTCAAGACCGGCTTCCCGGGCCAGCCGGTTTTCGGGCTTTACGCCGATCGACAAAATCGCCATGTCGCAGGTAAGGGTTTTGCCGTTTTCCGTCTCCAGCACAAGGGCTTCACCCTCTTTGGAAAATGACTGGATGCCGTCGCCCAGCACACAATCCACGCCTTTTTCCTTGAGATGGGCGGACATGAAACTGGCCATTTCAAAATCAAGCAGCGGCATGACCTGTTCCAGTTTTTCCACAATAGTGGTTTTCACCCCGCGAATGGCCAGATTTTCCGCCATTTCAAGGCCGATAAACCCGCCGCCCACAATTACGGCGGACTGCGGCTTTTTTTCATCCACAAATTTCTTGATCCGTTCGGAATCCGGAATGTTTCTCAGATTAAAAACAGTATCCAGATCTATGCCCTTAATAGGCGGCTTAAAGGGCTCCGCGCCCGGCGACAGAATAATTTTATCATAGGATTCCCGGTAGGTTTCACCGGTCTGTAAATTTTTAACCCGCACCTGCCGCCGCGGGCGGTCAATTTCAGTGACTTCGGAAAAAATCCGGATATCAATGGCATAGCGTTTTTTAAAATCTTCCACTGTTGTCACAAGCAGGCTGTCCCGCTCTTTGATCACATCCCCGATATAATACGGAAGACCGCAGTTGGCAAAAGAGATAAATTCGCCCCGCTCAAACAAAATGATTTCCGCTTCTTCATTGAGTCTTCTGGCCCTGGCAGCCGCGGTGGCCCCTCCGGCAACACCGCCGATAATCAACAGTTTCATTTACTGTCCTCCCTGTAGGTTATGATTTTGATTCACGCCGTGATTGATCTGCAATCCTGGAAAGCACCAGTCCTTCACCGGGAAACACCTCCCGCTCTGAAACTTTGGTGGGACAGGTAACCCCGGGCCAGTGGCCTGGTACGGGGTCCGCGCCTTCCATGGCTGCTGGAGAAGGCGCCGGATCTTTCATTTGGGGCGTGTTCCGAAGGTCAATGTCTCTTGCCGCGACACTGAATTCAATGGGTATATTATTGGGATCAAAGGTATAAATGGAATAAATAAACCCGTGATCCATGACTTCGGACACCCAGAACCCGGCGGCTTCGATTTTATCTTTCAGGGCCCACAGATCATTTTCAGATTCAACCCCGAAGGAAACATGATCAAACGCCAGCGGTTCTTTTGCCGGCACCCCGTGATCCTTTATGTCAACCTTTTCCGCGTCCGGCCATTCAAAAAACGCCACCATATCGGTTTTGGAAAGTTCAAAAAAATAATGCCGGTATTTTCCATCGCCAATGCCGGCCACCAGGCGCATTCCCAGAAGATCCCGCCAGTAGCGGATGGTCATGTCCATATTGCCGGTCACAAATGCCAGATGATTGACGCCATTGCAGTTAACCACGGTAAGTCTCCATCAAAAGATGACGGCTTTCTTAAGTAATAACCGATAAAAAAGAATATCAAAGAATGTTTAAATATAGGCTTCAAAAATTATGCCAGCTATAACCGGTGGTTTCGATTCTTTCAAAAAATAATAAAAACCAATATGTTAAAGAAAAATTACCCGTTTTTACACCAGAAAAAGCACTGGCAACTGATACATTTTTGTATCAAATATAACCCAAGTGGTCACATGGCACCGCATCTGCGGCACCCTGTGACCCCTTTTCCGGAAAAGGAGGATTTTTTCAAAAATCCCTCCGATTCCCTGTGATCATTTGCAATAAAACAGATCCGGATACTGATATTTATGCATTTTAAAATGATTCAGCTCTTGAAATTTCCTTTTCCCCTGATTAAGACTGAAACAGAATTTGTATTATTTTGAAAATATTTACCCATAAGGATGTATTTGTGTATATTAATCAAATCACTATCAATCACGGGCAGTTCCCCACAAAAGAGGCATATCCGTTCAGTCTTGCCATTTTGCAAAACACGGATGCCCTCAACCTGAACCGGCCGGTGACGATTTTTACCGGAGAAAACGGCACTGGTAAATCCACCCTGCTGCGCGCCATCTGCCTCCGCTGCCATATTCACATCTGGGAAGGGGTTGAACGCACCCGCGCGGAAAACAACCCGTTTGAAAACAGACTTCAATACGCCCTGGATATCGGCTGGACAGACGGCCCTGTCAACGGGTCTTTTTTCTCCCCCGAGCTGTTCCGGAACTTTTCACAGCTTGTGGACGAATGGGCCGTAAACAGTCCGGGCATTCTTGAATATTACGGCGGCGCATCCCTGATAACCCAGTCCCACGGCCAATCCACCATGGCCTATTTCAGGTCCATGTATAACCGTAGGGGCGTTTTTTTTATGGATGAGCCGGAAGCGGCCCTTTCTCCTGCAACCCAGCTGGATCTTTTGGCGTTGATCACGGAACAAAGCCGCAACGGCACTGCCCAATTTTTTATTTCCACCCATTCGCCCATTCTCATGTCCTGCGAACAGGCGGAAATTTTCAGTTTTGACGGGGCGGCCATCCTTCCGGTGAATCTGAAAGACACTTCCCATTACAAGGTTTATCAAAAACTCTTCAAAAATGGATTTAATGACCGGAACGGTTAAAATTAATCTAAAAGTGGAACCCATCTGACATGACATTACTTTTTGTATATCTTTTTCTGGCCCTGGGGGTGTCTTTTCTCTGTTCCATCCTGGAATCCGTGCTGTTGAGCATCCCTCCCAGTTTCACCATTAATTATGAAAAAGAGCACCCGATCCCCGGGAAAAAACTGCGGCATTTTAAAACCAATATTGACCGGCCCCTGGCCGCGATTTTAAGCCTGAACACCATTGCCCACACGGTTGGCGCGGCAGGTGTAGGGGCTCAGGCCATGGTGGTTTTCGGCAGCAAATACCTGGCCCTGGTCTCCGCTGTCCTGACGTTTTTAATCCTTTTTTTGTCGGAAATTATTCCCAAAACCATGGGCGCATTGTTCTGGCGCCAGCTCACCGGGTTCACAATTTCAGCGCTGGAAAAAATGATTATTCTGCTCTACCCCCTGGTCTGGCTGTCTGAAAAACTCATTTTACTGATTGCCCGCAAAAAAAAAATCAAGTCCATCACCCGGGATGAAATTCGGGCCCTGGCAGATCTGGGGTTGGCGGAAGGGCTTTTCTTGAAAAAAGAATCCCTGATCTTAAAAAGCCTGATGCATTTTGGGAAAATGCGGGCCAGAGACATCATGACCCCGCGCAAACTCATTTTTGCGCTGCCGGAAACCATGCGCTGCGGCGCAACCGTGAAAAAATATTCCGATATTTCCGTCTCCCGCATCCCGCTGTATCAGAAGGATAAAACCACCATTCAGAAATATGTCTTGAAAAATGACCTGCTGCTCGCTGTTGCCAGAGATCAGATGGACCGGCCCCTTGCATCGATCAGCCGCCCTATGCTGGTGGTGCCGGAGTTTGTTCAGCTTTTTTCCCTGTTTGAGCAGCTCTTAAACCGGCGGGAACACATCGCCCTGGCAGTGAATGAATACGGCGAAACCACCGGCCTGGTGACCATGGAAGATATTCTGGAAACCCTGCTGGGCACGGAAATTATTGATGAAACCGATATCATCACCGACATGCAGGCCCAGGCCCGGCAGCAGTGGGCAGACCGGGCCAAATCCCAGGGACTGGTCGGCAAAGGGAAAAAAAGAAAATAAAGCCGTCATTCAAATGTCACCCCCCGCCGTTCCAGCAAACTCCCTTCCGCCAGATACAGTTTCACGAGCGCAATACGGTAATTGATCACGGCACGGACTTCCGCGATGCGGCTGATCAAAAGATCCCGCTGGGCCTGGGCCACCAGCAGAGAAGTGCCGGCGCCCACGTCAAAACGCTCTTTTTCCGCCTGAAGTTTTTCTTCCTCCAGCAGCCGGGTGGCACGGCTTGCGGCAATTTGCCGGCAGGCGCGATCCACTTCATTCACCGCCAGCCGGACTTCCATTGCCACCATCTCCCGCAGGTTGGCCACGGCTTCCGATGCCTGACGCAGGGAAAACGCTGCGGCTTCATGCCGGGCTTTTGCCGCGCGATTGCCGACATAATGGTTCAACCGAACCCCTGCGGAAACGTCATAGGTGGTGCTGTCCAGTTCGTGAAAGGAATCAGAAAAATTATCCGCATACCCGGTCCGGCCCAGGGCGGCAAAAAGATCCAGTTCCGGCAGCAGCCCGTTTCGGGTCACCACTGTCTCCAGCCGGTTCTGCTGCTGCCGCAGCCGGGCTTCATTCAAGTCCGGACGATACTGATCCGCCAGCATCAGCCGGTCCGCCAGATCACTGACCGGCGCGGGCCGTCCAAAGGGATCCGACACCGGATGAATCGCCAAATCAAATGGCCGGTCGCAGGGAATGCTGAGAAACCGCAGAAGCCGGATACGCCGCTCATTCAAAAGACTGTGCGCGTCAATCAACGATTGTTCGTAAGTGGCGACCTGGGCCCGGGCCGCGGCAGCCTCAATTTCCGGCACCAGCCCCACCTCGATTTTATGTTCGATCTCATCCCGCTGCTGTTTGACAACAGCCAGGGACCGCTCAAAAATGGCAATTTCCTGGCGGGCCAGCACATACTGCCAATAGGCGGTTTCCGTATCTGCAAGCAGCGTTTCCGTGAACCCCCGGAGTTCATAGAGGCTTGCGGCAAAATCCAGTGCCCCCTGGCGCACTCCTGCCAGGTTGACCGCCGGCCCGAATCCTTTGAGCAAAGACTGGGTAATGCTGAGCCCGATGCGGGCGGTCTGCTGGTCCGGGGCCCGGTCCGAAATGCTGCGATCATGGGAAACAGCCGCTTCAAGGGTGGTGCCCGTTGGCAGCTGCTGGCGCACACCGGCAATCATTTCAACATCGGTTCCTTCCACCCCGAACTGTTCGCCCGTGGCCCGGGAGGTTTCAGTGGCTTTTTCATCAAAAAAATCCAGCTCCGCAAAAACCTCGGGATCATAAACACCGCGTTCGATTTTTTCAAACGTACCGCTGATGGCCGGATTAATGCGGCGCACCTGAAGATCCCGGTTATGCTGCAACGCAAAAAACGCCGCCTGCTCAACCGAGAGATCCATCTGATGGCCGGTTACGGAAATAGCATCAGCAACAGATGTTTTGGCGTCCGCGTCCGCGTCCGCCGGCAGATCAAAAGTGATTTCCAAAAGGGGTTCACCGCCGTCAGCTTCACGGGAGGCTTCCCTGTCCTGCCCGGGCCGGGGATCAAAACAGTCCCACCGGTCCGGGGTTGCGCAGCCGGCAATCACAGAAAAAACCAGACACAACACCCCAACCCGGTATTTGCCTTTTTTAAAACAGTGCATCACGATCCATTGCGTTTGGGGTTATGGTGAAAAACAGAATATATCGCGGGAATCAGCAGCAGCGTGATAAGCGTAGAGCCTGTCAGGCCCCCGACCACGGCTCTGGCCAGAGGGGCCTGGGCTTCGGCGCCCTCCCCGATCCCCAGCGCCAGGGGCATCAGCCCCAGAATGGTGGTCAGGGTGGTCATCAAAATCGGCCGCAGCCGCCGCCGGCCTGCCTCCATAAGCGCGCTTTTAACAGACATATCCCCCGCGCTCAGCCGGCCGGCCTGGTCCACCAGCAGAATGGCGTTGTTCACCACAATGCCGCCCAGCATGATGCAGCCAATATACGATTGCACATTCAGCGTGGTCCCGGTCAGAAACAAGGTCACCAGAACCCCCACCCCTGCCACGGGAACCGAAAACATCACCACCAGGGGATTGACCAGGGATTCGTACTGGCAGGCCATGACCATGTAAACCAGCACCAGGGCCAGCAGCAGGGAAATCATCAGTTCCCGGGATGCTTTCTGCTGCTCCTCAAAATTCCCGGCAATGGTAAACCCGTATCCCACCGGCCGGGGCAGGGTCTGCAAAACCGATGTCACATCCGCTGCCACAGACCCCAGATCCCGGCCCGACACATTCGCCTGAACCGTCATCAGCCGCTGCTGGTCCTTGCGGTTGATCACCACCGGTCCCAGGCTTTTTTCCGTGGAAACAAAATTGCGCAGGGCTATCTGGTCCCCGTCGGCCCCGGTTAACGTCAAATCAAGAATTTCCTCGATCGTGCGTTTTTCCGCGTCTTTGAGCTGCACAAAAATCCGGAAGGAATTGCCCCGGGTCCGGTATTCGCCCGCTCTGGACCCGGCAATGGCGGTTTCCAGTGCTTGGGAAACATCCCGGATACTCAGGCCGAAATCCGCAATTTTGTCCCGGTCCACATGGATTTCCTGTTGCGGCATGCCCGCGTCCCGGCTGGTTTCCACATCCGTAATGCCGGCCACCCCTGAAATGGCGTCTGCTGTCTTTTGGGAAAGCTGCTCCAGAATTTCCAGATCATCCCCCCGGATTTCCAGTCTCAGACCTTCATCCCCGCCCAGAAGACGTTCCAGCAAAAACTGGCCCTGAGGGGCCCGGACCCGGACTTCCATGCCGGGAATTTTTCCGTCCAGCCGCGCGCGCAGGTCATTTGCAATTTCCACATTGGAACGGGTCCGCCGGGCGGACGGGGTCAGGGAAAGCCGGATCTGGGCCGAAGATGTTCGGCCGCCGCTGACACTGACCATGGCGGAAACGATTTCCGGCACAGCGGAAAACACCAGGGCTTCCATCCGGCGGGCCTGCCGGTCAATGAGATCCAGGCGGGTGCCCACTTCCATTTCACCGGTAATGCGCACTTCGCCTTCGTCACTGGGGGGCATGAATTCACTGCCGATAAGCGGCACCAGCAAAAGACTGGCGCCCACCATCAAAAAAGCGATCAAAATCGTGGTTGAGCGGTGATCCAGCACCACTGACAAAAGATCACGATACCCATTGTCCAGGCGGATGAAAAACACTTCTCCGGCAGCCGCTAATTTCCGGACCACCGGCTGTTTTGCAAAGATGTTTTCCCGCTCTATGCTGAACAGCTTGGCCGTCAGCATGGGCACCAGACTCAAGGACACCAGCAGACTGCACGTCAGGGAAAAAATAATCACATAGGCCAGTTCCTGAAACAGCACCCCGGAGACCCCGCGCACAAACACCATGGGCAGAAAAATCACCAGGGTGGTGATGGTGCTGGCCACAATCGCCGGCGCCACCTCCCTTGCCCCTTCTTCCGCGGCTGCGGGCGCGGCTTCCCGGTTTTCCGTGTGCCTTCGGAAAATATTTTCCAGCACCACAATGGAACTGTCCACCATCATGCCCACCCCAAGGGCCAGCCCGCCCAGGGTCATGAGGTTAAGGGTGAACCCGCCGAAATAAATCAGCGCAAACGTGGCAATAATGGAAATGGGAATCGACAGGGAGATCACGATGGTGCTGCGGATATTGCGCAGAAAAAACAGCAGAATCAGAATGGCCAGCCCCCCGCCGTACATCACGGACCGGGCCACATTGGCAATGGAGCGTTCGATGAAATTCCCCTGATTGATCACCGGCACAATCTGCACATGGGGAAAATCCCGGTTGGCCGCGTCAATTTCCGCCAGAATCCGTTTGGACACTTCAACCGTATTGGCCTCGGCCTGCTTACGAATGGCCACCCGGATGCCCCGGGCATTGTTGACCCGGATGATGCGGGTGCGTTTTTCATAGGTGTCCTGGACATCCGCAACCTGCTCCAGGGTGACGGCGGCCCCGTCCTGCACATGGATCACGGTCTGGCGGATCTGGTCCAGGCTGGTATATTCCGACGGCGCCCGCAGGGTCAGTTCATACCGGCCCTCTTCAATGGCGCCCGCCGGCAGATCCAGGTTGGCATCCCGGATGGCGGTTAAAATTTTATCCAGGGGAATGCCCAAGGCCCTGATCCGGGAAAAATCCAGCCCGATGCGGATTTCGCGGTTATATCCCCCCCACAAATCCACCTGCGCCACCCCGGGAATCCGGGCAAACCGGTACCGGATCTGGTCTTCAATCAACGTGGTCAGCTCCACCGGATCCAGGTTGCTGGAAATGCCCAGCAGGACCACGGGAAAACTGTTAATATCGAATTTGCTGACCCGGGGCCGGACAATATCATCCGGCAGTTCATTCATTTCATTTTCAATGGTGGACTGAACATCAAGGGCCGCGGTATCAATATCGGTTCCCCACGCAAAACGCACCCGGATACGGCTGTTGCCTTCGAAAGATTCCGAGGTGAGCTCTTCCACGCCGGGCACGGTGGCAATAATCTCTTCGATAATCTGGGTAATCAGCCGCTCCATCACCACGGGGCTGGCCCCTTCGTACTGGGTGCGAACAGTGATGGTGGGCAGTTCGAGGTTCGGCAGCATGTCAATGCGCAGACGGCTTAAGGATACTGCCCCGAGAAGCACCACAATCAGGGTGACCATTGTGGTAAAAACCGGCCGGCGGACACTGAATCCCGGTAAATTCATCTGACAGGCGTCTCCGGGCGGGTTTCAGTGCCGGGGGGTTCCGGATCAGGGGAAGGTTCAGAAACACGGATGGCTGCGCCGTCCGCGAGCAGCTGCTGCCCCAATGTTACGACCCGGCCAAAAGACTGGCCCCCGGATTGACCCAAAGGCAGATCAGGTGTCAGGCCGGACAATGCGCTGCCGATCACCTGCACCCGTCCGTTTTCCTGAATGCCCACAACGACTTCCCGCCACAAGGCCCGGCCGGCGGATTCATCGACAACAAAAATGCCGGTGCGGTCATTGCGCCGGGTCAACGCCTGCCCGGGAACCATAACCGCGTCTTCAACACGGTCCAGCACCACCGTGACCCGGATAAACATGCCGGGTTTGAGCAGGTGATCCGGATTTTGAATGACCATTTCGACCTTTGCCTGGCGGGTGGCCTGGCTGAACACCGGGGCGATCCGGTCAATACGGCCTTCAAACCGGCGATCCGGATATGCGTCCGTAACCATGGACGCGGCCTGGCCGATTTTTAAACGGCCGTAATCTTTTTCCGTCACAAATATCACGCCGGTAATCGGGTCCAGGCTCACAATGGAAACCAGGGGCGCATTGGCTGCAACGATTTCCCCTTCATTTGCGTATCGCGCCGCAACGGCCCGGGAGTTGTCCTGATCCGGGCCCTGATTGGGCCACTGCGCTGTAATCGAGGTGTAACCCAATTGGATTCTGGCGGTTTCAAGCATGGCTTCGGCCCGGGTCACCTGGGCCTTGGCCACTTCATGGCGGGAGATTTTAGACAAATGCTCGGCCCGGGCCGCGTCAAATTGCGATTCCGACGCCACCCCCCGGCTGCGCAGGGTTTTAAAGCGCTCCAGTTCAAGGGCCGCGATTTCCAATGCATTTTTCGCTTCCATGGCATTGGCCCTGGCCACCATCACGTCCGCCTCTGCCTGGGCCACGGCCTGGAGATATTCTTCCCTGTCCAGGGCTGCAATCACCTGCCCGGATTTGACCATATCCCCGAGATCCACATATAACTGCGCCACCCGGGCGGTAATTTTGGGAGACACCACAAACTCGTCCCGGGATTCCAGGGTGCCGGAAAATGTTCTGCGCAGTTCAATGGCGCCGCGTTCAATTTCAGCAGTTTCCACGGGAACCGGTTTTGCCCCCCGGCCCCCGGCTTCCGGCACCTGCCGCGACGACATCCGGCTGATAAAAAACCAGATCATAATTGCCGCCACCGTAAAAATTGCAATCATAATCAGGATTCGGGAAAATTGAGACACTTTCATAGACTATTGCTTCTACCATTGGTTTTCGTTGTTCTGTTCTTCCATGCTTTCACCTTTCCGCTTTTTGCTTTGAGCTTTCCCCTTTCCGCTTTCCGCTTTCACCTTTGAGCTTTGATCTTTCCCCTTTCCGCTTTCCCCTTTCACCTTTGAGCTTTGAGCTTTGATCTTTCCCCTTTCAGCTTTCAGCTTTCACCTTCGAGCTATTCTATATCCTTTTCCAAACCATGATACAACAGAAAGCAAAAATACGGTAAATTTGTTCTGTCTTTTTTTGAGGCAGGCGCGGTGGCCTGCCCTACGAACCGGTCAAGGCCTCCGTGCGTTGTAGGGACGGCCACCGTGCCGTCCTGTAATATGACAAAAGACCTATGGTTATGGGCTTTG